>CAYZCE010000001.1:0-81127 GCA_964476835.1 uncultured Rhodospirillaceae bacterium
CGCACGGCCAACTCCGGCCTCGGCACGGCGGCTGTCATCGTCATGGACAAGTCGACCGACATCATCTACGCCATCGCCCGCCTCGCGCGCTTCTACTGGCACGAGTCCTGCGGCCAGTGCACGCCCTGCCGCGAAGGCACCGGCTGGATGTACCGCATCATGCAGCGTATGGTGAAAGGTCAGGCCGAGCTGGAAGAAATCGACATGCTGCTCGATATCGGCAGCGAAATCGAAGGCCACACCATCTGCGCCCACGGCGACGCCAGCGCATGGCCCATCCAAGGCCTCATCAAACACTTCCGTCCCGAAATGGAGAAGCGGATTTTGGAATATCGTAAGAGGATTGCAGCGTGAGCGAAGGGTGCAATATAAACCTGTTTACCTTCTTGCGGAGCCTGCTGTTGCTGGCGGTGCCGGCGGGTGTCGCATTGTTTGCGTCTGTTTTCTTGTCACGCGTGCTTCTTATTGCAATGAACAATGGGCATCTGGACGGCGAAGCTTACTTCATCACGGTTTGGTTTGCGTCAAGACTGTATGCAATTTTGGCCGTGGCTTATTTTATTGGTTCCTGCGTGCTGCTTGCCAAGAAGGATGCCAAAGGAAGGCATTATATCCTTCTTGGTGTTGGTCTGGTGCTTGCTGCTGAAGTGCTTATCGTTTTGTGGCAGATGGTGCGGATGGAAAGCCATGTCGAATGGGGAAGACGTTTGTCGGCTTTTTATGAAAGCGTGGCGAGTGCGTCATTTATTATGTTGCCGACTATGTGCTTGTTGGCTGCCCTGCATGTTCTTCTTTTGAAAGTTACAAGAATCGGCCCCTTTTCTAATGGGGTAAATACGAAGGATCTGTCTCATGCCTAAACTCACAATCGACGGAATGGAAGTCGAGGTCGCCGCGGGCACCTCCATCATTCAGGCGGCGGAACAGCTCGGGATCGAGATTCCGCGTTTTTGCTACCACGACAAGCTGTCGGTGCCGGCGAACTGCCGCATGTGCTTGGTCGAAGTCGAGAAGTCGCCGAAGCCGGTGGCTTCCTGCGCGATGCCTTGCGCGGACGGCATGGTCGTCAAGACGCAATCGCCGATGGCGCACAAGGCGCGCAACGGCGTCATGGAAATGCTGCTGCTTAACCACCCGCTCGACTGCCCCATCTGCGACCAAGGCGGCGAATGCGATTTGCAAGACCAAGCCGTCGCCTACGGCTACGACCGCTCGCGCTATCAGGAAGAAAAGCGCGCGGTGATGGACAAGGAACTCGGCCCGCTGGTCAAGACCGTCATGACGCGCTGCATCCAGTGCACGCGCTGCATCCGCTTCGGTGAGGAAATCGCGGGCGTGCAGGAACTCGGCCTCATCGGCCGTGGCGAATATATCGAGGTCGGCACCTATGTGCAGCAACTGGCGACGTCGGAGCTGTCGGGCAACCTGATCGACGTCTGCCCCGTCGGCGCGCTGACCAACAAGCCTTACGCCTTTTCCGCGCGCCCGTGGGAGCTGCGCAAGACCGAGAGCGTCGATGTCCTCGACGCCGTCGGCTCCAACATCCGCGTCGATGCGCGCGGCGGCGAAGTCATGCGCGTTCTGCCGCGCCTCAACGAAGACGTGAACGAAGAGTGGATCTCCGACAAGACCCGCTTCGCCGTTGACGGCCTCAAGAACCAGCGCCTCGACAAGCCCTATGTGCGCCGCAACGGCCGCCTGCATCCCGCCACTTGGCAGGAAGCTTTCGACGCCATCGCCGCCAAGGCGCACGGCGCGACGTTCGGCGCGGTCGCGGGTGATCTCGCCGACTGCGAGTCCATCATCGCGCTCAAGGATCTGATGGAAGCGCTCGGCGGCGCCAAGCTCGAATGCCGCCAAGACAAGGCACAGATCGACCCCGCGCATGCGTGCGGCTACCTGTTCAACACCACCATCGCGGGGCTGGAAAAAGCCGACGCGATCCTGCTCGTCGGCACCAACCCGCGCGTGGAAGCGGCGATGATCAACGCCCGCATCCGCAAGACGTGGCTGGCCAAGCGCGTCAAGGTCGGCGTGATCGGCCCGCAGATTGACCTCAATTATCCCTACAAGCACTTGGGTGCAGGCCCCGCCACGCTCGAAGAACTCGCGCTCGGCAAGGGCGAATTCGCCGATGTGCTGTCGAAGGCGCAGAACCCCGTCATCATCCTCGGCGCAGGCGCATTGCGTCGTGCCGACGGCGCGGCGATCCATGCGCTCGCGCGTCAGGTGGCCGAGAAGTTCAACATGGTGCGTGACGGCTGGAACGGCTTTAACCTGCTCCACACCGCCGCAGGCCGCGTGGGCGCGCTGTCGCTCGGCTTCGCCACCGGTACGGAAGCGGATTGGGAGAAGGTCAACTTCCTCTACCTGCTCGGCGCCGATGAAATCGACACGGCCAAGATCGGCGAGAAGACTTTCGTCGTCTACCAAGGCCACCACGGCGACCGCGCCGCTGTGCGCGCCGACGTGATTTTGCCGGGTGCCGCCTATACCGAAAAGAACGCCACCTACGTCAACACCGAAGGCCGCCCGCAACATGCGCGTCAGGCCGTGTTTCCGCCCGGCGAGGCACGCGAGGACTGGAAGATCATCCGCGCGCTCTCCGAAGTGCTCGGACGCACGCTGCCGTATGACACGCTGGCGCAAGTGCGCCAGCGCCTCGTGCGCGAAAACGCGATCTTCGGCGATATCGGCGCGGTGACGCCGGCCAAGTGGACGACCTTCGGCAAACAAGGCCCCGTCGACCGCACGCCGTTCGGCACGACCATCGAAAATTTCTACATGACCGACCCGATCACCCGCGCCTCCGACGTCATGGCGGCGTGCAGCAAGGCGTTCCTCGGCGAAAAGCGGAAGGTGGCCCATGGCTGATTTATTGCACAACCCGATCGTCGTGGACTATGTATTGCCGCTGCTGTGGATCGTCGCCAAGGTTCTGATGCTGGCGGTGCCGCTGCTGATCTGCATGGCCTATCTGACCTATGCGGAGCGCAAGGTGCTGGCCTCCATGCAGATGCGCCAAGGCCCGATGATGGTCGGCCCCTTCGGCCTGCTGCAGCCTTTCGCCGACGCGGTCAAGCTGCTCGGCAAGGAAACCATCATCCCCTCGGGCGCCAACAAGTTCGTCTTCGTCATGGCGCCGATGCTGACGTTCATCCTCAGCCTTGTGGCGTGGGCGGTCATTCCGGTCAACGCGGGCTGGGTGCTCTCTGATATCAACGTCGGTGTCTTGTACCTCTTCGCCATTTCGTCGCTCGGCGTCTACGGCATTTTGATGGCGGGCTGGTCGTCGAACTCGCGCTATGCGTTCCTGGGCGGCCTTCGTTCGGCGGCGCAGATGGTCTCTTATGAAGTGTCAATGGGGCTTGTCCTCGTCACCGTCCTGCTGACCACCGGCTCGCTGAACCTCTCCGACATCGTTCTGGCGCAGCATCCGTGGTGGGTGTCGCTGCTGCTGTTCCCGATGTTCATCGTCTTCGTCGTCTCCGCGCTGGCCGAGACCAACCGCTCGCCCTTCGACTTGCCGGAAGGCGAGTCCGAGCTGGTCGGCGGCTTCAACGTCGAATATTCGTCGATGACCTTCGCGCTGTTCTTCCTCGGCGAATACCTCAACATGATTTTGATGAGCGGCATGACGTCGATCCTGTTCTTGGGCGGCTGGCTGCCGCCGTTCGGCATCGCGGCGCTGGCCGTGATTCCGGGCGTGATCTGGTTCGCGCTCAAGGTCGCTTTCGTGCTGTTCCTCTTTATCTGGGCGCGCGGCACGTTGCCGCGCTACCGCTACGACCAACTGATGCGCCTCGGCTGGAAGGTCTTCCTGCCGTTTACGCTGCTGTGGGTTGTTCTGATGGCGGGCGTCCTTCTCTATAACCACGCACTGCCGGGGATGTAATCATATGTCAGTCGCAAAAACGGTTCGCAGCTTCTTCCTCGTCGAGCTGGTCAAAGGCTTCGCGCTGACGTTCAGCTACATGTTCAAGCCGAAGGTCACGCTCAACTATCCGTTCGAGAAGGGGCCGCTCTCCCCGCGCTTCCGCGGCGAGCACGCGCTGCGCCGCTACGCCAACGGCGAGGAACGCTGCATCGCCTGCAAGCTGTGCGAGGCCGTCTGCCCCGCGCAGGCCATCACCATCGAAGCCGAGCCGCGCGACGACGGCAGCCGCCGCACCACGCGCTACGACATCGATATGACCAAGTGCATCTACTGCGGCCTGTGCCAGGAAGCCTGCCCCGTCGACGCCATCGTCGAAGGCCCCAACTTCGAATACGGCACCGAGACGCACGAAGAACTGCTCTACAACAAGGAAAAGCTGCTCGCCAACGGCGACCGCTGGGAAGCCCAAATCGCCGCGAACATCGCGGCGGATGCGAAGTTCAGGTAAAGTCATGATCGAAACCATTTTCTTCTACGTCTTCTCCGCCATCCTGATCGGCAGCGCCGCCGCCGTCATTTCGGCGCGCAATCCGGTTCATGCGGTCTTGTTCCTCATCCTCGCGTTCTTCAACGCGGCGGGGCTGTTCGTGCTGCTGGGCGCGGAATACATCGCCATGACGCTGGTCATCGTCTACGTCGGCGCGGTCGCCGTCTTGTTCCTCTTCGTCGTCATGATGCTCGACATTAACTTCGCCGAACTCCGCACGGGCGCGATGCGTCACTTGCCGGCGGGCGGGCTGGTCGGCGGCTTGCTGCTCGGCGAGCTGTTCTTCCTCTACCGTCACTGGACGATCAGCGAAGGCGCTTTGGCCCGCGTGGCCGCGCCGGCGCCGGATGCGGCGGCTGTATCCAATGTCCACGCCCTCGGTGAAGTGCTCTATACCCAATACGTCTACCCCTTCCAGCTCGCAGGGCTCATCCTGCTGGTCGCCATGATCGGCGCGATCACCCTGACGCTGCGCCAGCGCAAGGACACGCGCCGCCAGAACGTCTCAGCGCAGGTCTCGCGCCGCGCGTCCGACGTGCTCAAGGTCGTCAAAGTTGAAACTGGCGCGGGAGTTGAATGATGCTCGATATCGGCCTGACCCATTTCCTGACCGTTTCCGCCGCGCTGTTCATGCTCGGCGTCGTCGGCATCTTCCTCAACCGCCGCAACGTCATCGTCATTTTGATGTCGATCGAGCTTTTACTCCTGTCGGTGCAGATCAATCTGGTCACGTTCTCCACCTATCTGCACGACCTCGCAGGGCAGGTGTTCTCGATGTTCATCCTCACCGTCGCGGCGGCGGAGGCGGCGATCGGCCTTGCCATCCTCGTTGCGTTCTTCCGCAACAAGAGCTCCATCGCGGTCGAAGATATCAGTTCGTTGAAGGGATAAATCCATGGAAATCATCGCCGTCGCATCGCCGCTCCTCGGCGCGCTCATCGCAGGGCTGTTCGGCCGCCAGATCGGCGACAAGGCCGCCAACGCCGTCACCTGCCTGCTGATGCTGGTCGCGGCGGGATGCTCCATCGCGCTGTTCAACGACGTCGTGCTGCACCACCAACCGCGCGTGGTCGACCTGTTCACTTGGATTTCCTCGGGCAAGCTCAACGTTTCGTGGGCGCTGCGCGTCGATCAGCTCTCTGCCGTCATGATGGTGGTGGTCAACGTCGTCTCGGCCTGCGTTCATATATATAGCGTCGGCTACATGAGCCACGACGACGCCCGCGCGCGTTTCACTGCCTACCTGAGCCTTTTCACCTTTGCCATGCTGATGCTGGTGACGGCCGACAACTTCGTCCAGCTGTTCTTCGGCTGGGAAGGGGTGGGCCTCGCATCTTACCTGCTGATCGGCTTCTGGAACAAAAAAGAGAGCGCCAACAACGCGGCCATCAAGGCCTTCGTCATGAACCGCATCGGCGACTTCGGCTTGGCACTCGGCATCATGGGCGTGTTCTTCCTGTTCGGCGCGCTCGATTTCACGACCGTCTTCGCTGCGGCGGGCAAGATGAGCGACGTCAAGATGATCTTCCTCGGCCACGAATTCGGCGCGCTCAACCTGATCTGCGCGCTGCTGTTCGTCGGCGCCATGGGCAAATCCGCGCAGCTCGGCCTGCACACATGGCTGCCCGACGCGATGGAAGGCCCGACGCCGGTTTCCGCGCTCATCCACGCGGCGACGATGGTGACGGCGGGCGTGTTCCTTGTGGCGCGCTGCTCGCCGCTGTTTGAATACGCGGAGCCGGTGCGCCTGTTCATCACCGTCATGGGGGCTACGACGGCTTTCGTCGCCGCCACCATCGCGCTGACGCAATTTGACATCAAACGCGTGATCGCCTATTCGACCATGAGCCAGCTCGGCTACATGTTCTTCGCGCTCGGCGTCTCGGCCTATGGCGCGGCGATCTTCCACCTGTTCACGCACGCATTCTTCAAGGCGCTGCTGTTCTTGGGCGCAGGTTCCGTTATCCACGCGATGTCGGGCGAGCAGGACATGCGCAAGATGGGCGGCATCTGGAAGCTCATTCCTTCGACCTATATATTGATGTGGATCGGCAACCTCGCGCTCGCGGGCGTGCCGTTCCTCGCGGGTTACTATTCCAAGGACATGATCCTCGAAGCCGCCTTCGCGGCGCACAGCCCCGTCGCGCATTTCGCGTACTGGATGGGCATCGCGGCGGCCTTCATGACCGCTTTCTATTCGTGGCGTTTGCTGTTCATGACCTTCCATGGCAAGCCGTGCGCCGACCATCACACGATGGAGCACGTGCATGAATCCCCCGCCGTCATGATGGCGCCGCTGCTGGTACTGGCCGCCGGCGCGGTCTTCGCCGGCTTCGCCTTCCACGAGCTGTTCGTCGGCGAGGGCAGGGGCGCGTTCTGGGGCGCGAGCCTCTTCGTCAACCCCGAGCAAGACCCGATCCCGCATGCGCATCATATCGTCGAATGGGCGAAGCTGATGCCGACGCTGGTGGGTGTCGCGGGCATTGTGCTTGCCTACATTTTTTATGTACGCGCGACCAGCGTGCCGGGCCGTCTCGCCAAGACGTTCGGCGGTCTGCATGACTTCCTCTATCATAAATGGTACTTCGACGAGCTGTACCACAAGATCGGCACCGTTCCCGCCTTCGCGCTCGGCAAAAAGCTGTGGAAGGTCGGCGACGGCAAGATTATCGACGGCTTCGGCCCCGACGGCATCGCGAAAGCGGTGACCGGCACCTCGCACGCGACCAGCAGGGCGCAGTCGGGCTACGTCTACCACTACGCCTTCGCCATGCTGGCGGGCGCTGTGATCTTTATTTCCGCTTACATCCTGGTGCAACGATGACCGGTTATCCCTTTCTGTCGCTCCTGACCTTCCTGCCGCTGCTGGGTGCGGCGATCATCATGTGCGTGCGTGGCGACAAAACGGCGCGCGTGATCGCGCTCGTGACCTCGCTGGCCGTTTTCGCGCTGTCGCTGTGCATGTATGCGTGCTTTGACAAAACCTCGGGCGAGTTCCAGTTGGTCGAGGCGCATACGTGGTTCCCCGGCTTCAACATCGCCTACAAGCTGGGCGTCGACGGGATCTCGGTCTTCTTCGTTCTCCTTTCCGCACTGCTGACGCCGATCTGCATCCTCTCCAGCTGGGAAGCGGTGCAAAAGCGCGTGCGCGAATACATGATCGCGTTCCTCGTGCTTGAGACGATGATGATCGGCATGTTCTCAGCGCTTGACCTTGTGCTGTTCTATATCTTCTTCGAAGGCGTTCTGCTGCCGATGTTCCTCATCATCGGCGTCTGGGGCGGCCAGCGCCGCGTTTATGCGGCGTTCAAGTTCTTCCTCTATACGCTGCTCGGCTCCGTGCTGCTGCTGATCGCCATTCTGGCGCTTTATCACACCTATGGCACCACCGACATCCCGACGCTGCTGCAAGCAAACATCCCGTTTGATGTGCAGAAGTGGGTGTTCCTTGCCTTCTTCGCGTCCTTCGCGGTCAAGGTGCCGATGTGGCCGGTGCATACCTGGTTGCCCGACGCGCACGTAGAAGCGCCGACGGCAGGTTCCGTTATCCTGGCCGGCGTGCTGCTGAAGATGGGCGGCTACGGCTTCCTGCGGCTCTCGCTGCCGATGCTGCCGCTGGCCTCAGCGTACTTCACGCCGCTGGTCTTTACGTTGAGCGTGATCGCCGTCATCTACACCTCGCTGGTCGCGCTGGCGCAGGAAGACATGAAGAAGCTGATCGCTTATTCCTCGGTCGCGCACATGGGCTTTGTCACCCTCGGCATCTTCGCCGTCACCACGCAGGGCGTGCAGGGCGCGATGTTCCAGATGCTGTCGCATGGCGTTGTCTCCGCCGCGCTGTTCCTTTGCGTCGGAGTCGTCTATGACCGCCTGCATACGCGCGAGATCGCGCGCTACGGCGGCCTTGTGCAGAATATGCCGCGCTACGCGACGATCTTCATGATCTTCATGATGGCATCGGTCGGCCTGCCGGGCACCTCCGGCTTCGTGGGCGAGTTCCTCGTGCTGATCGGCACCTATCAGGTCAGCACACTGGCCACCTTCCTTGCCGCGACGGGCGTGGTCTTGGGCGCGGCCTATATGCTGTTCCTGTACAAGCGCGTCGTCTTCGGTGAACTCACCAAGGCGGACGTCCGCGCGATGGCCGATGTGTCGCCGCGCGAGATCGCGATCTTCCTGCCGCTGATCGTGCTGGTGTTCTGGATGGGCATTTACCCCTCCAGCTTCATCAACCCGATGGCGCCGGCGATCGAAAAGGTCATCACCCGCTATAACGAAGCCAATGCGGCCGCGCAGCCGCAAGATGAGGTCGAACAATGAAACCCTTCCAGGCCCCGATCCTGAGCCTCGCCGCGCCCGAACTGGCGCTGGCGATCCTCTCCATGCTGCTGCTGGTCGTTGCGGTGGCGGGCAAGCGCGAGAATTACACGCTGGTCGCGCGTTGCGGCGTCTTCGCGTTGATCGCGGTCGGCACGCTGGTTTCGAAGTCGGCGGCGCTGGCAGGCACGACCTTCGGCGGCATGTTCGTGAGCGACAGTTTCTCCGTTTACATGAAGCTCCTCGTCATCACCGGCTCTGCCGCATCCTTGCTGATGGCGCAGGGCTACATGACGCGCGAGAAAATCGACCGCCCGGAATTCCCGGTGCTGGTGCTGCTTTCGACGCTCGGCATGATGCTGATGATCTCGGCCAACGACATGATCTCGCTGTATATGTCGCTCGAATTGCAAAGCTTGCCGCTCTATGTGCTGGCGTCGATCCGTCGCGACCAGACACAGTCGACCGAAGCGGGCCTCAAGTACTTCGTGCTTGGTGCCTTGTCGTCGGGCATGCTGCTCTACGGCATGTCGCTGGTCTACGGCTTCACCGGCGCGACGGGTTTCGCACCCATTGCCGAGGCTGTCCACGCGCAGGGCGCGGGTGCGGGCGTGGTAGTCGGCATGGTGCTGATCCTCTCCGGCCTCGCATTCAAAATTTCGGCGGTGCCGTTCCACATGTGGGCGCCCGACGTCTACGAAGGCGCGCCGACCCCGGTGACGGCCTTCTTCGCCATCGCGCCCAAGGCGGCGGCTCTGGCCTTGATCGCGCGCGTGCTGACCGGCCCCTTCGGCGGCATGGTCGCGGAGTGGCAGCAGGTCGTCATCGCGATCTCCATGCTCTCCATGGCGCTCGGCGGCGTGGCTGCGGTCACGCAGAAGAACATCAAGCGCCTCTTGGCTTATAGCTCGATCGGCCACATGGGCTATGCGCTGATCGGCCTTGCGGCGTCGAGCGCGGCGGGCCTGCAGGGCATCGTCATCTACATCACGCTCTACATGATCATGAGCATCGGCGTCTTCGCCGTCGTGCTGATGATGAAGCGCAAGGGCGTGATGGTCGAGGAAATCTCCGACCTCGCCGGCCTTGGCAAGCAACAACCCGCGCTGGCCTTCATCATGGCGGCGCTGATGTTCTCGATGGCGGGTATCCCGCCGCTCGCGGGCTTTTTCGGCAAGCTGTTCATCTTCCAGTCGGCGGTCGCGGCGGGGCTTTACACGCTCGCCATCGTCGGCGTGCTGACCAGCGTGGTGGCGGCGTACTATTACATCCGCATCATCAAGGTCATGTATTTCGACGACGCGGCGCAGGGCATTGATGTGGCGGACGATGCCGTCCTGAAGCTGGTGCTGAAGGCTTCCGCTTTCGTGATCCTTTTCTTTATCCTGCTGCCGGGGCCTTTGCTCAACAGCGCGACTGCCGCGGCGCAGTCGCTGATGAAATGAACCTGATCGAGCTGGAAGCGATCGGCAGCACCAACGACCACGCCAAGGAATTGGCGCGGCAGGGCGCGGCTTCCGGCACGGTGGTCTGGGCGCACGCGCAGAGCGCGGGCAAGGGGCGGCAGGGCAACACCTGGGTTTCCATCCCCGGCAATCTTTTCATGACGATGATTTTGCGCCCCCGTGCGGGCGTGGCTGTGCTCGGGCAACTGTCGTTCCTGACGGCGGTGGCGCTGGCCGAGACGCTTGAGGCGCTTGTTCCCGATGTGCGCGTCAAGTGGCCGAACGACGTTCTGGTCGGCGGCTTCAAGACGGCGGGCATCCTGATCGAGACGGAAGGCAACGCGGGCTGGGCCGTCGTCGGCATCGGCGTCAATATCACCTCTGCTCCCCCGGGCGCGATGTCGCTGAAGCAGGCAGGCGTCGAGACGACGGCGCGGCAGGTGCTGGAAGCGCTCGTCGCGCGCATCGAGGCGCGGGTTGACGCATGGGAAGCCGGCGGCTTCGAGGGTATCCGCGCAGATTGGCTCGCACGCGCGCATCGGCGCGGTGCTGAAATCACGGCACGCCTGCCGAAAGAAACGCTCACCGGCATTTTCGACGGCATCGACGCCACGGGCGCCCTGCAACTGCGCCTCGCCGACGGCGCGATCCGCACCATCAACTCCGGCGAGGTATATCTGTGACGCGTCTTGACTTCGACATGGCGGACGACGCCGTCTACATGGTGCCGCTCGGCGGCTGCGGCGAGTTCGGCGGCAACATGACACTCTACGGCTACAAAGACCAGTGGATCATGATCGACTGCGGCATGAGCTTCGCCGACGAAACCATGCCGGGCGTCGACGTCCTGCTGCCCGACCCGTCTTTCGCGGCATCTCTCGGCGACAAGCTGCTCGGCATCGTCATCACGCACGGGCATGAAGACCATATCGGCGCGATCCAGTACCTCTGGCCGCGCCTGAAGAAGCCGCTCTACGCCACGCCGTTCACGCTCGCGCGCATCCGCAACGCGGTGTCGGAGCAGTCGTGGGGCAATCAGACGCGCATGACCGCGGTGCCGCTGCGCGGCAGCCTGACGCTGGGGCCGTTCAAGATCGATTTCATCGACATGTGCCACTCGATCCCCGAGGCCAGTGCGCTGGCGCTCACGGTGGCCGGTGTCGGCACGATCCTGCACACCGGCGACTGGAAGCTCGACAAGGACCCAATCGAAGGCGCGCTGACCGACGAAGCCATGCTGCAAAAGCGCGGCGATGCCGGGCTGCTGGCCGTCATCGGCGACAGCACGAACGCGATGGTGCCCGGCCATTCCGGCTCCGAACGCGACGTGCAGGCCAGCCTGACCGAACTGTTCAGCGAATTTTCCGGCGCGATCGGCATCACCTGCTTCTCCACCAACGTCGCCCGCCTGCATAGCGTGGATGCGGCGGCCGCGGCGAACGGGCGCAAGGTATGCCTTGTCGGCCGCTCGCTATGGAAGACGGATCAGGCGGCGCGCGACAACGGCTACCTCGACGGCGTGCGGCCGTTTATCGAGGCCGACGATGCCGGCGGCCTGCATGAAGACGAAATCGTCTATATCTGCACCGGGTCGCAGGGCGAGCCGCGCGCGGCGCTGGCGCGCATCGCGGCAGACGACCACCCGCGCGTGGCCTTGCGCCCGAACGACGTGATGATCTTCTCGTCGCGCGCCATCCCGGGCAACGAACGCGCGATCGACCGCATCAAGAACCGCCTGCACATGGCGGGCGTCACCGTGGTCACCGACCGCGACGCGCCGGTGCATGTCTCCGGCCACCCGTATCGCGACGAACTCAAGCGCCTGTATGCGCTGACGCGCCCGAAGATCGCCATCCCCGTGCACGGCGAGCCGATGATGCTGGAAAAGCACGCGCAGCTCGCGCGCGACTGCGGCGTCGGGCAATCGCTGATCCCGGCCAACGGGCAGGTGATTGAGATCGCGGCGGAGGGCATCGCCTCTTTCGTCGGCGAAGTGAAGATCGGATCGCTGGCGGTCGAGGGCGGACGCCTCGTTGCCGTCGATCATGAAGCGATCCTGACGCGCAAGCGCATGATGTTCAACGGCAGCGCCGTCGTGACGGTCGTCGTGGACTCGGCGGGCAAGCTAGTGACTTCGCCCAAGATCACCGCGATGGGGCTTTTGGACGAAAACTGCGACGTGGACGCCGAGCACCTGCAGGACGCGGTCGATGCGGTGCGCAACGCCGTCGTCAACATGCCGAAGGACCAGCGCCGCGACGACGATGCGATGGCCGAGCTGGTCCGCGTCGCCGCGCGCCGCTTCTTCCACGAACGTTTCGACCGCAAGCCGCAGACGCGCGTGCACCTGGTGCGGGTGTGACATGAGCTTCACGATGGACGCCTTCATCTATGTGCTGGTGTGGTGGGTCTTGATCTTCACCGTGCTGCCTTTCGGCATCGAGCGCAACGACGAGCCGGGCAAAGGCTACGACGCCGGTGCGCCCGCCAAGCCGAACCTGAAGAAGAAAATCATCATCAACAGCCTGATCGCGGCGGCGGTGGTCGCCGTTATCCACGCGTTGGTCGTCAGCGGTGTCATCGACTGGGACGCCTATTTCATGGGAGATCCGAAATGAAGAAACGAATTTTCATCGCGCTGGCCTGCGCTTTGGCCCTGACCGCGATGGCGCAGAAGCCGCCTGCCAAGAAGCTGCCGGATCTCGATGTCAAGGATTGCCAGTACCTGACTGTCTATCAGCCAAATGTCGACGGCAGCGCGGATTATAAGCCGGGCGTCGACGCGCATGGCAAGCCGGTGGTCGAGGCCGATGTGGCGGGCCCGCAAATCACGCTGCCCGACAAGTACAGCTTCAACGTGACAGTCGACGTTGCGGAATACATGGGCGTCGCCGTCCCTTCGGGCCTGGAAGAAAAAGCGGTCATCGGCGAGGTCACGGTCGACAAGGACGGCCATGTGACCTTCAACGGCAAGCCGCTGGAAAGCGACGCCGAGGCCTCTTTGCGCGCGCTCTGCAAGGGCTACAAGCCCGGCATCACCGTAAAGTGATTGACCGCCGTGCGGCGGATATGTAGGCTAAACCGAGTTTTCTTAATAAAGGCGACACCATGACCGAAGCAGCAAAAACGCAAACCGCCAAGGCGCCCCGCACCGCGATCACGCCGACCCGCGCGGACGACTTCCCGGAGTGGTACCAGAACGTCATCAAGGCCGCCGACATGGCCGAGAACGCGCCCGTGCGCGGCTGCATGATCATCAAGCCCTACGGCTACGCGGTGTGGGAAAACATCCAGAAGACGCTCGACGGCATGATCAAGATGGAGGGCGTCGATAACGCCTATTTCCCGCTGCTGATCCCGCTCAGCTACATCGCCAAGGAGGCCGAGCATATCGACGGCTTCGCCAAGGAATGCGCGGTCGTGACGCACCACCGCCTCGAAGCGGACGGCAAGGGCGGCCTCAAGCCTTCGGGCGAGCTGACCGAGCCGATGATCATCCGCCCGACGTCGGAAACCATCATCGGCGAGAGCTTCTCGCGTTGGGTGCAGTCGTACCGCGACCTGCCGCTCAAGGTGAACCAGTGGGCGAATGTGATGCGGTGGGAGATGCGCCCGCGCATCTTCCTGCGCACGTCGGAATTCCTCTGGCAGGAAGGCCACAACGTATTCGAGACGCACGACGGCGCCGAAAAAGACGCGCTGCGTATGATCGAGGTCTACCGCGACTTCTACGAAAACCACATGGCCGTGCCCGGCTTCGTCGGCGCCAAGACGCCGGACGAACGCTTCCCCGGCGCGATCGAGACGTATACGATCGAGGCTTTCATGCAAGACGGCAAAGCCTTGCAGGGCTGCACCTCGCACAACCTCGGCCAGACGTTTGCCAAATCTTCCGACATCAAGTTCCTCGACCGCGACGGCACGCAGAAACTGGCGTGGACGACGTCGTGGGGTCTTTCCACCCGCACCATCGGCGGCCTTATCATGGTCCATGCCGACGACGACGGCATGGTCATGCCGCCGAAGCTCGCGCCGTATCAGGTCGGCATCCTGCCCATCGTGCATGCCGATGCTGATAAAGAAAAAATCATGGAATTCTGCGAAGACATCCGCAAGAAACTGCTCGCGCAGGGCGTTTCCGCCCGTGTCGACATGTCGGGCGGGCGTTCGTCGGACATGATGTGGAGCGCGATCAAGAAGGGCGTGCCGGTGCGCCTCGAAGTCGGCGCGCGCGAAATCGCGGAAGGCCAGCTCACCTACACCCGCCGCGACCTCGGCAAGGACGGCAAGAAGAAGGCGGGCGTCGAGCAATTCCTCGCCGACATTGGCCCGACGCTCGCGCAGATGCAAAAAGACATGCTGGAACGCGCGCGCACCCGCATGCATGCGATGATCCATGATGTCGCCGACCTCAAGGGCATGCGCGACTTTTTCGCCGCGGGCAAGCAGGGCGGCGTCAAGATCGACTACGCGCTGATCCAGAACGCGCCGGAGTTCGACGCGATCAAGAAGGACTTCTCGGTCACGCCGCGCTGCCTGCCGTTCGAAGACGGCGGTAAAAAGGTCATTGTAGCAAAGGCATATTGATGGGCTTGGCCTTCGAAAGCATGGTGGCGGGACGTTACCTGCGCTCGCGCCGGCGCGAAGGCTTCATCTCGGTCATCGCCGGGTTCTCGTTTCTCGGCATCATGCTGGGCGTGGCGACGCTTATCATCGTCATGGCGGTGATGAACGGATTCCGCGACGAGCTCGTCGGGCGCATCATCGGGCTGAACGGGCAGATCAACGTCTATGCGGCATCCGGCTCGGTCTCTTCTTATGCGCCGGTCGTCGACAAGCTGAAGGCTGTGCCGGGCGTCGTCTCGGCTGCGCCGGTGGTTGAAGGACAGGCGCTGCTCAGCGTCGAAGGCGCGGCGGGCGGCGTGGTCGTGCGCGGCATGACGGCGGGCGATTTCGCGCAGAAGAAGATCATCTCTTCCTCCATCCTCGACCGCCTGCCGGGCGACCAGGGGTTCGGCGAAGATTACGTGGCGATCGGCAAGTCGATGGCGGAGCATTACCGCCTCGGCCTCGGCGACAAGATCCTGCTGATCGCGCCCAAGGGCAAGGTGACGCCGTTCGGCTCCATTCCGCGCTCCAAGGCTTTCCTCGTCGGCTCGATCTTCGACGTCGGTATGTATGAGTATAACAGCAGCTTCGTCTACATGCCGCTCGACCGCGCGCAGATGTTCTTCGATACCGGCGAAGGCGTCGATTCCATCGAGGTGGCGACGCCGGACGCGACCAACGTCGACGGCGTCAAAAGCGACATCGCCAAGGCGCTCGGCGGCGGCTACGCCATATCGGACTGGCGCGACAGCAACGCGAGCTTCTATAACGCGCTCGAGGTCGAGAGCAACGTGATGTTCCTGATCCTGACGCTCATTATCATCGTAGCGGCATTCAACATCATCTCCAGCCTCATCATGCTGGTGAAGGACAAGGGGCAGGACATCGCCATCCTGCGCACCATGGGTGCGACGCGCGGCATGATCGTGCGGGTGTTTTTCTACACCGGCGCCACGATCGGCATCGTCGGCACGTTGGCGGGCGGGCTGCTCGGCGTCGTTTTCTGCCGCAATATCGAGGCAATCCGCCACTGGCTGGAAAGCCTGCTGCACCGCAACCTCTTCTCGGACGAGATCTATTTCCTGACCAAGCTGCCGGCCAAGATGGAACCGACGGAAACCGCGCTCATCATCGGCATGTCGCTGGTGCTGTCGTTCCTTGCCACGCTCTATCCCGCATGGCGCGCGGCAAGGCTGGATCCTGTGGAGGGCCTCCGCCGTGAATAACGTCCTCGAACTCAAAGGCATCACGCGTAGCTTCCGTCAGGGCGGTGAAAAGCTGGATATCCTCAACGGCGTCGACCTTTCCATCCGTCGCGGCGAGATTGTCGCGCTGGTCGGCCCTTCGGGCAGCGGCAAGACAACGCTGCTGCAGATCGCCGGCCTGCTCGAAAATCCGACGCATGGCGAAGTGCATATCGGCGGCACGCACGTGAAAAGCCGCGCCGACAAGCTGCGCACCGAACTGCGTCGCACCAAGATCGGCTTCGTCTACCAGTCGCACCACCTGCTACCGGATTTCACCGCGCTCGAGAACCTGCTGCTGCCGCAATCCATCGCGGGCGTTCCGCGCAAGAAGGCGGTGGAGAAGGCGACGGCGCTGCTCGTCCGCGTCGGGCTGGAAAAACGCGCGAAGCATTACCCTTCCGAAATGTCGGGCGGCGAGCAGCAGCGCGTGGCGATCGCGCGCGCGCTGGTCAACGACCCGGCGCTGCTGCTCGCCGACGAACCCACTGGCAACCTCGACCCGCACACGGCGGAAAGCGTCTTCGCCGCGATGATGGAGACGATCCGTTCGCTGCAGATCGGCGCCCTGATCGTCACCCACAACCCCGAGCTGGCCCAGCGCATGGACCGCGTGCTGCAGCTCAAGGATGGACGCGTTTAGTCCGTTGTTTTCCTTCATATAAATAGCGCTTAAACCGCCCGGTTTTTTCGGCTAGATTGGCGGGATCATGACTGAGAAGGCGACCATCGATCCCGGTTTCGTGCACCTGCACGTCCACTCCGCGTATTCACTCGCGGAGGGCGCGATTCAGGTCGGGCGGTTGGTGGAGTTGTGCAAGCAGCTCCATATGCCTGCCGTCGCGGTCACGGATACGGGCAACCTGTTCGGCGCGCAGCAGTTTTCGCTCTATGCGGCGAAGGCGGGCGTGCAGCCGATCATCGGCATCCAGCTCTGGGTCGAGAAGCCGGAGCAGGAGGGACAGAAAAACCCCAAGACGGAGGCGCCCGACCATCTCGTCGTGCTGGCGCAGAACCGCAAGGGCTACGAAAACCTGATGAAGCTGACGAGCAAGGCGTTCCTGACGCCGCTCGCGCATGCGGAAAAGCCGGCGGTCACGTGGAACGACGTGCGTGGGCATGCCGAAGGCGTGATCTGCCTAACCGGCGCGCTCAAAGGCAGTTTCGGCCGCCTGCTGTCGGAAAACCGCAAGGACGAGGCGGAGCGTGTGCTGCTCGACCTCAAGAAGACCTTCGGCGACCGCCTTTATATCGAGATTCAGCGCCACGGCCTTGCGGAAGAAGACGCGATCGAAGACGCAAGCGTTGAGCTGGCCTACGCGCACAACATCCCGCTGGTCGCCACCAACGACTGCCTGTTCCCCGAGCCGGCGCTCTATGAGGCGCATGACGCGTTCTTGTGCATCGCGGAAGGCGCTTTCGTGCAGGACGCCAAGCGCCGCCGCGTGACGCCCGAGCACTATTTCAAGTCCGCCGCGCAGATGATCGAGCTGTTTAAGGACTTGCCTGAAGCAGTAGAGAACACCGTCGCCATCGCCAAGCGCTGCGCCTACATGCTGACCGAGGTCAAGCCGATCCTGCCGCACTTCGACGCGGGCAACGGCAACAGCGAGGCCGAGGAAGCTACGGCGCGCGCGCGCAAGGGCCTCGACTGGCGCCTCGAAAACTACGTCTTCAAGCCCGAATGGGACGAGGCGAAGCGCGCGGAGAAGCGTAAAGAGTATCACGACCGCCTCGAATTCGAGATGGGCGTCATCAACAAGATGGGCTTCGCTGGATACTTCCTCATCGTCTCGGACTTCATCCAGTGGGCGAAAGATCATGACATTCCCGTCGGCCCGGGCCGCGGTTCGGGCGCGGCCTCGGTCGTCGCCTGGTCGCTCCGCATCACCGACATCGACCCGCTGGAAACCAACCTGCTGTTCGAGCGCTTCTTGAACCCGGAACGCGTCTCCATGCCCGACTTCGACATCGACTTCTGCCAGGAACGCCGCGGCGAGGTCATCGAATACGTGCGCGAGAAATACGGCCGCGACAGCGTCGCGCAGATCGCCACCTTCGGCAAGCTGCAGGCGCGCGCGGCGGTACGCGACGTTGGGCGCGTGCTGGGCATGGCTTATGGCCACGTCGACAAGGTCGCCAAGCTGGTGCCGCAGAACCCTGCCAAGCCGATCAGCCTCGACAAGGCGCTCGAGACCGAGGAACCGCTGCGCCAGCTGCGCGACGAGGACGAACAGGTCAGGAAGCTGCTCGACATCGCCCTGCAGGTCGAAGGCCTCTACCGCAACGCTTCCACCCACGCGGCGGGCGTGGTGATCGGCGACCGGCCGCTCGACCAGCTGGTGCCGCTCTACCGCGACCCGGACTCCGACATTCCCGCGACGCAGTTCAACATGAAGGACGTCGAGCAGGCGGGCCTCGTCAAGTTCGACTTCCTCGGCCTCAAGACGCTGACGGTCATCAAGGACGCGATCCGCCTGATCAAGGAAACGACGGGCGAAGAACTCGACCCGCTCAAGTTCCCGCTCGACGACGCGGCGACTTACAAGATGCTCGCGCGCGGCGAGTGCTACGCCGTCTTCCAGCTTGAAAGCGCGGGCATGCGCGACCTCTGCCGGCAGATGGAAGTGAAGAACTTCGAGGAAATCACCGCTATCGTGGCCCTGTTCCGCCCGGGGCCGATGGAGAACATCCCGCTCTACATCCAGAACCTGAAGAACAACAAGGATATCGAGTACATGCACCCGCTGCTGGAGCCGGTGCTGGAATCCACCTACGGCGTCATGATCTACCAGGAACAGGTCATGAGCGCGGCGCAGGTGCTGGCGGGCTATTCGCTGGGCGGCGCCGACCTGCTGCGCCGGGCGATGGGCAAGAAGATCAAGGCGGAGATGGACGCGCAGCGCCAGATCTTCGTCGAAGGCTGCCAGAAGACCAACAACATCGATCCTGAAAAGGCCTCCGCCATCTTCGATACCATCGCAAAGTTCGCCGACTACGGCTTCAACAAGGCGCACTCGGCCGTGTACGGCTACATCGCGTTCCAGACGGCATACCTGAAGTGCCATTACCCGGTCGAATTCATGGCTGCCAACATGACGCAGGACCTCAACGACACCGACAAGCTGGCGATGACGCGGCAGGAACTGCTGAAGATGAAGATTGACCTGCTGCCGCCCGACATCAACCACTCGCTGCCGCGCTTCTCGGTAGAGAAGGACGCGGAAGGCGGCAAGTCGATCCGCTACGCGCTGGCGGCGCTCAAGGGCGTGGGCGAGAGCGCGATGATCTCGGTCGTTGCCGAGCGCGAGAAGAACGGGCCGTACAAGGACGTCTACGATTTCGCGCGCCGCCTTGACGGCCGCGTGCTGAACAAGCGGCAGATGGAATCCTTGTCGCAAGCCGGCGCTTTCGACGCCATGATCCCGAACCGCGCGCAGATGCTGGCGTCGTGCGAGACCTTGCTGAAATACGCCGCCGCCTGCGTCGAGGAAAAGAACAGTGGGCAGGTCAGCCTCTTCGGCGGCGCGGGCGACAGCCTGCCGGCGCCCGAACTCGCCAAGGCCGACAAATGGGAGCCGCTCGAGAAGTTGAGGCAGGAATTCGAGGCCGTCGGCTTCTACCTTTCATCGCACCCGCTCAGCAACATGGCGCTGCAGCTGGAACGCCTGCGCGTGGTGCCGTCGAACAAGGTGGCCGAAGCGCTGATGGGCGCCGCCACCAACCGCCTGCGCATGGCGGGCATCGTGGTGCGCAAGCAGGAGCGCACGTCGCAAAAGGGCAACCGTTTCGCCTTCGTGCAGCTCTCCGACCCCTACGGCGTCTTCGAGATCATGGTGTTCTCCGAATTGCTGGCGCTCAGCCGCGACATGCTGGAGGCGGGTAACGCCGTGCTGCTTTCGGTCGACGTCGACCGCAAGAACGAAGACGAGCTCCGCTTCCTCGCCCAGACTGTTGAGCCGCTGATGCAGGCGGTGCAGGGCGTCACCCGCAAGCTGAGCATCCGCGTCTCGGGCGGCGAAGCAGTGGCACGCATCAAGAAGCTGCTGGAGCAGGCCGGCCAGGGCCGCGTGAAGGTTGCCCTGTTGGTCGATACCGGGCCGCGCACGGCTGAAATCGAGCTGCCGGGCGGCTGGAACATCGCCGAAGGCATGCCGAAGTCGCTGCGCGCCATCGCGGGCGTCGGTGAAGTCGTCGAGCTCTAAAATTCTCGTATTGACATAGGGTTGGGTAGGTACTATTAAAGTGCCTTCACATAGCAAAGTTAGAGCGCGTCGAACCGCGTTCTCGACTGTTCAACAGAGGATTTACGCAAGAGGCTGATCTATATAGGAAATTTAGACGATATGTGTTATTGACATAATATCAGTCTTATATTATCCTTAGTTTTATTCAGTTTGAGCGTATTGGGTTTAACGATGACGTATTGGAGCCAACCTACAAAATCTGCTGCAGCCGCGCTTTCGGAATACGAAACCGCGCTGTTCCAGAAGGCCGTCACCTCTGACGCGCCCGAGAAGGCGCGCGCGCAGACCGCCAACGACCAAGGTCTCCTGAGCCAGGTTTTCGCGGCGCATAAGTAAGCCCGTTCTTTCCCTTGTCTTCCCCCTCATTTAGCGCAAATATACCCGTCATCATGGGTATTTGCATATGAACATGCGGTCTTTGGCCAGCCTTCTTTCGCGGTTGGCGCTGTCGCGGCGCGTGATGGTGCTGCTGACGCTCGCGGCCATCGCCTCCTGCGTGGCGACCTATGCCGTGCTCATCGCGCGGTCGAACGATACCGACATCGTCTATTGGTTCCTCAACCTCGACCTCGTGCTGCTGCTGTTGCTCGGCGCGGTCATCGCGCACCGCATCGTGCGGCTGTGGGGCGAGCGCCGGCGCGGCATCGCGGGGGCGAAGCTGCACGTGCGGCTCGTGCTGGTCTTCGGCGTGCTGGCGGCGGCGCCGGCGGTCCTGATGGCGATCTTCTCCTCGGTCTTCCTCTACCTCGGCGTGCACGTGTGGTTCAACGACCGCGTCAGCACGGCGATCCATGAGTCTCTCGAAGTCGCGCAGGCCTACCTGAACGAGCACCAGCAGGTCATCAAGGCCGACGTGCTCGCCATGGCCAACGACCTCAACCGCGAGGCGCTGGAGCTCTCTTACGACCATGCCGCCTTCGACAACTACATGCAGACGCAGTCGCAGCTGCGCAATCTGCCGGAAGCGATCGTGGTGACGTCGGACGGCAAGGTGCTGGCGCGCTCGCGTCTGTCGTTCACGCTCGAATTCGACCGCCTCCCGCAGAAGGTGCTGCGCGAGGCGGCCAATGGCGACGTGGTGCTGCTCACCGGCGGCAGCCGCGACCGCATCCGCGCGCTTGTGCGGCTCGACCGCTTTTACGACAGCTACCTCTACGTCGGCAGGCTGGTGGATGCCAGCGTGCTCGCCCACATCGACACCACCGAGAACGCCGTCAAGGAATATTCGACCCTGCAGGGCCGCAAGATGCAGCTGCAGATCTCGGTCACCGCGATCTTCGTCGTCGTCTCGCTGATCCTGCTGCTGGCGGCCGTGTGGTTCGGCCTCGTCTTTGCGGAAGAACTGGTGATGCCGATCAGCGCCCTTATCGTCGCGGCGGAGCGGGTGCGGACGGGCGCGCTCGGCGTGCGCGTGCCGGAAACCGACAGCGACGACGAGATCGGCCTGCTCGGTCGCGCCTTCAACCGCATGACCAGCCAGATCGAGAGCCAGCGCGACGAGCTGGTCGCCGCCAACCGCATGCTGGAAGAGCGCCGCCGCTTCACCGAAGCCGTCCTGGCGGGCGCGTCCTCGGGCGTGATCGGCCTTGACGACGAGGGCTTCATCATCCTCGCCAACGCACGCGCGGAAGAACTGCTGGTCGGCGACAGCGGCCGCGCGCTGGTGGGCGCGAAGCTGGCGGATTTCATCCCCGCCGCTGCCGAATTGCTGGCGAAAGCCTACCAGACGCCCGACAAGCCTGCGCAGCTGCAGCTCGAATTCGCCGCCGGAGACGCGCCGCGCCGCGCGGTGCTGCTGCGCATCACGACGGAAGAGGGGGGGCACGATTCCGTTGCCACCATCGACGACATTTCCGCGCTGGTCTCCGCGCAGCGCAAGGCGGCGTGGGCCGACATCGCGCGCCGCATCGCGCACGAGATCAAGAACCCGCTGACGCCCATCCAGCTCTCCGCCGAGCGCCTCAAGCGCAAGTACCTGCCGCAGATCTCCGACGATCCCGAGACGTTCGAGAAGTGCACCGACACCATCGTGCGCCAGGTGGCGGAGATCGGCCACATGGTCAACGAATTCTCGGCCTATGCGCGGATGCCTGTGGCCATCAAGCGGCATGAAAACGTCGTTGACGCCTGCCGCGATGCCTTGGTGCTGCACCAGCAGGCGTGGCCGGACATCCGGTTTGAGTTCACGGCGCCCAATCCCGTCATCATGGCCAACTATGACCGCACGCAGTTGACGCAGGTCATGACCAACCTGTTGCAAAACGCCATCGACTCCATCCGCGAGCGGCAGCAGAAAACGGCGAGTAGCGGTTATGTGAAATTAAACGTCGATGCCCGTGGCGGCAACGTGGTGGTTTCGGTCGAGGACAACGGGTTGGGCCTGCCCGAAAAGGACCGCGAGAACCTGATGGAACCCTATGTCACGACAAAGAAAAAAGGCTCCGGCCTCGGCCTCGCCATCGTGAAGAAAATTATGGAAGACCATGGCGGAAGTGTGGTACTAGAAGATAGTGTCGGCATAGACACAGGGTATGGTGCGAAAGCCACAATCGTCTTCCCAATGGATTTAAAATCTTGATGCCTGCCAATATTCTCATCATCGACGACCAGGACGATATCCGGATGCTCATTCAGGGCATCCTCAACGACGAAGGCTATGTCTGCCAGGGCGCGGGCGACAGCCAGACGGCGGTGAAGATGATCGCCGCCTGCGCGCCCGACGCGGTCATCCTCGACATCTGGCTCGAGAACAGCGAGATCGACGGGATGGAGCTGCTCAAGAAGCTCTCCAAGAGCCACGCGGACGTGCCCGTCATCATGATCAGCGGCCACGGCAATATCGAGACGGCGGTCTCCGCGATCCAGTTCGGCGCCTATGACTTCATCGAGAAACCCTTCAACGCCGACAAGCTGCTGGTGCTGATGACGCGCGCGCTTGAAGCCGGCAGGCTGAAGCGCGAGAACCGCGAGCTGCGCCTGCGCGCGCTGGGCGGATCGGCTGAGCTGCACGGCGCATCGCCGCAGATCCATCAGGCGCGCCAGACGATCGAGCGCGTCGCGCCGACCAGCAGCCGCGTACTCATCACCGGCGGCCCCGGCACCGGCAAGGACGTCGCCGCGCGCATGATCCACACCCTGTCCAAGCGCGCCGACAAGAATTACGTCGCGCTCAACTGCGCGATTTTGGCGCCCGAGCGCATCGAGGCCGAGCTGTTCGGCACCGAAGGCTCCGGCGGCAAGCGCGGCGTGCTCGAGCAGGCGCACGGCGGCACGCTGTTCCTCGACGAAGTGGCCGACATGCCGCTCGAGACGCAGGCCAAGATCGTGCGCGTGCTGCAGGACCAGTACTTCACCCGCATCGGTGGCAGCGACGTGGTCGAGGTCGACGTGCGCGTGATTGCCGCAACCAACCAGAATTTGCAGGAACTGATGGAGCAGGGCCGCTTCCGCCAGGACCTCTATTACCGCCTCAACATCGTGCCCATCGATATGCCGCTGCTGCGCGACCGCACCGGCGACATCCCGCTGCTGGCCGAGAAGTTCATGCAGCAGGCCGCGCTGGCCGCCAACACGCAGCCGCGCGTCTTCGCGGAAGACGCGGTGGCCTTGATGCAGTCCTACGGCTGGCCGGGCAACGTGCGCCAGCTCAAGAACGTCATCGAATGGCTGCTGATCATGGCCGACGGCGAGGGGAACGAGCCCATCACCGCCGCCATGATGCCGCCTGACCTCAAGCAAAAAGTCACCGCGATGGTCGGCCAGGGCGTGGTCGAGCTGATGTCGAAACCCCTGCGCGAGGCGCGCGAGATTTTCGAGCGCGAATACCTGCAGTCGCAGATCAACCGCTTCGGCGGCAACATCTCGCGCACCGCGACCTTCATCGGCATGGAACGCTCCGCGCTGCACCGCAAGCTCAAGGCCGTCGGCATCCAGTCGAACGACAAAGAGCAGGAAGCGGGTTAAGCCGATGCCGCGGATTTCCTACGTCAACGGGCGCTATGTGCCGCATCAGCACGCGCAGGTGCATATCGAGGATCGCGGCTTCCAGTTCGCCGACGGCGCTTATGAAGTCGTCGCGCTGATAAACGGGCGCTTCGCCGACGCAGCTGGGCATCTCGACCGTTTCGAGCGCTCGCTGCGCGAACTCCAGATCAAGATGCCGATGCCGCGCCAATCGCTGGTTTTCGTCATGCAGGAAATGGCGCGGCGGAATCGTTTGCACAACGGCTCCCTCTACATTCAGGCCAGCCGTGGCGCCGCGCCGCGTGACTTTAAGTTCCCGGCGCATGCCGACACGACGCTGGTCATGACCCTGCGCCCGGCGACCTTCGGCACGCTGGTGCCGCGCAAGGCCGTCTGCGTGCCCGATATCCGCTGGAAGCGCCGCGACATCAAGTCGACCGCGCTGCTGCCGCAGGTGCTCGCCAAGCAGGCGGCGGTGGAGCAGGGGGCGTATGAGGCCCTCATGCTCGACGACGATGGCGTCATCACCGAAGGCTCCTCGACCAACGCGTGGATGGTGGATGCCAAGGGCACGCTTATCACCCGCTCGACCAGGAACAACATGATCCTCAAGGGCGTCACGCGCAACGCGCTGCAGGCGCTGGGCGACTTCAAGATCATCGAGCGCGGCTTTACGCCTGCCGAGGCTTACAAGGCCAAGGAAATTTTCACCACCGCCGCCGTCTCGCTGGTCACGCCGATCGTCGAGCTGGACGGAAATCGCATCGGTGACGGCAAGGTCGGCCCGGTGGCGAAAAAGGTGCTCGACGTCTACCTCGCCTATGCCGCCCGCACCCCCGACAACAAGCAAAAACGCTGGAGTTACCCATGACCGCGCTTCCCCGCCCCAAGGCCGTTATTTTCGATTGGGATGACACCATCGTCAACAGCTGGGGCACCGCGCTGCAGGCGCTCAATGCCGCGCTCACCGGCATGGGGATGGAGGCATGGTCCGACGCCGAGGCGCGCCGCCGCTGCGGCGGTTCCGCGCGCGACCTGTTCCAGAGCCTATTCGGCGACCGCTGGCAGGAAGCGGACAAGATCTACTACGAGACCTTCAGCCGCATCTTCCTCGACAACATGAAGATCCACGACGATGTCGAGGCGGTGCTGAAAGACCTCTCCGCCCGCAATGTCTATCTGGCGGTGGTCAGCAACAAGCGCGGGCCGCTCTTGCGCGCGGAGGCCGAGCATATCGGTTTCGAGCGCTATTTCGACCGCATCGTCGGCGCCGGCGACGCCAGCGCGGACAAGCCCGATCCCGCCCCCGTGCGCATGGCGCTGGATGCGAGCGGCATCGTGCCCGGTCCCGACGTCTGGTTCATCGGCGACAGCCATACCGACATGATCTGCGCGCACAACACCGGCTGCACGCCGATCCTGATCGAGACCAAGACGCCGCCGGAAGACATGCTCCGGGACAATCCGCCGGCACGCCGTTTCGGGCATCACGCGGACCTTATGGAATTCATAAATCTCTGTTTCGTATGAGGATTTTCGTCTATAAACAACAGCATTCAAGCCAGAGGTATTTTTTAAGGGAGTTTCGTTTCGATGTCTTCTGATAAAAGCCAAAATCTTCAGGACAAGTTTCTCAACAAGCTGCGCAAGGACAAGATGTCGGTGACGGTATTCCTCGTCAACGGCGTCAAGCTGCAGGGTGCGATCACGTGGTTCGACAATTTCTCGATGCTGCTGCGCCGCGATTCCCATTCGCAACTGATCTACAAGCACGCCATCTCCACCATCATGCCAGCCTCGCCCATCAAGCTGTTCGATGAGGAAGAGGACTACGTGGCCGAAACCGTCCCTGCATGACCGACAAGACCCTCGTCATCCATCCTGTGCTGCTCTATGCCAAGGCGGAAGACGGGCGTGTCGCGCGGCACGAGGCGCGTGATCCCGATGCATCGCTTGAGGAAGCGGTCGGGCTGGCGCGCGCGATCAACCTCGATATCGTCCATAGCGAGATCATCAACCTGAAGCAGCCGACGCCCGCGACTCTGCTCGGCTCCGGCGTGGTCGAACGCATCAAGGAAAAGGTCAAGGAACTCGAGGTCAAGCTCGTCTACGTCGACGAGATGCTGGCGCCTGTGCAGCAAAGCAACCTTGAGAAGGCATGGGGCTGCAAGGTCATCGACCGCACCGGCCTGATCCTCGAGATTTTCGGCGAACGCGCGCGCACCAAGGAAGGCGTGCTGCAGGTCGACCTCGCCGCGCTTTCGTACCAGCGCACGCGCCTCGTCAAGGCATGGTCGCACCTCGAGCGCCAGCGCGGCGGCGCGGGCTTCCTCGGCGGCCCCGGCGAAAAGCAGATGGAACTCGACCGCCGCATGATCGACGACAAGATCAAGAAGCTGAAGGAAGAGCTCGAAGACGTGCGCCGCAACCGCCGCATCCAGCGCGAGAGCCGCAAGCGCGAGCCGTACCCGATCGTCGCGCTGGTCGGCTATACCAACGCCGGAAAATCCACGCTGTTCAATCGCCTGACGGGCGCCGAAGTTTTCGCCAAGGACCTGTTGTTCGCGACGCTGGATACCACCATGCGTGCGCTGCCGCTACCCTCGGGCAAGAAATCCATCTTGTCGGATACCGTCGGTTTCATCTCCGACCTGCCGACGCATCTTGTCGCCGCCTTCCGCGCGACGCTGGAAGAAGTGCAGGACGCCGCCGTCATCTTGCACGTGCGCGACGTCGCACAGGTCAATACCGAAGCTGAGCGCGAGGACGTGCTGAAAATCCTCGAAGACCTCGGCATCCACAGCGACCGCGACGAGCGCATCATCGAGGTGCTCAACAAGGTCGACCGCCTGCCGCCCGAGACGCGCGCCGCCATGCTCAATCGCGCCAAGCGCAAGGACAAGGTCGTCGCCGTCTCCGCCCTCGACGGCACGGGGATCGACGAATTGCTTGCCGCCATCGACGCCCATCTCGGCCGCGACCGCCGCATGGTCTATGCCGACATCCCGCTGACCGACGGCCGTGCCATCGCATGGCTGCACGAACGCGGCCACGTCACCGACCGCGCCGACAATGACGCGACCGCCGTCATCAAGGTCGAATTGGAACCTGCCGATATCGACCGTTTCGCCGCACAGTTCCCCGCCTATAGCCTCGCCAAGGCCAAGCCGCGCAAGAAGAAGGCGAAGGCCTCGTGAATATCGACAGCGCGAAGGTCGAGGAGATCATCCGCCACATCGCCGCGACCGAGATCGCGCCGCGCTTCAAGAACCTCGCCGACGGCGACATCCGCGAGAAGAAGCCGGGCGATTTCGTGACCGTCGCCGACGAGGCATCGGAGCGCATGTTCTCGCAACTGCTGCCTGACGTCCTGCCCGGCGCGCTGATCGTGGGCGAGGAGGCGGTGGCCAAAGACGCGAGCGTCCTCGAGAAACTCAAATCTGACCAGCCCGTCTGGGTCATCGACCCGATCGACGGCACTTACAACTTCTCGCACGGCCGCAGCATGTTCGGCGTGCTGCTCGCATTGGTGCAGAACGGCGTCACGCAATGCGGTTGGATGTACGATATCCCGCAGAACCGCATGGCGGTGGCACAGAAGGGCGAAGGCGCTTTCCTTGATGGCGTGCGTTTGCCGCGCAAGAACCCGCTTCCGGCGATGCAGGACATGGCCATTCAGGCGGGCGGCGCGCAGGCGTGGCATTTCGATCCCGTTCGTCCCTTGTTCCGCGACGTGATCAACGTGCGCTGCTCGCTCTATGACTTCATGGGCTTCATCACGGGCGCGGCCGATGCCATCGTCCATATCGGCACCTCGACCCCGTGGGATCATGCGGCGGGCGTGCTGCTGGCCGCGGAAGTCGGCGGCTATACCGCCTTCGCGCCGGAGGAAGCGCCTTACGACCCGACGTTCTTCGGTCCGCGCTTCACCATGACCGCGCCGTCGCGCGAGATGTGGGAACCGCTCCAAGCCGCCGTCTATCCTCCCTTGCGCCGCAAGTAGTCCGTGCCTTAGTATCCCCCTTATTCATATAATGGAGGATGATTCGTGCGCAAAAATGTATCCGAACTGTTCAATAAATTCGCCGGCAAGGAAGTCGATCCGTCCAAGGGTAAGCTCGACCCCGTCGTCCAAGGCATGACCAACGTCGCTAAGGCCAACGGTCTTACGCTGCGCGTCTGGTACCCCGGCTCCCTCGGCACGATGGACTACCGCACCGACCGCGTCAACGCGCACGTCGTCAAATCCGGTAGCAAGTTCATCGTCCAGAACAGCTTTATGATCGGGTGATAGAAATGGAAAAGGACATCAGCAAGATTTTCAACAAATTTGCCGGTCGGGAAATCGAGGTGATCGAGAAGCCGGGCGTTCCCTTTAAGACCGTGCGGCCCAAGCATAAGAACGATCCGGTGATGGAAGAAATGGAAAAGGTTGCCAAGGCCAACGGCCTCGTGCTCCGCTTTACGTTTGGCATAGAGGCGGTGACGATGGATTATCGTCACAATCGCGTGAACGTTTCCGTCCAAGAAGACGAGGACGGCAAGTATCGCATTCCCAATGAATTTGACATCGGCTAAATAAAAAACCCGGCGGAAGCCGGGTTTTTTATTGCCGTGTCTTTGCGCGGGTTTAGCTGAACGCCTGAATCCCCGTCATCGCGCGGCCCAGAATGAGGGCGTGGATGTCGTGGGTGCCTTCGTAGGTGTTGACGGCCTCGAGGTTCATGACGTGGCGGATGACGTGGTATTCGTCCGACACGCCGTTGCCGCCGAGCATGTCGCGCGCGACGCGGGCGATGTCGAGCGACTTGCCGCAGTTGTTGCGCTTCATGAGCGAGATGGCTTCCGGTGCCGCGCGGCCTTCATCCTTGAGGCGGCCGAGGCGCAGCGCGCCGTGCAGGCCGAGGGTGATTTCGGTCATCATGTTTGCGAGCTTGAGCTGGACGATCTGCGCGGCAGCCAGCGGGCGGCCGAAGACGATGCGGTCGAGCGTGTACTGGCGCGCCTGATGCCAGCAGAATTCCGCCGCGCCGAGAGCGCCCCACGCGATGCCGTAGCGCGCGTTGTTGAGACAGGAGAAGGGGCCGGTGAGGCCCTTGACCTCGGGGAACTTGTTTTCTTCCGGCACGAAGACGTCGTCCATGACGATCTCGCCGGTGATGGAGGCGCGCAGCGAGAACTTGCCCTCGATCTTCGGCGCCGACAGCCCCTTCATGCCCTTTTCCAGCACGAAGCCGCGGATATCTCCTGCGTCGTCCTTCGCCCACACGACGAAGACGTCGGAGATGGGGGAATTGGTGATCCACATCTTCGCGCCCTTGAGGATATAGCCGCCCTGCGTTTTGGTCGCGCGCGTCTTCATCGCGCCGGGGTCGGAGCCGCCATCGGGTTCGGTGAGGCCGAAGCAGCCAACCCATTCGCCGGTGGCGAGCTTGGGCAGATATTTTTGCTTCTGCGCTTCGGTGCCGAAGGCGTAGATCGGGTACATGACCAGCGACGATTGCACGGAGAGCGCGGAGCGGTAACCGCTGTCCACGCGTTCGACCTCGCGCGCGATCAGGCCGTAGGAGACGTAGTTGATGCCGGCGCAGCCGTAGCCGTGGATGGTGGAGCCGAGCAGGCCGAGCTCGCCCATCTCGCTCATGATCTCGCGGTGGAAAATCTCGTGGCGGTTCGCCTCGGTCACGCGCGGCAGCAGCTTGTCCTGCGCGTAAGAGCGCGCGGCGTCGCGGATCATGCGCTCCTCGTCGGTCAGTTCGAGGTCGAGGAGGAGGGGGTCGTCCCACTTGAACGAAGGCTTGAGCTTGGTCTTGTCCATTTTCACGGCTGCTTGTGCGGTCATTGGCGTTATTCCCTAAATGAGATGCCAAAATATGGCAGAAACCCGCTAGGGAGGCGAGCTGTCTTTTTATAATTATGAAAATAATAATCATTGGACGGCGCCACAGAAACCGCCTATTCTGAAGGGCAGGGAGAGACCCATGTCCGAAGCGATGAAGGGCCGCGAGGTGATTTTCGAGTTCCGTCCCGTCGGCGCTATCATGCGCGTGAGCGCGATGGACACGGCGACCATGACCGAAGTTGTCATTCAAGGCCCTGTCTCCGCCGGCCGTGATATCCTTGAGAAAAACGCGCTGATGCGGCTTGAGTATGTCCTGCGCAAGGCGGGCAAAATCTCTTAAATATTGGACAGCGACATACCATATCTGGTATAGCCTAAGCAGCGTAAACACCATATAGGCGTCTCCCTTGTCCACTCCGATCAAAACCATCGCCGTCGCGGCCGACCATGCCGGGTTCGAGCTGAAAGACCGTATCGCAGGCCTCCTGCGCGACGAGGGCTATACGGTGATCGACCTCGGCACCCATTCGGCCGAGCGTGTGGATTATCCCGACTACGGCTACAAGCTGGCCGAGGTCATCGCGGCGGGCAAGGCGGAGCGCGGCATCGCCGTCTGCGGCAGCGGCATCGGCATCAGCATCGCGCTCAACCGCAACCCGGCCGTACGCGCGGCGTTGGTGGGCGACGTGATCTCGGCGCGGCTGGCGCGCCAGCATAACGATGCCAATGTGATCGCGCTCGGCAGCCGCCTGATCGGCGCGGACGTTGCGTGCGAATGCGTGAAGATATTCCTGTCCACTGAATTTGAAGGCGGCCGCCACGCAGGTCGCGTCGCCAAGCTGGGGAAGTGCTGATGTTTTTTACCCGCAACCTCGCCGAGGCCGATCCCGACGTTTTTGCCGCTATTAAAAGCGAGCTGAAGCGCCAGCAGGAGCAGATCGAGCTGATCGCCTCCGAGAACATCGTCTCGCGCGCCGTGCTGCAGGCGCAGGGTTCGGTGATGACCAACAAATACGCCGAAGGCTATCCGCACAAGCGTTACTACGGCGGCTGCGAATTCGTCGACGTGACCGAGCAGCTGGCCATCGACCGCGTCTGCAAGCTGTTCGGCGCAGGGTTTGCCAACGTGCAGCCGCACTCGGGCGCGCAAGCCAACCAGGCCGTCTTCATGGCGCTGCTGCAGCCGGGCGACACCATCCTCGGCCAGGCGCTCGCCGCCGGTGGCCACCTCACGCATGGCGCCGCGCCCAACCAGTCGGGCAAGTGGTTCAAGGCCGTGCAATACGGCGTGCGCCGCGACGACGCGCTGATCGACATGGACGAGGTCGAACGCCTCGCGCATGAGCACAAACCGAAGCTCATCATCGCCGGCGCGTCGGCTTATCCGCGCAAGATCGACTTCGCGCGCTTCCGCGCCATCGCCGATGCGGTCGGCGCGTTCCTGATGGTCGATATGGCACACTATGCGGGTCTTGTCGCGGCGGGGCTTTATCCGTCGCCGATCCAACATGCGCATGTGGTGACGTCCACTACGCACAAGACGTTGCGCGGCCCGCGCGGCGGCATCGTGCTCACCAACGACGCCGAGATTGCCAAGAAGATCAACTCCGCCGTTTTCCCCGGCCTGCAGGGCGGTCCGCTTGAACATGTGATCGCCGCCAAGGCCGTGGCCTTCGGCGAGGCGCTGCAGCCGTCATTCAAGGTTTACGCGCAGGCCGTCATCGACAACGCGCAGGCGCTGGCCGAGACGCTGAAGCAGGGCGGCCTCGACATCGTCTCCGGCGGTACGGATTGTCACCTGATGCTCGTTGACCTGCGCCCGAAGAAGATCACCGGCAAGGACGCCGAACAATTGCTCGAACAGGCGCGCATGACGTGCAATAAGAACGCCATCCCGTTCGACCCTGAAAAGCCGATGGTCACCTCCGGCATCCGTCTCGGCACGCCTGCGGGCACCACGCGCGGGCTGGGCGTTGCGGAGTTCGAAGAGATCGGCGGGTATATCCTCGACGTGCTCGACAAGAAACATACGGCTGAAGCCGTCGCTGCGCGCGTGAAAGCGCTCTGCGACCGTTTCCCGATTTACCCGATGGAGTAAGGACAACATGCGTTGCCCCTTTTGCGGACATGAAGACAGCCAGGTGAAGGACAGCCGCCCCAGCGAGGACGGCTCCGCCATCCGCCGCCGCCGCGAATGCACCAAGTGCGACGCGCGCTTCACCACCTTTGAGCGCGTGCAGCTGCGCGAGTTGACCGTCGTCAAGGCCGACAACAGCCGCCAGCCCTTCGAGCGCGACAAGCTGCTGCGCTCGCTGCGCTTGCCGCTGCAGAAGCGCCCGGTCAGCCCCGAGACGATCGAGCGCGTCGTCAATGACATCGTCCGCCACCTTGAGGCGCTGCCGGACGCCGAGATCACCAGCCGCGTCATCGGCGAATTCGCGATGAAGGCGCTGTCGGGCCTCGACCCGATCGCCTATATCCGCTATGCCTCCGTCTACAAGAATTTCGACGAGGTGGGGGATTTCAACCAATTCCTCGGCGACCTCGAACGCACATACAAGAAAGCCTGATGACCATGGTCGAAAAGAAGACGACGAAGAAGAAAATCAAGCCTGTCCGCGCGCCCGAAAAGCCCGTAGTCAAGCGCACCGAAGGCTCTGCCAAGGCCCGCAAGACGGCGGCGCGCCTTGCGGCGGTGCAGGTGCTGTATCAAATGCGCCTCAACAACCAAGACGCAAAGTCGGCGGTGCGCGAATTCTCCGACCACCGCATCGGCTTCAACCTCGACGGCGACGTGCTGGTGCCGGCGGATGCCGAGATGCTGGAAGAGATTGTCATGGGCGTTTCCGCGCGCTGGAGCGACATCGAGGAGATGGTCGGCAAGGCCCTCGCGCAGGGCGGCAAGTCGGAAATCGAGACGCTGCTGGAATCCATCCTGCGCGCCGGCGCCTTCGAGCTGATTGCCAAGGGCGACACCGATGCGGGCGTCATCATCAATGACTACCTCAACGTGACGACGGCCTTCTACGAAGGCTCCGAGCCCAAGATCGTCAACGCCATCCTCGACAAGATCGCCAAGGCTGTCCGCGATTAAGCTTCAAGGCATTCCTGCTCCCACCCTCGGCTTGTCGCTGCAGGGTGCTTAATGATTTGAAAATATTCATCTTTTCCGCTATTGACTATATGGCAACCATATATAAGGTAAAAGCTCATATATATTTTAGTGGAGCCTCCTTATGTCCGATACGCGCCCGCATATTTTCTTCGACCTCGACGGCGTCCTCGGCGATTTCGACGGCCATGCCAAGGCGCAGGGCAAGTACGACGATAAGGGCAAGCTGGCGTGGGATGCGCTCGACTACAGGTGGTACGCGACGATGCCCGTGTACGACGGCGCGAAGGCGCTCTACGACGCGGCATGCAAGCTGGGCGTCACCAAGTTCCTCACCGGGCCGATCCTGAACGAGGAATGCTATTCCGGCAAGGCGCGCTGGATCCAGAATTTCGTCTCTGAGCGCGGCAGGTTCATCCTGAACGATCTCATCATCTGTCCGAGCGGCGACAAGCACTACTTGGCGCGCGCCGGCCGCATCCTGATCGACGATCGCGCGAAAAACATCGAGGAATGGGTCGCCGCCGGCGGCATCGGCGTGCACCACACCGGCGACTTTGCCGAGACGCTGAAGAAGCTCAAAGCCGCCGTGGCCGCGTGCGCGCCCAAGCCCGCAGTGACGGCAGCGTCGCCGATGTTGGTGACCGTCGCGGGCCTCTCCGGTTCGGGCAAGACGACGCTGGCCGCGTCGCTTGCGAGCCAAGTCCCGAATGCGGTACACCTTGATGCCGACGTCATCCGCAAGGAAATGTTCGGCGTTTCGCCCACTACGCGCCTGCCGGTCGAGGCTTATACCGCCGAAGCGTCACAGAAGCTCGCAGAAGAAACCGGGCGCCGCGTCCGCCAGTATATCTCGGAAGGCAAGAACGTGATCGTCAGTGCGGCGCTGCTCTCGCAGGCCACGCGCGGGGCGCAGGAATTGCTGGCACAGGAATGCGGCGCGCGCTTCGTCGGCATCCACCTCGATGCCGACCTGCAAGTGCTGTTCGACCGTGTGGCGAGGCGCCAGAACGATGCATCCGATGCAGGCGTCGATATCGTGAAGATGCAGGCCGCGGGCAACGTGGCGGCGAACGATAATTGGGTGAAGGTCAACGCCAACCAGAAGCCGGAAGCCGTGCTGGCCGATGCGCTCAAGGTCATCGCAAGCGCGGGCAACGCCTCGGCAAAGCCAGACGCACTGAAGCCTTAATCAACCCAGTCTCTTGAAACCTTCTGCCAGTTCGGCCTTGAGGTCTTCCATGTCCTCGAAGCCGATGTGCAGGCGCAGGAAGAAGCCGTCTTCGGTGATCGGTTCCGCCGTGCGGTCGTGGTGCGGCTGCGCGGGGAAGCACAGCGATTCATAACCGCCCCAACTCGCGCCCATGTGAAAGAGATGGAAGCCGTCGAGCATCTTGCCGATCTTCTTGAGGTCGGTTTCCTTCAGCACGAAACCGAAGGTGCCCGAGGCGCCGCTGAACAGGCGCTTCCAGTTGCCATGTCCGGGGCAGGACGGCAGGGCCGGGTGCATGACGCGCTTCACGGCGGGCTGTTTCTCCAGCCACTGCGCGATCTCGAGCGCGCGTTTTTCATGTTCTTTCAGGCGCACTTCCAGCGTGCGCAAGCCCCGCAGGCCCAGGTAAAGTTCTTCCGATCCCGCGCAGAGGCCGAGGCGGCTCGCGGTCTTGCGCAGTTGTGCATGGGTCTTCTCGTTGCCCGACACCACGCCGAGCATGACGTCGGAATGGCCCGAGATATACTTGGTCGCCGACATGACCGAGACGTCGATGCCGTTCGCGAGCGGCTTGAATAAAAGCGGCGTCGCCCAGCTGTTGTCGATGACGGTGATGATATTGCGCGCCTTAGCGGCCTTGGTCATGCCGGCGATGTCGCCGACCTCGAAGGTCAGGGAGCCGGGCGCTTCCATGAAGAGGATCGCTGTGTTCTTTCGGAACAGCTTCTCGATGTCGGCACCGATCATCGGCGGATAGAACTCTACGTCGACGCCGTGCGGCATCAGGGTTTCAACGCAGAACTTGCGGCCGGGACCGTAGACGTTGTCGGCGACCAGCACATGATCGCCCGCCTTAGTGAATGCCAGCAGCGCGACGGTGATCGCGGAAAGGCCCGAGCAGGTGGAGACACTGCCCGCCGCGCCCTCGAGCGCCGCGACGGCTTCCTCGAAGGCGGCGCTCGAGGGCGTGCCGTTGCGGCCGTAATAAAAGGGCACGCTGTGCATGTCGCAGAATTCGGCGAAGGTGTTGAAGACGATGGTCGAGGCGCGGTGCGGCGGCGTGTTGACCACCCCGTGATAGGCCTTGGGGTTCGACCCCGCGTGCGTTAGGATGGTGCCTGTCTTCTTGCTCGACATGTGTCTTATGCTCCGGTTGCTTTCGGCGTGGCGGGATCTGATCCCCATTCGGTCCACGAGCCATCATATACCGCCGCGTCCGCGCGGCCAAGTTCGTAAAGGGCGAGCGCGATGACGCAGGCCGTCACGCCCGAGCCGCAGGAACAGGCGATTGCGCCCGCCGGCGGCTGCGGCAGCGCAGGCTTAGCCTTCAGCGTGCCGTCGGGATTGAGCAGCGTGGTGAACGGCAGGTTCTGTGCGCCCGGGATATGCCCGGCGCCCACGCCGGGACGCGGATCGGGCGCGAGGCCCTGGAAGCGCGGCGCATCGCGGGCGTCGAGCACGGTAAAATTCTTGTCCGTGATGTTCTTGTACATGTCGTCGCGCAGCTTCAGCAATTCGGGGCGGAAAGCGGCTTTGAAGGCGGCGGGTTTTGGCTGCGTATTCTTTTCCGCGATCGGCAATCCCGCGCGCAGCCAAGCAGGCAGGCCGCCGTCGAGCATGCGGACGTTGTCGTGGCCGTAGAGGCGGAACATCCACCATGCGCGCGCGGCGGCCATCGCCATGCCGCTGCGGTCGTAGACGACGACGGTGTCGGTGTTCGCGATGCCGAGCGCACCGACCTTGGCGGCGAACAGTTCGGGTGTGGGGATGGTGTGCGCGAAAGGCGCGCTTGGGTCGGCGATATCGTCGATATCAAAATCGACGGTGCCGGGGATGCCTTGCGCGGCGGGCGGCTGGTGAAAGCTGGCGTCGAGCAGCTTGACGGTGCCGAGAACCGCGCTCAGTTCCTGCGCGCTGATGAGGGCCGAGGTCACGCGCCGCCCCATTTCTTCTTCAGGCGGTCATGGTGCCGCGCGAACCATTGCAGCGCGGTGACGGTGGCGCCGTTGGTGACCTCGCCGGCGTCCAGCATGCGGATCGCCTCGGTCGCGCCGATCAGGCAGGTGGTGATTTCTTCGCCTTCTTCCTCGACGCCGAAAGCGCCGGGCGCGGCCGCGTCGATGCGGCAGCAGTAAAGCAGCTGGATCTCGTCGGTGCCGCCGGGGCTCGGGTAGACTTTGGCGATGAATTCGATGTCGCGTATCTTGCAGCCGGTTTCTTCGTCGGCTTCGCGGTGCAGGGCTTCTTCCGGCTTTTCGCCCTCGTCGATCATGCCGGCGCAGCATTCGAGCAGCCACGGGTTGGGGTCGCCCGCCACCCAGGCGCCGACGCGGAATTGCTCGTTGAACAAAATCTGGTCTGTCGCGGGCATGTAGAGCAGGCCGACAACGGCGGTGCCGGTGTAATACATCTCGCGCTGCATCGGCGCGGCGTAGCCGTCGTGCACGCGGCTCTTGTGCTGCAGCACGATGGTTTCGAGGCTGTGCCAGCCTTCGAACTCGACCTTGCGAGAGATGACCTTGGCGTTATCGTCGCTCATGCGTATTTTTCCTGTGCTTCGGCAACCAGCTTGTCGGTCGCGGCTTCTGTTGCTTTCTCAAGGCGTTCCATCATCTGCAGCGGCGGCGTGCCGACGGGAATCGGGGCCAAGAACTCGAACACGATCACGCCCGGCTTGCGCATGAAGGTATTGCGTCCCCAGAACACGCCGGAATTGAGCGCGACCGGCACGACGGGCACCTTGAGGTCTTTGTAGAGCTTGGCGAGGCCGACCTTGTATTCGCGTTTCGCGCCGACGGCGACGCGCGTGCCTTGCGGGAAAATGATGACCGGGCGGCCGTCATCCATCGCGCGGCGGCAGCCTTGCGCCATTTTCTCCATCGCCTGCTTGCCGGAGGAACGGTCGATCGGCACTTGCCCCATGCTGGGGAAGTACCAGCCGAAGACGGGAATGCGCGACAGCTCGCGCTTGAGGATGATGACGGGATAGCCGAGGCGCTTGATGAAGGGGAATTTCAGCGTCTCGAAGGCCGACTGGTGCTTGGCGGCGAGGATGTAGTTGCCGTCCTTGGGCAGGTTTTCCAACCCGCGGAACTCCAGCGTGATGCCCATGATGTATTTCTCGATAAACGACATGTAGCGGCCGAACGTATGTGCGACGCACGACGTGCACATCTTGCGCGGCAGCGGCAGCGTCCAGACGAGGAACAGGCTCCAGAACGTCACGCCGCCGATGTAGAAGATGTTGAACAGGAAAGAGCGCAGGAAGTGTTTTCTCATCAGGTCCTCCAGTGCAGCAGGCCGTGGGCGGCGTAGGCTGCGATGTATTTGGTGTATTCGCGCAGGACGAGGCTGCGCGTCGGCGGGTCGCGCCACCACACGCCGATGTCGAGGCGGCCGGGCGAGACGGGATAGGGGACGATCTTCAACCCCGGATCGCGCAGCTCGAATTCCAGCAGCGCGCGGCGGATGTGGTAGTTGGAAGTGACGAGGTAGATGGAGCGAAAGCCCTGTTCCTTCAGCCATGCCGTCGTCTCGTTCGCGTTGCCGACGGTGTTGTCGGCGGAAAAGCCGAGCGCGACGCAGCAATCGAGGCTGCCCTGCGGTTCGCTGCGCCAGAGCTTGAGCAGGTGGCTGATTTCGTTGCCGCGGTAGACGCCGGAGATAAACAGCTTTTTGCCGTAGCCTTTTTCCAGCAAGTCGAAGCCCGCGTCGATGCGGTTGGTGCCGCCGGTCAGCACGACGACGGCGTCGAGCTTCTCCTCTGCCGCGGCGGGCAGCGCGAGCGCGTCCTTGACGAAGGCGTGCAGGCCCGCGGCGTATGCGGATATCGCCACCGCGAACACTAGCGCGATCAGGGAACGGGAATAACGGCGCGGTGTCATGACAATTTGTGCAGTTCCCTGAGCGCTGTCGCCTGCGCGGTCAGGTGCGCGATGACGCTGCCCGCCGCGATGGGCGAGAGGACGAGAAGCGCCCATTGCCAGACGGGCAAGCGCCAGTCGGCCAGCACGCGCATGTCGAAGGCGTGGGTGATGGCGCCGATGGCGGCGATCGTCGCGACGGTGGCGACAAGGCCGAAAACCGCGCCCTTGATCGTGCCCTTGAGCGTATGGCGGCGGAACTGGCGCGCGATGTATTCGTCGCTGGCGCCGATCAGGTGCAGCGTCTCGACCTCAGGCTGGTGAATCAGCAGCTTGGCGCGGACAATCCCTGAGATTGCCACCACCGCCAGCGCCAGAATGACGCCGGTGAGCAGGTAGACGAAGAGCACGGACGTGTTGACCAGCGCCTTGACGTCGTCGAGCGTGTCGCTGTGGCTGTCGATGACGGCGCCGGGCGCGATGTTTTTAATGTCGGCCTGCAGCTGCGCCGCGTCCGCGCCGGCGGCGAGCTTGATGTCGATCAGCGCGGGCAGGGGCAACGTGTCGAGCGCCGCGCCCTGGCCCATCCATGGTTCGATCAGCGCGCGAATGTCGTTGTCGGAAAGGCGCTTGGCCGCGCTGACGTCCTGGCGGTCCTTGAGCATGGAAAGGACCTGGTTGACGCTGTCGTCGAACTTGTCCTGCGCCTTTGGCGTGGGCTTGGCGCCGTCGGCGGACGTCATCGGCGGCTTCATCTCCACCGTCAGGGTGCCGGAAATGCCGGTGACCCAGTTCTTGGTGATGCCCGAAAGGCCGATGTTGGCGATGAGCGCCAGCGTGACGAAGAAGACCATCAGCCCGGTGACGAGGCTGACCAAGTGCGCGCCGACGCCTTCGTCGAGCGCGATGTCGTAGACGTATTTGCGGGTGTTGCCGGACATGTCAGGCCGCCTTGGGATGGGAATGGGGGAGGACCTGCAGCATGCCCTTTTCAAGGCGCAGCTGCGGGTGCGGGAAGCGGCGCACGATGTTCTCGTCGTGCGTCGCGATGACGACGGTGGTGCCGTGGCGGTTCAGCTCCTCGAACAGGGTGAGGAGCTTGACGCCGATGACTTCGTCGACGTTGCCGGTCGGCTCGTCGGCCAGCAGCAGCTTGGGGCGGCTGATGATCGCGCGGGCGACGGCGACGCGCTGCTGTTCGCCGCCCGAAAGCGTGGCGGGACGCGCGTCCATCTTGTCGCCGAGGTCGACCCACTTCAGCAGCTCGGTCACGTTCTTGGTCACATGCTGTTCCTCGACTCCCGCGACGCGCAGCGGCAGCGCCACGTTGTCGAAAGCGGAGAGGTGGCCGAGCAGGCGGAAGTCCTGGAACACCACGCCGATCTGGCGGCGGATCTCTGGCATGTGGCGGCGCGGCACGGTGGAGAGGTCGCGCCCGAACATCGAGACGACGCCGCGCGTCGGCTTCTGTCCGGCGTAGAGCAGCTTCATCAGCGAGGTCTTGCCCGCGCCGCTCTGCCCGGTGAGGAAGTGGAAGGAACCGGCTTCCAGCTCGAAGTCGACATCGCGCAAGATTTCAGTGCCTTCGGCGTAGCGCAGGCCGACGTTGGTGAATTTGACCAGAGACATGCGTCTTTCCGTCATTCTGTTAAAACAAGGAGTGGCTTATCATAGCAGTAAAAAGTGCTTATTTGTAAGTGAGAATCTGCTATCGTTTGATAGACATAAGGGAGTGAATGGGCGAAATGATCCTGGTCTGCCCGCAATGCCAGTCGCAGTACAACCTCGACGCCACGAAGCTGGGCGCGCATGGCCGCACGGTGCGTTGCGCGTCGTGCCATCACACGTGGTTCCAGGAAGTCGAGGCGCCCGTTGAGCAAGCGCCCGAGGAACAGGCACAGGGCGAAAAGGTTTTCGACGAGATTTTGTCCGAAGTGAGCGCCGCCGCCGTCGGCGCGCCTGAAGCCGTCATTCCGCGCATCGAAGAACCTGCGCCCGAATCCGACGCCAGCCCCATGCGCCGCATCGACGCGGCTTTGCCGCCGCCGTCGGTCATCACGCACAATCCTTTTGGCGTCGGCGCGTCGGCGTTTGGCATTTTGGCCCTGGTGCTGATGGTCTCGGTCACGTTGGCGCTGATGATCGTGGCGCGCAACGGCGTCGCGCGGCACTGGCCGCAGACGGCGCTCTTGTACAAGACGCTCGGCCTGCAGGTGAAGGTGCCCGGCGAGGGTTTCCGCCTCGGCGATATCGCGGCGGAACAGCGGATCGACCATGACGGTAGCGTGCTGGTCGTCGAGGGAAAAGTCACCAACATGACGGAACAGGCACTCGATTATCCGTCGCTGTCGGTCGAGCTGCGCGACGCAAAGCAGGTGCTGGTGCGCCAGTGGAACGTCGATCCCGGCGTGTCGCGCATCGCTTCGGGCGAGACGGCGCCACTGATGCTGCAGCTCCAGGGCGCGCGGGCGGAAGGCAAGACCGTCTCCGTGCGCGTGCGGGGGGATTGATGGGCAAGAAGATTTTAGTGGCGGATGACGAACCTTCGGTGCGCGAATTCGTGACCCGCGCGCTGCAGCACGCCGGTTTCGACGTCACCGCTGTCGGCGACGGCGATGCGGCGCTCGAGGCGCTTGGGATTGGAACTTACGACCTGCTGCTCACCGACATCGTCATGCCCGACATGGACGGCATCGCGCTTGCGCTCAAGGTCGCGAAAGACTATCCGCAAACGAAGATCGTCATGATGTCCGGCTACGCCAACCAGCGCCAGCGCGCGCACAACCTCGACTTTCTCGCGCACGAGGTCATCAGCAAGCCTTTCACGCTCGACGACATCATCGGGCGCATCGGCGCGGTGCTGGCGGCCTAAGTCAGAATTTTTCGAGCAACCTGTCGATATAATCGCGCTCCACCGGGCTGCGGCCGGGGTCGTTGGAGCGGCGGCGGAGTTCGTCGATGATTTCCTGCACGCGCTGGCGTCGGGCGGCGTCGGGCAGTTTTGTGTCGGCATCGTCGAGGTTGCGGCCGAGCGGGTCTTCCGCGCCGCCGTCGCCGCCGGGCGCGACGTTGTAGGAGAAGACCGCCTGCGGCATGCCTTGCGCGGCTTGGTCGGCGGCGCTGTCGAGGCCTTGTTGCAGGGCGTCGAGCGCGGCCTTGGCGGCGATGCGTGCGGCGGGGGCATCGCCCTTGCCGAGCGCGGTGCCGGCATCCTGCATGGACGTGTCGGCGATGGCGAGGGAGTCGGGCGTCTTGCCGAGCGATGATGCGACCTTGTTGGAGATATCCTTCAGTTCTTGCCGCAGGCGCGCCTGGTCTTTCGCCATCGCGCGCGCGGCCTTGGCGTCGGCGCGGCCGGTGCGGTCGTAGATGTCCTGCTCGGCGCGCACGACGGCGTCGAGGCGTTGCAGCTGCTCGAGCGCCAGCGCCTGCTTCTCCGGCATCGGCTGCATCTTGCCCGCGGCAAGAGCGGCGAGCGTGTCGTTGAGGCGGGCGGCGAGTTTCTGCAGGTCTTCGCGCGACATGTCCTGCCCGAGGCTGCGCATGTCGCGCACCATCTTGTTGATATCGATGTTGCGCGCGAACCTGCGCGCGATCTCGGGCGGCAGCACCACGACCTTGCCGCCCTGCTGCATTTGCTGGCGGAGGTTCATGGCGAAGGCCTGCAGGTATTTCTGCAATGCGGCCTGCGCGGCGGAGAAGGCGTCGTGCAGTTGCGCGTCGCTGGCCTTGGGGTCGTTGAGCAGGCGGGAGAGTTCCTGCAAATTCGCGCGCGCTGCGTCCTGCGCCGCGGGCGTGCCGCCGTCGTCGAGGCGTACGGCGACGTTCCAGAGGATGTCGGCGGTCGAGGCGATGTCGGCTTCGGGCGGGTTGTTGAGCAGGCGGTGCGCGGCGATGTCGAGCGCGAGGAAGGACGTCCTGTCGTAACGATATAGCGGCGGTCGGTTGGCGATGCCCGCCAGCGTGCTGATAATGGGCTTGAGCGGGCTTTTCGCCAGCAGCAGGCGGCGTTGTTCGGCCAGCGTGGCGGCGACCTGATTGGTGAAACTGCGCACGGGCAAGGTGACGTCGAGCGGCGCGCTGGTCGTCACATGGCCCGCGCCGTCCTCGGCCTCGACGGCGATGGTGACGGCTTTCCCCGCCCATGCATGCGCCGAGAAATCTTCGACATGGCCGCCGGTGTCGGTGGCGGGGATGTCGAAGCGCAAGGGCGCTGTGCCGGCGCTGCCTGCAGGCGGCGTGATGATGCCGGCCAGGCGCGTGATGCCGTGATCGTCATTTGCCATGTAGGCAAGGCGGATCTGCGCGCGCGGCGTCGTCTCGACGGCGGTGAGCTTGACGTCGGGTGCCGTATCGGCCTGTGCCGCGACGTTCCACTGCCCCAACGTGGAGAAGAGGGAGGTCAGCGTCACCGCGCCGCCGGCGCCGAGCGGGGCGTCGAGCACGTAGCTGCCCGCGCCGGCTTCCTGCGCCGTATAGCTTTGGTCACCGACCGTCAGGCGTGGCGCGAAACGGGCGTGCGTGGCACGCAGGTGCAGCGTGCTGCCGGCGGGCGCGGCGAGGGCGGTATCATGCGTGCTCGACAGGAAAAGCGCCGGTTCATGCGTATACTCCGGCGGTGTGATCCAGAGGTCGAAGGCGATGCGGGAGACGGGGAGCTGCGGCATGACGCCAGCTTGCAGGCGCGGCAGCGCGTCTTGCCGCGCAACGGCAAGGCCGAGGATCAACAACGCGAGCGCGGCGTAGCGCAGCTTGTGTTTATCTTGCTGCGCGACGGTCGGTTGCGGGCGGTGCGCCTTGAGCGGGCCGAGCGCGGCGGCGGTGCGGGCGATGTGTTTCTGCCAGAGCGACTGCGCTTCCGGTGCGGCCGCGGCAGGCTGGTCGGCGAGCGTCGTCAGCGGACGGTGCGCAAGGTCGCTGTCGCGCTCAACCGCGTGGCGCACCTCGTCGCGGCGCGGGAAGCGGAACGGCGTGCCCGTGAGGAAGAAGAGGGCGACGGCGAAGGTGGCAAAAAAGGCGATCAGTGCGATATGAGCAGCCGGCGGCAGGGCTTGCGGCAGGCCGAGCAGGGCGAGTGCTGCGAAAGTCACGATCAGTGTGGCGACAGCCCAGAAGCGATTGCACAGCCGCTCCCACAGGAGCGCCAGCGCGCTGAGGAAGAAGACGGCGCGCCGCCTCATGTTTTCCACGCCGGGATGATGTCGCGGCCGATCAGACTGTCGGCGGTTTCAGGGCGGCGGATCAGGGCGACGTCGCTGCCGCGCACCATTGCCTCGCCTGCAGGCGGGCGCGTGTTGTAGGCGGAGGACATCACCGCGCCGTAAGCGCCTGCCGTCATGATGGCGACGAGGTCGCCGGGCGCGAGGCTGGCGGGCAATTCGGCGTCGAGCAGGAAGGTATCGGCGGTTTCACAGACGGGGCCGACGACATCGGCGCGTGTTGTGCCGTTTTTGTCTTCGCGGCAGGGCAGCACGGCGTGGCGCGCGTCGTAGAGCGCGGGACGCATGAGGTCGTTCATCCCGGCGTCGAGGATCAGGAAGCGCCGCGCATGCCCCTGCTTGATGTGCAGCACGCGGCTGAGCAGTACGCCGGCGTCGCCGACGATGGAGCGCCCCGGCTCCACCACCACATGCGCGCCGAGCGGCAGGATGATGTCGCGCACCAGCGCGGCGTAGGCGTTCAGGTCGGGCGGCGTTTCGCCTTCATACGGGATGCCGAGGCCGCCGCCGAGGTCGATCGTCTCGATGACGATGCCATTCTGGCGCAGTTGCATGACCAGTTCGGCCAGATGCGTGAAGGCCTCGCGATAAGGGGCAAGGTCCATCAGTTGCGAGCCAATGTGGATGGCGATGCCGGTCGGCTGGATGCCGGGCAGCGTGGCTGCATGGGCGTAAAGCGCGGGCGCGTCAGGCAGGTCGATGCCGAACTTGTTCTCGCTGAGGCCGGTGGTGATTTTCGCATGCGTCTTGGCATCGACGTCGGGATTGATGCGCAGGGCGACGGTGGCGGTCTTGCCCATCTCTTGCGCGAGTTTCGAGATCAGCTCGAGTTCGGAGCGGGATTCGACGTTGATCTGCAGGATTCCGAGGCTGATTGCGGCCTTAAGTTCTTCCGCGCTCTTGCCGACGCCGGAGAAGACGGTCTTGCGTGGCGGTACGCCTGCGCGGCGTGCGCGTTCCAGCTCGCCGCCCGAGACGACATCGGCGCCTGCGCCCAGATGCGCGAGCTGCGTCATCACCGCCATGTTGCTGTTGGCCTTGCAGGCGTAGCACACGATGAAGCGGTCTTCCGGCATCACGCTTGTGAGCGCGCGCTGCCAGCGTGTGAAGTTATCGGCGATGCGCGCAGCAGAATAGCAATAGAGCGGCGTGCCGTGCGCGGCCGCGATATCCTCGAGCGCGGCGTCCTCGGCATGGAGGCGCCCGTTGCGGTAGGTGAAGGCGCTCATGGATGCGGATCGTAGGCGGGGTTCGGGTAGGTTTTCGGGTAGGTGTCGGGCTGCGTTGGCGGGTCAAGCTCGCGCGGCTTGATGCCGCACGACGCGAGCGCCAAAATCAGGCCTAAAGTCAGGATTGTGAAACGCATGCAGACCCCTTTATACTAGAAGGCCTGATTATGAAGGTCGCTGTTGTGCCGGTAAAGCGTTTTAAATTCGTCCTGTTATTGTTCGTGACCATCGTGGCGGCGGTGCTTTTGCTGCGCGGCGGCTCGCGCGCGGGACCGCCGCTGCCGGACATTCATTTTTACGACAAATCTGGCCGTGCGGTGACGCTCGCGGCGTTCAAGGGCGAGGTCGTGCTGGTCAACCTCTGGGCGACGTGGTGCGCGCCTTGCGTGGCGGAGATGCCGCTGCTCGACAAGGTGCAGGGAAGCTACCCCAAGGAAAAGTTCCGCGTCGTGGCGATCTCGGTCGATACCACCTCGATGCAGGCGGTACAAAACTTCCTGAAGAAACGCGGCGTCAAGAACATCGACGCCTATTGGGACAAGGACGTGCAGGCGGCGTTCAAGTGGTCCTACGGCGGCATCCCGACCAGCTTCCTGCTCGATACGCAGAGCGGGGTCGTGAAGCGCTATGACGGCGTTGTTGATGTCGATGGCTTAGACAAAGATATCGGGGCTTTGCTGCCGTAACTGCGCGAGCAGGGCCGTGCCGTCGCCGGCGACCAATACCACCTTCACGCGGTTCGTCTGCCCCGAGATCAGCGAGAGCGAGGATTTCGGCAGCTTCCACGCCGTGGCGAGGAAGTCGAGCAGCGCCTTGTTGGCGCGGCCGTCTTCAGGCACGGCGTTGATCGATATTTTCAAGGCGCGCTGGCCGTCGGCGATGTCCATCACGCCATCGATTTTGTCGCGCCGCGCCTGCGGGGTGAGGCGGACGGTGACGCTGAAGCCGTCCTTGCGGATATTGAACGGCATTATTTCGGCCAGTTGATGATAAAGCCATATATCACGCCGCAAAACGCGGCGATCGTGAGCAGCGTCATGAAAATGACAAGGGCGAGCAGGTGGGGCGATTGTTTCATGGCGGGGATTGTAGTAAAGATAAAATGTCATGGAAACCCTGAAAATCACGGTGACGGAGCAAGACCACGGCCAGCGCCTCGACAAGGTGCTGGCGACGCATGCGCCGCAGGTGTCGCGCGCGCGGTTCCAGGCGCTGATCGACGGCGGCCACGTGACGCCTGCCGTCAACAGCTCCCACAAGGTCAAGGCGGGCGAGGTCTATACCGTCGTCATCCCCCCGGCGGTTGAGGCGGTGCCGAAGGCGCAGAAGATCGCGCTCGACATCGTCTATGAAGACGACGACCTGCTCGTCATCAACAAGTCACCCGACATGGTGGTGCATCCGGCCGCGGGCAACCACGACGGCACGCTGGTCAACGCGCTGCTCGCCCATTGCGGCGACAAGCTCTCGGGCGTGGGCGGGGTGAAGCGGCCGGGTATCGTGCACCGTCTCGATAAGGAAACATCCGGCCTGATGGTCGTCGCCAAGAACGACATCGCGCACCGCGGGCTTTCGGAACAACTGTCGTCGCGCACGCTCAAGCGCGTCTATCACGCCATCGTCTGGGGTTCGCCCACCCCGTCATCGGGCCGCGTCGAGACGCAGATCGGCCGCAGCCCGACCAACCGGCAGAAGATGGCTGTCCTGCAAACCGGCGGGCGCGAGGCGATCACGGATTACAAGACTCTGCAAAGCTTCGGCATCCTCGCGGCGCAGGTGGAATGCCGCCTGCAGACGGGGCGCACGCACCAGATCCGCGTGCATATGGCGCACCTTAAGCACTGGCTGGTCGGCGACCCCGTCTACGGCAAGCCGGGAATCGAGAAATTCCTGCGCCTGAACAAGGTAGATGAGGCCTTGGCGCGCATGCTGCTCGTTTTCCCGCGCCAGGCGCTGCACGCCGCCGCCCTTGAATTTATCCACCCGATCGGCAAGAATAAGATCAGTTTGAAAGCGGAGCCGCCGGCGGACATGCAGGCGCTGCTCCAGCTCCTGAAACAGAAAGCGGCGGCAAAAAATGGTCGATAACGCGCATATGCTCAAGAACGAAGAAGTCAACCTGATGGCTGCGGCGCCCACGCTGAAGCGCGTCGTCGTCGGCCTCGGCTGGGACGTGCCGGAAAGCGCCGATGGCTTCCCCGTCGACCTCGACGCCAGCGCCTTCCTGCTTACCCGCGACGGCCGCGTGCGCAACGACACCGACTTCGTCTTTTACAACAACCTCGAGATCGACGGCGGCGCGGTCAAGCACCTCGGCGACAGCGTCACCGGTGCGGGCGACGGCGACGACGAGCAGATCAAGATCGACCTCGAAGGCGTGCCCTTCGACATCGAGAAGATCGCCTTCTCCGTCACCATCCACAACGCGCAGGAACGCCAGCAGACCTTCGGCCTCGTCAAGAACGCCTATATCCGCGTGGTAGACGAGGAAAGCGGCACCGAGCTGCTGCGCTTCGACCTGAGCGAGGACGCGGCCGAGAACAACAGCTTCATCTTCGGCGAACTGGTGCGCGGCGACGGCCTCGCATGGAAGTTCAAGGCCATCGGCCTTGGCGCCGCCGGCGGCCTCTACCAGATCGCACGCGACTTCAAAGTCAACGTCGCCGCGCCGTAATATCGCGGTTGACGCCCTGGGGAACTGTATGTAAATTATATACAATGTCCCACCATAGAATTACTTTCAAGTTCGATGCCGATCATGTCGCCGCGTTCCGCGCCGCGGTGAAGGATATCCATGCCTCGGCGGAAGCGGCCGCGCAGCAAGAGAGGGACGCCCTTTATCAGCGCGCGGAAGTCGGCGATGTCTTGCCCGACGGCAGCATTTGCGGCGGCATTTCGCCCGATACCGGCAAACGCATGTATGTGCTGCCGGAGGCGTTTTCCGGTTCTTTCGGCAAGGCGGTCGAACATGCCGCAAAATTGAACGGTAACAAGCAACTGGGCCGCAGCGATTGGCGTATGCCCAGCAAGGCGGAACTGGCCGTCCTGTTCGCCAATAAAGACAAGGCCGCGTTGAAAGACGTTTTCAACGACCGCGCAAGGGAGCTTTGGTCGTCCAGCATCGAAGGCGTATGCGCGTGGTGGCAGAACTTCGCGGAAGGCGGGCAGTATACGTCCAAGACGGACTTGCGTTATTCTGCCGCGTATGTCCGTTCCCTCCCGGCCTGAGCGAGGGTAATGTGAAAAAAAAGCCCCGCTTTTGAGCGGGGCTTTTTTTGTTAGGGCGCCAGGCCGTTGTCCGGCTTGCGGTCGGGAGCGGGTTTTGCGCCCGTCTTGCGGCGGGCGATCGCATCGTCGATCAGTTGCGCGATCTCGACGCCGTCGGGGCCGTCTTTCGCGCGCAGGTTGGCGAAATCGGAGAGGTTTTTGCCGGTCTTCTTGCTGGTCCACAAGGGATCGGCATTGGCAGCGAGCAGGATTTTCACGGCTTCGAGGTTCTGCTTGGCGACCGCCGCGACCAGCGCGTTTTCGCCCCAGCTGTTGATGGCGTCGACATCCGCACCGGCTGCGATCAGCTTCTTGAGGACGCCGTTTTGGTTCGAGCCAACGGCCTTGATGAGGGGGCTTTCGGCATTCACGTCGGCGCCGGCCTCGATCAGGGCGTCGACTGCCGCTTCGATGCATGCGGCAGCATAAGGCGTTTCCGTTTCCCGGATCACATAGAGGAGCGCCGTCATGTCGTGGGTGTCCTTCAGGTTCATATTCACCTTGAATTCGGCCAGCAGCGCGATGGCGTCGGCATCGGTCGCATAGGCGGCGGCCATCGCGAGGGAATAGCCCTTATGGCTGCGGGTGACGCCGTCATTCAGCTGGTCATTCGTCCAGTCCGGCTCAACGCCTTGTTCCATCACGAAGCGGATGCGGTCGAGGCGCTGTTGCTTTTCGGCAGGCAGGGATGCCCGGGTTTCCAGCATGTTGAAAACCCATGCGCCAAGTTGTGCCGGGGTGAGGGAGGTCATGGACGATCCTTCTGAAAAGATTGGTGATGTAGTTTTCCGTATCTTATTTGCATGACACACTCTATGTCAATGGAATTTCTATAAGATTTTGCCATTGATAAAGGAGCTTTTTTCCTGTCCGCGCCGGGGGAGTTGGAGTAGGTTAACAGCACCCAAAACGACAACAGTTTATCGGTGAATCCCCATGACCAAAGCGCATCGCAACTCCAAGGCAGGCGGCTTTGCCGCGGCGTTCTTCCGGCAGGTCCCGGCCGAGGATGTCGCCGGGTGGAAGCCGCAGGAACTGGAGTCGGTCGCGGAATCGATGCACGGCTGGGCGCTGGTGCGCAAGCCCGGCCACCAGAAGGTGCGGGTCTTCACGCCCGAGCCGAAGCTGAACGGCTTCTCCCACCACCACACCGTGATCGAGATCGTCAACGACGACATGTCGTTCATCATCGATTCCATCTCGGCCGAACTGGCTGCGCGCGGCCTGGCGATTGAGGTCCTGTTCCACCCCATCCTGACCGTGATGCGCGACGGCGCGGGCAAGCTGGCTGCGAAGGGCGCGGAGCTGGTTGAATCCCACGTCTTCATCCGCCTCGAGCAGCTGCTCTCCGACGCGGACGCCGCATCGCTGGCGGATCGCCTCTATTCCATCCTCGACGACGTGCGCGCCGCGACCGGCGACTGGCACGCGATGCTGGAAAAAGTCGGGCAGGTGATCGCCGCGCAGGACGACAAGAACGCCGAGGCGCGCGACTTCCTGGTCTACATCCAGAAGAACAACTTCACCTTCCTCGGCTACCGCGCGTTCCGCTTCACCGAGAACGGCAAGACCCAGTCGCGCCCCGCGCCCGGCTCCGACCTCGGCATCATGCGCAACAACAAGACGCTCTATTTCGGCCACGGCGCCGACAGCCCCGAAGTGCGCGCGCTCAAGGGCGCGGCCGGCCCGGTGATGATCTGCAAGCTGATCGACAAATACTCCACCGTGCACCGCCGCGTGCCGCTGGACGCGGTCGTGGTCAAGATGACCGACAAGCAGGGCAATCTCGCCGGCATGCATCTGTTCCTCGGCCTGTTCACCTCCAGCACCTATTCCTGCCGCACCGCCGACGTGCCGCTGGTGCGCGCCAAGGTGGCCGGGACGATCCACCGTGCGGGCTTTGCCGCCGGCACGCACGACCGCACCGCGCTCGAGCATATCCTCGAGAAGATGCCACGCGACGAGCTGTTCCAGGTCACGGAAGACGAGCTTTCCACCATCGCGCTGGGCATCCTGCGCCTGCAATCCAAGCAGCGTGTGGCGCTGTTCACGCATATGGACCCGATGCGGCAATACATGTCGTGCCTCGTCTACGTGCCGCGCGACCGCTACAACACCAAGTTCCGCAGCGACGCCGCGGCCATCCTCGAGGCCGCGCTGCAGGGTCGCGTCACCAACCACTTCACCAGCCTCGACGACAGCGCGCTCGCCCGCGTGCTCTTCACGATCAACCTCGGCGGCAAGCAGCCGAGTGACTTCGACCGCGCCGCGACCGAACGCCAGCTGATCGACATCGGCCGCGAGTGGGACGAGCGCCTGCGCGAAGTTCTGGTCGACGCCCACGGCAAGCGCGAAGGGCTGGCGCAGGCGCAAACCTACGGCCGCGCCTTCACGACCGCCTACCATGAATCCATCGACATCAACAACGCGGTGCACGACGTGCGCCGCCTTGAGGCGCTGGGCCATTCCGGCGAGGCGATCGCGGTCGACCTCTACCGCCTGACCGACGCGGCGGCGGGTACCGCGCGCCTCAAGGTCTACCACAGCGGCAACCCCGTGCCTCTCTCGGCGATCATGCCGGTGCTGGAGAACATGGGCCTCAAGTGCATCTCGGAAATGCCGTATGAAGTGCGCCCGCAAGGCGCCGCGTCGTCGGTGTGGATCCACGATTTCGCGCTCGACGGCGCCGAGGGCATCGACCTCGACACGGTCAAGAAGAACTTCGAGGAAGCCTTCCTGCAGGTATGGAAGGAACGCGCCGAGAACGACGGCCTCAACCAGCTCGTCCTGCGCGCCAACCTGACGTGGCGCGAAGTCATGATCCTGCGCACCTACAGCAGCTTCATGCGCCAGGCGCGCTTCCCGTTCAGCCGCACGTATGTGGAGCAGGTCCTTGGCCTTTATCCGCAGATCGCGGCCGAACTGGTGAAGCTGTTCAAGGACATGCACGACCCTGCCGCCAAGACCAAGGAGCGCGGGAAGGCATCGGGCGCCAGGATCATCGAGATGCTGCAATCCGTGCAGAAGCTCGACCACGACCGCATCCTGCGCGGCTTCAAGATGCTGATCGAGAAGACGCTGCGCACCAGCTATTTCCAAGTGGACGCCGACGGCCACCCCAAGACGTCGCTGGCGGTCAAGCTCGACAGCAAGAACATCACGGACCTGCCGCTGCCGCGCCCCTACGTTGAAATCTTCGTTTATTCCACCCGCGTCGAGGCCGTGCACCTGCGCGGCGGCGAAATCGCGCGCGGCGGCATCCGCTGGTCCGACCGCGCCGACGACTTCCGCACCGAAGTCCTCAGCCTGATGAAGTCGCAGATGGTCAAGAACACCGTCATCGTGCCGGTTGGCGCGAAGGGCGGCTTCATCGTCAAGCAGCCGCCCAAGACCGGCGGGCGCGAGGCGTACCAGAAGGAAGGCGTCGAGTGCTATAAAATCTTCGTCTCCGCGCTGCTCGACATCACCGACAACAACGTCGGCGGCAAGGTCGTGCGCCCGAAGAACGTCGTGTGCCATGACGGCATCGACCCCTACCTTGTCGTCGCCGCCGACAAGGGCACGGCGACCTTCTCCGACATCGCCAACGAGATCTCGCGCAAGGCGGATTTCTGGCTGCAGGACGCCTTCGCCTCGGGCGGCTCTGCCGGTTACGACCACAAGGCAATCGGCATCACCGCGCGCGGCGGGTGGGAATCCGTCAAGCGCCACTTCCGCGAGATGGACAAGGACATCCAGAAGGAACCCTTCACGCTGGTCGGCGTCGGCGACATGGCCGGCGACGTCTTCGGCAACGCGATGCTGCTCTCCAAGCAGATGAAGCTGGTCGGCGCCTTCAACCACGTGCACATCTTCTGCGATCCCGAGCCGGATATTGCGGCGAGCTTCGCCGAACGCGCGCGCATGTTCAAGGAACGCTTGGGCTGGGACGCTTACGATAAGTCGAAACTCTCGGCGGGCGGCATGATCTATGAGCGCTCGGCCAAGACGTTGAAGCTGACGCCGCAGATCAAGAAGTGCTTCGGCATCGACGAGAGCGAAGTGACGCCGGACGAACTCATGCGCGCCATTCTGAAGGCGGAGGTCGAGCTTCTCTGGTTCGGCGGCATCGGCACCTTCCTGAAATCCTCGCGCCAGAGCAACGCCGATGCGGATGACAAGAGCAACGACAACCTGCGCATCAACGCATCGGAAGTCCGCGCCCTGGTGATCGGCGAGGGCGCCAACCTCGGCTGCACGCAGCTGGCCCGCGTCGAATACGCGCGCCGCGGCGGACGCATCAACACCGACTTCGTCGACAACTCGGGCGGCGTCGACTGCTCCGACCACGAAGTCAACATCAAGATCCTGCTCGCCGACGTGCGCGCGCGGGGCAAGATGACGCTGCCTGCCCGCAACAAGCTGCTCGAGCAGATGACCGACGACGTGGCGGCGCTCGTGCTGCGCGACAACTACCAGCAGACGCAGGCGCTAAGCCTACTCGAATACCGCGCGAAATCCGAACTGGGCGTCTATGCCGAGTTCATCCGCGATCTCGAGAAGGCGGGCCTCATCAACCGCCAGCTCGAAGGACTGCCGGACGAGGAGACGCTCACGCGCCTCGGCCGCGACGGCATCGGCCTGACGCGGCCGGAGCTGTCCGTGCTGCTCGCCTACGCCAAGATGACGCTGTACACCCAGCTGCTGAAGTCGTCGATCCCCGACGACCCGGCGCTGGAGCGTCTGCTGTTCGACTACTTCCCGGCCCGCCTGCACAAGTACGACGCCGAGATCCGCGCGCACAAGCTGAAGCGCGAGATCATCGCGACGCAGGTCGTCAATACCCTCGTCAACCGCATGGGCCCCGTCTTCGTCCGCACCCGTGTGCTGAAGACCGGCGCCTCGGCGGAAGAGGTCATCAAGGCCTTCATGATCGTCGTCGACGCCTTCGGCATCGAAGAGGCATGGGCAGCGGTCGAGGCGCTGGACAACAAGGTGCCGGGCCGCGTGCAGATGGCGGCCTTGTTCGAGGTCTCGCAGATGGTCAAGCGCGGCGTTACGTGGTTCCTGCGCTTCGGCCGCTCGGGCGGATTGCGCATCGAGGCGGAGATCGACACCTTCAAGCCGGGGATCGAGACGCTCAAGAAGGGTCTCGGCCGCGCACTGTCCGACGTCGCGCGCGAGGAGTTGAAGAAGACGGAAGCCAAGCTGGCCGAACGCGGCATGCCGCAGGCGCTGGCCGCCGAGATTTCGGTGCTGGGTTTGCTGTCTTCCGCGAACGACATCATCAGCATCTCGCGCCACGTGAAGGGCGACCTTGGCGCCATCACCACCGCGTATTTCCTGACGGGCGACAAGCTCGGCCTGGACTGGCTGCGGCGGCAGGCGTCGCAACTGACGCCGGAAAACTCGTGGGCTGCGCGCGCGATCAGCGGGCTGCTTGACGACTTCTATGCGCATCAGGCCGCACTGACCGAGGCGATCCTGCGCCATGCCAAGAAGGGCAAGCAGAATGCCATCGAGGACTGGTTCCGCGCGCATGAAGATCAAGTCGCAAAGGTCCTGCAACTGGTGGCCGAGATGAAGGCGGAAGCGGCGGTGAAGCTGGAAATGCTCACGCTGGTCAGCCAGCGCGTCGGCCAGCTCGTCGATCAGGTGCGTTAAAGCGCCAGCAGCGCCAACACCAGCCAGCCGTAGATGCGGTTGGAGCGAAAGATCTTCAGGCTCGACGCCGCATCGTCCATCTTCCAGGTCGTGACCTGCCAGATCAGGTGCAGCAGCGGCAGCAGCGCCAGCCATGGCGTCAGCGCGTGCCATCCGAACGCGATCTTGGACAGGAGCGTCAGCGCCAGCGCGGCGGCGTAGAACAGCGCCACATACCAGCGGCTGCGGTCGCCGAACAGTCGCGCGGTGGAGCGCACGCCGACCAGCGCGTCGTCGTCCTTGTCCTGATGGGCGTAGATGGTGTCGTAGCCGAGCGTCCAGAAGATTCCGCCCGCGTAAAGCAGTAGCCCGCCCATCCCGATCGACCCCGTCGCCGCTGCCCAGCCGAGCAACGCGCCCCAGTTGAAGGTGAAGCCGAGGAACAGTTGCGGCCACCATGTGACGCGCTTCATGGCGGGATAAATGGCGACGGGAACAAGTGCCATAAACCCGAGTACGATGGCCGTCATCGGCATCAGCAGCAGGATGCCGAGGCTGGCGGTCAGCAGCAGGAACAGGAAGACCAGCGCCCCGAAGACGCCAGCCTCGCCCGAAGCCAGCGGGCGGCTTTGGGTGCGCTCGACCTTGGCGTCGAGCTTGCGGTCCCAGAGGTCGTTGACCACGCAGCCCGCCCCGCGCATGAGCACGGCGCCGGGCACGCAGAGGGCGGCCATGACCCAGGCATGCAGCCCCATATGGAAGATGCCGCCCTGCGACAGCACGATCGCCCACCAGCAGGGGAACAGCAGCAGCCACGTCCCGATCGGCCGGTCTAGCCGCGCCAGCTTGATATAGGGGTGCATCCAAGCTGGGGTGGCCCGGAACAGGGGCTGGTCGAGGTTGATGTCGGTGGCCATATTCATACCCTTGATTTCGGATCATCTTATGCCAGAGCCGCCGCCCGGCTGCAACTGCGCAGGAGAGGGCTTCCGTTTTATGGTTTTCTGCCCTATGCTCTGGCCGATGGTGTCCCAAGACCAATATAAGCGGCTGACCCGCCTGTGCCTCCCCGACGCCGGTTTCGCGGCGGGCGAAAGTTTTGCGCTGTCAGAAGGTCAGGCACATTATTTGAGAAACGTGATGAGGAAGGCCGAAGGCGAGCAGTTGCGCGTCTTCAACGCGCAGGACGGCGACTGGCTGGCGACGATCAGCGAACTGAACAAAAAGAGTGCGATCGTGACGCTGGTTGAGAAACTGCTTGAACAGGTTTCCAGCCCGGACGTCACCGTCATCGCCTCGCCGGTCAAGAAGGAAGCCTTTGACCTGATGGTTGAAAAGTCGTGCGAACTGGGCGCGCGTGCCTTCGTGCCGGTGACCTGCGACCATACCGTCGTCCACAAGATCAACCAAGAGCGCCTGCAGGCCATCGCGGTCGAGGCGGCGGAGCAGTGCGAGCGCCTCGACGTCATGCAGGTCACGCCATTGCACTCGCTCAAAGAATATTTAAATTCAAAAGATTGTGACCGTGATTTCATCTTTTGCATTGAACGTAAAGACGCCGCACCCATCGCCGCCGTCGCGCAGAAACTGGCCGGCAAGCCGCTGGCCATCCTGATCGGGCCAGAGGGTGGTTTTTCGGAAGCCGAAGCGGCGATGATCGCGGCGCATCCGCGCGCGCATCCGGCCTCGCTCGGCAAGCGCATCCTCAAGGCGGAGACGGCCTTGATCGCGGCGCTCGCCGTCGTCCAGCTGCGGGGCGGCTGATGTCCAACCAGAGCCATTCGGGCGCGGCCGCGATTTGCGGTAAGCAAGAACTGGTCGCATGGTTCGAGAAAAGCTGCCTGCCCATCGCCGAGCAACTCGTCGGCGTCGAGCACGAGAAGCCGCCTTTTTATCTGGATAATGCCAAGCCGGTGCCTTACGCCGGCGCGGACGGCCGCGCGGGCATCCGCGACCTTATGCAGGGGTTGTCGGATGCGGGTGGCTGGATGGCGTGTCTTGAGCAAGGCAACATCGTCGCCCTGCAAAAAGGTCGCCGCAACTGGACGTTTGAGCCGGGCGGGCAGATGGAGACGGGCGGCGCGCCGGTCAAGAGCCTGCACCAGGTCGCGGCCGAGACGGACGCCACCATCGCCGAGGCGGTCGCGACGGCGAAAAACCTCGGCATCGGGCTGCTGGCGCTCGGCTACCATCCCACCCACGGCGGGGCGGACATGCCCTTCATGCCGAAGTCGCGCTTCCTCACGTGGCGCGACTATGTGCAGCGTCGGCGCTTCCCTAACGCGCTCGAGGGCATGGTCTGCACCTCCACCGTGCAGGTCAACCTCGGCTATGAATCCGAGCGCGACATGGTCGACATGCTGCGCGTGGGGCTGTCTTTGCAGCCGGTGGCGGTCGCGTTGTTCGCCAATTCGCCGTTCTGCAACGGCGTGCCGAGCGGATTCCAGAGCTACCGCAGCCACGTCATCCACAACTACATGGGCGGGCGTTTCGGCTTCATGCTGCCGGTTGCGTTCGAGGAGGGCTTCGGCTTTTCCCGCTTCGTCGATTACGCGATGAACGAGATGCCGATGATCGGCATCTACAAGGACGACGTCTTCATCGACGCGCAGGGCGGGCGCTTCGCGGATTTCATGCAGGGCAAGCTTGCCGTCTATCCCGGCCACAAGGCCTCGACGGCGGATTGGGAGAACCACCTCAACACCATCTGGCCGGAAGTGCGCCTGCGCCGCTTCCTCGAGATGCGCGGCGCGGATTCCGGCCCTGCCGAGATGATCAAGGCGCTGCCGGCGTTCTGGACGGGGCTGCTGTACGACAAGGGCGCGCTGACCGAGGCGGTGGAGATGATCAAGGGCTGGACGCACGAAGACCGCGAATACCTGCGCGCCACCACGCCGCGCCACGGGTTGCAGACGCCGTTCCGCGGCGGCACGGTCGGCGACATCGCCAAGGCCTGTCTCGCGCTGGCGGAAAAGGGCCTGAAGCGGCGCGCCTTGCATGACGGCAAGGGACGGGACGAAAGCGTCTATCTGGCGCCCCTGCACGCCATCGCCGAGAGCGGCCGCACCTGGGCGCAGCGCCTCGTCGAGCGCTTTGACACCGCGTGGAAAGGTGATATAAACAAGCTCTTCGATGAACATGTTTATGAGAACGCGCCTTCGGTGATGGAGACCTGATGTTCGGACTTAATAAAAAGACGGAAGCGGAGCGGGAAGTCACGCTCGTATCCTATCGCGCGCGCTTCAATACAGCGCGCGGTCTTGCGGATGCGGACGAACGCAATCTGGTGCTCAAGAAACTCGACCGCGAGATCGAGCGCGAGGCTGTCAAGCCCCGCCGCACGCGCCTCGGCGTCCTCGCGCGCAAATATGGCTTCGTGATCGGCATGCCGCCCGCTGTTGCGGTGACGACGGCGCTGCTGGTGTCGCTGATTGGTTACCCGGCATTCCTGTTCTCGATGACGCTGGCGTGGATTGGCGGCGTGCGCGCCTTGAACCAGGCCGAACGCCCGCGTGAGAAAATCCCCTACCGCATCTACGAAGCGAAGAAAGAGGCCGAAGCCGCGCCGTTCCGCGCGCTGCAGGCCGAGATCAAGGCGCAGTTCAACGCGCAATCCGCGAAGGACGATCGCACGGTGCCGCCGCAGACGCCGTCCGCATCGCCGAAGCCGTTCTGATTTTCTAGAAGTTCATCCCGAACGCGCCCGCGAAGCAGAGCAGGCTCGCGATCGCAATCTGCGCCCACGTCAGGCGCGTGCCGAGGCGGCGGCCTGTGCCGTTGCCGCTGGGCTCGTTCAGCCCGTGCAGATGCAGCAGGCGCGCGACGATCAGCAGCAGGCCGAGCAGGTGCAGCAGCGGCTGCGATGTGCCCATGTTTTCCAGCAGCGCCATCAGGAAGAGGGCGAGCGGCAGGTACTCGATCAGGTTGCCCTGCGCGCGCACGGCCGCGGTAAGCTCGTTGTGGCCGGTATCGCTCATCTTGTGGCCGCTGTACTTCTTGCGCAGCTTGGTCACGCGCCACGACAGGACGACGAGCATGAGGCCAAAAAATGCGGCATAAAAAGGCGTAATGAAAATCGGCGGATGGATCATGGCAGCATTTCCCCCTCAGGCTGTTGTCCACGCCTTTTAAAATAGCACGCTATGCGCAAAAGCGCGAAGTTGTTTTGCGGGAGTTGCCAGAAAGGGTCAGGGATTCAGCGCGTCGCGCTTTTTCTGGATGGCCTGACGGTGGGATGCTCTTTCGTACTGGCGGGGATTGATCGGCTTGTTCGCGGCCTTGTCGAAGCGGCCGAGAAGCTCCTGTTCGTCGAGCAGGCGCGACGGGCTGCGCGCGGCGGAGACGGCGGCGGAAGAGGCGGCGAGAGTGGCGCGGATCTTGTTCCAGAACGGCCCGGTGAGCTTGGCTGTCGTTTCAGCGGTCTCTTGCGCAGACAGGGAGGTCCTGAGGATGTGTTTGTTGCCGCCCAGGAAAGGCGCGAGGAGGATGCGGCAGGTCGTCTTGACGAGGTCCGCCTGCGGGCCTTTGTAGTTCAGCAGCAGTTCGCCGCAGGCCTTGAGGCCGTCGGCCAGCGTCTTTTGATACGCGGCGGCGGCGGGCGCGAAGGCGTCGCTGGCTTCCTTCAGCGCTTGCGCCGACAGGCCGTTCTTGAGTGCGAGGCGGTAGGCAAGGTTGCCCGTTTCCACGGGCGACAATGCCTTGAGGTCGTGATGGCGTGCAAGGTCGCGCAGGGCCAGCAGCGTCGGCACCGCGAAGTGCTGTGTGCTGTCGGAGGCGGGCAGGAAGATGAATTCGCGTGCCTGGTTCCAGATGGTCGCCTCAAGCGGCCGCTCGAAATCCGTATACGCATGGCTCATGCGGATGAAGGAGAAAGAATCCGCCACGCATTCGCTGAAGTTGTTGTTGTTGCGGTTCATGTCGCCCCCGGGCGCGACGAGGTGACCGAGCTCGTGCTCCATCAGCGCGATGATGTCCCGCTCGCGGCTCTCGACGGTGCTGGTCATCGTGCGGGCGCGGCTGTTGCGCAGGTAGGCCATGACGTAATAGCCGCTGTCCTTGTCTTTGCTGGCGTAGGCGATGTCGTCGTTGATGTCGATCGTGCCCTCGACCTCCATCATCAGGTCTTCGGTGGTGTCGTTTTGCGGCCAGCTGCCGAAGAACGTGCCCAGCGGCGCGGCGTAGACGAGGAACTTGTCCTTCAACGCGGGGAAGTCTTGCACCGCCTTGCACGCGAAGTCGTTGAAAGCCGTGGAGAGACTTTCCTTCCTGTTCGCCTTTTTCTTGGACGGTGTGGGCATTTCCGGCTCTTGCGAAGTAATGATATTATCAATATACATATTGTGACTTTGCAGGTCAAGCAATCCGGTATCTTCCGCCGTAATTTTATTATAAAATCGCCGGGAATCGTTGCTGCAGAAGGATTGAAAACCATGACCCAGTTGGCCTCGTCGCTCTCGCCCCAGTCGCAGGAGTTTGAGAAGAATCGGCAGGCCATCGAGGCGGTGGTGAACGACTTCCGCGACACCCTCGCGACGATCCAGCAGGGCGGCGACGAAAACGCGCGTGCCAAGCACCTCGCGCGCGGCAAAATGCTGCCGCGCGACCGTGTCAAAAACCTCGTCGATCCCGGCTCGCCGTTCCTCGAATTCTCGGCTTTCGCAGGGTTTGGCGTCTATGAAGACAAAGTTCCGGCAGCGGGCATCATCACTGGCATCGGCCGCATCTCGGGTCAGGAATGCGTGATCGTCGCCAACGATGCCACCGTCAAGGGCGGCACCTATTATCCGCTCACTGTCAAGAAGCACCTGCGTGCGCAGGAAATCGCGATGCAGAACAACCTGCCGTGCGTCTATCTGGTCGATAGCGGCGGGGCGTTCCTGCCGCTGCAGGACGAAGTGTTCCCCGACAAGGAACATTTCGGCCGCATCTTCTACAATCAGGCGACCATGTCGGCCGCCGGCATCCCGCAGATCGCGGCGGTGATGGGATCGTGCACGGCGGGCGGCGCTTATGTGCCCGCGATGTCGGACGAGAGCATCATCGTCAAGAACCAAGGCACCATCTTCCTCGGTGGCCCGCCGTTGGTGAAGGCGGCGACGGGCGAGGAAGTGACAGCGGAAGAGCTTGGCGGAGCCGATGTGCATTGCCGCAAGTCCGGCGTGACCGACCATATGGCGCAGAACGACGGCCACGCGCTTTCTATCGTGCGCTCAATCGTCTCGAATTTGAATCGCACCAAGAAGGTCGAGCTGAAGACGCGCGAAGTCGTGCCGCCGAAATACGACGCGAAGGAAATCTACGGCCTGATCCCCGCCGACAGCCGCAAGTCTTACGACGTGCGCGAGATCATCGCGCGCCTCGTCGACGGCAGCGAGTTCGACGAATTCAAGAAACTCTACGGCGAGACGCTGGTCTGCGGCTTCGCGCACCTCTACGGCTATCCCGTCGGCATCATCGCCAACAACGGTATCCTGTTCTCGGAATCCGCGCTTAAGGGTGCGCACTTCGTTGAACTCTGCGCGCAGCGCAAGATCCCGCTCATCTTCCTGCAGAACATCACCGGCTTCATGGTCGGCAAGGCCTATGAAGCGGGCGGCATCGCCAAAGACGGCGCGAAGCTTGTGCATGCCGTCTCCTGCGCGCAGGTGCCGAAGCTGACCGTGCTGATCGGCGGCTCGTTCGGCGCCGGCAACTACGGCATGTGCGGCCGCGCCTTCAACCCGCGCTTCCTGTGGATGTGGCCGAACGCGCGCATCTCCGTGATGGGCGGCGAACAGGCATCCAGCGTTCTCGCGCAAGTCAAGAAAGACGCGATGAAAACCCCGTGGGCGCAGGCCGAGGAAGAAGCTTTCAAGAAGCCCATTCGCGACCAATACGAAACGCAAGGCCACCCGTACTACGCCAGCGCGCGCCTGTGGGACGACGGCATCATCGACCCGGCCGACACCCGCATGGTGCTCGGCCTCGGCCTCTCCGCCGCGCTCAACGCGCCGATCGGCGACGCCAAGTTCGGCGTGTTCCGGATGTAATGATGAGGCCGAAGCTGAAAACCTTGCGCTTATGCGTGAATGATCTTGCTGCCAGCAGGAAGTTCTACAGCGATTTCTTTAAAACTCCCGTTTGCGAAGAAGACGATAATTTCGTCTCTTTTGACCTGTCGGGCACGATGCTGGAAATGGTCGGGGCTGATGAAAAGAACCCGGCGAGCACCGGCGGCAGTATCGGCTATTTTGAGGTTGATGGTGTTGAAAGCATTCTTGCCCACGCGCAGTCTCTCGGCGCAACAATCTGGCGCGGGCCTTTGCAGGTCAAAGATGACGGCTACCTGATCGTTCAGATCAAGGATACCGCCGGTAATATCATCGGGCTTGAAGGGAAGAATTGACGATCAACCCGGCTCCGGCCCGGTGCGCTTGCGCTGGGCGGGCGGGAAGACGTATTCGACGTTCTCGGGACGTGTCGTCGCGGTGATGACGATATCCCTGCCGTTGAAATCGAAAACCACGGGCAGGTTGCCGTTGCGGCGGCTGAGCGCGGCGGCGTCCAGCGCGGCGTTGTAGATCTGCGTGAAATCCGGCCAGTCGTTGAGGTAATTGGCGAAGCGGGCGCGGAGCTTGCCGTCTTCTTCCTCCCATCGGCTGAAGAGGGTCGGATGATCCTGATTGCGCGCGTTCATCAGCGCGAGATAGACGTCGACGGCGCTCATGTCCGGCGCGCGGTCTTCAGGCTTGAATTCGATGAGCGTATCGCCGTGATCGTAGGCGATGCAGATGGTGCGGTCGCTATAGGCATCCGTCAGGTACAAGGCCGCCGCGCGCGCGACGTCGAACATCGAGCTGCTCACCAACAGCGGCAGGATCAGGATATCCTTGGTACGCGGGTGCTCGGCGGTGCGTACCGTCTCGCTGGAACAGTCGTTGAATTCGGCCTTCATGCGTTATTTGTAGCCGTATCCCTGCGACGGCCCCGGCGGCTTCGGGTTGGTGCGGAGGCGCTGGTCTTCGGGGAAGAGGTTTTCGATCTCCGCTGGCTTCGTGTGCCGGTCGACGACGATCTCGTGGCCGCGGAACCTGAAGGATACGGGCATGTCGCCGTTCTGGCGGCTCAGCAGGGCGGCATTGAGGACGCAGGCGTAGATGTGCGTGCCTTGTGGCATCCAGTTCTCCGAACCGGCGGGGAAGGCGGCGTAGATCTTGCCGTCCTCGACCTTCTCGACCTTGAAGAACGACACGGGACCGCCACGCTTTGCCATGAGTTTGACATAAATGTCGACTGCTGTCAGGTCCAGCATACGGTCTTCCGGCGTGAGCTCGAGGACGTTGTAGCCGTAATCAATGCCGATGCTGAGCTTGCGGTCGCTATAGTCGGATGACAGATATTCTTCCGCCGTACGCACGGTATCGTAAATCATGCCTTTGCCCGTCGCGGTGACGAGGATCGTGCCCGAAAGCGGGTTTTCGCGGGTGCGGGTGGCGGCGTTGGAGAGATCGTTGAATTCCGTTTTGAAATCTTTCATGATGAATCCTGACAATGTGAAAATATTGACATAATGTAATCAAGCGCCGACGCGCTGTCAAGGCTGTGGATATCCATTGAAAAGACTGGAAAAAATGATGACGCAAACCATCCTCTACACCGTCGATAAACAGGTTGCCACCATCACGATCAACCGCCCCGACGTGCACAACGCGTTCGACGAGCATACGATCGCCGCGTTGACCCAGGTGTTTCAGGCGGCAGGCGCCGACAAAAATGTGCGCGTGGTGATCCTGCGCGGCAACGGCAAAAGTTTCTGCGCCGGGGGCGACCTCAACTGGATGCGTCGCGTGGCCGATTATTCCTTCGATGAAAACGTCACGGACGCGATGGGGCTGGGCACGCTGCTCAAGACCATCAACTTTCTGCCCAAGCCGACCCTCGCGCTCGTGCAGGGCAACGCCTTCGGCGGCGGCGTCGGGCTGGCGGCGTGCTGCGATATCGTGATTGCGGAAGAGGCGGCGCAGTTCTGCCTCTCTGAAGTGCGCATCGGCATCATCCCCTCGATCATTTCACCCTACGTCATCGCCGCGATCGGCGAGCGTCAGGCGCGCCGCTATTCGCTGACCGCCGAGCGCATCGCCGCGCCGGAAGCTAAGCGCATCGGCCTCGTGCATGAAGTCGTGCCCGCTGGCGGTCTGGATGAAGGCGCCGCGAAGATCATCGACGCGCTCTGGCAGGGCGCGCCGGGCGCGCAGGCGCTGGGCAAGGCGCTGATCCAGGAAACCTCGCGCAAGAAGATCGACGACGACCTGATCCGCTTCACCGCCGGCAAGATCGCCGAGGCGCGCGCCTCCGACGAAGGCAAGCACGGCCTCTCCGCCTTCCTCAACAAGGCCGAGCCGGACTGGCGCAAGAAGTAAGGCTTATTTCTTCCTGAAAGGAACGACGCTGCCGCCGTCGCGGCGGATCGGCATGCCCGCGAGCAGGCCGACGGAAGCGATCTTTGCATTTTTCTCGGCGACCAGCTGGCGGACAGCGTCCCACTCGGCGCCTTGCGTCTTGAGCGCGGATCCGTCGAAGCTGCGGCTGCTTGCAAGATAGGGCGCGAGATAGGCGAGCAGCGCGCGCGACGTCATCTGGTCCTTCTCTCCGTGGAGCAGGTCGGCGGCGTTTTTGAGACGATCTTCGATATCTTCCGTCGCGCTTTTTTTGCGCGCGAGCGGCGCGAGCTTCTTGCCGAGGCGCTGCAGCGCAGCTTGCGGCAGGGCGGTCGCGGCGGCGATCGTCCAGGCGAGTTGCGTCGTCTGCTGCGGCGTCAGGCGGCTGAAGTCGATGCGGTCCTTGACCTCGTCGAGCTTCTGCAGCGCGAAGGTGGTGAAGTGGCTGCCGTCGCCTTTCCGGGCCAGCTTGACCGCGCGGTGCCATGCGAGGCGTTCCAGCAGGCCGCTTTCCGTGCCGTTGCGCTGCATGTCGCGCAAGGCCGCGAAGACGTCGGCCGCGCATTCGCGGAAGTTCGTGCCGGCGTCGTCGGTCTTGCCGCCGATCGCGCCTTCGACGAGGAGGTGGCCGAGTTCGTGGTCGAGCGTCTTCATCACGTCGCGTTCCGGGTCGCGCATCACCGCCGAAGCGCCGTTGAAGCCGATGAAGAGGAGTCCCTTCGCCGATTTGCGCATCGCGCGGGAAGTGGCGGAGGCCTTGTATTTCTGCGTGTAGTCGCCGAGGTACGCCGCGAATGCCGCCTCGTCCGCGAAGCCGCTTTTCTGCAGGTCGATCTCGCCGTGATGTTCGTGCGTGGCCAGATTGAGGATGGCGAAGCGGCCCGTGATTGCCGGATAGTCGCGCACCGCATCGCGGGCGAAATCGTTGAAGATCTCGCGGAGGCGCTCGGGGCCAAGTGCCTCGGGGGCGGCATCTTTTTTGAGGGCGGGCATGCGGACTCTGTTAATTGTTATGGTAAAAAATAACAACAACAGCGCATTCTGTCAATTTTATCCCTTCATTCTTTTTAAACCATTGAAAACGATAATAAAAACGGAATGGAAAAGCGCCGGCGCACAGGGTAGGGTGTACATATGATTCTCGAACGCAAGATCAAGAAGGTGCTGGTCGCCAACCGCGGCGAAATCGCATGCCGCGTGATGAAGACGTGCCGCAAGCTCGGCATCGCGACGGTGGCGGTCTATTCCGATGCCGACAAAAACGCGCTGCATGTCGAGACCGCCGACGAGGCCGTGCATGTCGGCGCGGCGTCCGCGCGCGAAAGCTACCTCGTCATCGACAAGATCATCGCGGCGGCAAAGCAGACGGGCGCGGATGCGATCCACCCCGGTTACGGCTTCCTCTCCGAAAATGCGGCCTTTGCCGAAGCCGTTGCGGCTGCCGGCCTTATCTTCATCGGCCCGCCGCCCGCGGCCATCCGCGCGATGGGCGGCAAGAGTGAATCGAAAGCATTGATGGAAAAAGCCGGCGTGCCGCTGGTGCCCGGCTATCACGGTAATGACCAGGACGCCGCGCTGTTGCTGAAGGAAGCGAAGAAGATCGGCTTCCCCGTGCTGATCAAGGCCTCCGCCGGCGGCGGCGGCAAGGGCATGCGCGTGGTCGAGGCCGAAACCGATTTCGCCGAAGCGCTGGGCGGTGCGCAGCGCGAAGCCAAGTCGTCGTTCGGCGATGAAAAAGTCCTGATCGAGAAATACCTGACCGAGCCGCGCCACGTTGAAATTCAGGTTTTTGCCGACCAACAGGGCAACGTGGTTTACCTCTTCGAGCGCGACTGCTCCGTGCAGCGCCGCCACCAGAAAGTCATCGAGGAAGCGCCGGCGCCCGGCATGACGGAAAAGACGCGCGAGAAGATGGGCAAGGCCGCCGTCGCCGCCGCGAAGGCCATCGGTTACGTCGGCGCGGGCACGGTCGAGTTCCTGCTCAATGGGCCGGACGATTTCTATTTCATGGAAATGAACACCCGCCTGCAGGTCGAACATCCGGTGACCGAGATGATCACCGGCCTCGACCTTGTGGAGTGGCAGATCCGCGTGGCGGAAGGCAACCCGCTGCCGCGCGCGCAGAAAGACTTGAGCATCAACGGCCATGCCGTCGAAGTGCGCCTCTATGCCGAAGATCCCGACCGCGATTTCCTGCCCGGCGCGGGGCAGATCCGCTTCCTGCGCTTCCCGCTCGAGAGCGACTGCGTGCGCGTCGACACCGGCGTGCGCGAGGCGGCCTATGGTGACGGCGACGTCATCTCCATCCACTACGACCCGATGATCGCCAAGATCATCGCCTGGGGCGAGACGCGCGAGATCGCGCTGAAGAATTTGGCCGAAGCGCTCGACGACACCTACATCGCCGGCCCGAAATCCAACATCGTCTTCCTGCGCGCGCTGGCGCGCCACCCGGCGTTCCACGCAGGCAAGGTGAACACGCGCTTCATCGCCGATCACCACAAGAGCCTGCTGCCCGAAAAGACCGCGCCCGCGCCCGAGGCGCTGGTGCTTGCCGTCCTCGGCCTCACCGCTCGGCGCGAGAAGAAAACCGATGACCCGTGGGATGACATGTCATCCTTCCGTATCGGCGCGGCCACGATGGATTGCTTCACCTTCCATGATGAAACCGGCGAATACAAGTTATCCGCGCACGGCAGCGCCGTGACGCTGCCCGATGGCCGCACCGTGCAGGCCGCCGTGATGCCGAGCGGCTTCGACATGGGCTTCTTCGCGCGCTTCGGCGGGAATGATTACGACGCAGTTCTCTGCCGCGACGGCGCGCAGGTGGTGCTGATGTACCAAGGCCACCAGCGCGAACTGACCTATGCCGACCCGCTGCACGCCGGCGACGCGACCGAAGAAGGCCACGGCCGCCTGACCGCGCCGATGCCCGGTAAGGTCGTGGCTGTGCGCGTGAACGTCGGCGACAGCGTGAAGAAGGGTCAGCCCCTTGTGGTCGTCGAGGCGATGAAGATGGAACACGCCGTCACCGCGCCCAACGACGGCGTCATCGAGGCTGTCAACGCCAATGTTGGCGATCAGGTGAACGAAAAACTGGAACTCGTTCGATTTAAGTAAGTAAAGGAATGTCCCATGGCAAACGCAAAAAGCCTTCAATGCATTTCTCCCGTCGACGGCCGTGTCTATCTGGAGCGCGGGCTGCAGACGATGGCCGACGTTGACGCGGCGCTGGCCAAGGCCAAGGCGGCGCAGAAGGGCTGGCGCGATACGCCGCTCGCCGAGCGCCAGAAATACATGCTCAAGTTCCTCGACTACATGGTCTCCAAGGCCTCCGAGATCGGCACTGAAATCACTTGGCAGATGGGCCGCCCGATCGCTTATACCGCGAATGAAATCCTGAAGGGCTTTCAGGAGCGCGTGAAGTACGCCGTCGACCTCGCGCCCAAGGCGCTGGCGGACGTGGTGCCGGACAGCCAGAGCGGCTTCAAGCGCTATATCAAGCGCGATCCGCTCGGCGTCGTCGCTGTGATCGCGCCGTGGAACTATCCGTACCTCACCTCCGTCAACGCCATCGTGCCGGCGCTGTTGGCGGGCAACGTCGTGGTGCTCAAGCACTCGCACCAGACGCCGCTGGTGGCCGACCGCTATGCGGAAGGCTTCAAGGCGGCGGGGCTGCCGGAAGGCGTGTTCCAGTTCCTCGACCTCTCCCATGAAGATGCCGAGAAGATGATCGCCGACCCACGTGTCGACTACGTCAACTTCACCGGTTCCGTGCGCGGCGGCCACGCGGTGCAGAAGGCAATCAGCAACAAGTTCATCGTCGCGGGGCTGGAGCTCGGCGGCAAGGACCCGGCCTATGTGCGCGAGGATGCCAACCTCGAGAACGCGATCGAGAACCTCGTCGACGGCGCGTTCTTCAATTCCGGCCAGTGCTGCTGCGGCATCGAGCGCATCTATGTGCATGAGAAACACTTCGGCGCCTTCGTCGACGGCTTCGTCGATCTCACCAAGAAATACACGCTCGGCAACCCGACCTATCCCGACACCACCATCGGCCCGATGGTACGCGTCGGCGCGGCGGATTTCGTGCGCGGCCAGATCGCGGAAGCGGTCGCCAAGGGCGCGCGCGCCCTGATCCCCGAAAAGCACTTCGCCGCCAGCATCGCGGGCACGGCTTACCTCGGCCCGCAGGTGCTGATCGACGTCGACCACTCGATGTCGGTGATGATGGAAGAAAGCTTCGGCCCCGTCGTCGGCATCATGAAGGTGTCGGGGGATGATGAGGCGCTCAAGCTGATGAACGACAGCCCCTTCGGCCTCACCGCGTCGATCTGGACGAAGGACGTTTCCGCTGCCGAGAAGATCGGCGCGGCGCTCGAGACCGGCACCGTGTTCATGAACCGCTGCGACTACCTCGACCCCGGCCTCGCGTGGACGGGCGTGAAGGACACCGGCCGCGGCGCCAGCCTCTCCATGATCGGCTTCGAACAGCTGACCCGACCCAAGAGCTATCACCTGAAAGTGTAATGCGATGAAAACCCTCACCGGCAAATGGAACTACCCTACCACCGTCTTCTTCGGCTCTGGCATGATCGAGAAGCTGCCTGAAGCCTGCCGCAAGCTCGGCATGAAGAACCCGCTGCTCATCACCGACGAAGGCCTCAAGGACAATGCGGTGACCAAGACCGCGCTCGCCGTGTGCGAGAAGGCGGGGCTGGCGGTTGCGCTGTTCACCGGCGTCAAAGGCAACCCGACCGGCGCCAACGTCGAGGCCGGCGTACGCGCTTACAAGAACGGCCAGCATGACGGTGTCATCGCCTTCGGCGGCGGCAGCGGCCTTGATGCCGCCAAGGCCGTCGCGCTGATGGTCGGGCAGGAACGCCCGCTGTGGGATTTCGAGGATGTGGGCGACAATTACCTGCGCGTGAAGGAATCGGGCATGGCGCCTGTGGTGGCTGTTCCCACGACGTCCGGCACCGGCTCGGAAGTCGGCCGCGCCAGCGTCATCACGAATGAAGCGACACATGAGAAGAAGATCATCTTCCACCCCAAGATGCTGCCGTCCATCGTCATTTCCGACCCTGAACTGACCGTCGGCCTGCCGCCGCATATCACGGCGGCGACCGGCATCGACGCTTTCGTGCATTGCTTCGAGGCGTTCTGCGCGCCCGGGTATCATCCGCTCGCCGACGGCATCGCGCTCGAAGGCATGCGTCTTGTGGCCGACTACCTGCCACGCGCATACAAGGACGGCAAGGACATGGAAGCGCGCGCGAACATGCTCGCCGCGGCCTCGATGGGCGCGGCGGCGTTCCAGAAGGGTCTCGGCGCGGTGCATGCGTTGGCGCATCCGCTGGGCGCGATCTACGACAAGCATCACGGCCTGCTGAATGCGGTGCTGCTGCCCTACGTCATGCTCCGCAACAAGGACGCGATCGCTGAGCGCATGGACGTGCTCGCGCGCGTGCTGAACCTCAAGGGCAAAGGCTTCGAGGCCGTGCTGACGTGGGTGCTGGACTTCCGCAAGGAACTCGGTATCCCGCACACGCTGGCCGACATCGGTGTGCCCGCCGACCGCGCTGCCGAGATCGGCGTGATGGCGCTGGCCGACCCCTCCGCGGGCGGCAACCCCATCGCGCTGACGGCGAAGGATTACGAACAGGTCTTCACGAACGCGGTCAAGGGCACTTAAGCCAGCGCGGCGCGGATGAACTTGCCGGCGGCCGCGATCTTGACGGGGTCCACGCCGGTCTCATAGCCCATGCCGCGCAACATTTCCACGACGGCTTCGGTCGCCACGTTGCCGCTCGCGCCGGGCGCATAGGGGCAGCCGCCGAGGCCGGAGGTGGAGCTGTCGAAGACCATCACGCCTTCTTCCAGCGCTGCCCTGATATTGTTGAGCGCGTGGTGATAGGTGTCATGGAAGTGCCCGGCGAGCGCTGCGGCGGGCACTTGTTTCTTCACTTCCTGCAGCATCGCGCGCGTCTTTTCAGGCGTGCCGACGCCGATGGTGTCGCCGAGCGAGATTTCGTAAGCGCCCATGTCGTAAAGCGCCTTCGCCACGCTGGCGACGGCCTCGGGCGCGATGTTGCCTTCATAAGGGCAGCCGAGCACGCAGGACACGTAGCCCCGTACCTTGATGCCGCTTTGCTTCGCGAGATCGATGACAGGCTTGAACCGCTCGAGGCTCTCGGCGATGGAACAGTTGATGTTGTTCTGGCTGAATGTTTCCGAGGCGGCGGCGAAGACGGCGATTTCCTTGACGCCGGCGGCCAACGCGGCCTCCATGCCCTTCAGGTTCGGCACCAGCACGGGATAGCTGACGCCGGGTTTCTTCTTGATGCCGGCGAAGACCTTATCGGTATCCGCCATCTGCGGCACCCATTTGGCCGAGACGAAAGACCCGGCCTCGATCTCGGTCAGGCCGGTCTGCGAGAGCAGGTCGATGAAGGCGATCTTGGTCTGCGCGGGCAGCGCCTTCTTCTCGTTCTGCAACCCGTCGCGGGCGCCGACTTCGACGATGCGGACGTGTTTCATCAAATGATCTCGAAGTAGCGCGCGAGTTCCCAGTCCGTGATGGCCTTGCGGAATTCGCGCTCTTCCCATTCGCGGCTCTGGGCGTAGTGGTCGACGAAGTCGTCGCCGAACAGCTTGCGCGCGGCTTTCGATGCGCGCAGGCGGCCGGCGGCCTCGGTCAGCGTGGAGGGCAGGCGCATCTTCTCGGGAAATTCCTGCGTGTAGGCGTTGCCTTCGACAATCTTGGTCGGCTCGATCTTGTTCTCGATGCCCCACAGGCCCGAACCGATGGCCGCAGCCATGGCGAGGTAGGGATTGATGTCGGCGGCGGCGATGCGGTACTCGATCCGCTGCGATTTTTCCGAGCCGGGGATGACGCGCAGCGCAGTGGTGCGGTTTTCCACGCCCCAGGTCGCGTTCGTCGGCGCCCAATAGCCGGGCACGAGGCGGCTGAAGCTGTTGACGGTGGAGGCAGACATGCACAGCAGCTCCGGCATCAGCGCCTGCTGGCCGCCGAGGAACCAGCGCATGGTGTCCGACATCTTGTGCTGCTTCTTGGCGTCGAAGAAGACGGGCTTGCCGGTTTTCTTGTCGCGCAGCGACATATGCATGTGGCCGCCGCAGCCGGGCCATTTGTTCGACCACTTGGCCATGAAGCTGGCCATCCAGCCGCGGCGCTGCGCGGCGATCTTGGTGAAGGTCTTGAAGAGGGCGGCGCGGTCGGCGCTTTCGAGCGCCTCATCGTATTGCAGCGCGGCCTCGAGCACGCCGGGCCCGGTCTCGGTGTGCAGGCCCTCGATCGGGAAGCGCATGGTGCGGCCGAGCTCCAGCAGCTCGTGGTAGAATTCCGACTTCACCGAATTGCGCAGCACCGAATAGCCGAAGTAGCCGGGCGTGATGCTCTTGAGGTTCTGGTAGTTCTTCTCGCGCACGCTCTCGGGCGTCTCGTCGAAGACGAAGAACTCGAATTCGCAGGAGGAATAGGGGATGAAGCCCATGTCCTTCGCGCGCTCGACCACGCGGGAGAGCACGTTGCGCGGGCAGATCGCCGCCGCGCGGCCGGTGAATTCGCCGAGGAAGAAGGGCGTATTGTCCTCGAACGGGATGGCGCGCGCCGTTTCGGGCACCACGCGCACCTGCGCGTCGGGGTAGGCGGTGTGCCAGCCGGTGAAGGAGGCGCTATCGTAGAGCTGGTCGTTGGAATCCCAGCCGAGCACGACGTCGCAGAAGCCGAAGCCGCTGTCGAGCGCGCTGAGGAATTTTTCGGCGCTCAGGTACTTGCCGCGCAAGATGCCGTCGACGTCGAAGACGCCGACCTTGACCTGCTGGATGCCGCCGCTCTTGATGCCCTTCTTGATCTCGGCCATCGTGCGCTTGCCGAACACGCTGCCGATGTCGACCGGGGTGGGGGCGTCGGAGAGGGGAGCGGACGTGCTTTTCGAGGCCATGGGAATCCTTTCGGGCATGTTGCAATGCCCGCCAGTATAGCCCAGCCATAAGGAATTAGAAGCCGATACCCGTTGTTTTCTTGAGCACGCTGCCCCAGATGTACTGGTCGCTGTTCTCGTTGACCATCGGGCGGCCGTCGACGGAGGCGTGCATCAGGCGGTTGTGTTCGAAGATCAGCACCATGCGCAGGTCATAGCCTGATTTGTTCGTCTTCATCGTGCCGAAGCCGAACGTGCCTTTGCTCTCAAGATTGGTATAGGGCAGCGAATAGCCTTCGTAATTCATGAGCTTCTGACGGAACTGCTCAAGCTGGTCGGGCGAGCCTTGCACCTGCGAGTTGCCATAGATGCTCAACTGCATCTCCGTCGTGCTCATGTGGTTGAATTTCTCGGTCGGGATGTTGAGCTGCTTGAAGACCGCGTCTTCCGTCATGCCCGCCTTGAGGGAGGAGACGGCGAGTTTCATTTCTTCCTGGTTCTTGAACAGGTCGTTATTTACCTCCTGGTTGCCCACGGGCATGCAGGCGGCGATCAGCACCAGGCCAAAGGCTCCCGCAAACGACGTCAACTTTTTGAAGAAGCTGGTCATTTCAAAGGCAGGTAGAACAGACGATGTGGCCTTTGCCGTCATGGGTTCGTGCACCGTTCAGAAGCTGCTTGTACAATTATAATTGTGCCAGAAACACGTTAACGCTTAATTAATATGGTAAAAACAAACATATAGTCATATCGCGGGACGGGGGGTATAAAAAGACATCCCATTCACAATTGTCAGGTGAGAACCATGGCGACCAATACCCCGGCCCAGAAATACTTCATCCGCTTTTCCGATGCGGGCGATTTCGACAAGCTGATTGCGTTTTATGACGAGAACGCGCACCAGAACGTCTTCAAGCGTCAGGAAGACCTGATGAAAAAGCGCATTGAAGAAGGCGCCGTCGTGCTGATCGAGGACGAACAGGGGCAGATTTTCGCTTCCTCTATCACCCACCCGCTGATGGCGGTGGAAGGCGATACGGAAGCGCGCTGGCATGAAGTCGGCACGACGCGGATCGTCCTTAACGGTTTTGGAGATATTTTCAACGCGATGGTGGCGATGCAGGTGCTGCGCGCCTTCTTCTTTGAGCCGCCGAAGGATATCTTTGTCGCGCACATGGAAACCGATCCGGTGCAGAAAAAGGCTCAGGCGATCGGCTGGCGCAACCTGAAGGACATGCCGGAAGGGCTGAGGGAAGCTAAAGCGCGCACCACGGCGCCGGGCAGCGGCCATGAAACGAATCCGAGCGACTGGTTCGGCCTCGGCATGGAGGCGATGCCCGGCCTTGCGGCGTGGCTGGAAAACCTGGCGAAGAACCCCGTCTTGACCAATAAGAAGACGGGGGAGGAGATCGAGCTGGATTTAAGCAAGTCGACCTTCTTCACCACGTTCCGCGACGAGATCAAACAACTCGCCGCCGACACGACGCTGGGTACTCCGGATGCGTTCGATGCGAAACAGCATCTCCGCGCCGGCCGTACGGCGTGGCAGAAGAAAAACTTCAGGTAAAACAGTCGGCAATTCAACCTAAAGGACGGGAGAGGCATGCGTATCCGCAGCCTCTCCCGTCCTTTTTCGCGCATGAATTCATCTAAAGCCTTATAAAGGCTCATTTCTTATTTCTAAAATTATGTAAAAAAAATACATATAGAAAATACATCCGCGAGTTGCTATAAAACTGGCTCCTTTTTCATACAACGACAATCAGGAGCCAGAATGACGACCGAAAACAGGAAGTTCAATATCCGTTTCGCCAAGGTTGAAGATCACGCCGCCCTCATGCAGTTCTATGCAGAAAACCCGCACGAGAACGTCTGTGACCGCCACTCCGACCTCGTGAAGGATCTCGCCGACAAGGGGTCGGTCATCCTCGTCGAGGAAAAGTCGACCGGCGATATCGTCGGTGTCTCCATTTCCTATCCGCTGTTCGTCAAGCAGGGTGAAATCGAGCAGGAGAAGTGGCTCGAGATCGGCACCACCCGCATGGTGCTCAATGGCTACGCAGGCCTCTTCGACGTCATGATCGGCCTGCAAGTGCTGCGTGCTTATTTGGTTGAGCCGCCCGATGGCCCGTTCGTCTGCCAAATGACCAGCCCGATGGTGCAGGCAATGGCGAAGAAGCTTGGTTTCCACGCGATCACCCCCTCGGATGAACTCGTCGCAACCTCCGACAAGACGCTAGATATCGGTACCGGCGACACCTATGGCTACGACAACTGGTATGCCGCAGGCCCTGAAATGCTGCCGGTCATGGCCAAGCACCTCGTCGAGGCGCTGGAGAAGCCCTATCTCGAGCACTACAAGACCGGCGAGAAGATCGAGATCGACGTCAGCCAGTCCAGCTTCTACACGACGTTCAAGGATGAGATCCAGAAACTCTCCGGCCGCAACCTGGGTGACCCCCAGCTGGCCGACGAGACCAAGAGCATCGCCAAGAACCGCGATGAATGGATGCGCTCGTTCTTCAAGTAAGAGCGGCTTTCTGCCCGTTTCACGGACGCCCGGGGGCTTTATGGCCTGCCGGGCGTTCTTGACTCAAGGGGGCGGGTGGAACAAGATTTGACCCATGAATAAAGCCATCCTTTCCCTGACCGTCGCGGAAATCCTCGACCGCTACCGCCGCCGCGCGCTGTCGCCGGCCGATGTCGCCGAAGCGTGCCTGGCCCAGATGCGCACACTCAATCCGTCGCTCAACGCCTTCGCGCTGCAGGCCGACGCGGATGATGTGCTGCGGCAGGCGCGGGAATCCGAAGCGCGCTGGGCGAAAGGCGCGCCGTGCGGTGCACTCGACGGCATTCCCACGACGATCAAGGACGGCGCCGATGTAAAAGGCTGGCCGACGCGCGACGGATCGGCGCTCACGTTGACATTGCCTGTTGCGGAAGACGCGCCCTTCGTCGCCAACCTGCGGCACGCGGGCGCGATCTTCCTCGGCAAGACGACGACGCCGGAATTCGGCCACAAGGGCGTGACCGACAGCCCCGCCTTCGGCATCACGCGCAATCCGTGGGATCCTGCGAAGACCAGCGGCGGCTCGTCGGGCGGCGCGGGCGTGGCGGCGGCGACGCGCATGGGGTTTTTGCATCAGGGCAGCGACGGCGGCGGGTCGATCCGCATCCCGGCCAGTTTCTGCGGCGTCTTCGGGATCAAGCCGACGCAAGGCCTGCTGCCCTCAGCGGGGCCGACGCTGTTCTCCAAATTCGCGGCCTCCGGCCCGCTGACGCGCACGGCGGCGGACGCGGCATTGATGCTGGGCGCGATGGCAGGGCGCGACTATGCATTGGGCAAGCCGCAAGGCCTGCGCATCGCCTATGCCGCCACCGTCAACGGCACGCCGGTGGATCCGCAGGTGGCCGCGCTGGTCAGGGCGGCGGCGTTCAAATGTTCCGCGCTGGGCACGGTCGAGGAAATCACGTTTGATATTCCCGACCTTATCGAGACGTTCAATACGCATTGGGGCGCAATCGCTGCGTGGCTGCTCGACCAGTTCCCGGCGCAAGCGCAGGCGCGCATGGATGCCTGCCTTTCCGACTGGGGGCGGCGCGGATCGGAGATCGGCATCGCCGCCTATCAGCAGGCGGAACTGGCGCGGTTGCAGTTGATCGAACGGATGAAGGGTTTCTTCAAGAACTACGACCTCTTGCTGCTGCCCTCGACCGCGATGACGGCCTTCGCGGCGGGGCAGAATTCACCCCTCGGCGCGGACGGGAAACCGTGGGAAGACTGGACGCCTTTGACGTTCCCTGCTAACCTCGGACAACTGCCTGCCGCCTCGCTGCCATGTGGACTGACGGGGGAAGGACTCCCCGCCGGACTCCAGATCGTTTCCGGCCCGTTGCGGGAAGACCTGATCTTGCAGACCGCGCATTGGCTCGAAGGCGAGACCGGGTTCCGGGACTGGCTCGACATACACGGAGAAGAGACATGAGCACGCTTGCCAAACTGAAAGAAACCAACGTCGACGCCAGCCAGTGGCGCCAGCACCTGCACCAGAACCCCGAAACCGCGTTCGAGGAAGTCAAGACCGCCGACTACGTCGCGGACCTGCTCGGCTCGTGGGGCGTCGAGATCCACCGCGGCCTCGCCAAGACCGGCATCGTCGCGACGATCAAGGGCAAGACCAACAAGTCCGGCCGTGCCATCGGCCTGCGCGCCGACATGGATGCGCTCAATATTTTTGAAGAGACGAACGTCGCTTACAAGTCGAAGAACGTCGGCAAGATGCACGCCTGCGGCCACGACGGCCACACGACGATGCTGCTCGCCGCCGTGCGCCACCTTGCGATGACGCGCGACTTCGACGGCACCGTCTACGCGATCTTCCAGCCCGCCGAGGAATTCGGCGGCGGCGGCAACGTGATGGTGGAAGAGGGCTTCTTCGAGAAGTTCCCCTGCGAGTCCGTCTACGGCATGCATAACTGGCCGTGGTCGCCCGTCGGCACCATGGCGGTCTGCGAGGGCCCCGTCTCGGCCTTCTGCGACGACTTCGTCATCACGGTGAAGGGCGTCGGCGGCCATGCGGCCTTCCCGCAGACCACCGTCGACGTTGTCGCGACCACCGCCGCCATCGTCACCGCGCTGCAATCCGTCGTCAGCCGCAACGTGGCGCCCGCTGATGCGGGCGTCGTCAGCGTGTGCAAGTTCCAGGCGGGCACCGAGGCGCTGAACGTGCTGCCGGAAAGCGCCGTCATCGGCGGCACCGCGCGCTGCCTCAAGCCTGAGGTGCGCAAGCTGCTCGAAACCGGCGTCAAGCGCGTGGCGGCATCGGTCGCGGCGGCGTACGGCGCAACGGTCGATATCGACTGGCGCTACGGCTATCCCGCGACGGTCAACACGTCGAAAGAAACGCAAGCGGCGCGCGATGCGGCGGCGGCCATCGTGGGCGCAGGCAACGTGCAGGAATTCTCGCCCATGCTCGGCGGGGAAGACTTCGCGTACTTCCTCGAAAAGAAGCCCGGCTGCTACATCGTCATCGGCCAGCTCGACGAAGGCAAGGAGCCGATCGGCCTGCACAACCCGCGCTATGACTTCAACGACAAGATCATCCCGATCGGCGCGGCCTATTGGGTGCAGCTGGCGGAAAGCCTTCTGGCGGCGAAGTAAGCAGCGGTCATCCGGGGGGATTCGTGAAGATTGTGCTGAGAACCATGGTGGCCGTGGCCTTTTTGATGGCCGTACCGGCGCATGCGGAAGATTTGCAAGCATGGCTGACCGGCGTGCGTCAGGAAGCGGAGAAGGCGGGCATCTCCCAAGCCACCGTCAATGCCGCGCTGCCCGATGACTTCACGCCGGACGAACGCGTGCTGCGCCTCGACGGCAAGCAGCCCGAGCACACCATCACCTTCGAGCAATACAAGCGCAACGTCATCACCCCCGGCCGCATCCGGGCGGGGCGCGAGCTGCTGGCGGGCTACCGCACGACGCTCAACCGCATCAGCGCGCAATACGGCGTGGAGCCGGAATTCATCGTCGCGCTGTGGGGGCTTGAGACCAGCTTCGGCCACAACCAGGGCGGCTTCAACACCATTCACGCGCTGGCGACGCTGGCCTATGAAGGCCGCCGCGGCGCGTTCTTCCGTGACGAACTCATCAAGGCGCTGCGCATCGTCGATCACGGTGACGTCAGCCTCGCGCGCATGAAGGGTTCGTGGGCGGGCGCGATGGGGCAGTGCCAGTTCATGCCGACCAGCTTCGAGAAATTCGCGCAGGACGACAACCACGACGGCAAGCGCGACATCTGGGATACGCGGCAAGACGTCTTCGCCTCCATCGCTGCCTATCTCTCCGGCAGCGGCTGGAAAAAGGGCCAGCCGTGGGGACGCCGCGTCGACCTGCCCGACGGATTCGATCCCGGCCTGCTCGGGCGTAAGGTGCAGAAGCCGGTGCCGGCGTGGAGCCTTGCCGGCGTCACGCTGCAGAACGGCCGTCCGCTGCCCGCCGACGACGCGCAGGCCTCGATCATCCAGCCGGGCGGCGACGGGTACAAGGCCTATGCCGTATATGGCAATTACCGGGTGCTGATGCAGTGGAATACCTCGATTTATTTCGCCACCGCCGTCGGGCTATTTGCCGACCAGCTAAAATAAGCTATGGTGTCCTACTTCAATTTTCTCTCAACGGGGGCGCCGCGCATGCACGCATCTTTTCGCACGTTTTTCCTGATCGCCGGGCTGGCTTTTGCGCTCTCGGGCTGCGCTGAAACCGAACTGGCCTCGCACTGGGCCAAGCAGATCGCAGGCACCGACGCGCAATCGGGCGTCTACAAGATCGGCAACCCTTATAAGGTCGGCAGCGTCTGGTACTACCCCAAGGAAAACTTCAAGCTGGTCGAGACCGGCATCGCGTCGTGGTACGGCCCCGGCTTCCACGCCGGCAAGACGGCGAACGGCGAAGTGTTCGACCAGGACGAGCTGACCGCCGCGCACCGCACGCTGCAGCTGCCGTCGCTCGCGCGCGTCACCAACCTTGAGAACGGCCGCTCGATCGTCGTGCGCGTCAACGACCGCGGGCCGTTCAAGAGCAGCCGCGTCATGGACGTCTCGCGCCGCGCCGCCGACCTGCTCGGCTTCCTCAACAAGGGCACCGCCCGCGTCCGCATCGAGGTGCTGGAGCAGGAGAGCCGCCAGCTCGCCGATGCCGCCAAGCGCGGCGAGGACACCACGCGCATGACCGCGTCGGATTTCCAGCGCAATGCCCAAGTCGCTTCCGCGGCGCCTGCGCCGGCGCAGGACGACTCTGTGCCTGAATCCCTTCGCACCCCCACTATCACGGTCGAGGAGCTGAACGCCAACGGCAAGGCCGTGACGTCGGAAGAACTGCCGCCGCCGTCCACGGCGTCGGGCCCGGTCGAAGGCCATGTCGCGCAAGGCCGCTTCCTGCCGTCGCCCGTCGTCACCACCGAACCCGTCAAGCCCACGGGCATCTTCGTGCAGGCCGGTTCGTTCGGCGTCTACGATAATGCCGAGCGCCTCTCGAAGAATCTTGTCGGCATCGCGCCCACCTCGATCGAGACTGTCTCGGTCGGCGGCCGTACCATGTACCGCGTGCGCCTCGGGCCGATTTCCTCGGTCGATGCGGCCGACGCCGTGCTTGATAAAGTCATCCGCGCCGGACAAGGCGGCGCACGCGTAATTCACGACAAGAAGAAGGTATGATGAAAATGAACAAGACCAAAAACACCCTTATCGCCGCCGGCATCGTCCTGACCGCGACCGCTGCACAGGCCGCCACCGCGCCCGCGCCGCAGGTTGTCACGGCGCCTGTCGCCGTTCCGGCCGCGGCACCCGCTCCTGCAGCTGCGCCCGTTACGCCTGTATCCGCGGCACCCGTTGCGGCAGCGCCTGCACCTGTCGCGGCCGCTCCCGCCGCGGCGTTCGAGACGCCCGCGAAATACGCCTTCATGATCGACGCCACCACCGGCGCCGTGCTGCTCGACAAGCAGGCCGACGTGAAGATGCCGACGTCGTCGATGAGCAAGACGATGACGCTCTACATGGCTTTCGAGGCGCTCAAGAAGGGCCAAGTGAAGCTCGACGACCAGTTCCCCGTCAGCGAAAAGGCGTGGCGCATGGAAGGCTCGCGCATGTTCCTGCCGCTCGGCAGCAGCGTGAAGGTCGAGGAACTGATCCGCGGCATCGCCATCCAGTCCGGCAACGACGCCACCGTCGCGCTGGCCGAAGGCCTCGCAGGCACCGAAGAGGCGCTGGTCGCACGCATGAACGCGCGCGCGCAGGAACTCGGCATGACCAACAGCCACTTCATGGACGTCAGCGGCCTGCCGCAGCCCGAGCACTATTCCACGCCGCGCGACCTCGCGCTGCTGGCGCGCCACCTGCAGACCGACTTCCCCGAGTACTACCACTACTTCGGCGAGAAGGAATTCACCTTCAACAAGATTCACCAGCCCAACCGCGACCCGCTGCTCGGCAAGGTCGCCGGCGCGGACGGCATCAAGACCGGCCACACCGACATCGCGGGCTATGGCCTGATGGGCTCCGCCGTGCGCGACGGCCGCCGCCTGATTCTGGTCATCAACGGCCTCGACAGCGAAAAGGCGCGTGCCGAAGAAGGCGCGAAGCTGATGGAGTGGGGCTTCCGCAACTTCTCCGACAAGCAGGTCGCCAAGGCCGGCGACACCATCGAGACCGCCAAGGTCTGGCTGGGCGAGCAGGATGACGTGCCGCTCGTCGCCGAAAACGACATCAGCGTCACGCTGCCTGCCGCATCGGCGAACGACCTGAAAATGTCGGTCGTCTACCAGAACCCGCTGCCCGCGCCCGTCAAGAAGGGCGACAAGGTGGCTAAGCTGCACATCGAAGTCCCCGGCCAGCCGGCGACTGACGTCGACCTCCTCGCCGGCGCTGACGTCGAGCGCAAGGGCGTCTTCGGCCGCGTCGTCGCACGCGGCAAGTACCTGCTGACGGGCACTTACTGATAATGAAGAAGGGCGTCTTCATCACGCTTGAAGGCGGCGAGGGCACGGGCAAGAGCACGCAGATCAAGCTTTTGCACCAAGCCCTCATCGCGTCGGGCGTCGACGTCCTCACCACCCGCGAACCCGGCGGCACGCCGCAGGCCGAACGTATCCGCGCATTGTTGTTGCAGCGCGACAGCGGCAGCTTCGACCCGCTGACCGAGGCGCTGCTGATGTTCTCCGCGCGGCGCGAGCATCTCGTCAATAAAATATGGCCTGCGCTCAAGGCGGGACAGTGGGTCGTCTCCGACCGCTTCGCCGACAGCTCGCGCGTGTTCCAGGGCGTCGGCATGGGCGTGCCGGCGGCGCAGATCGAGGAACTGTATAAAATGGTCGCCGGCGATTTCGTGCCAGACCTCACGCTGATCTTCGACATCGATCCCGAACTCGGCCTCTCGCGCTCGCTGCGCCAGATGCAGATGACCTTCGACAAGATGGAATCGACCGAGGACCGCTATGAACGCATGGGCCTCCCGTTCCACCGCCGCCTGCGCGAGGGCTTCCTTGCGCTTGCAAGGGCGCATAAAGATCGTTGCGTGGTGATCGACGCCGCGCAGCCGCTCGATGTCGTGCACGCGCAGGTGCTCAAGGCCGTCGCCGACCACTTCGGCGTTGCGGCCAAGGCGGTGCGCGTTGGGTAACCTGTTCGACGACGATGAATCCGACGACCTCGACACCTTCGTCGATACCCCGGCGAAGGAAGAAGAGGGCAAGGATGCCCCCGCCGTGGAGGCAGAGGAGATCGTCCCGCGCACCAACCCCGATTTCTTCGGGCATGCCGAAGTAGAGCAGGCGCTGCTGCACGATTTCCAGTCGGGCCGCATGCCGCACGCGCTGGTACTGGCGGGTCCGCCGGGCATCGGCAAGGCGACGCTGGCCTTCCGCCTTGCGCGTTTCCTGTTTGCACAAGAACCGCAGGAAGCAGGATTGTTCGGCGAAGCGCCCGCGCCGACGAGCTTCTTTGTTTCTCCGGCCAATCCTGTTTTCCGTCGCGTCGCGTCATCCGGCCATGCCGACCTGCTGACGATCGAGCGCGAGTTCGATGAGAAGAAAGGCCGCTTCAAGAACGATATTCCCGTCGACGCAGTGCGCCGCATCGCGCCGTTCCTGCGCATGACGTCGGCCGAGAACGGCTGGCGCGTCGTGATCCTCGACGGCGCGGAATGCCTGAACCAGAGCGGCCAGAACGCGCTGCTCAAGATTGTCGAAGAGCCGCCCGCCCGCGCCCTTTTGATCCTCACCACCAGCCAGCCGGGCGGCCTGCTGCCCACCATCCGCTCGCGCTGCCGCACTGTGCACCTCGACGCGCTCGACGACAAGATCGTCGGCAACCTGCTCGACCGTCAGGTGCCGTCGCTCAAGGCCGACGAGAAAGCCACGCTGATCCGCCTCGCCGAAGGCAGCATCGGCCGCGCGCTGCAATTCCACCGCGACGGTGGCGTGGCGCTGTACAAGCAATTACTCGACGTGCTTTCGACCCTGCCCTCGCTCGACATGGTCAAGGTGCATGACCTCGCCGAAAAGATCGGCCGCACCGGCGGCGAAATCGCTTATGCGACCGCCACCGACATCATCCTCGGCTGGTGCAGCCGCGTCGCGCGCCTGTCCGCGCGCGGCGT
>CAYZCE010000001.1:81227-184386 GCA_964476835.1 uncultured Rhodospirillaceae bacterium
CCGACATCATCCTCGGCTGGTGCAGCCGCGTCGCGCGCCTGTCCGCGCGCGGCGTGCCGCTGACCGATGTGGTCGCCGGCGACTCCGCCATCTTCAACCGCATCGCCGCCGCCTATCCGCCCGGCCACTTCCTGCGCGCCTGGGAGAAAATCTCGGAGCTGTTCCGCCAGGCCGACATCTACAACCTCGATAAGCGCCAGGCCGTCATCGGTGCCTTCCTTGCCCTGCAAAGGCCGGAATATCAGGGGCTTGCGCTCTAGCGCCGCGCTTGCGGTTTCGGCGCGGGGGCGTTAAACTCGCGGTCAAACAGGAGCCGCCATGACCACGAAGACGCCATTCTACATCACGACCGCCATTTCCTACGCCAACGCCGCGCCGCATATCGGGCACGCGTATGAGGCGATCGGCGCCGACGTCATGGCGCGCTTCAAGCGTCTCGATGGTTACGATGTTTACTTCGTCACCGGCACCGACGAGCATGGGCAGAAGGTCGAGAAATCGGCCAGCGCCGCGGGCAAGGCGCCGCAGGAATTCGTCGACGGCGTCGCGGCGATGTTCGAGACAATGTGCCGCTCGCTCGGCGTGACGTTCGACCAGTTCATCCGCACCACCGCCGACTTCCACAAGAAAGCCTGCCAGCACATCTGGCAGAAGATGGAAGAGAAGGGCGACATCTACCTCAATAAATACGCGGGCTGGTACTCGACGCGCGACGAGGCGTTCTATGGCGAGGATGAGCTGACCGTGTTGGCCGACGGCAAGCGCATCTCCACCGTCACCAAGACCGAAGTGGAGTGGATGGAGGAAGAGAGCTATTTCTTCCGCCTCTCCAACTATACCGACAAGTTGCTCAAGCTGTTCGACGAGCAGCCGGATTTCCTGCAGCCGTCGTTCCGTCGCAACGAGATCGTCAGTTTCGTCAAGCAAGGCCTGCACGATCTCTCCATTTCCCGCACCGCCTTCAAGTGGGGCGTGCCGGTGCCGGGCAACGACAAACACATCATGTATGTGTGGGTCGATGCGCTAACCAACTACATCTCCGCGCTCGGCTACCCGGACGTGAACGGCGAAAAGTTCAAGAAATACTGGCCCTGCGATGTGCATCTGATCGGCAAGGATATCGTGCGCTTCCACACGGTCTTCTGGCCGGCGTTCCTGATGTCGGCGGAGCTGCCGCTGCCCAAGCGCGTTTTCGGCCACGGCTTTTTGCTGTCGGGGGGGGAGAAGATGTCGAAGTCGCTCGGCAACGTCATCGCGCCCGCCGACCTGATCGCGAAATACGGCGTGGATGCCACCCGCTACGCGCTGATGCGCGAGGCGACCTTCGGGCAAGACGGCGACATCACGCACGAACTGCTGACCGTGCGCGTCAACGCGGAGCTGGCCAACAACCTCGGCAATCTCGTGCAGCGCACGCTTTCGCAGATCAATAAGAACTGCGACGCCAAGGTGCCGCAGCCCGGCCTGCTCGAGGACGTGGACAAGGAACTGCTGGATCGCGCGGGGCAGGCCATGCTTGTCGCCGTGCGCGGAGAATTCGAGAAGCTGCAATTCAGCAAGGCGATCGAGGAATTCATCCACGTCGCCCACGCCGCCAACCTCTATATCGACGCGCAGGCGCCGTGGACGCTCAAGAAGACGGATATGGGACGCATGAATACCGTCCTTTATGTGCTGGCGGAAGTGATCCGCAACCTCGGCATCATCCTGCAGCCCTTCGCGCCGACGGCGGCGAACAAGATCCTCGACCAAGTGGCCGTGGCCGCGGATGCGCGCGACTTCGCGCATATCGGCGAGGTGCACGCGCTGAAACCCGGCACGCCGCTGCCCGTGCCTGCCGGCGTCTTCCCGCGCATCGTCGCCGAGGCGGCCTGATGGCGATGCTGGTCGACAGCCACTGCCACCTCGATTATCCCGATTTCGCGGAAGAAGGCGTACCCGGCATTGTCGCGCGCGCGCAGGAAGCGGGGGTCGGACATTTCCTGACTATCAGCACGAAGATCGCCGAATTCGACAAGGTGATGGCGGCGGCGCAGGCGTCGCCGCTCATCCACTGCACTGTCGGCACCCACCCGCACCACGCGGCGGAGGAAAGCTTCAGCAAGGCGGAGATCGTCAAGCTGACGCAGCACCCCAAGGTCGTCGGCATCGGCGAGACGGGGCTGGATTATCACTACAACCATTCCCCCGCGGATGTGCAGCACAAGACCTTCGCCACGCATATCGAAGCCGCGCTGGAAACCGACTTGCCGCTCGTCATCCACACGCGGGAAGCGGATGCTGACACCATGCGCCTGCTGCGCGATGTCGGGCAGAGCCGCGCGCGTGGCGTCATGCATTGCTTCAGCGGCGACATGAAGCTGGCGGAGCAGTCGCTTGAGATCGGCTTCTATATCTCGTTTTCCGGCATCATCACCTTCAAGAAGGCTGACGACCTGCGCGAGATCGTGAAGCATGTGCCCTTTGACCGTTTGCTGGTCGAGACCGATGCGCCATACCTCGCGCCCATCCCGCACCGCGGCAAGCGCAACGAGCCGGCCTTCGTCAAGCACACCGCCAACATGGTCGCGCAACTGAAGGAAAAGACCTACGACGAGGTCGCGACGCAGACGACGCAGAATTTCTATGCGCTGTTCAACAAGATCAAGGCAGGCGCGGCATGAAGGTGACGGTGCTCGGCTGCGGCGCATCCATGGGCACGCCGTCGTCGGGCGGCTTCTGGGGCGCTTGCGATCCCGCCGAGCCGCGCAACGCGCGCAGCCGCGCTTCGATCCTCGTGCAATCCGACACCACGGACATAATGATCGACGCGACTGTTGATGTGCGCATGCACCTCAATCGCATGGAGCTCAAGAAGCTCGATGCGCTGTTGCTCAGTCACGCGCATTCCGATCACGTCAACGGCCTCGACGACCTGCGCGGCTATGCCTATCGCGACAACAAGCAGCTGGAGACCTATGCCGACAAGGAAACCCTCGACGAGCTGGAGCGCCGCTGGGATTACCTCTTTGTCCCTAAGAAGGGGATCTACGTGGAGTTCCTGAAGAAGCGCGAGATCGCCGCCTACGATCGCTTCCGCATCGGCGATATCGACGTCGAAGCCTTTGAACAGGACCACACCGCCTGCACCTCTCTGGGCTTCCGTTTCGGCAGTTTCGCCTATAGCGTCGACGTGGCGGGGCTTGACGAACGCGCGCTGCAGGCGCTCGAAGGCGTCGAAACATGGATTGTGGATGCCGCCGGCTACCAGCGCGAAAACGTCGTCACCCACGCCAACCTCAAGCGCGTCATGGAATGGGTCGACCGCCTCAAGCCGAAGATGACCTACCTGACCGTCCTGACTTCGCACATGGATTACAAGACCCTGTGCAACGAACTCCCGCCCCATATCCGCCCGGCCCATGACGGGTTGGTGATCGATACTGATGGCAACCAGCGCTGACGCCGGCGCTTATTTAAAGCGGATGACCGCCATACCCTTTTTGACGTCAACAGTCGCGTCGCCCATGTCCGCGCGCATGAAGTCGAGGGGCGATGTCATATCCGGCGTCGCAACGGCCTTGATGAGGTGTTCCACCAGAGGCTTGTCGCTGACCGTCAGCACGATGCCTGCATCTTTGAAATCGAGCGTGAGGGGGCGCTTGAATTCAAAACAAAATGCAAACGTCTGCTTGACGAATTGTTTGTTGCGCTCAGAAAAATAATCCCGCAAGCTTTTCTCTTTCGCGGCGCCTTCAAGTTTTTGGGTGTTTCGCGCCGGCGGCAGGGCCATGACGACGAGCTTGCCTTTGTGGATTTCTGCATTCATCACCGGCACGGTCATGTTGAAGCGATCGGGCTTCGAAACCTCTTCTTCGACCACACTTTTCAAAAACGGCAAATCGGCTTCCGTGACTTGGACGGGGAATTCGATGGTGAGGCTCGCAGACTCGCGCGCACGGAGCAAAGTATTCTTTGATATTAATAGGTTAACTTTCTTGTTTAAAAAATATCCATATATCATGTGGATTAAATTTTCATAAAAAATAAAAAAATACAAGAGAAATATACTGGTAGAGAAACAACTATTTCGGGAGATTTAACCGCATTAGTTTTTTCATAACATTAAAGCAAGGTGTTTTCACTACTGCCGGGGTGGGGAATGGACGGATATTTCTTGCAATCCTTGCCATATTGGCCTCATATATGCCGTCCGAAAAGCCGGCACCCCTGGAGGCTGGGCGCGGACGCGTAAAACCAAGAAGGATTAAACACATGACGACCAAATCTGCACTCAAGGCGAATGCACGCGCGAAGGCCGGTAAGGGGGCCGCCCGTGCAACCCGCCGCACCGGACAAATTCCTGCTGTGATCTACGGCGACAACAAGGAAGCTGTCCTTGTTTCCCTCGCCGAAAAGGACCTGACCCTGGCAACCTCGAAGAAGAACTTCTTCACCAGCCTGTGCGACCTCGACGTCGACGGCAAGAAGTTCCTCGTCATGCCGCGCGACGTCCAGCTCGACGGCGTTACCGACCGTCCGCTGCACGCCGACTTCCTGCGCGTGACCGAGAAGACCATCGTTCGCGTCAAGATCCCCGTGCGCGTCATCAACCACAAGGACTGCCCCGGCCTCATCAAGGGCGGCGTCCTCAACCTCGTCACGCACGAAATCGAAGTGCTCTGCAAGGCGACCTCGATCCCCGATGAATTCACCGTGGATCTGGCCGGCCTCACCGTCGGTCACTCCATCCACATCAGCACCCTCAACGTGCCGAAGGATGTGAAGCCGACCCGTCAGGGCAACTTCACCGTCGTCACGCTGGTGGCGCCGTCGGCTATGAAGTCGGATGCTGAAGACGCCGCTGCTGCTGCCGCGACCGCTGCAACCGCCGCTGCCGCTCCGGCTGCAGGTGCTGCTGCACCTGCTGCGGGCGCTGCTCCGGCTGCTGCTGCCAAGGCTGCTCCGGCGAAGAAGTAACGCCAACCTGGGATATTGCGATGTGGCTGATCGTCGGATTGGGCAATCCCGGATCGCAATACCAGCATAACAGGCATAATATCGGCTTTATGGCGGCGGATGAGATCATCCGCCGCCATAACTTTTCCGGCGAGGGGAAGAAATTCCAGTCGCTGGTCGCGGAAGGCACGATCGCGGGCGAGAAGGTCATGGTGATGAAGCCGCAGACCTTCATGAACCTCTCGGGCCAGTCGGTGCAGGCGGCGGTCGCGTTCTACAAGATCCCGCTCGAGAACGTCATCGTGCTGCACGACGAACTCGACATCGCGCCGGGCAAGCTGCGCGTCAAGTTCGCCGGCGGCGCGGGCGGCCACAACGGCCTGCGGTCGATCGACGAGCACCTGGGGCAGGGCTACTGGCGCGTGCGCCTCGGCATTGGCCACCCGGGCGACAAGAATTTGGTGCACGGCTACGTGCTCGGCGACTTCGCCAAGGCGGATGCCGCATGGCTCGAGAAATTTCTGGAGGCCGTCGGCGCCGAAGCGCCGCGCCTGCTGAAGAAGGAGATGGACGGGTTCATGACGAAAGTCGCTGAAACGATGAGCCCGCCGCGCAATACGAACGAGAAGAAGGAAGAGAAAAATGGGATTTAACTGCGGTATCGTCGGCCTGCCCAACGTCGGCAAATCGACCCTGTTCAACGCGCTGACGGCAACGGCGGCCGCGCAGGCGGCGAACTACCCGTTCTGCACGATCGAGCCGAACATCGGCCGCGTCGAGGTGCCCGATCCGCGCCTCTCCGACATCGCGCGCATCGGCAAGTCGGCTAACATCGTGCCGACGCAGCTTGAATTCGTCGATATCGCCGGCCTCGTGCGCGGCGCGAGCAAGGGCGAAGGCCTCGGCAACAAGTTCTTGGCCAACATCCGCGAGACGGACGCGATCATCCACGTCCTGCGCTGCTTCGAGGACGAAAACATCACCCACGTCGAAGGCGGCGTCGACCCTGTGCGCGACAAGGAAATCATCGAGACCGAACTGATGATCGCCGACCTCGAGAACCTCGAGAAACGCCTCGACCCCCTCAAGAAAAAAGCCAAGGGCGGCGACAAGGAAGCGGCGGTGCAGGTCACCGTCAGCGAAGCCGCGCTCGTCCTGCTGCGCGAAGGCAGGCCCGCGCGCATCGTCAAGCTGAACACCGAAGACGAAGTCAAGGCCTTCAAGGGCCTGCAGCTGCTGACGTCGAAGCCCGTGCTCTACGTCTGCAACGTGCTGGAAAAAGACGCGGAGAAGGGCAACGCCTATACCGCCCGCGTCGCCGACATGGCGAAGGCGGAAGGCGCGGAGCACGTCGTCATCTGCGCCGCCATCGAATCCGAAATCGCGCAGTTGCAGACGCCGGAAGAAAAGACTGAATTCCTCTCCGCCATCGGCCTTTCCGAGCCGGGCCTCAACCGCGTGATCCGCGCCGGCTACAAGCTGCTCGACCTCATCACCTTCTTCACGGTCGGCCCGAAAGAAGCGCGCGCGTGGACGGTCAAGAAGCACTCCAAGGCCCCGCAGGCGGCTGGCGCCATCCACAGCGACTTCGAACGCGGCTTCATCCGCGCCGAAACCATCGACATGACCGACTTCCTCACCCTCGGCGGCGAACAGGCCGCCAAGGAAGCCGGCAAGATGCGCTCCGAAGGCAAGGACTACGTCGTCAAGGACGGCGACATCATGCTGTTCAGGTTTAACGTCTAAGCTCAACCGCCATTCCCGCGAAGGCGGGAATCCATGGGCTTCCTAATGCTTGTGAGTTCATGGATCCCCGCCTTCGCGGGGATGACAATAAAAAAGGAAAGGGATAGAAATGAAGATCCATACCGTCAAGGCAGAGAAGAAAAGCGGCTCGTTGAAGAAGGAAGATCAACTCGCGTGGAAACTCGCGGCTCTCGCGGCATCCGCGAAGGATGCAGACCTTGATGCCGATGTCGTCGACATGGTCAAGAACCGCATCATTGATAACGCGGCCATCGCGGTTGCGGCGATCAATGAGCTGGCCGTCACCGTCGCGCGCGACAAGGCGCTGGCGTCGGAAGGGGCGGGTAAGGCGACGATTTACGGCGTGGATCCGGCACGCACCTTCGGTCCGCGCGAGGCGGCTTTCATGAACGCGGTGGCTGTGCGCTTCCGCGATCAGGACGACACCTATCTGGCGGCTGAATATTCGCACCCGGACGATAATATTTCGCCGCTGCTGGCGATGGCGCAGCAGCTCGGCATCGCGGGCAAGGACTTTATTCGCGGTATCGCAGTGGCTTACGAAGTGCACGTGGCGCTGGTCGGCACGGGCGAAGGCACGGGCATCTGCCTGCACAAGCACAAGGTCGACCACATGACGCATATCGCGGCGGCGACGGCGGCGGGTGCGGGCTCCATGCTCAAGCTGCCGGTCGAGCAGATCTATCACGCAATCAATTTTGCGGTGCACAACGCCATTTCTTCGCGTCAGTCGCGCAAGGGCGATATCGGCGCGCAGAAGGAATTCGTGCCCGGCTTCTCGGCGGAGATTTCGATCGATGCGGTGAATTCGGCGATGCACGGCCTCAAGGGCCCGAACCCGGTCTATGAAGGCGAGGACAGCATCATCCGCCGCTTCCTCGACGGCAAGACCAATCTGGAAGCGGAATACAAGGTCGCGCTGGCCGAACCCGGCGACAAATTGCGCAACATCATGATGACCTACCCGAAGGAACACGCCTTCGAATACCAGGGCCAGGCCATCATCGACATGGCGTTGGAAATGGCGAAGAAGGTGAAGCTGAAGGACGTCAAGGAAATCCTCCTCGTCACCAGCCACCACACCGACCATGTCATCGGCACCGGCGCGAACGACCCGCAGAAGGTCGATCCTGACAGCCCGCGCGGCACGCTCGACCACTCGATCATGTTCGCGATCGCGCGTTCGATGCAGCTTGGCCGCTGGGACGAAGACGTCTACAGCATCAAGGCGGAAGAGAAAGAAGAACTCCGCGCCGCCATGCTCAAGACCAAGACCGCGCAAGATGCGGAGTGGGAGCGCCGTTATCACTCGACCGATCCCAAGGAACAGGCTTTCGGCGGCGACCTGATCGTGACGCTGAACGACGGCACCGTCATCAAGGACAGCAAGGCCTGCGCTAACGCGCACCCGCTCGGCTCCACGCCGTGGAAGCGCCCGAACTACGAGCGCAAGCTCAACATGCTGACCAAGGACCTGTTGAGCGACAGCGCGCGCAAGACGTTCCTCGCGGCGGTTGATGCACTTGCGATGTCGTCCGACCTCTCGCAACTGACGCCGAAGCTGGACGCGGCCGAGCTGGCCATCGTCAAGACGCGCGGCATCTACGGTGCGGGCGCGGATTGCGCGTCGCGGAAGTGCGCGTAATGGCATCGGCGGGCAAGCGGTTCCGCGATGCGGTTTCGGCGGCGGTTGCCGCCGGCGCGCCGCTGCACGTGATCGGCGTGGCCGACGGCTCCGACGCGCTGGAGGCGGAAAAGGCGGGCTTTGCGGCCCTCTACCTTTCCGGCAGCCAGATGGCGGCGTCGCGCGGCTGGGCGGATATCGGCCGGCTTGAAATCGGCCACGTGGTCGAAGGCGCGTGGCGCATCCTCGACAGCGGCACGCAACTGCCGCTGCTCGTCGACATCGACACCGGCTTCGACGACGCGGGAGAAACCGTGCGCGTGCTGGAGCAACTCGGCGTCGCCGCGGTGCACATGGAAGATCAGCAGGACCTCAAGGCTTGCGGCCACCTGCCGGGCAAGCACGTCGTGTCGGAAGAAGCGGCTGTCGCACGCATTAAGCACGCCATCTCGGCCAAGAAGGACAAGGATTTCGTCCTGATGGCACGCACCGATGCGCTGGCGGTCGAGGGCATGGAAAAAACGCTGCACCGCATCGCGGCCTATACGGCGGCAGGCGCGGACATGATCTTCGCGGAAGCCTTCCCCGAGTCGGCTTCCTACGCGGCGGTCAAGAAGGCGTGCGGCGGCTTGCCCGTGCTGGCCAACATGACCGAGTTCGGCAAGGTCGAGCTGAAGACGCCCAAGGAAATTGCGGCGGAGACGGCGGGCAACGTCGATATCGTACTCAACCCGCTTTCGGTCTACCGCGCGCAGCGGCAGATCGCGGCGAAGCTGTATCAGGACATCCACGATTCCGGTTCGCAGCGCGACGCCGTGAAAGCGGGGATGCTGCAGACGCGCGAATACTTCCAGGACCTGATCGACTACAAGGGACAGGTCGAGATGCGCGGCAAGCTGCTGGCGAAGGGCTGATTTTTAGACTGTGACGTCGAGGAGCGAACCGCGGCCGGCGGTGGGTGCGGATTGCACGGCCTGCGCAATCGTATTGATGAGCTTCTGGTCGGCTTGCGCGTTCTTCTTGATCATGGACAGCGCCACGTTGGTCTGAAGTTGCGCCTGCTGCGCGACAAGTGCTGTTTCCATGGAAGTGCTCCCGTTAATTCCGCTCCGTCTATCATCTTATCCGACGGATGGTTAAAGAATCACTATCTAAAATTTTATCCATTAACGTATTGACATATTATAATCCTCCTTTATATTGCCATATATAATATAACGAAGGAGCTCACGATGGCCGGCATGACGAAGGGTTTGCTCAATTTTTCTCTGGTGCGCCGTTTTGTGAGCGTGGCGCAAGGCCTCCCGGCCGTTTATAACGAGGAAACCGGGGCGCTTTTCACGGGCAGATTTTCGGTAAGCGAAACGGACCAATTGCGCTGGATCAAGCTGGCGCCGGGGCAGGTTCCCGTCGTGTGTTTCGACGGCAATATCGGCTGGCTGGACGCGCGCAGCAAGGAAGACGTCAACGCGCGCCGCAAGGCCGCCGGCCTCAAGCCGGTCTGACCTTCGCCCCTCTTGAAGCGGCACAGGCAAAGAGCTTAAGATCAAGGCGTCATTATTCCAACGCCGAAGGAGCTTGCCATGTCCGACACCCAAATCGCCAAAGGTCTTGCGGGGATTTACGCAGATTATACCCAGGTGTCGACCGTGGTCGACGCGACCAATTCCCTGACCTACCGCGGCTATGCGGTGCAGGAGCTGGCGGAATTCTGCCGCTTTGAAGAAGTCGCCTACCTGCTCTGGAACGGCGAGCTGCCGACGGCGGCGCAACTGGCGGCGTTCGAGAAAGAGGAACGCAGCCAGCGCGAACTCTCCCCCAAGCTGTTGACGGTGCTCAAGCAGTTCCGCGCCGATGCGCATCCGATGGATACGCTGCGCACCGCGATCAGCTTCATGGGCGTCGAGGACGCGACGTGGAGCGACCAGACTCCGGCGGGCAACCTGAAAAAATCGATCAAGATGATGGCGCAGATCCCCACCATCATCGCCGCCGACTTCCGCCTGCGCAACGGGCAGGAGCCGATCGCGCCGCGCGCCGACCTCGGCATCTCGGAAAACTTCTTCCACATGTATTTCGGCAAGGTTCCGCAAAAGGAAATCGTCAAGTGCTTCGATGCCTCGCTGATTTTCTATGCGGAGCACGGCTTCAACGCCTCCACCTTCGCGGGCCGCGTGATCACCTCGACGCTCTCCGACGTCTATTCGGCGGTGACGGGCGCCATCGGCGCGCTCAAGGGCCCCCTGCACGGCGGCGCGAACGAGGCGGTCATGCACATGCTGCTCGACATCAAGGAAACTGCCAACGCGCAGGCGTGGATCGACGAGGCGCTGTCGGAAAAGAAGAAGCTCGTCATGGGTTTCGGCCATCGCGTCTACAAGAACGGCGACAGCCGCGTGCCCTACATGACCAAGGTCTTCCACGAAATGGCGCGCATCGCAGGCGGCCAGAAGTGGGTGGAGATCGAGGATGTGCTGGCCAAGACCATGCTGGAAAAGAAGAACATCCACCCCAATCTCGACTACCCGGTCGGCCCCGCTTATTACCTGATGGGTTTCGACATCCCGGTCTTCACGCCGATCTTCGTTATGAGCCGCATCACCGGCTGGACGGCGCACGTGATGGAACAGCTCAAGGACAACAAGATCATGCGCCCGCTCTCGGTCTATAACGGCCCGGCGCAGCGTCCCGTGCAGCCGCTCGACAAGCGCAAGGCGGCCTGACTGCCATGATGAAGAGGATCGAGGCCGTCAATTTCTACCGCAACGTCAAGGGCCGCTTCGACCTGATGCGGTTCTTCTTCAAGTGGGACAGCGACTACCGCAAGGACCTCATCACCACGGTCCTCGGCTTCAGCACCTTCGCCTATTCGATCGCGACGTGGAACTCGATGTGGGATTTCCTCGCCATGGCGCTCGAAGGCGGCATCATCGCGGTGCAGCTCGGCGGCGAAATGTCGATCATGCCCGCCGACTACCGCCCGAGCCACGGCGGCGTCAGTTATTCGGCCACGCTGGCCACGCACATCGCGCACGATGAATTGAGCTTCGACATGTCGGGCGTGCTGCCGGCGCCGGCGGAAGCCGCCCTTGGTTTCGCCAATCCCTTCGCCGGCCTCGGCCTTGTGAAGGAAAGCCCGCTCTCCAGCGACAAGGTCGACGATTCCCTCATGCTGCGCGACCACCTGCCGTGGCGCGAGGCGCAGGAGAACATCAACTTCATCGTCTCCCGCCACCAGCTGCGCTATATCGCCATCCGCGTGCTGAACAAGAAGACGCACACCACCAACGGCCAGATGCTCGCCTTCTTCGACACCGCCGACAGCCTCATGGGCGACCGCCCGGTGACGCTGCGCAAGGCGCATTACTACGACGCGCTCTTAACCGTCGAGGCGTTCCGCAGCCGCATCTTCCGCGGCAACCTGCAGAAGGAGAAGGAGGTCTATACCGACCTCACCACCTATTTCCCCGTCATGAAGGAAATGGTGGAAGGGCAGGAGCGTCTGCGCTTCCAGCCCGACTTCATCCGTCACGTCTCCGGCCACATGGGCATCACCAGCCTCTTGCTGACCGAGAACAACCGCGTGGCGCTGCTGCAGCAAGGTTCGACCAACGCGGTCGGCGCCAACATGTACGCGCTCGGCGGCTCCGGCTCGTTCAACTACAGCGACATGAAGCGCTCGGGCAACCCGAAGGACTTCCGCGACATGGCCGTCTACGCGCTCGCGCGCGAGGTTTGCGAGGAGACCGGCATGATGAAGTGGATGGACGAGGTGCGCAAGAACACCATCGTCACCGGCTTCTTCCGCTGGATCGACCGCAGCGGCCTGCCGGAATTCATCGGCCTGACGCGCGCGGGCAACGTGCCGTTCTCCAAGCAGCGCGCGATCGATGGCGACGAGATCATCCGCTTCGACGAAATTCCCGTCGCCGTCACCAAGCCCGAGGATTTCCATGAAGTCATGGCCTGGGTGGTTGAGAACCGCGACACCGTCCGCGTCGCATTGTCGTCGCTGATGGCGCTGCACCGCATGACGGTGATCGCCGGCTACAACGCCGGCTTCGCGACCGACGGACAAAAGGAGATCTACCGCAAGGTCGCGGACTTCATCGCAGGCAGGTGATGGGCAAGCGCAAGCTTTCCACCTGTTTCCCGCCGATCGCCACGGCGCAGTCGCGCGTGCTGATCCTCGGCTCTATGCCGGGCGAGAAGTCGCTGGCCGAGAACCAGTACTACGCCCACCCGCAGAACGCCTTCTGGCCGCTGATGGCCGCGCTGTTCGGTCGCCCGGTCGACATTTACGCGCAGTGCGTGCGCTTGATCGAGGAAGAGGGGCTGGCGTTGTGGGACGTGCTCGAGAAGTGCAGCCGCGAGGGCAGCCTCGATACCGAGATCAAGGACAACAGCATCGTCGTCAACGACTTTGTCACATTCTTCGCCGCGCATCCGCGCATCACACATGTCTTCTTCAATGGCACGAAGGCGGAGAAGGAATTCATGAAGCGCGTGCAGCCGCACCTGCCGCCCTCATGTGCGGATCTGACCTATGCGCGTTTGCCTTCGACGAGCCCGGCGATGGCGACTCTCTCGCGCGAAAAGAAGGCCAAGGCGTGGCAACAGGTCGTAGTGGCGTTGAAAAAGTAATTTTATTTCCCTTCCGGATCGCTTTGTAACAGAAAGCGTCTCTGCTGCCGGATCCTGTTAATAATAAATTAAATATTTGAATTAGTTCAATTTTTAAATTGACGTTTTCCGGATTTAATTTTATTATATCCATAATAGGTCATCGCATCATTTAATTGTCAGGAGAACTTATACCATGCCTCAATACGACGAAGACATGCTCCAGCCCGGCGACAAACTGCCTGACGGCACGATTTATGTGGGCATTTCTCCCGATACCAATCGCCCGTTCTATGCGGCAGCGGAAGACGCGCCGAAGCTGATGGACCAGACGGAAGCCGATAGGCTTGCTGCCAGCTTTAACGTGGCAGGTCATGGCGACTGGCGCGTGCCGTCGGAAGCTGAGCGCGACATGCTCTTCAAGGTCAAGCAGGAGGGCGCGCTCAAGGGTACCTTCAACGAAGAGGCTTCCAACCCGGCAAGCTGGTATCTCTCGCGCCCGGAATTCCGCGGCTATAACGAAAGCGACAACGAGCGCAACTTCGGCAACGGTGATCGCGATTACGCAATGAAGATTAACAAGGCATCGGTCCGCTTCGTACGCGGCTGAGCCTAACAGGGGGAACGGACGATGAAGAAACAACTCGCAATCATGGCATTCCTTGCAGGCGTGCTGGCCTTTAACGGCAAAGCAGAGGCTTATTACAGCTTCCTCACGGCTCACGTGAACGGCAAGAACGTAACGTGCTGCGTCAACAGCCAGAACCAGCCCGGCGGTATCCAGAGCTATGTCGGCTCGTGCCCGGCTGGCGTACTGGTCTGCGAAGGACTGGTGGCTAATCCGACTGGCACCACTAACACCACGACCCAGTCGACCGTGAAGGTACCGCCTGTACCGATGCCCGTCACCGGCAAGAAATAATATTGACATAACATTTTAGTCGATGTTATGTTCAGTCCTTATTGATTCTTCAATTCATTAAGGAGCAACAGCCATGACGGACAAAAAAGAAAAAAGCCTCTATCAACGTTTCGCCGCTGCAACCAAGGTTCGTCAGGAACCGGGTACCTTCCCAAACACGCCCGGTATTGCCAACGTTTATCCCAAGGCGCAAGCAGGCCTGCTGGGCAGCATGGAAGTCTTGGCCGAAGTGATCTCCGATCATGTCATCGGGATGGAACGCGTGAAGGAGCATGCGGGCACCCCGTGGGCAAACCGCTGGGACTCCGATTACCGCAGCCCGATCCTGGAACATGTCCTCGATGTCCCCGCCGATGCCCTCCAGTATCACCTGACCCAGTTCGAAGGCTACAAGAAGGCGCATGAGATTTGCGGCAGCAAGGGCGTCAACGTCTGCGTTTCCCTCAAGCAGGTCGAACGCAAGTTCATCAACACCGAAACCCATTGGGCGGTCGTCATCGACCTGAGCAAGCCTTACAGCGCATCCCCGGATGCGGCGCTGTTCAAGAAGTTCTTCCGTGAAGAGAAGAAGAACGCCGCCAAGCCCGCTCTCTAAAAAAGACGCATGGCGACAAGTTACCAGGCCGGTGTCATAGACACCGGCCTGAACTTTCTCAGCCTGCGCGTACCAGCTTTTCGTAGGCCTCGCGCAAGGCGCGCGTGACGGGGCCGACCTTATACGTGATGCCGTCGATCTCGCCGATGGGGGTGACTTCGGCGGCGGTGCCGGTAGCAAAGCATTCCTCGGCATCCTTGAGCTCATCCGGCATGATCGCACGCTCGATGATCTTGAAGCCGTTCTGGCGCGCCAGCTCAATGACCGTCTGGCGCGTGATGCCGTTGAGGAAGCAGTCGGGCTTCGGCGTATGGATCTCGCCGCCCTTGATCATGAAGAAGTTGGCGCCGGTCAGCTCGGCGACCTGCCCGCGGTAATCGAGCATCAGGCAATCCGCATAACCGTCGCGTTCTGCCATGTGTTTGGAGAGGGTGCAGATCATGTAAAGGCCAGAGGCTTTCACATGCACCGGCGCGCTGTCGGGCGCCGGACGGCGCCAGGTAGAGGTCTTGATACGGATGCCTTTCTCGCGCGCCTCGGCGCTGAAATAGCTTGGCCACTCCCATGCCGCGACGGCGAGGTGGATGCGCGCGGCTTGCGCCGAGACGCCCATCTGCTCCGCCCCGCGCCACGCCAATGGGCGCAGGTAACCGTCGACGATGTTGTTGGCGCGCACGGTCTCGAGGCAGGCCTCATTGATCTGCTCGAGGGTATAGGGGATTTTCATATCCATGGTCTTGCAGCCGTCGATCAGGCGCTGGCTGTGCTCGTTCAGCTTGAAAATGCGCCCGCCGTAGCAGCGCACGCCCTCGAAAACCGAGCTGCCGTAGTGCAGCGCATGGGTCAGGAAATGCACCTTGGCGTCGCGCCACGGCAGGGTTTTGCCGTTGAACCAGATGAATCCGTCGCGGTCGTCGTAAGGGATCATGGACATGATTATGTTTCCTGTTAAAATCGCCTGCGTACAGGATATTTGAAAGTCGTCCGTTTTGCAAACTGGCTTGGAACATCTCGCCGCGAAGGCGCAGCAGCCGCACGTCCTCGTTATTGACGACGACGAACGTTTGCGCACGCTCTTGTCGCGTTTCCTCGGCACGAACGACTTTATGGTGACGACGGCAGTGGATGCGGCGGATGCGCGCGCCAAGCTGGCGCAGTTTGCCTTCGACCTCATCGTCTGCGACGTGATGATGCCGGGCGAGGATGGCCTTTCGCTGACGCGCAGCCTCAAGGCGGAGGGCATGGCGACGCCCGTGCTGCTGCTCACCGCGCTGGGCGAAACCTCCGCGCGCATCGACGGGCTGGAAGCCGGCGCCGACGATTACCTGCCGAAACCGTTCGAGCCGCGCGAGCTGCTGTTGCGCATGAACGCCATCCTGCGCCGCGTCGCCGTCGCGCCGCCGTCGAAGGAAAGCGCGCCATGCTTCGGCGCATGGACGCTGGATGCCGACCGCGGCGAACTGGTCTCGGCTGCCGAACGCGTGGCGCTGACGGCAGCTGAGCATACGCTCTTGCGCGCGCTGCTCGCGCATAAGGGCGAAGTGGTCGGCCGCGAGGACCTCGCGCGCGCCTGCGGGCTGGACGCCGCCGAGCGCACCATCGATGTGCAGGTCACCCGCCTGCGCAAGAAACTGGAACAAGACCCCAAGCAGCCGCGCTATCTGCAGACCGTGCGCGGCAAAGGCTATGTGCTATGGCCGGATTGAAGCAGATCAAGGCGCGCATCCTGCCGCGCACGCTCTACGGGCGGTCGCTGATGATCATCGTGCTGCCGGTCGTGCTGATCCAGCTGATCGTCGGCTACATCTTCCTCGACCGTCATTGGGACAGCATGAGCGATAAGCTGGCTTATGCCGTCGCCGGCGAGGTCGACCTGTTGACCAACGCTTACAAGCAGGCGCCGAACGCGGCGACCAAAGCCTCCGTTGCCGCCGCCGCGCACAGTTTGGCCATGGACCTGACGGCGGAGGAGGGCAAGGTTGAGCCGACCCATGCCGACCGCCCCGCGTGGTACAGCGTCAACCGCAAGCTGCAGGAGATGCTGGAACGCAAGCTCGACAAGCCCTTCACCCTCGTGCCGCTCGACGATAACCGGCGTTTTGAAGTGCGCGTGCAACTCGACGAGGCGCATGTATTGCGCTTCGTCTGCTATTACAACCGCGTCTCCAGCCCCACAACGTACATCTTCCTGCTCTGGCTGATCGGCAGCTCGATCATCCTGACTGCCGTCGCCGTCATCTTCATGCGCAACCAGGTGCGTCCCATCCACCGCCTCGCCATCGCCGCCGAAAAGCTTGGCAAGGGGCAGGACATCCACGACTTCAAGATGGAAGGCGCGCGTGAAGTGCGGCAGGCGGGTCGCGCCTTTGTCGATATGCGCGACCGCATCCGCCGCCAGATCGAGCAGCGCACGGCCATGCTCGCCGGCGTCAGCCACGACCTGCGCACGCCGCTCACGCGCATGAAGCTGGAACTCGAGATGATGAAAGAAACGGCGCCGCGCGCCAACCTGCTCAACGACCTCGCCGAGATGGAGAAGATGCTCGAAGGCTACCTGACCTTCGCGCGCGGGCAGGGCGGCGAGAGCACGGAGCTGGTCGACATGCGGGCGCTGCTCGACCGCCTTGTCGCCAACACGCGCCGCCAGGGCGGCGCTGTGCAGCTCGACGCGCCCGAAAAGCTGACCGCGCGCGTGCGCCCCGTCGCGCTGGAGCGCGCATTGTCCAACCTCGTCAGCAACGCCTGCAAATACGCGAAACATGTCTGGATCGCCGCGCACGCGGGCGCGGAAGACATCGAGATCACCGTCGACGACGACGGCCCCGGCATCCCGCAAGACCTGCGCGACGAAGTGTTCAAGCCGTTCTACCGCCTCGAGAAGTCACGCAACCCGAAGACCGGCGGCGTCGGCCTCGGCCTCTCCATCGCGCAGGACATCGTCCACGGCCACGGCGGCGAAATTCACCTCGCCGACAGCCCGCACGGCGGCTTGCGCGCAACGGTGCGGTTGCCGTTGTAAATCCTATTTAGAGTTGCAGGTCACATACCCACAGAACCGCTCGAAATGTTCGAGGTCGCGGTCGAGGGTGGACATGGTCTTGGCGAGGTCGCGGGTGTCGTCGTCGAGGAAGGTCTTGACGACATGCACATAGAGCGCGGCGAAGGCGGCGACGTGTGGCGGCGACGCGGGCGCCTTGGCGAGCTTCAGCATGCGCGTCATGGTGCCGGCGGCGAGAGATGCGAAGTGCGGGATCATCGCCGGCGTGCGCGCGATCTCGCCGGGCAGGGCGGCGAAGACGGCCTTGTCGCCGCGCGCCAGCTCGACGCGTGTCATCATGATCTCGAACAGGTTGTCGCGCCAGTTGGGGCCGAGGCGCTTCTTGACGGCGCGGGCTGTTTTCTCCTCCAACGCGTGCAAAAGGGCTTCGCCGTGCTCGAGTTTGGACTGGTGGTTTTTGCGTTTCTGTGCCATGATCCACTCAAAATAAAGGGAATTTTCGCATGAGTAAAGAACAACTGGATGTCGTCGGCATCGGCAACGCGATCGTGGACGTACTGGCGCGGTCGGAAGACGCCTTTCTGCAAAACAACGGCATCCACAAAGGCGCCATGACGCTGATCGACCTCGCGCAGACCGAGGCGCTCTATGCCAAGATGGGCCCGGCGATGGAAATGTCGGGCGGCTCGGCGGCGAACACCATCGCGGCCTTCGCGAGCCTCGGCGGCGCGGGCGGCTATATCGGCAAGGTCGCGGGCGACCAGCTCGGCCATGTCTTCGGCCATGATATCCGCGCGAGCGGCGTCGAATACGCGACCGCGCCGCTCACCGGCGGCGCGCCGACTGCGCGCTGCATGATCTTCGTGACGCCGGATGCGCAGCGCACCATGTGCACCTACCTCGGCGCCTGCACGCAGTTGACGGTCGCCGACGTCGACGCCGACCTGATCGGCCGCGCGCAGGTGACGTATCTGGAAGGCTATCTCTTCGATCCGGAACATGCCAAGGAAGCTTTCCGTCATGCAGCCGATGTCGCGCACGCGGCAGGGCGCAAGGTGGCGCTGTCGCTCTCCGACCCGTTCTGCGTCGGACGGCACCATGCGGAGTTCCTCGCTTTCGTCGAGAAGCATGTCGACATCCTCTTCGCCAACGAGGCGGAGATCGAGGCGCTCTATAACGGCGGCAAACCGCAATGCGACCTCGCCGTCGTCACGCACGGCGCGAAGGGCTCGCAGATCATCACGCCGCAAGGGACGATCGAGGTAAAGGCGGAGCCTGTCGCGCAGGTCGTCGATACCACCGGCGCGGGCGATCTTTATGCGGCGGGTTTCCTCTACGGCTACACGCGCGGTAAGCCGCTGGCGGAGTGCGGGCGCATCGGCTCCATCGCGGCGGGTGAGATCATCGCGCAGCTGGGCGCACGCCCGCAGCGCAGCCTCGCGCAGTTGCTCAAGGAAAAGAAGGCGGCATGATATGAAGCGGCTTCTGCCCGCACTCGCGTTGCTGATGGCCATGTCTGCGCCCGCGCAGGCTGGTCAGCAGGCGATCGCGATGACGGGCGTGCCGCTCTATCCCGCTGGCTTCACGCATATGGACTATGCCAACGCCGGCGCGCCCAAAGGCGGCGCGCTCAAGATGGCGCGCATCGGCACCTTCGACAACCTCAATAGCAGCGTCATCTTCGGCAATGCGGTCGAAGGCCTCGATCTTATCAGCGACAAGCTGATGCAGCGCGGCTGGAACGAGCCGTTCACGCTCTATAGCCTTGTCGCCGAGAGCGTTGATGTTTCGCCGGATCGCTCCACGATCACTTTCCATCTTAACCCGAAAGCGCGCTTTCACGACGGCGTGCCGATGACGGCGGAGGACGTGCAGTTCAGCTTCGAGATGCTGAAAAAATACGGCATGCCCGTGCGCCGCCGTGTCTACGGGCAGGTCAGTGAAGTGAAGATCACTTCGCCGCACGACATCACTTTCACTTTCGGCAAGGAACATGACCGCGAAGCGGTGATGATTTTGGCGCTGCTGCCGGTGCTGCCGAAACATTATTGGGAGCAGCGCGACGTCTCGAAAACCACCCTGGAGCCGCCGCTCGGCAGCGGGCCTTACCGTATCAAGTTGGTCGAGCCGGGGCGCAAGATCGTCTATGAGCGCGTGAAGGATTACTGGGCCAAGGACCTGCCGATCAACAAGGGCCTCTACAACTTCGACACCATTACCTACAGCTATTACCGCGACGACAGCGTGGCGCTGGAGAGCTTCAAGGCGGGTGACTACAACCTGCGCGTCGAGGGCGACATCCACAAGTGGATGACGGCCTACGACTTCAAGGCGTTCGACGACGGCCGCGTGGTGAAGGAAGAAATCCCCTTCAGCCGCCCCGACTGGTTGCGCTCCTTCATCTTCAACACGCGCCGTCCACAGTTCGAGGATCGCCGCGTGCGCGAGGCGCTCGGCCTGATGTTCGATTTCGACTGGATCAACAAGAACTTGTTCTTCGGCGCGCTGCACCGCACCGGCAGCACCTTCCCCAATTCGCCGCTCGCCGCCGCTGGCGCGCCGGAAGGGGAGGAGAAGGCGCTGCTCGAAAAATACAAGAAGGACTTGCCACCCGAGGTCTTCGGCCCGGCATGGCAGCCGCCCACGGGCGACATGCGCGAGCGTCAGCGTCAGGCGGTAAAGCTGTTGAAAGAAGCGGGTTGGGTCTATAAGGATCAGGAACTGGTGGACGCCAAGACCGGCGTGCCGTTCACGTTCGAGATCCTGCTCGGCGATCCCGCGCAGGAGAAGGTGGCGCTTGCCTTCACGCGCGCGCTGAAAAAAATCGGCATCGCCGCGCGTGTGCGCGTGGTGGATGCGGCGCAGTTCACCGGACGGCTCGAGGACTACGACTACGACATGGTCTTGTTCCAGGTGCTCAACTCGCTCTCGCCGGGTAACGAGCAGGCCAATTACTGGAGCAGCAAGGCCGCCGCCAACAAAGGCTCGCGCAACTACGCCGGCGTCATGAACCCCGCCGTTGACGCCATGGCTGAAGGCATCGCGCACGCAGAAGACTACAAGGCGCTGACGGCGCGCGCCCATGCGCTCGACCGCGCCCTGATGTGGGGCTATTACATGATCCCGCTGCAATACCTCGGCCGCGACCTTGTCGCCCATGCGGCGGACCTCAAGCATCCCGAGGTGACGCCAATTTATGGAATTGCAAAAGAGGCGTGGTGGCAGGATCAGGGCCGATAAGACTGTTTTTTTTAGTCCCGAAATGCCGTATAACAGGGATATGGCGATGAAGTTCAAACATATGCTGGTTCTGGCTGTTCTCGTGAGCGCGGGGTGTTCCTCGGCTCCCGTTGGTCAGGCCTATTGGCAGCGCGTCGAGGACAGCTCGGCCCTCTACCTCACCGGCCCCAAGGCGCAGCAGCAGCTGGAAGAAAACATCGCCCTCTGCGTGCATGAGATCGACGAGATGGTGAAGCTCGACGCCCTGCGCGGCACGCTGCCGCCGGATACGCACAGCGAATATAACCGCGCGCTCAAGGCCTCGGGCGACCTCGCTTATTACGATACGCCGACGCAATACCGCGACCTCAAGGTCGCGCATAGCGACTTCCACGATTTCGAGAGCTGCATGCGCGGCAAGGGCTGGGAACGCGTGACCTTCATGCGCTACCAGACCGCTTCCAAGGCCGAGAACACCTATCGCGAGACCAAGCAGTTCCGCGAGACCGGCCTGATCGGCGACGCCGCCGTCGCCAAGAAGCTCGAGCAGATGCAGGACGAAAACAACGCCATCTACGGCGTCAACCCGTAATCAGCGCTTTATCCCGTTCCACAGCTTGACCGCGGCCTTGTGCGCGGCCTCGACCGTCAGCGACGTCATCAGGCATGGCGCGGTGCGCGGGTTATAGCCGGGATAAGCGATCAGCTGGTCGAAGTTTTCCGGCGTCGCCGCATAAGCGGTATGCGATCCCCATGGGTGGTAGAGATGCGGCCAGCTCGGCCCGAAGAGGCCGAGCGTCGGCACGCCGGCCGCGGCGGCGGCATGCATCAATCCTGAATCATTGCCGACATAGAAGGTGCAGCGCGCGATGGCGGCGGCGGCGTCCTCGGGCCGGCCCTTGGCGATCATGTCGATGCGGCGGGCGAGGGGGATAGCGTCGAGCACCTTGCGCGCGACGTCTTCCTCGCCGGGCGCGGCGAAGACGGCGACCATGGCATCAGGCAAAATGCCGCCGGGCGCGGTCAGGCGTTCGAGCAGCGCAATGAAACTCTCCGCAGGCCATGTCTTGGCCGCCCAGTTGGCGGCGGGGCCGACGGCCAGCACGCTACGGCCGGACGGGATGACGCCGGCGGCTTTGCTTTGCTGCGCGGCGCTGAACCACAGGCGCGGCGCGGGCGGCGTTGCGGTGCCGATCACCTGCGCGATCTGTTCAACTTTGTGCAGGCGCTTGTCCTGCTTGCCCCAGATATATCGTTTGCGTGCGAGCAACAGGCGCGAGACGAGGCTGTCGCGCAAGTCGACGACGATGTCCCAGCGCGTGGCCGCGGTTTCCTTCCACAGGCGCAGCCAGTGGCGGTTATAGCGTTCTTTCTTGAGCGGGATGACGCGTTCCACGTTCGGCGCCGTCGCGAAAACACCTGCGACCAGTGGTCCGCAAGCGACGGTGATGCGCGCGGCCGGGTATTTCTCAACCAGACAGCTCAGCGCCCCGGTGGAAAGGACGCCGTCGCCGAGGCGCGTCGATGTGATGAACAAGATCTTCATGCCAGGCCAAGCCTAGCACATCAGGGAGCGGGCTTCGACAGTTGCTTTTTCTGCTCGGTCAGCGCCTTGAAGTCTTCATAGGCGATCGGCGTGACGGGCGCGGTTTCCGCAGAGAGGCCGGCCTTGAGATGGTGGCGCAGGTCCTTCTTCCACTGGCGCACGTCTCCGACGGCGCGCTGGAAGGCCTTGAAGACTTTGCACCGCAGCTGTTCGCGCGTCGAGGCGTTCTTGATTTCGTCCGTGCGGGTGATGCACCATTCGGACAGCTTGACGATCGCGCCCCAGGTGCCGCGCGCAGGATCGTGCGGCAGCGTGATCTCCCACGGGATCTGCGAGGCGTTGGGCAGGACGTTGCCGGGCGGTGCGACCTTGTGCGTGCGCGCCAGCATTTTCAATTCGGTATGCTCCCAGATTTCGTGGCTGCCTTTGCCGCCGCGCAGGGGCGTGTAGCCGTGATCGAGCAGGAACCTTTCGCGGTCTTCCTTGGTCATTCCTGATTTGCTCGAAGCCATGCGCGCTCCACGATATGATTACGTGTCATAATCATACCGCAGGCGGGTAAACGGATGGTTAACGCTCAGTGCTTGGTCCAATAAGCCAGCAGGAGGAAGGCGATGGTCAGGCCTTGGAAAAAGACGCGCATCTGCATCATTTTATTGCTGAGGCGGTGGGCTTTTTCGCTGCCCTTGGCCATCGCGCCGATGCCGAGGAGCAGGGAGGCGACGACCCCGCAAAGGGACACCAGCGCCGCGATCATGAAAAACTTGTCCATCTGGTCATTCCTTCTTTTGACTGAGGCCTATATTATACGAGCCACAGGATTTTGAAAGCGAGGATACAGATGATCGACGGACCCATGCTCCCGCCGCGTTCGGGAACCGCGAAACAGATGGTGGTATTGCTGCACGGCTACGGCTCGAACGGCGACGACCTGATCTCGATCGGTGCGGAGTGGGCGTCGGCGCTGCCGGATGCCGTGTTCCTCTCCCCGCACGCGCCGGACCGGTGCGAGGCATGGGCGCAAGGATACCAGTGGTTTTCGATCCGTACCGTCGAAGGCATCGTGACGAAGGAATTCGAGCGCGCCGAATTGATCCAGCCGCCCGCTGCGGCGCTGAACGCATATCTCGATGCGCAGCTGGGGAAGTGGGGCATCGCGGAAGACAAGCTGCTGGTCGCCGGTTTCTCGCAGGGCGCGATGATGGCGATGTATACGATGCCGCGCCGCGCCAAGGCTTGCGCCGGCGTGATCGGTTATTCAGGCCTGCTGGTGGATGCCAAGAGCCTGACGGCGCCCGGCATCGCGAAGATGCCCGTGCTGGCCGTGCATGGCGCCGCTGACGACGTGGTGCCGCCCTTTTGCCTTGAAGGCGTGAGCGAAGGCTTCACGGCGGCGGGATTCGATGTTGAAACAATCCTCCGCCCCGGCCTCGGCCACGGAATCGACCAGGTCGGCTTTATGCGGGGGCTTGCCTTCACCAAGGCTTGTTTCGGCCTAGAGCCCTGAAAAACAGCAGAAATATCCGCGCAGAAATGACTTGCCATATGCGCCGCGATTGGGTTACATTCCTGACCTCGGGCACCCGTAGCTCAATTGGATAGAGCATCTGACTACGGATCAGAAGGTTAGGAGTTCGACTCTCTTCGGGTGCACCACTTTTCAAAGACTGAGCCTATGAAGACAGAGACGCGGTTTCGTACGGATATCAACGGACTGCGCGCGGTCGCTGTATTGGCTGTTCTTTTCTACCACTTCGACGTCGCGGCTTTTCGCGGCGGCTATGTCGGGGTGGATGTCTTTTTCGTCATTTCCGGCTTCCTGATGACGCAGATCGTCGTCTCGCGACTGGGCGAGGGGCGCTTTTTGGTGCTGGATTTCTATGCCGCGCGGGTCCGCCGCATTTTGCCCGCGCTGATCGCGCTGGGCGTGGTGCTGCTTGCTGCGGGCTTTTTCTGGTTGATCCCGCTCGATTACAGGGAACTGGGGCGCGAGGTGCAGTCGGCGCTGCTGTTCCGGTCGAATTTCGCCTATGCGCGTCATCAGGGATATTTCGACATCGTATCGAAAGACCAATGGCTGCTGCATACATGGTCGCTCTCGGCCGAGGCGCAGTTTTACCTGATCTATCCTTTCATCCTGATGGCGCTGCACCGGTGCAAGCGGCTGAACGCCGGGATCATCGCGCTCTTCGCGGCTTCGCTGCTGTTGTCGGGGTTTGGCACGCTGCATGATCCCACGCGCGCCTTCTTCCTGCTGCCGACGCGGGTGTGGGAATTTCTTGCGGGCGGGCTTGTCTTCTTCCTGCCGCGCCCGGTCGCGCATTTGGAGAAGGTGGGTCTGGCGCTGATCCTGGCGGCGGTTTTCCTCTATCCCGACACGCTCGCGTATCCCGGTTTCTATGCGGTGTTGCCGGTCGCGGGGGCGGCGCTGGTGCTGGCGGCGCGTTCCGGCGGCGCATACGTCTCGAACCGCGTCCTGCAGTTCTTCGGCGATATCTCGTACTCACTCTATCTCTGGCATTGGCCGGTCGTGTTGGCGGTGAAATATGCCAACGTCGCGCTGACGCCCCTGTGGGTCGCGGCGATGACGCTTGCCTCCGTGGCGCTGGCGTGGGCATCGTACCGGTGGATTGAGACGCCGTTCCGTCATGGTGCGCGCATCCGCTTCATCTTCCTCGCGCTGGCCGTCGTCGTCGTTTTGGCGGCGGTGGTGAAAAAGAGCGAGGGCTTCCCGTCCCGCGTGGACGCCGGCGTCCGTGCGGCGGAGGCGGCGATGAAGGACGTTAATCCTCGTCAAAACGAATGCCTCGCTGAAACCAGCGGATCGCCGCCCTGCAAGATCGGCGCGAACCGCCCGATCGACGTCGCGCTGTGGGGCGACAGCCATGCCGACGCTGTGTTTACGGTGGTGGACGATGTGCTGAAATCCGTGCATCGCGGCGGCGTCTTCCGCGGCCTGATCGCCTGTCGCCCCGTGGTGGGTGAGTACGCCAATAAAGAAGTGTGCGCGACGTTTAAAAAAGATTCCTTCAGCCGCATCGCGGAAGACAAGAACATCCGCGATGTGCTCATGGTGGGGCGCTGGACGCATTACACGGGTGACGGCACGGACGTCGTCGAGACGATATGCGCGTTGAGGAAGACAGGCAAGCGCGTGCATGTCCTCGCGCCCGTGCCGGAGTTCGACCGCGATGTGCCGCACGCGCTGGCAAAATCGCGGCAACTGGGGCAGGGCGACATCGACCTCCGCATGACGCGCGCGCGTTACGCGGCGCAGAACGCGAAGATCCTCGCCGTCTTCAAGCGGGCGCAGGCGCAATGCGGCGTGGACATCCTCGATCCCGTGCCGTTCCTGTGCAACGCGGAATATTGCCCCGCCATCCGCGACGGCAAGCCCCTCTGGCATGACGAGCAGCATCTGAGCAGGTACGGCAATAGCTTCCTCAAACCCTTGTTCACGCGGGCTTTGGATTAAAAGGCTATATATTTCAATTATATATTTCTTCCCAGCCTGTGTTGACATTTTCCTTAAACGAACCTAGTCTGACGTTCCTTCAACTCAGGAGATTGCGTCATGAACATCAAGAAATGGCTTGTATCGCTGGCGGCGGTTTTCAGCATGGCGGCGGTGCGGGCGCAGCCGCTGATGCGGACGCAGCCGGTTGACCGTTTTAGCCTTGTCTTTGAAACGCGCTCCTATCATTTCGAAGAAGGGTATAACAACTTCAACCCCGGCATCGGTTTCGAGTACCGCCTGAACAACACCTTCCACATCGGCGCGGGCGGATATTACAACAGCCTTGAGCGTTTCTCGGGCTATGCGCTTGCGGGTGCGGAGACGTCGGGCAAGCGCTTCTTCGGCGTCGGCGCCGAGGCGGGGATCGTCACCGGCTATGACTGGGCGGTCACTCCTGCCGCGATGCCTTACGTGCGCCTCGGCTCGCGCGAGAGCCGCGTGAACGCAAAGATCGACGTGATGCCGCCCATACCGGGCGTGACGCCGGCGCTGGTGACGCTGCAGCTGCGCGTGAAGCTCGGCAAGACCGGGCCGCTCTTCGTGCAGCCCCGCCATTGCCACCATCATCACCGCTGATTTTCAGGGCTGCGGCGGCTTGTGCTTCGGTGCGGGCTGTTGCGGCGTCATGAGCGCCGTCAGGACTTTGGCGTCGGTGACTTCGGCTGTCGGTTTGCCTTTTTCAAAGACCGTGACGGGCTTGTCGCCGAGGATGGCGATGTCGTTGCCGCGCACGCGGATCGCGCTGCCTTCGCGGATGGCGACGATGGGCGTTGCGTTTTCTTCATGATACTGGTTGAGGCGGTCGGCGCGGCTTTCGCCCTGATAGGGGACGATGCTGCCGCCTTCGTCGTAATAGAATTTTCCGTCGACATAGTGCGGGTTGATCTGGAACGGGACGAGGCCCATCGCGTCGAAATTCTTCGGCTGCACGATCGGCATGTCGTTGGTGGTCATGATGGTGGGGCCGGTCACGTTGATGCCGGCGCTGGCGCCCATGTAGGGGAATCCCTTGCGTGCGGCGTCGCGGATGGCCTCGATCAGGCCGGCCTTCTGCAGCTTGTCGAGCAGGCGGAAGGTGTTGCCGCCGGTGACGAAGACGCCGTCGAAGCGCTTCAGTTCTTTCGCGGGGTCCTTCAGCGTATGCGCCGAAACGGCGGTGATGCCGAGCGGGTTGAGCCACGCGTTGGTGCGCTTGACCGCTTCGTCCTGGTCGCCGAGGGCGTAGGCGACGTAGAGGATGGTCTTCGGATGTTCCGGCGATGCGCCGAACAGCTCCTGGATCGTCTCATTGCGCTTGTTCGCCAGCGCGCCGTTGCTGAGCAGCAGCAGGTTCAGCTGCGTATTGTCGGGCGCGGCATGCTTGCAGAAGAGGTGGGTGAAAAAGTTGTCTTTCATCAGGCGTTTCCTTCCAGTTCGCGCAAGGTTTCGCGGAAATGTTCGAGCGCCTCGTCCACTTCGGCGCGGGTGATGCAGAGCGGCGGGGCGAAGCGCACGACGGTCTCGTGCGTTTCTTTCGACAGCACGCCGCGCTCCATCATCTTTTCGCAGACGGTGCGGGCGGAGACGCGGGCGGGGTCGAAATCCACGCCGATCCACAAGCCGCGGCCGCGCACCTCGCGGATCAGCGGGCTGTTGAGGCCGCGCAGTTGCTGCATCATATAGGCGCCGAGCGTTTCAGAGTTTTTGACCATCTCGCCTTCTTCGAGGATCTTGAGCGCCTCCAGCCCCACCGCGCAGGCGAGCGGGTTGCCGCCGAAGGTGGAGCCGTGGCTGCCGGGCTTGAACAGGCCCATGACCGCCTTGGTGCCGACGACGGCGGAGACGGGTAGCAGCCCGCCGCCGAGCGCCTTGCCGAGGATCAGCGCGTCGGGCATGACGCCTTCATGCTGGAAGGCGAACATCTTGCCGGTGCGGCCGAGGCCCGATTGCACTTCGTCGAGGATCATCAGCACATTGTTGTCGTCGCACACCTTGCGCAAGCTCCGCAGGAAGCCTTCGGGCGGCAGCTTGACGCCGGCTTCGCCTTGGATCGGCTCGATCAGCACCGCGCAGGTGTCGGGCGTGATCGCGGCCGCGATGGCCTTGATGTCGCCGAACGGCACGGCCTTGAAGCCGGGCGTGAAGGGGCCGAAGTTCTTTTTATAGTCCGGCTCGGTCGAGAAGCTGATGATGGTGGTGGTGCGGCCGTGGAAGTTGCCGTCGGCCACGATGATCCCGGCCTTGTCCTGCGGGATGTTCTTGGCGACGTAGCCCCACTGGCGCGCGGCCTTGATGGCGGTTTCGACCGCTTCCGCGCCGGTGTTCATCGGCAGCGCGAGGTCGAGGCCGGTGAGGGCGCAGAGCTTTTCCATGAACGGCGCAAGCTGGTCGGTGTGGAACGCGCGCGAGGTCATCGCCAGCTTCTTCGCCTGCTCGGTCAGCACGTTCACAAGACGCGTGTTCGAATGCCCGAAGCTGACCGCCGAATAGGCGCTCATCATGTCGATGTATTTCTTGCCCTCGATATCCCACGCATGCACGCCCTCCGCGCGCGTCAGGATGACGGGGATGGGCTTGTAATTCGCCGCCACAAACTCCGCCTCATGCGAGATGGCCTTGTCGGTCGAGTTTTTGAAAATCTTTTTGATGATATTGTCGAGCATGGGGTGCCTTTAATTTAGGGGAGGTTGATGGTATCTGGATTGATTGTGATGATGACGTATTTGGTTTTCTTTGGTTCTTTCGGGTCGGGGGTTTCTATGAACCAGATGGTGCCTCTTGCCAGCATCATCCCGGCGCTGTTTTTGAAAAGATCGAAGTCGTCTTCAGTGGCGTAACGAGAGATCATCTTTTTGACATCAGGCGTGATGATCTGGTCGTAGTGACGGAGAAATTCTTTTCGTGTACGGACGATTTTAGGATGCTTGCGGCCTTCATAGGACAGGGGAAAAGAAATTTGATCCGCCAGCCAGCTCCGATTGTCGTTCTCGATGGCGCGCCTTAACGCAACCGAGTAGGCATGATCGCGCCGCGTGACGGGATCAAATTCGCTTGCCGGAGCTTCTGTTGCCAGAAACGTCAACAGGCAAACGCTTAGAAAAAGAAGTGCGCTCGATCTTTTATTTTTTTTGATATGCGCCATACAGGAAAATATCGTGTTCTTCTTTTCTTCGCTTGACGAGGCCGTCGCTGACTTTGTAACTGCCATCTTTTTGCCTGACCTTGTTGAACTCGAGCATTTGATTTGCGGCTCCATTATAGTCTCCGCTGTTGAGAAGGTTCAATAGCTTCGTATTTTTATATACTTTTGAATTGGGAGATATTTCTTCCCTGAAAGCTTTTGGGCCTCTGTTATAGGTCAGTGAAACTAGTGCGTCGAACTGGTTTTGCGTGAGGGGGCTGTAACGTAACGTTTTACTGTGTTTTCAGCCGTTCGCAGGTCGCGGCGGAGAAGCTTTAGCCCCTCTTCATGTGACATCGAGCCAGGAAATGATTCCTGCGGCATGATCAGGTGGCCGTAACCTATTGTAGGCTTCTCACCCTCGTCACCGTAAACGTGAGGCACGAATAATTCGAATTTCTTGATGAAATTCACGCCATTCTCACTCGTCCACTGCCCGCCGTTGGAATTGCCGCCGGGTACGCGCGGTTGGCCGGCGTTGTATTTCAAAAGATAGTCGCAGGATTTGGCTTCCACCTCCTGAAACATCAGGCGCACGGCTCTGGCTTTTTCGATCAGGGTTTCGATGTCGTTTTCGGTTCTCATGGTCTTGTCCTTTCTTGACCGTTAAAAACAAAAAAGACCCATCGGCGGCGCGCCAGATGAGTCTTTTGGGTTGCTCCAAGATGAAAACGATTTCACCGCAAGAGCAACAGTCCATATATAAAAACATACAACCATACATTGTATTGGAGGTCAAGTAATATCCGGATTTTGTTACATAATACAGCTCTTGAACTGCCCGCGAGTCCGCGTGTAGTATGGCGCCATATCGCAACATCGTATTTTGGAGACAATCAATGCTGATCGGCGTGCCCAAGGAAATCAAGACCAAGGAATTTCGCGTCGGACTGACGCCGTCTTCGGTCAGCGAATATGTGCGTCACGGTCACGACGTGATCGTCGAGACCAACGCGGGCGCCGGCATTCAGGCGAGCGACGACGATTACATCAAGGCGGGCGCGAAGATCGTCGCGACGGCGGCGGATGTTTTCGCCAAAGCCGACATGATCGTCAAGGTCAAGGAACCGCAGCCGGCCGAATGCAAGATGCTGCGCAAGGGCCAGATCCTGTTCACCTACCTGCACCTCGCCGCCGACGCCGAGCAGGCGAAGGGCCTGATGGCCTCGGGTGCGGTGGCGATTGCCTATGAAACCGTCACCGGCGACCGCGGCGGCCTGCCGCTGCTGGCCCCCATGAGCGAAGTCGCGGGCCGCATGAGCGTGCACGTCGGCGCGCACCTGCTGCAAGTCACCAGCGGCGGCTCAGGGATTCTGATCGGCGGCGTGCCGGGCGTGAAGGCGGCGGAAGTCGTCATCCTCGGCGGCGGCGTCGCGGGCACCAACGCGGCGAAGATGGCCATCGGCCTTGAAGCGCGCGTGACCATCCTTGAGCGCTCGCTCGACCGCATCCGCCAACTCGAAGACCTTTTCGGCCCGCGCGCCAACGTGATTTACTCGACGGTCGCCTCGGTTGAACAATATGTGGCGCAGGCCGACCTGGTCATCGGCACCGTGCTGGTGCCCGGCGCGCTGGCGCCCAAGCTGATCACCAAGGCGCTGCTGAAAAAGATGCGCCCGAAGTCGGTCATCGTCGACGTCGCCATCGACCAAGGCGGCTGCGCGGAAACCTCGCGCGCGACCACGCATGACGAGCCGATCTATGTCGTCGACAACATCGTGCACTATTGCGTCGCCAATATGCCGGGCGCGGTGCCGCGCACCAGCGCACAGGCGCTCAACAACGCGGTGCTGCCGTATGGCCTCGAGATCGCCGACAAGGGCTGGGTCAAGGCGCTCTCCGACAACAGGAATCTGCGCAACGGCCTGACCGTCTGCCACGGCAAGATCACCCACGCCGAAGTCGCGCGCGACCTCAAGCTCGACTACACCACCGCCGAAGAAAGCCTCGCCGCATGATGTCCTTCCTGAAAAGCTTCTTCGCCAACGAGAAATCGCCGGAAGAGGAGGCGCTGCTCGCCGCGCAAAAGCAGCGCGACGTGCTGACGATCGAGGCGGGCGAGGGCGACGAAGAAGAGCAGCAAGGCGGCGGCTGCGGTTCGGGCGGTTGCGGCGGCTGCGCCTGCAGCCACTAAACCCTACTTCATTTTCTTGAGCGCGCTCTCCGTCATGTGGCGGAGGAGCAGGCGCACGTCTTCCCATTGGCTTTGCGGGAGCGGGTCTGGCTTGCTGCGCGACAGGTGGCTGAGGATCCGGCAGGTCTGGTCGGGCGAGTTGGCGGCGGGATATTTTGTGTCGAAATCCATCACGCGCTGCACGGATTTCTTTTCAAGATCGGGATGGTCGGTCAGCAGGGTGGTGATCGCCGGCGGCGTCATCGCGGCGAGCAGGCCGTCGAAGGCGTTGGGCATCGCGCCCGCGCGGCAGCGCAGCGTGTCGAAACGCAGGCGGTAGCGCGCGAGCTGCAGCCAAAACAGCGCGTCTTCCCTCGTGCCCGTCCGCAGCGTGCGGATCGAGAGCGCGAAGAACGTCCCGGCCTCCAGCGCGCCGCTGTTCGGCGTCACGATGTCGATGATGGCCTTTGTCTCCGCGGCCGGGCGCATGCTGATCCACTGCGCGACCGCCTCGGGGTGGCCGTCGTCGACGGCGTCGCGGATGATGCCGGGCAGGGCGGCGACGCTGTCCAGCCGGTTCTTCTCCAGTCGACCGACATGGATCGCGGCGGTCAGGCCGGCCACGAGATAGACGGCGAAGAGGGCGATGGAGCCCCATTTCACAAGGAATTTCAGTATCCGTTTCATGGACTTAGGGCCCCGCTTGCAATTACCTTTTGATAGTCTACATTGTTCGCGTCCATCAGCATAGAGGGTGAAACATGCATAAGCGCAGCGGCGGCAATATCCTGATCGAGGCGCTCCGCGCCCATGCGGTGAAGAAGATTTTCTGCGTGCCGGGCGAAAGCTACCTCGACGCGCTCGACGCCCTGCATGGGCAGGACGACATCGAGGTCGTCACCTGCCGCCAGGAAGGCGGCGCGGGCTTCATGGCCGAGGCCTACGCGAAGCTGACCGGCCACACCGGCATCTGCTTCGTCACGCGCGGTCCCGGTGCCTGCAACGCATCGATCGGCGTGCATACCGCGATGCAGGATTCGTCGCCGATGATCCTGCTGGTGGGCCAAGTCGCGCGCGAGCAGATGGGGCGCGAAGCGTTCCAGGAAATCGACTACCGCCAGATGTTCCAGCCGCCCATCGCCAAGTGGGCGACGCAGATCGAGAAGGCGTCCGACATTCCCGCCGTCATGCAACAGGCTTTCGACATCGCGACCTCGGGCCGCCCCGGTCCTGTCGTGATCGCACTGCCGGAAGACATGCTGTGCGAGGAATCCGACGCGGCCATCCTGCCGCCCAAGGCGCTGCCGCATTTCGCGCCCACGCACCACGATATCGAGAAGCTGAAGGAGATCCTCTCCGCCGCGAAAAAGCCGCTGGTCGTCGTCGGCGGCGGCAGCTGGAACGACGCGGCCATCCGCCAGTTCGAGGATTTCTGCAAGGCGTCGAAACTGCCCGTCGCCAGCAGCTTCCGCCGTCAGGACGTGTTCCACAACGCGCATGAATGCTATGTCGGCGTGCTCGGCACTACGGTCGACATGAAGCTGATGAAGCAGGTGGAGGAGGCCGACGTCATCTTGGCTGTCGGCACGCGCCTCGGCGAGATTGCGACGCAAGGCTACACCATCGTCACGCCGCCGGTGCCGAAACAGGCGCTCATCCACATTTATCCCGATGCTTCCGAACTCAACAAGGTTTATCAGTCGAAGCTGGCGATCCACTCGACCGTCAACGACTTCGTCAAGGCGCTTGCGGGCGTAAGCCTCGACGGTTCTGCATGGGCGGAGCGTACCGCGACGTTGCGCGCGCAGTTTGTCGCGTGGAGCAAGATCAACACTCGCGACAAGTTCAGCCTCGACCTCGACGGCGTGATCCAGGATATGCTGTCGGTGCTGCCCGAAGACGCCGTCATCACGACGGACGCGGGCAACTTCAGCGGCTGGGCGCAGCGTTTCGTCGCCTATGACCGCCCCATGCGCCTCCTCGCGCCCACCAACGGCGCGATGGGCTACGGCGTGCCGGCGGCGGTCGCGGCCAGCATCGCGTTCCCCGAGCGCGCGGTCGTCGGCTTCATGGGCGACGGCGGCTTCATGATGACGGGGCAGGAGATCGCGACGGCCATGCACCACAAGGCGCGCCCGATCCTGCTCGTCTTCAACAACGGCATGTACGGCACCATCCGCATGCACCAGGAAAAGACCTATCCCGGCCGCGTTTCGGCGACCGACCTCACCAACCCCGACTTTGCCGCGCTCGCGCGCAGCTACGGGGCGGAAGGAATCGCGGTCGAGAAGACCGCCGACTTCCTGCCCGCGTTCAAGAAGGCCCTGCAATCGGCGAAACCCGTGCTGATCGAGCTGCGGATGGACCCGCAGCAGATCACGACGGCGAAAAAGCTGTCGGAACTGGCCGGCTGATCGCGTTATGGCAAGATGTTAATAACTGAAATCTAATATATTTTAGTGTAGGCTGGACATTGGGAGTTTATGTCCGGATGCCCTTGATAACAAAGCGCAGAACAGGTCGTTGGCTATTGCCGTTCGTCGCGGCGGCGTTGATGTCGTCCGTCAGTCATGCGGCATGGGCGGCGGTGCCGGTGCGCGTGTCGGATCACGGCGATTTCACGCGCATCGTTTTCGAGTTTCCGCGCCTGCTGGCCTATCACGTCAAGCAAGACAAGGGCGCACTGACAGTCGATTTCGACACGCCCGACACGGCGCAGATCGGTGCGGTCAAGTCGCCGGTCGTGCGCGGCATCAAGCCTGTGGGGGGCGCGCAGGGGATGCTGACGCTGCAGATCGCCACTGCGCCCGGCGTCGACGTTAAGGATTACCGCCTGCAGCGCAAGATCGTCATTGACGTCTACGCGACGGCGGCAAGCAAGGCCGCGCCCGCGCCGGAGAAGAAGGCTGAGGCTGCAGCCCCTGCACCGAAACAGGCAGTCGCGCCTGCGCCCGCAACACCCGCGCCGCCGCCTGCAGTCGCAAACATCACGCCTGAGACGATGAAAGCCGCGGTGCTGGATACCAAGGCTGAACTCGACGCGCCGCCGCCGCCCGAGCCTGTGGCTAAGCCTGCATCTGCGCCTGCGCCGCAACCTATTGCACCCGTTGCCGCGGCACCCGCCGTTGCGCCGCAGCCTGCTGCCGCTCCTGCCGCACCGCCTGTTGCCGTCGCACCCGTTGCAAAACCCGTCTCCGCTGCCGCACCTGCGCCGCAAGAACCCGCTGCGCAGGCCGACGACGACATGCCGATGGATCCGACCACGATCACCGTTTCGTCGATGATCCCGTCGCACCTCGCCGTCTTTGAGCGTTCGGGCGCGCTGTGGGTCGTCACCGACCTGCCGCCCACGTCCGCGCTGCCGCTGATCGAAGGCCCGATGGCGGGTTTCGTCCAGGCGCCGAAGGTGCTGAAGTTCGACGGCGGCACGGCGTACCGCTACGTGCTGCCGCGCAAGTTCCACATCGCGGTGCAGAAGAAGGGCTTGTCGTGGCAGGTCTGGCTCGCCACGCAATCGCTCACCAAGCCGCAGGCGCCGTCTGACCTGCACATGGATTTCGACACGGTGACGCACCGCGCGCGCCTGATCGTGCCCTTCAAGGGCGCGGGCACGCCGCTGACGTTCGAGGACCCGGATGTGGGTGACACGCTCGCCATCGTCACGACCAACGATCCGACGCAAAGCGTGCAGAACGAGCCGCGCCTGATCGACCTCGGCCTCATCCCCGCGCAGATGGGCATGGTGGTGCGTCCCTTGCGCGACGGCCTTGCGGCCACGCCGGTCAAGGACACCGTCGTCTTCACGTCGCCCACCGGCCTCACCGCGACGCCGCCGGGGCAGAGCGGGCCCGTGCTGATCGGCGCCGCCGATGTCGCCAGCGATGACGACAACAATCGCCTGTTCGACTTCCCCAACTGGCGCCAGGGCGGCATCCGCAACCTGCTGGATGCGCGGCGCGAGCTGCAGGACAAGATCGTCGCGGCACAGACGCCCGACGAGCGCACCAGCTTGCTGATGAAGATGGCGATGCTCTATTTCGCCAATAACTTCGGGCAGGAGACGCTCGGCTTCCTCGAGGTCGTGGCCGACGAAAGCCCCGACATGGTGAAGAACCCCACCTTCATGGCGCTGCGCGGCGCGGCGAACGCGATGTCGGGCCACTACAAGGAAGCGCTGCAGGATTTCTCCTACCCGCCGATACAGAACCTGCCCGAGATCGCCCTGTGGCGCGGCTATGCCGCCGCCGCGACCGAACAGTGGCACATGGCTGACGCGTCCTTCCCGTCGAGCAACCGCCTGCTGCTGCAATATCCCGACAACATCACGATCCCGTTCACCGTCTACATGGCGGAATCGGCGCTGCGCCTCGGCCATACCGACACGGCGACCAAGCTGCTCTCGACGATCAACATGTCGTCCGACGCGCTGACCGACAAGTACCGCGCCGCCATCGACTACCTCAAGGGCGAGGCGGCGGCGCAGCAGGGCAAGCTCGACCGCGCCGAGGCGCTGTGGGAGCCGGTGACGCGCGGCCTTGACCGCCTTTATCACGCCAAGGCCAGCCTCGCGCTGACGCGCCTGCAACTGCAGGAAAAGAAGATCACGCTCAAGGAAGCGATCGACAAGGTCGACAGCCTGCGCTTCGCCTGGCGCGGCGACGGGCTGGAGGTCGAGACGCTCAAGACGCTCGGCGAACTCAAAGTGCAGGATGGACAGGCGCTTTCCGGCCTGACCGACCTCGGCACCGCGGCTGACCTGGCTGACAGCATCTCCGACGATTCAAAGCCGATCCGCGAAGAGATGAAGGCGATGATGGGCAACCTCTTCATCAACGGCAACGCCGCCAAGCTGCCGCCACTCGAGGCGGTGTCGGTCTATACGCAGTTCGGCAGCCTGCTGCCGACGGGCGCAGAGGGCGTGGTGCCCGCGCTCAACTTCGCCGACAGCCTGATCGGCATGGACTTGCTCGACAAGGCCGAAGCATTGATCGAAAAGCAGATCGCCGCCGGCCTGCCCGCCGACAAGGTGTCGGAGGTCGGCGAGAAGCTGGCCGCCGTCTATCTGCTCGACGGCAAGCCGCAGCAGGCACTGGATGCGCTCAAGGAAACCGACCGCCCGACCGAGACGCCCGAGGCGCGCGAGAACATGAATATCCTCAAGGCGCGCGCCTTGTCGCAGCTGGGCCAGAACGATGCCGCCATCTCCATCCTGACGCCGATGACCTCGAAGGCAGCGCTACGCCTCAAGGCCGATGTGCTCTGGCGCATGCAGAACTGGAACGCCGCCGCTGCCGCGGTTGAAGCCCTGCTGCCGCCGGCGAATGCGCCGCTCTCGAACGACGATGCGGCCATGGTCGTGAACGCGGCCGTGGCCTGGAAGCTCGGCGGCAGCGCCGACCACGTCAAGGCGATCAAGGCGCGTTATGAGGCGGCGATGGCCGGGACCAAGCTGGCCTCCACCTTCGGCGTCGTTACGCGCGACCCCGGCCCGACGGGGCTGGAAGACCACGATTCCATGCTCAAGATCGCGGGCGAGGTGGACATGTTCAAGAACTTCCTCGACGCCTTCAAGGCGCCTGCCGGCACCGGCGGATAATATACCCTTTCATGTCATCCCGAGCGCAGCGAGGAATCTTCGTCCTCACGGCGCGCACTGAAGATCCCTCGCTGCGCTCGGGATGACATGTGTGGGGTGAGCCGCATACAAAAAAAGATCCCGGCTTTCGCCGGGATGACTTCTTGATCAAAAAAAGGTTTCTTTTAGTCGTCGCTGCCAGAAGATTCGAGGCCGTTCAGGCGCTCGTGCATCTTCTTGCCGATCTTGAAGAAGGGCACGCGCTTGTTTTCGACGTGGACGGTTTCGCCGGTGCGCGGGTTGCGGCCCGTGCGCGCCTTGCGCTGCTTGATCGAGAAGGCGCCGAAGCCGCGCAGCTCGACGCGCGCGCCGGTGGCGAGCGCCTTGGTGATCTCTTCGAAGATCGTGTCGACGATTTGCTCGGCATGGCTTTGATAAAGGTGGGGATTCAATTCTGCCAACCGGAGGATCAGTTCAGATTTGGTCATGTGACGCGATTCCCTTTAAGGCCTTGAAACTAGAATTAATCCAATCGTGCCAAGGTTATAGCGGATCGTCAAGAAAAAATCGTGAAGAATCAAACGAATATGGATCAATCCGCGCCGTTACGCATGATTTTCGGCAGGATTCCGGAAATGCCCATGGCCGAAGAGGCGAAATAGCGCTTCAGGAAGGGCATTCTCTCGACGATTCCCAGCCCCAGCTCGCGCGCGAGGCTGACGCTCTTGAGATTGTTGGAGAAGAGGCGGTTGAGGAAGTCGGTCATGCCCGCCATCAGCAGCGTGTCGGGACGGCGCCAGTTTTCGTAGGCGTGCAGCAGCGTGTCGCTGCCGATATCGAGGCCGGCGCGCTTGTGGTCGACGATCAGTTCGGCAAGCGCCGCCGCGTCGCGCAGCGACAGGTTGAGGCCTTGCCCGGCGATGGGGTGGATCGCATGCGCGGCCTCGGCCATCAAAGCGGTGCGCGGGCCGATATAGGTCTTCGCGTGCAGCAGGCTGAGCGGCCATGCGGCGGGCGGCGAGACGTGGCGCACGCGGCCGAGGTACGGGCCGAAGAGTTCCTGCAGTTTCTTGTCGAAACCAGCGGGCGAGAGTTTCAGCAGGGCGCCGGTGTCGCCGCCGTGCTCCGTCCAGACGACGGAGGAGCGGAATTCTCCCTTGGGCCCGCGCGTCATCGGCAGCACGGCGAAGGGCCCGGCGGGGCGGAAGTGCTCGACCGCGACGTTTTCATGATCCAATTCGTGCGCGACGTTGCAGACGATGGCGCTTTGCTTGTAGTCGACCTTCCTCGTTTCGATGCCGAGCCATGCGCGCGTGGCGGAGCCGCGGCCGTCGGCGCCGATCAGCAGGGGCGCGGATATTTTCGTGCCGTCGGCCAGCGTCACGCCGGCAGCAGCATCGGTGCGGTGGAAGCTCTTGACCTCGGCAGGCGCGAGGTGGCGCACGTGCTTCTTGAGGCGCTTGACGTTCTCGAACAACCGCTGGCGCAACAGACCGTTCTCGATGATCCAGCCGAAGGGATGGCCGTCGCCGTCGGCGTCGCTGGCAAAATGCAGGAAGAGGGGCGATGCGCCGTCGGCCACGCGGATGTCGAGGATGGGTTCGCAGTCCGGCAGCAGACGTTCCCACACGCCAGCAGCCTTCAGCACGAGGGAAGAGGCGTAGGAGATCGCTGTGGTGCGACCGTCGTATTTCTGCGTCATCTGCGACGCGGGTGGGTCGCGGTCGATGCACACGCAATCGATGCCGGCCTCGCCGAGCAGCGCGGCCATGGTCAAGCCCGACAAGCCGCCGCCGATGATGATGACGGAGGTGTCGATGCGGGCCATGGGGTTGCCTTGATTAGTAGTTGGGCTTGATCTTCTTTACGGGCAGGTCGGCGGCGATCGGTTCGTCGTCGATCATCTCGATCATGCCGTTGACGGTCATCGAGAAGCGCGCCGCGAACAGCGCGTTGCCGTAGAGCACCATCGCCGAGGTTTCGAACGCGTTTTCGTCCGTCTTGCCTTCGAAAGCAGCGGGACGCAGGGCGTCTTCGATCACCTTGCGGGTGGAAGCGTCGAGCTTGGACTGGTCGAGCGCGGGGTGGTTGATGCTCTCGACGATCAGGAAGGGGCCTTCGTCGCCGTGGACGAAATAGCAGAAGAAGCGCAGGTATTCGAGCGCGTTGAGCTCGTTGATCGCGATCGGGTCGGCTTCGTTGGCGTCATGGATCGGCGCGCTGGAGCCGTCGAGCAGGAACATGCGGCCTTGCTTGGCGAGGAACCAGAAGGGGCCGGTGCCGGCGGGCCATGCGGTATCATCCACCTTGACCAGCGCGATGCTGCTGTAGAACGGCAGCTGCGCCCAGCCGACCGTGGCCGATTCCGGAGATGCAACGTATTTGCCCTGAATGGGGTTGACCAGCTTCAGGAAGGGCTCCATTTGCGGCCCACTCACCGACTGCCATTTATAGTGTTCAAACATCGCGAACCGTTCCCTTTACCAGAAGTTTTAGTCCTATTTTTCAAGATGTTGTCATGTCCGTCACAATAATGCAAGCGTTCTGCGCGGAATCTCGTTGACATAAAATTAACGTTTATATCATATCCTGTATCTACGGGATTCTAGTGTCAGGTGGAAAGGGCTGGCAATAAGTTTATGAAAAATAATCATTTTACAGGCTTGTCCACCAGCGATCTCGACCTCGACACAGCGCGCGAGCAGAATGGCGCGCAACTGAAACGTTCTTTCGACTTCCGCACGGCCTTCACGCAACTCAGCGACGGTGCCAAGCCGAGTGTCGACGCGATCCGCCGCTTTTGCTTCGAGGAACATAAACTCTCCGATTTCCAGAGCGCCGAACTGATGCGCATCTATACGGCCTTCCGCCAGCAGCGCAGCTTCGAGGACATGATCCGCATGTACGAGGAGAGTGACAACAGGGATTTCACCGGCTCGCAGATCGTGCAGGAATTCTACGCGGTCGCCTGCAACCAGACGGGCCGCTACAGCAAGGCGATCGAGGCGGCGGAATCGCTGCTCATCCACGGCGACGCCAACGGCGAGGTCTACGGCACGCTGGGCAAGGCATGGTTCAAGCGTCATGAGATCTGCCGCGACTACCTCGACCACTTCAATCCGGAGCGGGAAGAGGAGCTCATCGCGGCCTATGTCGAGAACTTTCCCGAAGACCCGAACATGGAAGACGTCGCTGGCAATGCGCGCAAGGCGATGGCATTGTCGGGCGAATATTATGAAGACGGCTTCCTTGTCGCTTTCGAGAGCTATCCGGGCATCAACGCCGTCTATAGCGCGCTCGAGGCCAGTGACTTCAAGAAGGCCCGCCGCATGGCACGCCTCGTGCACCTCGCGTGCCTGCGCGACGGCGCGCGCGAGACGATGGACCCGCTGATCGCCGGCACGCTGATGGAAGCCACCTGCATCATGGGCGGCACCAAGGCGGAAGTGCAGGCGGCCACCGAGAAATTCCTCAGCCTCGACATCAAGGAAACGCGCATCCAGCGCGCGGTGATCTCGCTCGAGAAGCTGCGCACCTATTATCACCAGCAGGGCCTCAGCGTCCGGCCTTTCGACCTCGCGCTCGATGGCCTGCGCACCGTGCTCAAGCACCATGGCAAGGAAAGCTTCAACTCCGCGGCGAAAAAGCCGAAGAAGCCGACCCTGACCGAGCAGCTGCACAAGATTTCCTCCAGCTACCGCGGCATGGCGTCGAACTTCCTCGGCGGCCACTTCGTGCAGGGCAATTTCATGTTCGGCGGCCAGCTGCCCGACCACTACCTGACCCGCACCGACTGGCAGCAGTTCGAGAAGCTGCTCGATGCGCCGATCGACATCCTTATCGGCATGCACGACAACGACAGGATCATGCCGGTTCCGTATAAGCGGATGATCCCCAATACCTATGACCTGCATCCGCTGACGCTGCGCGACATCACGCGGCCGGAGGACTTCCTGGATTTCGCCGACAAGATCGTGCGCCGCGCATTCGGTACGGGTGAGGACGGCCTTGAAGAAATTACCAGCCTCGGCCACCTGCATTACGACGAGACGGTGAACGCGCTGCTGCACCTTTCCGGCGCCGAGAACCGCAAGGAAGTCGACAGCCGCACCAACATCTCCGTCATGATGGGCCTCGGTCTCGGCGACTGCCGCCAGCACGCGCAGGCCAAGCAGATCCTGTTCGACGCATGGCAGAAAGACCAGATGAACCACTGGCTCAAGGAAGCGTATACGGCGCTGACCATCGACAAGGACTTCAAGCTCTATAATGATTGCATCGCCAAGGTGCGCGACATCGAGTCCGTCGAACTGCGCACCATCGACGCCCTCGTGCAGGCGCCCGTCGAGATGAAGGGCAAGTACGAGCCCGTCTACAGCAAGGAATGGAAGTTGCAGCTGAACGAAAACGGCGTGCAATCCAGCGTGGAAAACCACACGCTGACCGTCCTGCTCAAGCACAACAAGAAGGGCGAGCTGGAAAGCCTGCGCTTCGCCGACAGCTTCTACCAGAACCATTATAAATGGGGCAGCGGCGACATCCCGCTCGACAGCCTCAAGACCGACGACAAGGGCAACCTTGTCATCCCTGCCAAGACCATTGAGGCGATCGACCCGAAAACGGGCGAGACGGTGAGTGTGCCCGTGCAGCTGCTGCCGTCGCGTTATACCGGCAAGAAGGACATCGTCTCGCGCGACGAGCATGGCAAGCTGTTGCTGCTCGGCCTGCAGGTCGAGGAGGGCTTCAATCTTGCCGATAAACTGACGCAGCCGCGGTTGGAGAAGATGGCGGGGCTTAGCGTCGTGCGTGAATGGTATCTCAAGACTGCAGACCTGCCGGAATCGATCAGGAACCGCGCCGTTCGCAGCAGCGTCAAAGGAACCAAGCCGCCATCGCCGAATATGTGATCAGATCCCGAGCTTTTCCCGCATCCCGTAGTACCATGCCCCGAGCGCCGTCAGCGGCACGCGGAACATCCGTCCGCCGGGGAAGGGGAAGTTGCGCATCGACGCGAAGACGTCAAAGCCTGCCGACTGCCCGTTGATCGCGCCCGCGACCAGCTTGCCCAGCAGGTGGCACGGCGTGACGCCATGGCCGCTGTCGCCCTGGATGAAGTAGACGTTGTCGTGCAGGCGGCCGACGTGCGGCATGCGCGTCAGCGTCAGCGCGAAATTGCCGCTCCAGGCGAAATCGACTTTTTTGCCCTGCAGCACGGGGAAGGTCTTGAGCACATGCGGCCACAGCAGGCTTTCGATGTTGCCCGGGGTATGGCCGCTATACATCACGCCGCCGCCGAACAGCAGGCGGTGGTCGGCGGTGATGCGGTAGTAGTCGAGCAGGAAGTTGCAGTCCTCGACCGAATAGCCGGCCGGCATGAGCTGCTGCGCGAGTTCCGCGCCGAGCGGCTCGGTCGCGATGATCTGGCTGCTGACCGACATGATGCGGCCGGAAATTTCCGGCACGGCATCGCCGAGGTAGGCGTTGCCGCAGACGACGATGGTGTCGGCGGTGACGCGGCCGTGGGGCGTGACGGCGACAGGCTTCGCGCCGTGCTCGATGCGCAGGACGCGGGTTTGTTCGTGGATGACGCCGCCGAGGCTCTCCAGCGCGCGCGCTTCGCCAAGGGCGAGGTTGAGCGGATGGATATGCCCGCCGCGATGATCCAGCAGACCGCCGCAATAAAGGCCGGTCGCCGTGACTTCGGGGATGCGGGCTGCATCCAGCATCTCGATGTCCTTGTTGCCGGCCATCGTCCAGACGTCGCGGCGGCGGTCGAGGTCCTTCATCTGCGCGGGCGTGAAGGCGGCGAAGAAGCTGCCGGGCTTGTGGTCGCAGGCGATGGCGTATTTCTGTATGCGCTGGCGGATGATGTCGCCGCCCTCGAAGCTCATGTTCAGCAGCGCGCGCGCCGTGTCCTCGCCGTAGCGGGCGCGGATCGTGTCGTAGTCGCGGCTGTAGCCGTTGATGATCTGCCCGCCGTTGCGGCCCGAGGCGCCGAAGCCGACCTTGACGGCCTCGAGCATCACGACTTTTTTTCCGCTTTCAGCCAGGTGCAGCGCGGTCGATAGGCCCGAATAGCCCGCGCCGATCACGCAGACGTCGCACGTCACGTCGCCCGCAAGGGCAGGGCGCGACGGCGCAGGCGTCGCGGTGGCGGCGTAATAGGTGCGTTCGTAGCCTTGCTGCATGTCAGGTATCCCGGAGGTAGGCATTGTGCTCGGCACTGGAGATTTCGGCTTCGATCCCGTCTTTCTCCTGCGCCTTGCACGCGAGATAAAGTTTCTGCCAGTTGCGGCCGAAGTATTTGGCGATGAATTTGGATGTGCTGAAAGCTTCCAGCGCCGTTGCCCATGACGAAGGTAGGGAGTTCGCCTTCGCCGCATAGGCGTTGCCGCGGATCGGCGAATCCGGGCTCTTCTTGGTCGCGATGCCGTCGAGCGCGGCGGCCAGAATGCCGGCGATGACGAGGTAAGGGTTGGCGTCGGCGCCGGGTACGCGGAACTCGATGCGCGTCGCCGCAAGGCCGCTCGCCGGGATGCGGACCGAGGCGGAGCGGTTGTCGTAGCCCCAGGTGATCGTGGTCGGCGCGTGGCTGCCGGGGCGCAGGCGGCGGTAGGAATTGGCGTTGGGCGCCATGATAGCCATGCAGTCGGTCATGTGCGTAAGCAGGCCGGCGACGGCATGCTTCAGCGCGGGCGCCCCCTGCGCGGTCTTGCCCGTGAAGATGTTCTTGCCCTTTTTATCGAGGATGCTGAAGTGCACGTGCATCCCGTTGCCGGAGAATTGCGCGTAGGGCTTGGCCATGAAGGTTGCGGCCATGCCGTGCTTCGTCGCCACGCCCTTGACCGCGCGCTTGAGCAGCACGGCGCAATCGGCGGCGCGCAAGGCATCAGCGAGGTGATTGAGGTTGATCTCGAACTGCGCCGGGCCGTTCTCGGAGATGGTGGTGTCGGCGGGGATTCCCTGCACGCGGCATGCTTCCGCAATATCGGACAGCACGCCACGGAAGTCGTCGCTCTCGCCGATGCCGAGGATCTGCGGGCCGGTGACGCGCTTGCCCGAGGCGGGTGACAGCGGCGGTTGCGGACGGCCTTGTTCGTCGGGCTTCCGGTCGATCAGGTAGAATTCCAGCTCCGCCGCGACGACAGGGGTCAGGCCGCGCTTTTTATACTGCGCCAGCACCTGCGCGAGCACATGGCGCGGGTCGGCATGAAAGCCGGACATGGAGAGCAGCACCTGCGCAGTCGGCTTGTCGTGCCACGGCGCAGGCACAAAGGTGCCTTCGACTGGTGTCGCCAGCCCGTCGCCGTCGCCGGTTTCAGTGACCAGCCCTGCGGCCAGAACGTCGTTGCCCCAAGGGTCGACGGCGAAGACGGATTTGGGCAGGCGCAGGCCTTCCTTGAAGATCTTGTCGGCCTGTGTGACGGGAATCCATTTGCCGCGCAAGCTGCCGTTGACGTCAACGACGAAAGCTTCAAGCATGTCGAAGTTGTCCATCACGCGGCCTTCAGCTGGTCGAGCAGGCGGTCGAGGAAGTGCTCGCACTTGGTCATCTGCTCGACGGCGATAAATTCGTTGGGCTTGTGCGCCTGGTTAATGCTGCCGGGACCGCAGACGACGGTGGGCACGCCGCTGTTTTGGAAGATGCCGGCCTCGGTCGCGAAGCTCACTTTCTCCGTCACGTTGGCGCCCGAGAGCGACAGCACGTTGGCGACCGCCGGGTGGTCGTTGGGAATGTCGAACGACGGCACGTCCGACAGCGGCTTGAATTCAAAACCGGTGGAGGGATCGACGTCCTTCATGCGCGGCTCCAGCGTCTTGAAGGCGTATTGGCGGATTTCCTCGATCAGCGCCTGCGGGTCGACCTCGGGGATGTTGCGGATCTCGAAGGCGAATTCGCAGATGTTTGGCACGATGTTGAGCGCGGTGCCGCCCTTGACGACGCCGGTATGGACGGTCGTGAACGGCGGGTCGAATTGCTTGTTGAACGGGCCTTCGTGCGCCATGCGGCGGGCGACGGACTTGATGTAGGCGATCAGCTCCGCCGCGTTCTCCACCGCGTTGACGGCGTAGGGCGCGAGCGACGAATGCGCTTCCTTGCCGTGCACCGCGCAGTTGAGCGAGCAGATGCCCTTGTGCCCGGTGATCGACTTCATGCTGGTCGGCTCGCCGACGATGCAGAGCTTGGGCTTCACGGCCAGCGTGCCGAGGTGCTTTGCGATGTCGTGCGCGCCGAGGCAGCCGACTTCCTCGTCGTACGAGAAGGCGAGGTGGATGGGCGTTTTGAGACCTTTCTTGGCCATCTCCGGCACCTTGGCGAGCGTGACGGCGATGAAGCCCTTCATGTCGCAGGTGCCGCGCGCGTAAAGCAGGCCGTCGTGCTCGCGCAGCTTGAAGGGATCGCTGTCCCACGCCTGCCCTTCGACCGGAACGACGTCGGTATGGCCCGAAAGCACCACGCCCGGCTTGTCTTGCGGGCCGATGACGGCGTGCAGGTTGGCCTTGTTCTTGCCGGCGTCGTGCAGCAGCGTCGACTGGATGCCGAAGCCGCTCAGGTAATCGCGCACCCAGTGGATGAGGTCGAGGTTCGACTTGTAGCTGATGGTGTCGAACGAGACGAGCTTCGCGAGCATTTCCTTGGAGTTCATTTTTCTCTCTATTGCCCGCCTTCGATGGGCGGCGTGAGTGTCTTGAGATGGTCGGGCGCGTCGGCGCAGGAAATCATCGCGCCGCGCAGCACGCCGGGAATGTCGAAAGTGCGCTTGATGCCGGCCTGGAGGTCGTCCTCGATCGTATAAAGGCTGGTGCAGGCGATGCGCTGCGCGGGGTCGGTATTGATCGAGAAGGGGCAGAAGATCATCTTTTGCCCGCCGCTGTCGTAGAGCGCCTGCACGGTCACGGCCTCGGTGCCGCCCTTGCGCAGGAAGGCCACGCTGGAATAAGAGCCCTGGTGCAGGACGAACAGCGTGTCGTTGAAGGATTCCCATCGCTTGCCGAACAGCGCCTCGCCGAGGCCGCCGGCCTTGCAGTAGAGCGCGGGCGCGGCGGCAGGCGCGGGAGACTGGCTGGTGATGGAGGAAACCTCGACCGTGCCCTTGTCGCCGCCGCCGAGAATGGCGGGCGCGGAGGAACAGGCGGACAGGAGAAGTCCGCCCGCGCAGGCGAGGGATACGCTCAGGGATCGGGTCGTTTTTCCCGGCATGTCAAAAACCGTTTTTGTTTTCGGACAGTTCAATATATTAATAAAGCATAAGATGCAGTCAGGCAAGGGGGCCGGATGTCGCTCAGGCGCGTCACTATTTTCCACTTTTTCGGCTTCAAGGTGAAGGCGGACGCCAGCTGGTTCCTGCTGGCCGTGCTGATCGCATGGACGATGGCGACCAAGGTCTATCCGCACCTCTATCCCGGGCAGATGCCGAACCTCTACCAGCTGATGGGCGTTGCAACGGTTGCGGGCATCATCGCCTCGATCATCGCGCACGAAGTCGCGCATGCGGTGATCGCCGAATACTACCACATGCCGATCGCGAGCATCACGCTGTTCATCTTCGGCGGCGTCGCCGAGATGCGTGGCGAGCCGAGCCACCCCAAGGGCGAATTCCTCATGGCCATCGCGGGCCCGATCATGAGCGCGCTGATGGGCCTGTTCTTCTGGTCGCTGGCGCAGCTGTGGGCGGGCTACTTGACGGCGGGGGCGTGGAGCCATGTGCTGCAATACCTCGGCGATCTCAACATGCTGATCGCAGGATTTAACCTCGTGCCGGCCTTTCCGCTCGACGGCGGCCGAGCCTTGCGCGCGATCATCTGGTACCGGCGCAACAACCTCGTGCTCGCGACGCGCGTGGCGTCGGAATACGGCGCGGCCTTCGCCTACGGGCTGATCGCGCTGGCGTGCTGGCGCATCGTCGCGCACAACGATTTGCTGTCGGGCATCTGGCTCGGGCTGCTTGGGTTCTTCGTTTACCACTCGGGCACCTATGCGGTGCGGCATATGGAGGCGCGCTCGCTGCTGGGATTGGAGACGGTGTCACGCTTCTGTCACGATCATGTGGCGACGGTGCCGCCGGGGCTCACCATCGTCGAGCTGATCGACCAATACGTCAACAAGCACTACCAGCGCCATTTCCCGGTCGTGGAACACGGCGTGCTGGTCGGCGTGATTTCGTTGCAGGCGGTGCTGGGGATGGATCGGCACAAGTGGCCGTGGCTGCACGTCTCAAGCGTGATGGAGCCGCTCGGCAGGATCAACACCGTGTCGCCCGACGCTTCCGCCGCCGATGCGCTGGACCTCATGCGCAAATACGGGCGGGAACAGATGCTGGTAGCGCAGGACGGGCGCTTTATTGGTGTCATCCAGTTCCGCGATTTGCTGAACTATCTGGCGATTACTTTAAAGATCGACCACAACAAGCCCGTCGAGAAGAGCCGTACGGCCTATTAGAAGCCGCCCGGACGGCGCGGCGGGCGGAACACGTAGAAGTTCCGGATGACGAAGCAGACGGCCAACACCACGATCTCGACGCCGAGCGCGGCGGCGATGGCGACGGGGATCCACAATTTCTCGTTCTCGCCGCCGACGAAGGCGCCGCGGACGTTCAGGACGGCCAGTAGGCAGAAGAGGGCGCAGACCGCCATGACCATCTTGTTGAAGGTGCTGACCAGTGTCGGCTTGGCATAGGCGGGCGGGAACTTGAGGTAGGCCATCAAGACTCCCAGACCGATAATCCCCAGCATCACGACGACCGCGCCCATATGTCCCTCCATGGCAATACGTTTCCCTTTATTTTTAACGGGTTTCGCCGGGAGGGGCAAATACTCCCTTTTTTATTTATATTATGAAAATAAACCGGATTAAAGAAACTGTTTTTCTTGACTCTCCGGCATGGCAGGCCCTATAAACACAACCTCCAAGGCGATCTGGCGAGATTTGGCTGCCTCGATTGCCGTGTCTAACACCCTTTTTGAAAGGAACATGAAATGCCAAAGATGAAGACCCACTCGGGCGCGAAGAAACGTTTCGCAGTGACCCGTACGGGTAAAGTAAAGGGCCGTGCCGCCGCAAAGCGCCACCGCCTCACCAGCAAATCCAAGCGTATGAAGCACGAAGGCCGCGCGACGCATATCCTGCTCGATATGAACGCGAAGACCGTCCTCGACAACTTCCTGCCGTATTCGCAGAAGAAGCGCCGTAACAACCCCAAGCGCCTGCGCAAAGCAAAAGCAGCCGCTCTGAAGAAGGAGGCCGCATAACATGGCACGCGTAAAAGGCGGTACCGCCTCCATCAATCGTCACAAGAAAGTCCTCAAGCTCGCGAAGGGCTATGTCGGCCGCAGCAACAGCTGCTTCCGCATCGCGCTCCAGCGCCTTGAGAAGGCCCTCCAGTACGCATACCGCGACCGTCGCAACAAGAAGCGCGACTTCCGCGGCCTGTGGATCCAGCGCATCAACGCGGCTTCGCGCCTGCACGGCCTGACCTACTCCAAGCTGATGGGCGGCCTCAAGGCTGCCGGCATCGCGCTGGACCGCAAGGTCCTCGCCGACATCGCCGTCAAGGACGCCGCCGCTTTCGGCAAGATCGCCGAACAAGCGAAGGCTGCACTGAAGAAGGCCGCGTAAGCGTTTCCTTCCGGCACGATAAAAAAGCCCCGCTGCAAAGCGGGGCTTTTTTTATGCTTGAGGGTGCCTGTCTTTTGTGAAACTATGTAAACATTAACAAAGGAATCAATCATGAAAAAAGAAGATGTGAAGTATTTCTCGAAAAAGTTTAACGAGATGGCGGACAAGTTCGTCGCCGCGACCAAGAGCGCACGCCCGGATGTGAGCGCAAACGCTTTCGACGTCGATGCAAAGCTTGCCGAAGAAGCCAATAAATTCGCGACGGATTTGTACAGCGAGCTTAAGGCCGCCGGCTACAACGACCAAGATTGGAACGACCTGAATCAAAAGTCCGGTGCCGCCGAGAAGCTGAAGAAGCTGGGTCTCTAAGCGCCAGCTCTGCCAGACAATAAAAAAACCCCGCTGCGAAGCGGGGTTTTTCTTTGGTCATAGGGAAGACCAGAACTTTACTTGGCCGCCTTCTTGACGGTCTCGAGCTTGTCGGAGCTTGCGACGCCGAGGCCGGCATACTTGTTGCCGAACTTGGTGAGGCGACCCTTTTCGAGGATCTGCGCGTTGCCGCCGATCCAGGCCGGGTGGTTGAGCGGATCAATGTCGAGGCGCATGACGTCGCCGGGCTTGCCCCAGCAGGTGCGCAGCTTGTGCTCGGAACCGTCGGTGTGGACGACCGTGATCTCGTGGTAATCCGGGTGAATCTTGTCTTTCATCGCCAATCTCCTAAAAACGTATATCGAGCGGCGTTTGTACGCGGATTTCGCGTAATATTCAAGAAAAATGTGACAGCTGCCCAAAACTGGATTCGCATATATTTTTCAAAAAAGACACCAGAATTAATATATTGATTTATAACGATATTTTTAGAAACCAGCCGCTTGTTAACAGAATATTATGGGTTGCATCATAAAATAGGGGTGTGGAATTTTAGCGGGTATATCCTATGTCTAGCGAAAAAATGACCCTCGAGGAGAGCAACGAATGCGTCACCAACGCGCGCCTGGGGGCGTTGCATGCGGTGTCGGGGGTCTACAAGCAGATGCTGGCCGGCAGCAAGTGGCTTGAGTCGAAGACCGACAACACTATCGGCCGCCTGACGACGCTCTCTTACACCACGAAGTCGATCAGCGCCCTGCTGGGCATGATGAAAGATGTGAAGACCCAGCACATCACCGAGATCCTCACCGACGGCAGCAAGAGCTTCAAGCAGAAGGTCATGGATACCGTCGGCCACGTGCGCCAGAACTTCTCGCATGAAACGACGGTCGCTTTCGGCATGGGCTTCGTGAAGCATGGCATCGAGGCTGGCGTGGTCTTGGGCGTCGGCGCGCTTGCGGCCCTGATGGCGCCTGCTGCAATGGCCGTGACGGTCGGCGGCATTGCCGGCGGCGCGGCGGTGTGGGCGACGAAATACTATCTCTCGACCCACGCAGGCCACCACATCGAAGGGAAGATCGCCAGCGGGATCAAGAACGTCCAGGAAGCGGCCGTGAGCGTCGCCAAGGGGCAAAACAAAAGCTTCCTGCAGGGTGTACGCATGGCAGCCAAGGGCAAGGACCCTGATATGAACAGCGTCGTCAAGCTGGCCGAAGAGATCGGCGTGCATGGTCACGGCCACGGTCACGACCATGGCCACGGCCACCACAAATTCGCGCATACGGTGAAGGGCGATATCAAGAACCTCGTGAACGTCAAGCACGCGCACCAAGGCGCGTCCAAGTTCGTGCAGACCGTCGTGGCGGACGGCAAGGCCGCCGTGGCGCAGTTCAACGCGCTCAAGGACTATTGCGTGTCGTTCTATAACAAGGTGACCGGCCCTAAAGAAGCCGCGCCGAAACAAGAAATCAAGGTGGAGGGCGCCAAGGCCGAGACGCCGGCGGAAGAAAAGCCGCAGGCCACCAGCAAGAAGCCCAAAGCGACCGCTCCGAGCATGTAAGGAAAACATATGGCTGATCCTGATATCCAATCCCCTTCAGCGATCTTCGCCGATGCGAGCCGCAAGACGCTCGGCGTGGTGACGTATGAAGGCGACCTGCACGGCCAGGAGCCGCTGGAGATGCACTTCAATACGGAAGACCGTTCCCTTACCGTCCTGTTCAACAGCGGCGCTGAGCGCCCGCTGAGCACGGACATGAGCGAGGAAGACGTCGCCAAGGTCTCCGCCATGTATAAGCAGCTGCATGAGAACAAGGCCGATGTGAAGATGGCCTTCATCCGCGTCGACGCCGATGCCAACATCATCGAGGGCTACAAGGTGCCGGTCTTGATGATGTAAGGCTTATCCGATCCATTCCATGAAAAAACCCGCCGGATCGCTCCGGCGGGTTTTTTTAAGGCCTTGGCCTTAAGGCGTCGGCGACTTGGGTTTGTTGCCCGGCTTGCCGCCTTCGGGCGGCAGCAGGCCTTCGCGGCGGAAGAGGGCGCTCTGGTCCGGCTCGCGGCCCATCAGCTGCTTGAACAGCTCCATCGGGTCGACGGTGCCGCCCTGGGTGTAGACGGTGTCGCGCAGGCGCTGGGCGGTTTCGGGGTCGTAGAGGCCCTTCTTCTTGAACTCCGCGAAGACGTCGGCTTCCAAAACGGCTGCGACCTTGTAGCTGTTGTAGCCGGCCGAGTAGTCGTCGGTGGCGCCGGCGAAGATGTGATCGAAGCCGGTCGAGGTGAGGCCCGCTTCGCGCTTGAAGATCCAGTGGTCGGCGATGACGCCGTCTTCCAGTTCCTCGACGCTTTTGATGTCGTTGGGGTCGGTCATGTGCCACTTCATGTCGAGCAGGGCCTGGTAGGTCTGGCGCAGGCCCTCGTAAGCGACGCCGAATTGCGAGGCGTCCTTGATCTTCTGGATCATCTCCGCCGGCAGCAGTTCGCCGGTCTGGTAATGACGGGCGAAGGTGTCGAGGGTTTCCTTCTCGGTCACCCAGTTTTCCTGCAGCTGCGAGGGCAGCTCGACGAAGTCCCACTTCACGTTGGTGCCGTTGAGCGAAGAATAGCTGCCGCGCGCGAGCAGGGCGTGCAGCGCGTGGCCGAATTCGTGGAACAGGGTCGTCACTTCGTCGATCGAGAGCAGCGTGGGCTGTTCCTTGGTCGGCTTGTCGAAGTTGCAGACGTTGTAGACGATGGAGATATCGTCGCCCGCACGCATGCGGACATCGCCTTCCCATGCGCCGTTCTGCTTGGCGCCGGGGCGCGCGTAGTAGTCGGCGTAGAAGAGGCCGATGATTTCGCCGGTCTTCTGGTCGGTGATTTCGTAGGCCTTCACGTCGGGGCTGTAGGTGGGATACTTGGCACTGGCTTCATTCATCGTGATGCCGAACAGCTTTTCGGCGTGCTGGCGCAGGCCGTCGAGCGTCTTTTCGAGGTCGAAATAGGGGCGCACGGCCTCCATGTCGACGGAGAACTTCTTCTCTTCCGCCTTGCGCCAGTAGTAGAGGGTGTCCCACGGCTTGAAATCGGCGATGCCGTCTTGCCGGGCCATCGCGCGCAGCTCGTCCATGAAGGCGTCGCTGGCGGGGCGGTAGACCTTGTCGTTGCGGTTGAGGAAGTTCATCACCGCCTCGGGCGTCTTCATCATGCGCTCGTCGAGGATGTAGGCCGCGTGCGTCGGGTAGCCTAGCAGGTTCGCATGTTCGTGGCGCAGGCGCACGACCTCGAGGATGATGTCGCGGTTGTCGAATTCGCCCGTGGTCGCGATGCTGGTGCGCGCCTTCTGGACTTCTTCGCGCAAGGCGCGGTTCTCGCAGAATTGGAGAAAGTCGATGGGCGGCGGCGACAGCTTGATGAGCCATTTGCCGTCGTAGCCTGCCTCTTCGGCGGCCTGCTTGTAGTTGTTCTTGACGCGCTCGGGGATGCCCGCGAGCTCGCTTTCGTCGGAGATCACCTTTTCGTAGGCGTCGGTCGCGTTGGTGACGTTGTTGAGGAATTGGGTCGTCAGCTCGGTCAGGCGCTCGGTGACTTCGCTGAGGCGCGCCTTGCCGGCGTCGTCGAGCAGCGCGCCGCTACGGACGAATTCCTGGTAGGTCTTCTCGAGCAGCATCTTCTGCTCGCCGGTCAGGGAGTTGGGCGGCGTGTCGTAGACGGCCTTGACGCGCGCGAACAAGGCGGCGTTCATCATGATGTCGTTATCGACCTTGACGCTGGCCACGTTGAACCCGGCCTGCATCTCGCGGATCTCGTCGTTGCTGTTGGCGCCGGCGATGAAGCTGAAGATCTTCTGCACGTTGGACATCTCGCCGCCCGCGGCTTCCAGCGCCTCGATCGTGTTGGCGAATGTCGGTGCGGCGGGGTTGTTGACGATGGCGTCGATCTCCGCCTTCATCAGGCCGGTCGCATGTTCCAGCGCGGGCAGGAAGTGCGCGGTCTTGATCTTGTCGAATTCGGGCGCGCCGTAGGGCAGGGTGGATGCGGACAAAAGCGGGTTGACGCCGTTATTGGCGTTATCAAGGGGGGACGTCATAAAAAATAGTGCCTTTCTTATGGAGGAGGTTAGAGCTTCGGGGAATTAGGTTTGTTGCTGTCGGGCTTGCCGGGCTTCAGCAGGCCTTCGCGGCGGAAGAGGGCGTTGGGATCGGGGTCGCGGCCCATCATCTGCTTGAACAGCTCCATCGGGTCGACGGTGCCGCCCTTGGAATAGATCGTCTCGCGCAGGCGCTCGGCGCTTTCTTGGTTGTAGAGGCCCTTCTGCTTGAAGACGGAGAAGACGTCGGCGTCGAGCACCTCGGCCCACTTGTAGCCGTAGTAGCCCGCCGCATAGCCGCCGGAGAAGATGTGGCTGAAGCTGGTCGACGTCAGGCCGCCGTATTCGCGCGCGGGCAGGCCGGCCTTGGCGATGATGGCGTCTTCCAGCGCCTCGACGCTGGTGATCGCCGAAGGGTCGGTCGAGTGCCACGCCATGTCGAGCATGCCGAGGAACGTCTGCCGGTGGCCCATGTAGCCCGCGCCGAAGTTGTCCATCTCCTGGATCTTGGCGATCAACTCGGCGGGCAGGGACTCGCCGGTCTGATAGTGGCGGGCGAAGGTGTCGAGCACCTCTTTTTCCTTCACCCAGTTTTCCTGCAGCTGCGAGGGCAGCTCGACGAAGTCGCGCTTCACGCGGGTGCAGGTCTGGGATGCATAGTTGCCTTGGGCGAGCAGCGCGTGCAGGCCGTGGCCGAATTCGTGGAACACGGTGGTCACGTCGGACAGCGCCAGCAGCGTCGGCTGATCGGGCGTCGGCTTGTCGAAGTTGCAGACGTTGATGACGAAGGAGAACTTGTTCTCGCCGTCTTCCGTGGAGCGGTTGCGGAAGGTGCTCATCCACGCGCCGTTGCTCTTGGCGCCGGGACGGGCGTAGTAGTCGGCGTAGAAGACGCCGATCATCTCGCCCGTCTTCTTGTCCTTGACTTCATAGACCTTCACGTCGGGATTGTTGACGGGATATTTGCCCGTGGTTTCGGTCATCGAGATATTGAACAGCTTTTCCGCGTGGATGCGCACGCCTTCGAGCACCTTTTCAAGGTCGAAGTAAGGGCGGATCTGCTCGTTATCGATGTTGAAGGTCTTTTCCTGCAGCTTGCGCCAGTAGATCGCCAGGTCCCACGGCTTGAAATCGTCGAGGCCGTCGGTCTGTTTCGCGAAAGCCTTGATCTCTTCGCGGAAGGCGTCGGATGCGGGCTTGTAGCCGCCCAGGTTCTTGGCGAGGAAGGCGTCGACGGTTTCGGGCGTGCCGGCCATGCGGTCGTCGAGGGCGAAAGCCGCATAGTTCTTGAAGCCCATCAGCTGGGCTTCTTCATGGCGCAGCTTCATGATCTCGAGGATGAGGGGGCGGTTGTCGAATTCGCCGCCGAGTGCGATGTTGGCGCGTGCGCGGGAGATTTCCTCGCGCAAGGCGCGGTTCTCGCAGTATTCCGCGATGTCGGTGGGCGGCGGCGAGAGCTTGATGACCCACTTGTCCGGCATGCCTGCCTTGACCGCGGCTTGCTTGTACGACTTCTTCGCGCGCTCGGGAACGCCGACGAGGTCGCTTTCGTTGTCGATGACCTTCTGGTACGCCGCCGTCGCCTTGACGGTATTGGCGGAGAAGGCGGTGAAGAGTTCGCTCAGGCGCTCGTTGATCTCGCGCATGCGCTCCTTGCTGGCGTCGTCGAGCAGCGCGCCCTTGCGGACGAAGGCCTTGTAAGTGCCCTTCAGCAGCATTTGCTGTTCGCCGGTCAGGTTCAGCGTCTCGCGCGCGTCGTAGACGGCTTTCACGCGGGCGAAGATGGTGCTGTCCATCATCACGTCGTCCTCGAAGCGGTTCTCTTCCGCGTAAATCGGGTTTTCCAGCGCGCGGATTTCGTCGTCGGCGGCGGCGTTGGCGAAGTGCGAGAAGACCGCAGAGACGCGGTTGGGACCGGCGGTCGCGAATTCCAGCGCCTCGACCGTGTTTTCGAACGTCGGCGCGGCCGCGCTGTTCTTGATCGCCTCCACCTTCTTGCGCGCGATGGCGAGCGCGTGCGTCATGGCGGGCAGGAAGTGTTCCGGCTTCACCAGGTCGAGCGGCGGCACGCCATAGGGCAGCGCGGGCGGGTTGATCAGCGGGTTGGTGAGGTCGGAGGCGTTGTCGAGGGGGGCGGTCATGGAGCGCTGTTCCTTATGTAAATACCAAACAACGAGATACGCCTAATAATAGGAGAGAATGGTTAATTTTCAAAGCATGAAATATGGAATCTTTCGAGAGAATCGGGCTATGTTTGGCCGTCATGGGTAGGCCGCCTTGACAGCGGATATGTAAAAATATAAATACCCAAAAGTGGCCATAAACGTAAGATAATTACGTTTAAGCGTAATTATCCATAAAATATTGAAAAAGTGACATAAACGCGTTAACAGTGCTTGACGTAAGGGAACTTACGAATATATATTGCGCTCGCTCTAAAGGATGGACTGGTAGTAGGCAAAAGCGCTAGACGCAGTCCGGTTTTAACCGATGCTTCCGCGGGAAAAGTGGAAGCGGGCTGACACTAAGTCAGGGGCCTGTCGCGTGTGTTTACGCAGACGGGTTTTGTTTTCTCCCAATTCATCCTCGAAGACACAAGATTAAACGCAAGAGAAGGTACACACGAATGCCAACTTACAATCAGCTCGTTCGCAAGGGCCGTACGCCCCAAAAAGCGCGAAAGAAAAACGCTGACCTGCAAGGTAATCCCCAGAAGCGCGGCGTTTGCCTGCGCGTCTACACCACCACGCCGAAGAAGCCGAACTCCGCTCTCCGTAAGGTCGCCCGCGTGCGCATGACCAACGGCCGTGAAGCAACGTGCTACATCCCCGGTATCGGCCACAACCTGCAAGAACACTCGGTTGTTCTCGTGCGCGGCGGCCGTGTGAAGGACTTGCCCGGCGTTCGCTACAAGATCGTCCGCGGCGCTCTCGATACGCAGGGCGTCGATAAACGCAAACAGTCGCGCTCGCACTACGGCGCAAAGAAACCGAAGTAAGAGGATATATCAATGTCTCGTCGTCACTCCGCCAAAAAGCGTGAAATTCTTCCCGATCCGCGTTTCCACAACCTGGTTCTCGCGAAGTTCATGAACTGCATCATGGAATCGGGCAAGAAGTCGGTTGCCGAGCGAATCGTTTACGGCGCGCTCGACATCATCGCCACCAAGGCGAAGGCTGACCCGATCGTGTTCTTCCAGGAATCGCTCGACAAGGTAAAGCCCTCGGTCGAAGTGAAGTCCCGCCGCGTCGGTGGTGCAACGTACCAAGTCCCGACCGAAGTCCGCCCCGTCCGCGCGCAAGCGGTTGCGATGCGCTGGATCAAGGAAGCCGCTGAAAAGCGCTCCGAGAAGACGATGGAACAGCGTCTCGCCGGCGAACTGATGGACGCGCACAACGAACGCGGCACCGCCGTCAAGAAGCGCGAAGAAACCCACAAGATGGCCGAAGCCAACAAGGCCTTCGCCCACTTCCGCTGGTAATAAGTTTAAAGGGAACAGAGAAGTATCATGGCTGACGTCACTAAATATCCGCTCGAACGCTACCGCAACATCGGCATCATGGCTCACATTGATGCCGGCAAGACCACCACGACCGAGCGCGTCCTGTTCTACACCGGCAAGTCGCACAAGATCGGCGAAGTGCACGATGGCGCAGCCACGATGGACTGGATGGAACAAGAGCAAGAGCGCGGCATCACCATTACCTCCGCTGCGACCACCTGCTTCTGGAACAACCACCGCGTCAACATCATCGACACCCCGGGCCCCGTCGACTTCACGATCGAAGTCGAGCGCTCGCTCCGCGTCCTCGACGGCGCGGTCACCGTATTCGATTCGGTTGCCGGCGTTGAGCCGCAGTCCGAGACCGTCTGGCGCCAGGCGGACAAGTACCACGTTCCCCGCATCTGCTTCGTCAACAAGATGGACCGCATCGGCGCGAACTTCTACCGCACCGTCGACATGATCATCGACCGCCTCGGCGCGGTTCCGCTGGTCACCCAGCTCCCGATCGGCACGGAAGCCGAGCACATCGGCCTCGTCGACCTCCTCAAGATGAAGGCGATCGTCTGGGATGACGACACCATGGGCGCGGACTATGTCGAAAAAGACATCCCCGCCGACCTCGTCGAAAAGGCGAAGGAATACCGCACCAAGCTCATCGAGCTGGCCGTCGAAATGGACGATCAGGCAATGAGCGACTACCTGGACGGCAAGGAGCCCTCCATCGAGACCCTCAAGAAGTGCATCCGCAAGGGTACGATCACCTACAAGTTCGTTCCCATCCTCTGCGGCGCGGCCTTCAAGAACAAGGGCGTCCAGACGCTGCTCGACGCTGTCGTCGACTATCTGCCTTCGCCGCTCGACATCGGCGCCATCAAGGGCACCAGCCCGTCCAACCCCGAAGAAGTCATCGTCCGCCAGCCGGACGAGAAGGAGCCTTTCTCGGGTCTCGGCTTCAAGATCATGAACGATCCGTTCGTCGGCTCGCTCACCTTCGTGCGTATCTACTCCGGCAAGCTGGAAAGCGGCTCTTACATCGTCAACTCCGTCAAGGACAAGAAAGAGCGCGTCGGCCGCATGCTCCTGATGCATGCGAACAACCGCGAAGAAATCAAGGTTGCGACCGCAGGCGACATCGTCGCTCTGGTCGGCATGAAAGACACCACCACGGGCGATACGCTCTGCGATCCCGCACACCCGATCGTTCTCGAGCGCATGACGTTCCCCGAGCCGGTCATCTCGATCGCCGTCGAACCGAAGTCCAAGGCTGACCAGGAAAAGATGGGCATCGCCCTGAACCGCCTGGCGGCTGAAGATCCCTCGCTCCGCGTCAACTCCGACCAGGAATCCGGCCAGACGATTCTGCGCGGCATGGGCGAACTTCACCTCGACATCATCGTCGACCGCATGAAGCGCGAATTCAAGGTCGAAGCGAACATCGGCGCGCCGCAGGTTGCGTACCGCGAAACCATCACCAAGACCGGTGAAGTCGACTACACCCACAAGAAGCAGTCGGGCGGTACGGGCCAGTTCGCCCGCGTCATCCTGCGCTTCGAGCCGGGCGAGCCGGGTTCGGGCTTCATCTTCGAATCCGACATCACCGGCGGTTCGGTTCCCAAGGAATTCATTCCGGGCGTCGAAAAGGGCCTGGAAGGCGCGAAGGAAAACGGCGTCGTCGCCGGCTTCCCCTGCATCGACTTCAAGGCGACCCTGTTTGACGGCGCCTACCACGACGTCGACTCGAGCGCACTCGCGTTCGAAATCGCCGCCCGCGCCGCTTTCCGTGAAGGTCTTGCCAAGTGCAAGCCCGTCCTGCTCGAGCCGGTCATGAAGGTTGAAGTCGTCACCCCCGAAGACTACATGGGCGACGTCATCGGCGACCTGAACAGCCGCCGCGGCCAGATCGACGGCATGGACAGCCGCGGCAACGCCCGCGTCATCACCGGCATGGTTCCGCTGGCAAACATGTTCGGCTACATCAACACGCTGCGCTCCATGAGCCAGGGTCGCGCGCAGTACTCGATGGAATTCCATCACTACGCGCAAGTGCCGCAAGCCGTCGCTGACGAAGTGAAGGCAAAGCTCGCTTAAACTATAACTTTAACTAAACTAACTAACCTAACTGAGAAGGAAGATAAAAAATGGCTAAGGGTAAATTCGAACGTAACAAACCGCACGTCAACATCGGCACCATCGGTCACGTCGACCATGGCAAGACCTCGCTGACCGCGGCTATCACCAAGATCCTCGCTGAATCCGGCAAGGCCGAGTTCAAGGCGTACGACCAGATCGACGGCACCCCGGAAGAACGCGCTCGCGGCATCACCATCTCGACCGCGCACGTTGAATACGAAACCGAAGCGCGCCACTACGCGCACGTTGACTGCCCCGGCCACGCCGACTACGTCAAGAACATGATCACCGGCGCAGCCCAGATGGACGGCGCGATCCTCGTCGTTTCGGCCGCTGACGGCCCGATGCCCCAGACCCGCGAACACATCCTGCTCGCGCGCCAGGTCGGCGTTCCTTCTATCGTCGTGTTCCTCAACAAGTGCGACATGGTTGACGATGCCGAACTGCTGGACCTCGTTGAAATGGAAGTCCGCGAACTCCTGAGCAAGTACAAGTTCCCCGGCGACAAGATCCCGTTCGTCCGCGGTTCCGCTCTCTGCGCCCTCGAAGGCAAGGATGAGAAGCTCGGCAAGGAAGCGATCCTCAACCTGATGAAGGCTGTTGACGACTACATCCCGACCCCGGCGCGTGTCATCGACAAGCCCTTCCTGATGCCGGTTGAAGACGTCTTCTCGATCTCCGGCCGTGGTACCGTTGTTACCGGCCGCGTTGAGCAAGGCATCATCAAGGTTGGCGAAGAAGTCGAAATCGTCGGCATCCGCCCGACCATCAAGACCACCATCACCGGCGTTGAAATGTTCCGCAAGCTCCTCGACCAAGGTCAGGCTGGCGACAACATCGGCGCACTGCTGCGCGGCACCAAGCGCGAAGAAATCGAGCGTGGCCAAGTTCTGGCTGCTCCCGGTTCCATCAAGCCCCACACCAAGTTCAAGGCAGAAGCTTACGTTCTGACCAAGGACGAAGGTGGCCGCCACACCCCGTTCTTCACCAACTACCGTCCCCAGTTCTACTTCCGTACGACGGACGTTACCGGCGTTGTCCACCTGCCGGCTGGTGTCGAAATGGTTATGCCCGGTGACAACATCACCATGGACATCGAACTGATCTGCCCCGTCGCTATGGACAAGGGTCTCCGCTTCGCGATCCGCGAAGGCGGTCGCACCGTCGGCGCCGGCGTCGTTTCGCAGATCGTCGAGTAAAGAAGTCGCGTATCGCCCCCTCCCGCGAGGGAGGGGGCGCACCGCGGAAAGAGTTAAAGAAGGATACTGATAAAATGGAATCTCAAGTTATTCGCGTCAGACTGCGTGCTTACGATCACCGCGTCCTCGACCAGTCCACGAAGGAAATCGTGAACACGGCGAAGCGCACCGGCGCGCAAGTTCGCGGCCCGATCCCGCTGCCGACGCGCATTGAGAAGTTCACCGTCCTGCGTTCGCCGCACGTCGACAAGAAGTCGCGCGAGCAGTTCGAAATGCGCACGCACAAGCGTCTGCTGGATATCGTCGATCCGACCCCGCAAACCATCGACGCGCTGATGAAGCTCGATCTGGCTGCCGGCGTGGACGTCGAGATCAAGTTGTAAGGTTATTGAAGTAAGGATAAAAACAATGCGTACCGGTTTGATTGCAAAAAAGCTCGGCATGTCCCGCATCTTCGATGCGAACGGCAAGCACGTCCCTGTGACCGTTCTCAAGGTTGAAGAATGCCAGGTCGTCGCCGTTCAGACTCAAGAGAAGAACGGCTACACCGCGCTGCAGCTCGGCTCCGGCAACAAGAAGGCCAGCCGTGCCACCCAGGCGGAGCGCGGCCACTTCGCCAAGGCGAACGTCGAACCGAAGGAAAAGGTCGTCGAATTCCGCGTTGATGAAAAGCACCTGCTGGAAATCGGCGCCGAACTCTCCGCCGAACACTTCGTCGTCGGCCAGTTCGTCGACGTTTCGGGCGTGACCATCGGCCGCGGCTTCCAGGGCGGTATGAAGCGCTGGAACTTCGGCGGTCTGCGCGCGACGCACGGCGTTTCCGTGTCGCACCGCTCGATCGGTTCCACCGGTCAGCGCCAAGATCCCGGCCGCGTCTTCAAGAACAAGAAGATGCCGGGCCACATGGGTGCGCGCAACCGCACCATGCTGAACCTCAAGGTTATCGCCGTCGATGCAGAAAACGGCCTGATCATGGTGAACGGCGCAGTACATGGCTACAAGGGCAGCTGGGTCACCGTCCGTGACGCAGTGAAGAAGCCCCTGCCGAAGGATGCTCCGCAGCCTGCCGGTCTCAAGGCCAAGGCGTGAATTTAGAGAAGGAATGAACCATGAAGGTCTCCGTTAAAAACCTCGAGAACAAAAAAGTCGGCGACATCGACCTCAGCGATGCCATCTTCGGCCTCGAAGCACGCGCCGACGTCCTGCACCGTATGGTGAACTGGCAACTGGCCAAGCGCCGTTCCGGCAACCACAAGACCAAGCAGGTCGGCGAAATCAGCGGCACCGGCAAGAAGCCGTTCTCGCAAAAGGGTTCGGGCCGCGCCCGTGCCGGCAGCCTGCGCAACCCGCAGCACCGTGGCGGCGCCGTGATCTTTGGACCGGTTGTCCGCGATCACTCGCATGACCTGCCGAAGAACTTCCGCAAGCTGGCGCTCAAGACCGCGCTGTCGGCGAAACAAGCTGAAGGCAAGCTGGTCGTCCTCGACGCCGCAGCGGCCAAGAGCCCCAAGACGAAGGACATGGTGAAGACCCTCGCAGGCCTCGGCCTGACCTCGGCCCTCATCATCGATGAAGCGGTCGACGCGACGTTCTCCCGCGCCGTCGGCAACATCCCGCAAATCGACGTTCTGCCGCAAAAGGGCATCAACGTTTACGACATCCTGCGCCGTGACACCCTGGTACTCACCAAGGAAGCGGTCGCCCAACTCGAAGCGAGACTGAAATGAGCAAGGTAAAGAAAAAAGACGACAAGAAGGTCACCGAGACCCTCTATCAAATGATCAAGACCCCGGTTATCACGGAAAAGTCGACGCTCGGCTCCCAGCATAATCAGGTTACCTTCCGCGTTCCTCTCGACGCGAGCAAGACCATCATCAAGGATGCCGTCCAGGCCGTCTTCAAGGTGAAGGTCGTCAAGGTCAACACGTCGCAGCAACTCGGCAAGATGAAGGTCTTCAAGGGCCGCCTTGCCAAGCGCGGCGACAGCAAAAAAGCGATCGTCACCCTGGCTGAAGGCCAGACGATCGACGTGGCAACCGGAGTTTAAAGAAAGAATTGGCGGCGTTCGCGCAGCTGAATAAAGTTGAGGAAGAAAATGGCTCTTAAATCATATCGTCCGACATCTCCCGGTATTCGCCACATGGTCCGCGTGGACCGTAGCGAACTGTGGAAGGGCAAACCGGAAAAGACGCTGATCGCGAAGGATCACCACAGCGCGAACGGCCGTAACAACCACGGTAACATCACCGCGTGGCACCGTGGCGGCGGTCACAAGCAGCGCTATCGCATTATCGACTTCAAGCGCCGCAAGTTCGGCATGGAAGCGGTCGTCGAGCGCCTGGAATACGACCCGAACCGCACCGCATGGATCGCGCTGATCAAGTACAGCGACGGCGAACTCGCGTACATCCTCGCGCCTCAGCGTCTCGCCGCCGGCGACAAGATCGTTTCGGCTGAAAAGGCCGACATCCTGCCGGGCAACGCGATGCAGATCAAGAACATCCCGGTCGGTACGCTGGTGCACAACCTCGAACTGACCCCGGGCAAGGGCGGCCAGCTGGCGCGTTCCGCCGGCACCTCCGTCCAGATCGTCGGCCGCGACGCGGGTTACACCCAAGTCAAGCTGTCGTCCGGCGAACTGCGCCTCGTGCGCGGCGAATGCCTGGCGACCGTCGGTTCGGTCTCCAACGCCGACCACTCCAACGTCCAGATCGGCAAGGCCGGTCGCAAGCGCTGGATGGGCTGGAAGCCGCACAACCGCGGCGTCGTCATGAACCCGATCGACCACCCGCATGGTGGTGGTGAAGGCAAGTCGTCGGGCGGCCGCAACCCGGTTACCCCGTGGGGCAAGCCGACCAAGGGCGCAAAGACCCGCAAGAACAAGCAGACCGACAAGTACATTCTGCGCCGTCGCAAGAACAAGCGTCTGGCTCAAGGTTAATAAAGGAGAGTATTCGTGGCACGTTCAGTAAAAAAAGGCCCGTTCATCGATGGCTATCTGCTCAAGAAGGCAGACAAGTCGCGCGCGTCCGGCCGCAACGAGATCATCAAGACCTGGTCTCGCCGCTCCACCATCCTGCCGCAATTCATCGGCCTGACCTTCGGCGTTTATAACGGCCAGAAGTTCATCCCGGTGATGGTCACCGACAACATGGTCGGTCACAAGCTCGGCGAATTCTCGCCCACTCGTCAGTTTTCCGCGCACACCGTTGCCGGCGCTGACAAGACGGCGACTGCAGCGAAGAAATAAGGAAGGTTGAGAATGTCCAAGACCACCAACAAACCGCGCCGCAAGGAAAACGAAGCGATCGCCAAGGCCCGCTACATCAAGGGCTCCGAGCGCAAGCTGAACCTCGTCGCGCAAATGATCCGCGGCAAGGCCGTCGCCCGCGCGCTGATCGACCTCGAATTCGCACGCAAGCGCATGAGCGTCGACGTGAAGAAGGTCCTCGAAGCCGCGATCGCGAACGCCGAGAACAACCACAACCTCGATGTCGACGCGCTCATCGTCAAGGAAGCCTACGTCGGCCGCACCATGACCCTGAAGCGTTTCCACGCACGCGGCCGCGGCAAGGCGGCAGGCGTCGAGAAGCCCTTCGCCAACATCACCATCGTTGTGGCCGAGAAGGCCGCAGCTGCTGAAAAACCCGCCAAGAAGGCCGCCGCTAAAAAGGCGCCGAAAAAGGCTGCAACCGACAAGAAAGCTGGAGAATAACTATGGGTCAGAAAGTCAACCCGATTGGTCTGCGTCTCGGCATCAACCGCACCTGGGATAGCCGCTGGTTCGCCGGCAAGGACTACGCCCAGAAGCTGCTGCAGGACATCCAGCTTCGTAAGCACGTCTTCGAAAGCCTGAAGCAGGCAGGCGTTTCCCGTGTCGTCATCGAACGCGCGGCGAACAAGACCAACGTGACGATCCACACTGCGCGTCCCGGCGTCATCATCGGCAAGAAGGGCGCGGACATCGAAACCCTGCGCAAGCAGCTCTCGAAGTTCGCGGGCGGCGAAGTCACCCTGAACATCGTCGAAATCCGCAAGCCGGAAACCGACGGCCAGCTCGTCGCTGACGGTATCGCACAGCAGCTGGAGCGCCGCGTTGCGTTCCGTCGCGCCATGAAGCGCGCCGTCCAGTCCGCACTGCGCCAAGGCGCCGGCGGCATTCGTATCGCCTGCTCGGGCCGTCTCGCCGGTGCGGAAATCGCCCGCCGCGAATGGTACCGCGAAGGCCGCGTGCCCCTGCACACCCTGCGCGCGAACATCGACTACGCGATCTCCCGCGCGTCCACGACCTACGGCATCATCGGCGTCAAGGTCTGGATCTTCAAGGGCGAGATCCTGGTCAACGATCCCATGGCGCAAGAAAAGCGCAGCGATCACCAGCCGGCCCGCGCATAAGGACATAGAGAAGGAAACACGACCATGATGTCCCCCAAGAAAATGAAGTTCCGCAAGCAGCACAAAGGCCGTATCCACGGCAAGGCGACGAGCGGCACTTATCTCTCCTACGGCTCCTTCGGCATGAAGGCGATGTCGCCCGAGCGCATCACCGCACGCCAGATCGAAGCGGCGCGCCGCGCGATCAGCCGCTGCATCAAGCGCCAGGGCCGCCTCTGGATCCGCATCTTCCCGGATGTGCCCGTATCCAAGAAACCCCTCGAAGTGCGTATGGGTTCCGGTAAGGGTTCCCCCGAGTTCTATGTAAGCAAGGTCAAGCCGGGCAAGATCATGTTTGAGTTGGACGGCGTCAGCCGCGAAGTGGCGGAAGAGGCGTTCTCGCTTGCCGCTGCGAAGCTGCCGATCAAGACCCGCTTCGTATCCCGCGACTAAGATATAAGGTGAATGAGATGAAAACCGCTGAACTGAGAGCAAAATCGGCCGACGAACTGAAGCAGAACCTGCTTGACCTGCGCAAGGAGCAGTTCAACTTCCGCTTCCAGAGCGCCACGTCCAAGGTCGAAGACACTTCGCGCGTCCGCAAGGTCCGTCGCGACATCGCGAAGATCAAGACCCTGCTGAACGAACAGAAATCCGGCAAGACCGTCGCTGCCAAGCCTGCCAAGAAGGCAGCCAAGGCGACTGCTGCCAAGAAGAAAACCAAGGAGTAAGAGAACATGCCCCGTCGTAAACTGCTCGGCACGGTCGTCAGCGACAAAGCGGACAAAACGGTAACCGTTTTGGTCGAACGCCGCGTCAAGGACCCCCTGTATGGCAAGATCATCAACCGTTCGGCCAAGTATGCCGCGCACGATGAAGGCAACCAGTGGAAGGTCGGCGACAAGGTCGAGATCGAAGAATGCCGTCCGCTCTCCAAGTCGAAGAAGTGGCGCGTCGTTACCGGCACGTCCACCGGCGCAAGCCAGGCCAAGACCGTGGATGACGCGGGTCTGGGCAAGGTGTCCGTGAAAAAGGTCGCCAAAGACGCGAAAAAGAAGTAAGAACTACACGTAACTGAAGAACTGAAGAAAGGTTAACCAAATGATACAGATGCAAACTAATCTGGACGTTGCCGACAACAGCGGCGCACGCCGGGTCCAGTGCATCAAAGTACTGGGAGGTTCTCACCGTAGAACCGCCGGTGTCGGCGATGTGATTGTTGTTTCCGTAAAGGATGCCATCCCCCGCGGCCGCGTCAAGAAGGGCGCTGTCCACAAGGCTGTCATCGTTCGCACCTCGACCTGCTTGAAGCGCGACGACGGTACCTCGATCCGTTTCGACCGCAACGCCGCCGTCCTTGTGAACGGCGAAGGCGAACCGATCGGCACCCGTATCTTTGGACCCGTCACCCGCGAGCTGCGTTCCAAGAACTTCATGAAAATCATCTCGCTCGCGCCGGAGGTGCTCTAATGTCCAAGGCTAAACTGAAAATCAAGAAGGGCGACAAAGTCGTTGTTCTCGCAGGCCGCGACAAGGGCAAGAGCGGCGAAGTCAAGCAAGTTCTCCCGGCTGAAGCCAAGGTGATCGTCACCGGCATCAACCTGCAGACCAAGCACACCAAGCCGTCGCAGACCAGCGCAGGCGGCAAGTCGCAATCCGAAGCGCCGATCCATGTTTCCAACGTCGCGCTCGCCGATCCCAAGTCCGGCAAGCCCACCCGCGTCGGCTACAAGATCTCTGGCGACAACAAGGTCCGGATCGCTAAAAAATCCGGCCAACAAGTTGAGTAAGAGGTAAATCATGGTAGCACGTCTCAAAACTGAGTATCTCAAGAAGATCAAGGCCGAGTTGAAGAAGCAGTACAGTTTCGCCAACGACATGGAAGTTCCGCGCCTTGACAAGATCGTCATCAACATGGGCGTCGGCGAAAACGCGTCGGACAGCAAGAAGATCAACGGCGCGGTCGCTGATCTCACCCTGATCGCCGGCCAAAAGCCGCTGATCACCCGTTCGAAGAAGTCGATCGCGGCCTTCAAGCTGCGCGAAGACATCCCGATCGGCTGCAAGGTTACCCTGCGCGGCGACCGCATGTACGAATTCCTGGATCGCCTGATCACCATCGCGATGCCGCGTATTCGCGACTTCCGCGGCGTCAAGGACAACAGCTTCGACGGCAACGGCAACTACGCCATCGGCCTCAAGGAGCAGATCATCTTCCCGGAAATCAGCTTCGACAAGGTCGACACGATCCGCGGCATGGATATCATCATCTGCACCACGGCGAAGACCGATGAACACGCAAAAGCTTTGCTGAAGGCGTTCAAGATGCCTTTCCGCAACCGTCAATAAGGAATAGAGCACAATGGCAAAGACAAGCTCCGTAGAAAAGAACAACCGCCGCAAGAAGCTGGTGAAGAAGTACGCCGCCAAGTGGGCGAAGCTGAAGGACATCGCGAACGACGAAGCCCGTCCGTTCGACGAACGTTTCGCAGCCCGCCTCAAGATGGCCGAAATGCCCCGCAACTCGCACCCCACCCGTGTCCGCAACCGCTGCGCGCTGACCGGCCGTTCCCGCGGCAACTACCGCAAGTTCGGCATCTCCCGTCTCATGTTCCGCGAACTCGCTTCGCAGGGCATGATCCCGGGCGTCACGAAATCCAGCTGGTAAGGAAGGAGAATATCACATGGTAATGCTTAACGATCCCCTTGGCGATATGCTCACCCGCATCCGCAACGGCCAGCAGGCCCGCCTCTCGGCGGTGTCCAGCCCGGCCTCGAAGCACCGCATCAACGTGCTCGAAGTCCTCAAGCGCGAAGGCTACATCCGCGATTTCAGCGTCTCGAAGAAAGACAACGGCATTGCCGAGCTGAGCATCGAGCTGAAGTACGCCGAAGGCCAGCCGGTGATCCGCGAAATCGCGCGTATCTCCCGTCCGGGCCGCCGCGTCTATTCCAAGATCGCGGACGTCCCGCGCGTCTACAACGGCCTCGGCATCTCGATCCTCTCCACGCCGCGCGGCGTGCTCTCCGACAAGGAAGCACTCGAAGCGAACGTGGGCGGCGAGCTGCTGTGCAAAGTATTCTAAGAGGGTATGAAACATGTCTCGTATTGCAAAACACCCTATTAAAGTGCCTGCTGGCATCGACGTAAAAGTCAGCGGCAAGACCGTTTCGGTCAAGGGCAAGCTGGGCGAACTCAAGCTCAACCTCGTCGATGAAATCGGCGCGGAGCTGAAGGACGGCGCCATCGCTTTCAAGCCCCTGTCGAACTCGGCCCTCGCCAAGAACATGTGGGGCACCACGGCGTCGAACTTCCGCAACATGCTGAAGGGCGTTGCCGAAGGCTACTCCAAGCGCTTGCTCATCGAAGGCGTCGGCTTCCGCGCTGCGCTGAAGGGCAAGGATCTCGTCCTGCAAATCGGCTTCAGCCATGAAGTCGACTACAAGACCCCCGATGGCATCACCATCAAGGTCCCCAAGCAGACCGAAATCGAGATCTCCGGCATCGACAAGCAAAAGGTCGGCCAGGTCGCAGCTGAAATCCACTCGATGAAGAAGCCGGAACCCTATAAGGGCAAGGGCATCAAGTACGAAGGACAATTCGTCCGCCGTAAGGAAGGCAAGAAGAAGTAATGACCAAAGTAACCTCCAAGCAGCGCCGTCAGTGGCGCGTTCGCAAGGTCCTCAAGAAGGCCTCCGAAAAGAACCTCCGCCCCCGCCTGACGGTCTTCCGTTCCGGCCTGCACATCTACGCGCAGGTCATCAACGACCAGACCGGCATCACGGTTGCTTCGGCCTCCACGATGGAAGCCGACCTCAAGAAGAAGCTGAAGAGCACCGCCAACAAGGAAGCGGCCGAAACCGTCGGCAAGCTTGTCGCCGAACGCGCCAAGAAGGCCGGCGTCGAGCAAGTCGCTTTCGACCGCGGTTCCTACATGTATCACGGCCGTGTCAAGGCGCTTGCAGAAGCCGCCCGCGCAGCTGGTCTGTCTTTCTAAGGGAAAAATGTAATGGCAAAAGCTGAAAAAGTAGAAAAAGCTCCTGAAAAGAAGAGCACCCGCGAAGGTGGCCGTGAAGGCGGCCGTCGCGAAGGTGGTCGTCGCGACAACCGCGAAGGCGGCCGCGATCAGGAAGGCAACGAGCTGCATGAGCGTCTCGTCGCCGTCAACCGCGTCTCCAAGACCGTGAAGGGCGGCCGCCGTATGGGCTTCGTCGCGATCATGGTCGTCGGTGACGGCCGTGGCCGCATCGGCATGGGCTCGGGCAAGTCGCGCGAAGTTCCGGAAGCGATCAAGAAGGCAACCGAACAGGCGAAGCGCTCGATGATCCGCGTTCCGCTGCGTGACGGCCGCACGATCCACCACGACATCGAAGCCCGCTTCGGCGCCGGTCGCGTGCGTCTGCGTTCCGCAACGCCTGGTACCGGCGTGATCGCCGGCGGCCCGCTGCGCGCTGTATTCGAAGTGCTCGGCATCCAGGACGTCGTCGCGAAGTCGTTCGGTTCGTCGAACCCCTACAACATGGTCAAGGCCGCGCTCGCAGCCTTCGGCAAAATGGAAAGCCCGCGTTCCGTCGCTGCCCGCCGTGGCCGCCGCGTCAACGAAGTTCTGGGCCGCAAAGGCGACAAGGAGAAGGTAGATGGCTGATCAAGCAGTAGCGAAGAAGCCCGCAGCGAAGAAGGCAGCAGCCCCCAAGAAGGCGGCAGCAGCTTCGAAGTCCGGCAAGAAGATCAAGGTCACGCAGATCGGCAGCCCGATCGGCCGCATTGAAGTCCAGCAGGCGACCCTCATCGGCCTGGGCCTCAACAAGCGTCACCGCTCCAAGGTGCTGGAAGATACGCCGTCCGTCCGTGGCATGATCGAGGTGGTCAAGCACCTCGTGACGGTCGAAGACGCCGCATAAGATAAAGGAACAGATAAGATGAAACTCAACCAGCTGAAAGACAACCCGGGCGCGCGTAAGGCTCCCATCCTTGTCGGTCGTGGTATCGGCAGCGGCAAGGGTAAGACCTCGGGCCGCGGCGTCAAGGGTCAGAAGGCGCGTACCGGCGTCTCTATCCGCGGCTTTGAAGGCGGCCAGATGGGCCTCCTGCGCCGTATGCCCAAGCGCGGCTTCAACAACTTCACCGCGAAGAAATTCGCCGTCGTCAACCTCGACGACGTTCAGGAAGCCATCGCCTCCAAGAAGATCTCCGCGTCCAAGTCGATTGATGCGGCTGTCCTGATCGAAGCGGGCCTCATCCGCTTCCAAGGCGATGGTCTCCGTCTCGTTGCAGGCCGCGGCGCGGCGCCCAAGGCGACCTTCGTCGCCACTGGCGCCACCGCAGGTGCTGCCAAGGCCATCGAAAAGGCCGGTGGCAAGCTGGAACTCCTGCCTGCGAAGGTCAACAAGCTCCTCAAGGGCAAGGTTGGCAAGCGTCAGGCCAAGAAGGACGCAGCGACCGCAAAGGCCGCGAAGAAGTAATTCTTCTACGTTCTAAAAAAAAGCCCCGCCCGGTTCACCGGCGGGGCTTTTTTATCGCGGGAAAATGAAGCGTTTTCTTCTTTGCGGCACCGCGTCTTTGCGGTTAAAATACCACTCCGAACAAGCAACTAAAGGAATCTCCCCCTATGGCTTCCGCCGTCGAGCAATTCGCCGCCAACCTCAATCTCGGCTCTTTCGCGAAAGCGGAAGAACTGAAGCAACGCCTCTGGTTCACGCTGGGCGCGCTGATCATCTACCGCATCGGCACCTACATCCCGCTGCCCGGCATCGACCCGCACGTGTGGCAGCAGATCTTCCAGCAGCGCTCGGGCGGCGTGCTCGACATGTTCGACATGTTCTCCGGCGGCGCGCTGCACCGCATGTCGATCTTCGCGCTCAACATCATGCCGTACATCTCGGCCTCCATCATCATCCAGCTGCTGACGTCGATGAATCCGCGTCTCGAGGCGATGAAGAAGGAAGGCGAGGCGGGTCGCAAGAAGCTCAATCAATATACGCGTTACTTCACCATCCTGCTTGCGGTCATCCAGGCTTACGGCCTCGCGGTCGGCCTTGAAAACATGCAAGGCGCGGGCGGCTCCGCCGTCATCGCGCCGGGCATGTTCTTCCGCATCAGCACGATCATCACCATCGTCGGCGGCACCGTGTTCCTGATGTGGCTCGGCGAGCAGATCACCGCGCGCGGCGTCGGCAACGGCACCTCGCTCATCATCTTCTCGGGTATCGTCGCGGGCATTCCGCGCGCGGTCGCCGGCACGCTGGCGCTCGGCCGCGAAGGCGCGATCTCGCCGATCACGATCATCGGCATGGTCATCATGGTGATTGCCGTCATCGCGTTCATCGTCTTCATGGAACGCGCGCAACGCCGCATCGTCGTGCAATATCCGAAGCGCATGGTGGGCAACCGCATGTCGGGTGGAGATTCCAGCCACATGCCGCTCAAGATGAACACCTCCGGCGTCATCCCGCCGATCTTCGCGTCGTCGCTGCTGCTGCTGCCGCTGACCATCGTCGGCTTCTCGGGCGGCAAGGGCAGCGATGTCATGGACACCGTCTCGCGCTACCTGCAGCACGGCCAGCCCGTGTACATGGCGCTCTACGGCGCGCTGATCGTGTTCTTCGCGTTCTTCTACACCGCCATCGTCTTCAACCCCGACGAGACGGCGGAGAACCTGCGCAAGTACGGCGGCTTCATCCCCGGCATCCGCCCGGGCAAGACGACGGCAGATTATCTCGACTACGTGCTGACGCGCATCACGGTCATCGGCGCGATGTACCTCGTGCTCGTGTGCCTGCTGCCGGAAGTGTTGATCGCGAAGTTCTCGCTGCCGTTCTACTTCGGCGGCACCAGCCTGCTGATCACCGTCTCCGTTATGATGGACACGGTCGCGCAGATCCACTCGCACCTGATCGCGCATCAGTACGAAGGGCTCATCAAGAAAACCAAGCTGAAGGGCGCGCGCAAATGAGAATCATCCTTCTCGGCCCGCCGGGCGCGGGCAAGGGCACGCAGGCCCGCATCCTGATGGAGAAGTACGGCATCGTGCAGATCGCCGCCGGCGACCTGTTCCGCGAGAACATCAAGAACGGCACGCCGCTCGGCCGTCAGGTCGACGAGATCATGAAGTCCGGCAAGCTCGTGCCCGATGAAATTACCATCAAGATGATCGCCGAGCGTCTCGAAAAAGACGATTGCAAGAACGGCTTCATCCTCGACGGCTTCCCGCGCACTGTCGCGCAGGCCGAAGCGCTCGAGAAGATGCTCAAGGACAAGGGCCTGACCCTCGACGGCGTCATCCAGATGGAAGTCGACGACGCCAAGCTGATCGACCGAATCTCCGGCCGCTTCACCTGCTCTATCTGCGGGGAGGGCTACCACGATTCTTTCAAAAAGCCTGCCAACCCGCACAAATGCGACAAGTGCGGCGCTGAGGACAAGTTCAGCCGCCGCGCCGACGACAATGCGGCAGCCGTGGCTGAGCGCCTCAAGGTTTACCATACCCAGACCGCTCCGATCATCCCGTTCTACGAAGCACGAAAAATGATTAAGAAAGTCAACGGGATGGCGGATATGGACGTCGTCACCGCCGAAATCGAGGCCGTGCTGAAGTCCGGCGCCGGCCCCAAGGATGCCCCGCCGCCACCGCGGATCGCGGGGTAGGGCCTTCACAAATAGGCGCTTTTCCCTCAAATAGGTAAATATCTGTTGACGTTCGCCTGTTGAGTCTTATAATGCGCCGACTCGCTGTTCTATGGACAGCGGAAGGGTTTTGCGTCCTGTCAAGCGGGGCGCGTTTTTCGTAGTCGTCAGATGGTCTGGCGATTGAATTTTGAGAGACTAAGGAGTGCTCGCGTGGCTCGTATTGAGGGTGTCAACATCCCGGCAGAAAAAGTGATCGGCATTGCGCTGACCTATGTGTATGGCATTGGCCGTCCGACGGCGAAGAAGATTCTTGAACAGGCGAACATCGCCTGGGGCAAGCGCGTCAACGCCCTGACCGAAGATGAAATCAACCGCATCCGCGATACCATCAAGGCCACCGTCAAGGTCGAAGGCGAACTGCGCCGCGAACTCGCGATGGCCATCAAGCGCCTCATGGACCTCGGCTGCTACCGCGGCCTGCGTCACCGCAAGGGCCTGCCCGTCCGCGGCCAGCGCACGCGCACCAACGCCCGCACCCGCAAGGGCCCGCGCAAGACGATCGCCGGCAAGAAGATGGCTCCGACCAAAAAGTAAGGATTAAAGACAAATGACCACCACCAAAAAAGCGAAGACGGAAGCGGCCACCACCACCAAGACGGCGGTCAAGGCACGCAAGAAGGAACGCAAGAACGTGACGACCGCAACGGCGCACGTCAACTCGACCTTCAACAACACCATCGTCACGATCACCGACGCGCAGGGCAACACCCTCGCGTGGTCGACTGCTGGCCACAAGGGCTTCAAGGGTTCGCGCAAGTCGACCCCCTACGCAGCCCAGATCGCTGCGGAAGACGCAGGCATCAAGGCGAAGGAACACGGCGTCAAGACGCTCGAAGTGCTCGTCAAGGGTCCCGGTTCGGGCCGCGAGTCCGCACTGCGCGCGCTGCAATCCGTCGGCTTCACGATCAATTCGATCAAGGACATCACGCCGGTTCCGCACAACGGCTGCCGTCCGCGCAAAGCACGTCGCGTCTAAATTCTTTTTCGCGTGCGGGTGCCCCGTCTTTCGGGGGCCCGCCGCATCATTTGTGAGCAAGTAAAGGGGACGACCTTGATACAGAAAAACTGGCAAGAGCTGATTAAGCCCAACAAAATCGAAGTCAACACCTCCAAGGATCCCCAGCGTTTCGGCACCGTCGTCGTCGAACCGCTGGAGCGCGGCTACGGCCTGACGCTGGGCAACGCCCTGCGTCGCGTCCTGCTGTCGTCCCTGCAAGGCGCCGCCATCACCTCGATCAAGGTCGACGGCGTCCTGCACGAGTTCTCGTCGATCGACGGCGTCCGCGAAGACGTCACCGACATCGTCCTGAACATCAAGAACATCTCGCTGCGCATGCACGCGGAAGGTTCCAAGAAGGTTTACCTCAAGGCGGAAGGTCCCTGCGAAGTCAAGGCCGGCATGATCGAGACCTCGAGCGACATCGAGATCACGAACCCCGACCTCGTCATCTGCACGCTCGGCAACAAGGCCAAGCTGAACATGGAAATCACGGTCAGCAGCGGCAAGGGCTATCGCCCGGCCGTGCAAAACCGCCCTGAAGACGCGCCCATCGGCCTGATCCCGGTCGACAGCATCTTCTCGCCGGTCCGCCGTGTTTCCTACAAGGTCGAAGACACCCGCGTCGGCCAGATCACCGACTACGACAAGCTCGTCCTCGACATCGAGACCAACGGCACCGTCAAGCCGGAAGATGCCGTCGCTTATGCCGCGCGCATCCTGCAAGACCAGCTGCAGATCTTCGTCAACTTCCAGGAACCGGATTCGGTCACCAAGGAAGAGGCGAAGGACGAACTGCCGTTCAGCCGCCACCTGCTGCGCAAGGTCGAGGAACTCGAACTCTCCGTTCGTTCCGCGAACTGCCTCAAGAACGACAACATCATCTACATCGGCGACATGGTGCAGAAGACCCAGGCGGACATGCTCCGCACCCCGAACTTCGGCCGCAAGTCGCTCAACGAGATCAAGGAAGTTCTTTCCGCGATGGGCCTGCACCTCGGCATGAAGGTCGAAGGTTGGCCGCCTGAGAACATCGAAGACCTCGCTAAGAAACTGGAATCGGAGTTCTAAAGACTCTGCTACTAAAAACGGTACTGCTGATGTCAGGGTACCGTCGTACAATCCGCCCTATGCGTAGGGCAACAACGTAAGGAGAGCGCAATATGCGTCATGGAAATGCAGGCCGTAAACTCGGCGTAACCACCACTCACCGTAAGGCGATGTTTGCGAACATGGCGTCTGCGCTCATCAAACACGAGCAGATCGTCACCACGCTGCCGAAAGCCAAGGAACTGCGCGGCTTTGTCGAGAAGCTGATCACCCTCGGCAAGAACGGCAAGCTGGCAGACCGCCGCCTCGCCATCTCGCGCCTGCGCGACGAGACGATGGTCAAGAAGCTGTTCGATGTTCTCGGCCCCCGCTACCAGGCCCGCCAAGGCGGCTACACCCGCGTCCTCAAGGCCGGCTTCCGCTACGGCGACAACGCGCCGATGGCGATCATCGAGCTGGTCGAGCGCGACCGTTCCGCCAAGGGCAAGGACAGCGGTCCCGGCACCGAAGCAGCAGCTGCCGCTCCCGTCGCCGAAAAACCCGCCAAGAAGGCCGCCCCCAAGAAGAAAAAAGCGGCTGCCTAAGTAAGGCGAAAAGATTAAAAGGGCGGGATTAATTTCCCGCCCTTTTTTCTTGCCTGCATCTCCCGCAGGCGGGAGAGGGAGTTTTGCCCGTAGAGAAATATGTGTGCTACAATGCGCGGATTAAGAGGATACCCATGAAACACATCATTCTCGCCATCGTCCTGGCGCTGATCTGGGCAACGCCCGTGCATGCCGGGATTCCCGTGCAGCCGAGCTTCGCGCCGCTGGTAAAGAAGACCGCGCCCGCCGTCGTCAACATCTACACCAAGCGCGTGGTGCAGGAGCGGGTATCACCCTTTGCCAACGACCCGTTCTTCAGCCAGTTCTTCAATGCACCACAGTTCGGCGGCATGGTGCGGCAGCGCATCGCCAGCGCGCTCGGCTCGGGCGTCATCGTCGCGGCCGACGGCGTGATCGTCACAAACAACCACGTCATCAAGGATTCGACCGAGATCAACGTCGTCACCTCCGACGGCCGCGAATATCCGGCGAAGAAACTGCTCGCCGACGCGCGCACCGACTTGGCTGTCCTCAAGATCGACACCAAGGGCGAGAAACTGCCCGTGCTCGCGTTCACCGACAGTGACGCTGTCGAAGTCGGCGACATCGTGCTGGCCATCGGCAACCCCTTCGGCGTCGGGCAGACGGTCACCAGCGGCATCGTCTCGGGCCTTGCGCGCACGGAAGTGGGCGTGTCGGATTACAGCTTCTTCATCCAGACCGACGCGGCGATCAACCCCGGCAACTCGGGCGGCGCGCTGATCAACACGGATGGCGAATTGATCGGCATCAACAGCGCGATCTTCTCCAAGGACGGCGGCTCTCTCGGCATCGGCTTCGCGATCCCGGCCAACATGGTCAAGGCGATCCTCGACGCGGCGCTGCACGGCGACAAGGTCGTGCGCCCGTGGACCGGCGTCACCGGCCAGCCCGTCACGCCTGACATGTTTGAAAGCCTCGGCCTCAAGCACGCCGGCGGCGCATTGGCCAACCGCGTGCGTGCGGGCAGCCCGGCCGACCGCGCCGGCATCAAGCCCGGCGACGTGATCCTCTCGATCAACGGTCATGACGTGCAGGACCCTTCGGCGCTGAAATTCCGTCTGGCCACTGTCGCCATCGGCTCCGACATCAACCTGTCCGTCTGGCGCAAGGGCAAGCAGATCGACGTCAAGATGAAGGCCGAAGCGCCGCCCGAAGACCCGCCGCGCGAAGAAACGCTGATCCAGGGCAATAACCCGCTCTCCGGTGCGGTTGTCGCCAACCTGTCGCCTGCGCTGATCGAGGACCTCAACCAGTTACCGGCGGATTCTGGCGTCGTCGTGCTCGGCACCAAGGGTGGCAACGCGGCGCGCATCGGCCTGCAGGCCGGCGACCTCGTGCTGGCCGCCAACGGCAACAAGATCGCTTCGGTCAAGGAACTGACGCGCGTAATGGCTGCCGGCGGCGCCATGGTCATGCAAATCGGCCGCGGCGAGAAAACCATCACACTGAGGTTCACCCCGTGAGCGACCTTTTCGAGACGCCGGGCGAAGACAAGACGCGCGAGGCCCCACGGCCGCTCGCCGACTTGCTGCGCCCGAAGCGCCTCGAAGATGTGGTCGGGCAAGACCATCTCATCAAGGGCGATGGCCCGCTCGCGCGCATGGTCGGGCAGGGGCATCTCTCGTCGCTGATCTTCTGGGGACCGCCCGGCTGCGGCAAGACGACGCTGGCGCGCCTGCTCGCGCAGCATACCGACTTGCATTTCGAGGCCGTGTCGGCGGTCTTCACCGGCGTGGCCGACCTGCGAAAAGTGTTTGAATCCGCCGTACATCGCCGCAAGCTCGGTCGCGGCACGCTGCTATTCGTCGACGAGATCCACCGCTTCAACCGCAGCCAGCAGGACAGTTTCCTGCCGTATGTGGAAGACGGCACCATCACGCTGGTCGGCGCCACCACCGAAAACCCGTCGTTTGAACTCAACGCGGCGCTATTGTCGCGCTGCCAGGTGCTGGTGCTCAACCGCCTTGACGAGACGGCGCTGGAAACCCTGCTGCAGCGCGCCGAGACGCAGATGCAGCGCCCGCTGCCGTTGACGCCCGAGGCGCGCGCGCAACTTCTCGCGATGGCCGACGGCGACGGCCGCTATATCCTCAACCTCGCCGAACAGATCTTCCAGGTGCAGAAGCGCGGCACGCTCGACGTCGCGGCGCTGACCAAGCTGGTGCAGAAACGCGCCCCTCTCTACGACAAGGCACAGGAAGGCCACTACAACCTCATCAGCGCGCTGCATAAGTCGGTGCGCGGTTCGGACGCCGACGCGGCGCTCTATTGGTTCTGCCGCATGCTCGACGGCGGCGAAGACCCGCGCTACATCGCCCGCCGCATGGCGCGCATGGCGGTAGAAGACATCGGTCTCGCCGACCCAAATGCGATGACTGTCGCCCTGCATGCGTGGGAATTGTATGAACGCCTCGGCTCGCCTGAAGGCGAGCTGGCATTGGCGGAAGCGCTGATCTACCTGGCGACCGCGCCGAAATCGGTCTCGTCCTATGTGGCCTATGGCGCAGCCAAAGCGGCGGCGCGCGCCACCGGCTCGCTGATGCCGCCCAAGCACATCCTCAACGCGCCGACCAAGCTGATGCAGGACATCGGCTACGGCAAGGATTACCAATACGACCCCGAGACCGAGCACGGTTTTTCGGGACAAAACTATTTCCCCGACGACATGAAGCGCGCGCGGTACTACACGCCGGTCGAGCGCGGCTTCGAGCGCGAGATCAAGAAGCGCGTCGAATATTGGGACAAACTGAGAAAGGAAATTCAGGAATGAACATGGTTCTGGCAGTCATGCTGGGCGGAGGGTTGGGGTCGCTCGCGCGTTTTTACGCGCTTTCGGCGGCGAACACGACGTTCGGCGACGGATTTCCTTACGGTACCTTGCTGGTCAACGTTGTCGGCTCCTTCATCATCGGCGCGCTGATGGAGGTCATGGCCTTCAAGTGGCAGGTGTCGCTGGAAATGCGGGCGTTCCTTGTGACCGGCGTCCTCGGCGGTTTTACCACCTTTTCGGCGTTCTCGTTCGACGTGCTGAAGCTGGTGGATACCGGCAAGGCGGGCGCGGCGGCAGTCTATGTCGCGGCCTCGGTCGTCCTGTCGTTGACGGCAGTATTTGGTGCAGCTTTTATCGTACGCGGGATGGTGGGCAATGGTTGATCAAGTCGTCGTTGCAGAAGCGGAAGACGGCGCGCGCCTCGACCGCTGGCTGAAGAAGAAATACCCGGACATGACGTTCAGCAACCTGCAAAAGCTGCTGCGCACCGGCCAGCTGCGCGTCGACGGCAAACGCGCCAAGGGCGACACGCGCCTCGTGGCGGGGCAGGAGGTGCGCATTCCGCCGCAACTCGCCGCCGCCGTGCATGTGCCGGGCAAGAAGCGCACGCTTTCCGAAAAGGATATGGATCTCATCAAATCTCTTGTCATCTATCAGGACAAGGATATCATCGCCATCAACAAGCCCGCGGGGCTTGCGACGCAGGGCGGCAGCAAGATTACCCGCCATATCGACGGCCTCGTCGAAGGCCTGGCCGATGAGAGCGGGCACAAGCCGCATCTTGTGCATCGCCTCGACAAGGACACCTCCGGCGTGATGGTGCTGGCGCGCAACGCGAAGGCGGCGAAGGCGCTCGGCAGCCTGTTCTCGGGCCGCGACATCCGCAAATATTACTGGGCGATCACGGTTCCCGCACCGCTGGAGCCGCAAGGTAAGATCCGTTCTTACCTCGCCAAGACCGGCCCTCTCGGCAACGAGAAGGTGCACCCGGTCAGCGAAGATCATAAGGATGGAAAGCTCGCGGTCACTTATTATCAAGTGCTCGAAACCGCGCACCGCAAGCTGGCGCTGGTCGCCTTCTGGCCGCGCACGGGCCGCACGCACCAGATCCGCGTGCACGCACTCGAGATGGGCTGCCCGCTGCTGGGCGACCACAAATATGCGTTCGACCAGCCGATCCTTGATGACATCCACGAGCTGCCGGACATGCTGCACCTGCATGCGCGTCGCATCATCTTCCGCCACCCGTTCACCGGCAAGAAGGTGGACATCACCGCGCCGCTCGACCCTGAAATGCGCAAGACATGGAAGTATTTCAGCTTCGACGCCAACGACAAGAACGACCCGTTTGAAGACGTTGAATGAAGAAGTTCTACAAGATTGCTGAATACGGCACCGCGCCCGGCGGGTACGTCGTGCGCCTCGACGGCAAGCCGGTCAAGACGCCGCTGAAGCATGTGCTGCTGATGAAGGCCGAGGCGCTCGCCCGCGCCGTCGCCGCCGAGTGGCAGGCGCAAGGGGAGGAGATCATTCCCGCTTCGATGCCGCTGACGCAGCTGGCCAGCACGATGCTCGACAAGGCCGCCGTCGACGACCGCGCCGGCATGAACAGGGAGTTGTGCGAATACAGCGGCTCCGACCTGATCTGCTATTTCGCCATCCATCCCACCCCGCTGGTGCGGCGGCATGAGGCGCAGTGGCGCCCTTTGCTGGCGTGGATGCAGGAGCGTCACGGCATCGCGCTCGAGGCCGTTTCCGGCATCCAGTACAAGCAACAGCCGCCAGAGGTGCTTGCAGCATTGCGGAAGCTGATCGAGGGATTAAGCCCGGCCGATTTCACGGTCTTTCAGGCAGCGGCGGGTGTGACCGGCTCGGTCGTGATCGGGCTTGCCTTGCTCGACGGCCGCCTCAGCCCGGAAGAGGCATGGCAGGCGGCCTGCGTCGATGAGGTCTATCAGCTTGAAACCTGGGGCGAAGACGCCGAGGCGCGCAAGCGGCTCGATACGATATTATCGGAGCTCAAGACGGCCGTGGAATTCCGCGACCTGGTCAGATCCAGCGCGTGACGTTCTCGATCGGCTGGCCGACCTGCGCCAGCGTGCCGCCCTTCCACCAGCGCCACAGCAGCCACAGCGTCGGCGGCGTCAGGAAGACGCAGAAGATGATCGCGGCCTGGGTCGCATTGGCCTGCAGGTAGGCATCCAGCATCGCCGACATGACGGCCGGGTCGTGCGTATCAAGCGCGGCGGTATAGCCGGAAATGTCCGTCGTCACCAGCAGCGTCAGTTCCGCCAAAATGGCGAAGACGGGCAGCAGTACGCAGGTGCCGATATAGAAGGTGCGCAGCAGCCAGCGCATATGGCTTTCGTAAACCGTGCCGGCAGCGCGTTTCTTGCCCGTCAGGTTGAGGATATAGGCGACCATCAACAACACCAGCCCCGGCAGCGCCAGCCATGCCGAGAACTGCATGAAAGTGCTGATGACGTAAAGCGCGTAGAGGGACAGGCAATAGTTCTTCATCGCGTCACTTCCTTCCGAACAGTTTTTCAATGTCGTTGAGCTTCAGTTCCACATAGGTCGGGCGGCCGTGGTTGCATTGGCCGGAGTGCGGCGTCTGTTCCATCTGGCGCAAGAGAGCGTTCATTTCTTCGATGTTCAGGCGGCGGCCCGAGCGCACCGAGCCGTGGCAGGCCATGGTGGCGCAGACATGCTCGAGCTTTTCCTTGAGTGCCATCGTCTCGCCGAAAGCCGAGATGTCGTCGGCGAGGTCGCGCACGAGACCTTGAATATCCGTCTGGCCGAGCAGCGCGGGCGTCTCATGCACGATCACCGCGCCGGGGCCGAAGCTGTCGAGCGAAAGGCCGAGCGCTTCCAGTTCATCCCGGCGCGCGAGCAGGCGCTCGACGGAGCCTTCGTCCATCTCCACCACCTCGGGCAGCAGCAGTTGCTGACGCGCGATGCCGCCTTCGGCCATGTCGCGCTTCATGCGCTCATAGACGAGGCGTTCATGCGCCGCGTGCTGGTCGACGAGGACGAGGCCGTCCTGCGTCTGCGCGACGATGTAGTTTTCATGCAGTTGCGCGCAGGCGGCGCCGAGCGGATATTGCGTGACGGCGGGGGCGGGCGCTTCTTCCTGCATCATCCGTGCGGCGGGCGGCGGCTCGGCGTGGGCGAGGTTGTCGCCATAGTAATAACGCCCGGTATAGGGCTGGCCTGCCATGCCCTTGAGATTCTTGTACGACGGCTGCGCTTGGCGGTATTCGCCGTCCCACAGGCTCGGCGCGGGAGCTGGGGCTTGGAAAGATTGCAGCGTTTCGTCGGCGACGGTGCTGGAAGCGCGGTGACCGGCTTCGGCGAGTGCATGTTTCAGCCCGCCCACGATCATGCCGCGGATCATGGCTGAGTCCTGGAAACGCACCTCGGCCTTGGCCGGATGCACGTTGACGTCGACCAGCGCGGGCGGCAGCGAGAGGAACAGGGCCAGCATCGGGTGGCGTCCGCCAGCCAGGAAATCCATGTAAGCGCCGCGCACCGCGCCGATGATCAGGCGGTCCTTCACCGGGCGGCCGTTGACGAAGAAATACTGGAACTGGCTGGTGCCGCGGTTGAGTGTCGGCAGGCCGGCGTAGCCGGTGAGACGGATGCCCTCGCGTTCGGCGTTGATGGCGAGCGCGTTGTCGGCGAATTCGCGGCCCATCAATTGGCGCAGGCGCTCGAGCGGCGCGGCGGGCGGCAGGTCGATCACCGTCTTTTCATCGCTGACAAGGCGGAAGCGGATGTCGGGGTACGCCATCGCGACATGTTCGAGCATGTCGCGCACGGCCTGCGCCTCGGCGCGCGGGGTTTTCAGGAACTTGAGGCGCGCGGGCGTGGCGTAGAAGAGGTCGCGCACTTCGACCTTGGTGCCGGTAGGATGCGCGGCGGGGGCGGGCTTGCCCTTGCGGCCGCCGTCGACAGTGATCGCGTAGGCATCGCCGCCCGCGCGCGGGCGGCTGGTGATGGTGAGGCGGCTGACCGCGCCGATCGAGGGCAGCGCCTCGCCGCGGAAGCCGAGCGAGGCGATGTTGACGAGATCATCTGTCGGCAGCTTCGACGTCGCGTGGCGTTCGACGGCCAGCGCAAGTTCATCGGCGGTCATGCCGATGCCGTCGTCGGTCACGCTCATCAGGCTGGTGCCGCCGTCGCGGATATAGACATCGACCTTCGCCGCGCCGGCGTCGATGGCGTTCTCGACCAATTCCTTGATCGCAGCGGCGGGGCGCTCGATAACTTCGCCTGCCGCGATCTGGTTGATCAGCGTCTCTGGTAATTGCCGTATGGACATGGCGGTATAGTAGCAAACTCTTTCAAATCGCTCAGTTTTTTTTGCGGTCCAGTGTGATTTTTATTGACATAAATATGAAATTCAGCTACTCTGTGTTATCGATTTAACAGGCTGGAATCATGGACAAAAACGAACGACCGGTGGGGGGCAAAGCAGAGGGACTGGCACGTCTCTCTGCGATCGCAGGCATTCGCGTGCCGTCGTTCATCGCGGTTCCCGCCGACGCTGACCTGGAAGAACAGCAGCAGATCGTCGCCGATTTCATCCGCAACAACGGCGGCCTTGGCATGGTCGCGGTGCGCAGCAGCGCGCTTGGCGAAGACGGCGAACTGGCGTCTTTCGCGGGTGCGTTCAAGACGCACCTCAACGTGCCGCTGACGCACGACGACGTTCTGGCGAAGATCGCCGACATCCGCAACCACGGCGAAGACAAGCTGACCAACATCTTCAACAAGGCGTCGGGCGTCGACAATACGCCTTCCGTCGGCGTCGTCATCCAGCAGATGGTGGAGGAGCCGGATTTCGCGGGCGTCTGCCTCTCGCAGGCTTATGCGGAAGAAGACAACGCTTACATGCTCGTCAACTTCAAGACCGGTCTCGGCGAAGGCCTTGTCGGCGGCGAAGTGGACGGCCGCCAGTTCCGCGTGCTGCGCGGGGCCGCGTTCAAAGATAAAACCTATCCTTTCCTATCTGAGCTGACGGACGCCATGCAGCGCATCGAAGCCGCGCACGGCGGCCGCCCGATGGACATCGAATTCGCCGTCAAGGACGGCACGCTGTTCATCCTGCAGGCACGCCCCTTCGTGACCGATACGCCGACGCAGAAGGCCAAACAAGACATGACGCTGGAAGCCGCGCAGGCGGTCAATGCCGAAGTTGCCGAGCTTCCGGCCGACGACCTGTTCTGCGACATGTCCGACATCAACCCGCGCGAGTTGCTGGGCGGCACGGCGAAGAAAATCAACATCTCGATCTTCCGCACCATGTTCGCCGACAGCATTGTCGAAAAGGCGCGCGCGGAAATGGGCTATGCGCCGCTGCACGCAGGGTTGCTGCGCGAGATCGGCGACAAACCGTATATCTCGATCCGCAATTCCGCTTATAGCTTCCGCCCCCAAGGCGTATCCGAAGCGACGTACGACAAGATGGTCGACATCTACCGTGCGCAATTGCTGGAAAGCCCGCAGTTGCAGGATAGCGTCGAATTCAACGTCTTCCGCACTAACGCGCTTCAGTTGCCCGCCTTCTTCGCGGCGCATCCGGAGGCCTTTACGGCGGATGAACAGAAGGAACTGGTCGACGCTTTCACGCAGCTCGATACGTCTTTTGCCGACAGCATGGCGCGCTTCTGCCGCGCGGGCTATGGCGCGCTTGAGGCTTATGAGGAAAAAATCGCCGCGTTGACGTCGGCGTCGCGCCTCGGCGATATCCTTGCTGTCCTGCAAGAAGGCACAGAAATGTTCGTCAAGGCAGCGCGTTTCGCCTTCTACAAAAAAGCGGCTTTCGACGGCGCTTATGGCGCGGATGAAACCGCCAAGGCGCTCTCCGCGCTCGATACTCCGTCGGAGAAGCTGCAGCTGGACCTGCTCTCCTTCGCGCGCGGCGATATCGGCCGTGAGGCGCTGGCGGCGGAATACGGCCACCTGCGCGCAGGCCAGATGGACATGTTCATGCCGCCGTACCGCGACGATCTCGCCAAGAACCTTAATCTTGATACTTATACGAGCCTCGACGCGGGTGCAATTGCAGCCCGTGAACAGGACATCAAGTCGCGCCATGCCGCGTTCGAAACCTACTATAAGACGCTTGATGCCGCGCAGAAGGCCGACGCCGAGACGCTTCGCTTCGTCTTCTCGGCGCGCGAGTACGTCAAGCACGGATTCATGAAGGCGTATGACCTGCTCGCGGAACGGATCCTCGATGCGACGGACGCGGCGCAATTGAACGCTAATCAGGTTCCGAAGCTGGTGCTGAGCGACGTGGCGGCGCTTGAAAAGATCCCGGCCCTCGGCGCGATGATCGAAGTGGATGAAGATAAGCCTTTCCTCGTCATGCCTGCTGTCCTCTCGGCAGAAACCGATCTCTGCTGCGTCGACATCGCTGCGCGCCGTGGCACCTATTTCAGCCGCGCGCTGGTCGAGGCTGCGCCGCTGGTCGTCACCGACGACAACCTGCAATCGCTGACCGCCGCCGACGTCAAGGGTAAGATCCTCGTCATGGACCATGCCGACCCCGGCTACGACTTCCTGCTGCTCTACGAACCGGCGGGCATCATCACCCGCGTCGGCGGACCGGCGTCGCACATCGCCATCCGCGTCAACGAGCGCGGGCTGCCCGCCTGCATCGGTAGTGGCCTCGATCCCGCCTCGGTGGATGAAACCAGGACCTACGTTCTCGACTGCGTGAACGGTAAACATTATGCTGGCGCGACCGACGTTTCCGTCGCGCCGAAGAAAGGCAAGGGCGGACCGGATGCACCTCGTCCGTCATAACCGCCTCGCGGCGCCGTATCACGACTACGCCCGCCTGAGCGTGGCCGAGATGGACGCCCTGGCGCAGGGCCTTGTTTCCCCCGATATCCAGCAGCTGCCCGCGACGTTGCCGTTCGACATGGAGGCGCTGAAGGCTGCGCTGTTCTTCGTGTGCAGCCCGTCGTCGCGCACGCAGCAGACGTGCGAGGCGGTGCGTGCGCGATTTGGCCTGACGCAACCGGTGCGCATCGACTCCGACATCTCGGAGATCACCTTCATGCCCTCGCTGATGAAGCGCGAGACGGGCGACAATGTGCTGGAGACGGTGCGCAAGAACCTCTACACCGGCATCCTGTCGCGCGCGCCGGGCGTCGAGGATGTCGAGATCCTGCGCGCCCGCATCAGCCGCATCGACGCGGCGTACCGGCATGAGAACTGCGTGCTCTTCACGCACGGCTTCCTGATCCGCCTGCTGAAAAGCCGCGCGAAGCAGGGCGGGTCGCTGGATGCGGGCCTTCGCGGCATCGCCTCGGTGCAGCCGGTCGAATACCTTGAGTGGTCGACGATCTAGTTATTTCCTGTCGAAAATCGTGCCGTCTGTGGCGGCGCCGTCGAAGCGCGCGCCCGCGATGTTGGCGCCGGTGAAATTCGCGCCGCGCAGGTCGCAGCCGGTGAAGTCGGCGTCGCTCAGGTCGCAGCCCTTGAACTGGCAGTCGATGGCGCTGGCCCCGGCGAAGGAGGCCTGACGCATCGACGCCTTCTCGAAGTTGCACGGGATGGAATATTCGACGCCGCCCGCCTTACGGATGACCAGCGGGGTGAGCTTGGCCTTGGCGAAGTTCACGCGGTCGAAGAGGGCCTCGATGAAGGTGGAGCCGCGCAGGTCGGCCTCCTGCATCACGGCCTTGCGGAAGTCGGATTTGTCGAGGCGCGCGCCCTGAATTTCCACGCCCGTCATGTCCATGCCGGCGAAGGTCGCCTGTATCGCCTTCATGCCCGTCAGGCGCTTGCCGGCGAGGACGGGGCCGCGGCGCATGTCGGTTTCGGTAAGGTCGAGCTGCGCGCCCTGCTTGCCGCTGGAGGCGACCCAAATGGTGTGCTTGAGGATGAGGTCGTCGAGCGGCACGTCTTCCTTCGCGAAGTCCTTGCCTACGGCCTTGTCGGTCAGCGTCTTGGTCAGGTTGGCGCCGCGGATCGTCGCGTCCTGCAGGTTCGTGCCTTCCATCGTGGAGTGCGAGAGGTCGGCGTTGCGCAGGTCCGCCTCGTTCACGTCGGCATTGCTGAGGTCGGCGCCCTTGAGCTTCGCCCCCTGCATCTTGACGCCGGTCAGGTTGGTGTCCTGCAGGTTGGCGCCGGAGAAATTGGCCTTGGTCGCGGCCATCTTGGTCATGGTCGCGCCGGTCAGGTTGCTGCCGACCAGCTGCGTCTCGCCGCTGCCGGCTTTCTTGAAGTGGTCTTCCTCGCTCTTGGCGGAGCCGCCGCCGCCGATGGTGCGGCCCTGGCGCATGTCCACGTCGGTCATGTCGGCCTTGTAGAGGTTCGCGCCGCTGACGTCGGCGCCGCGCATGTCGGCGCGGGAGAGGCGCGAGTTGTTGAGTTTGGAATTGTTCAGCTTGCAGCCGAAGAGGGTGGCGCCCTCGAGGTTCGCGTTGCGCATGTCGCAGTCGACGATCCACGATCCGCTGAAGTCCGATTGCGCGAGGTTGCAGCCGTTGAAGTTGAGGCCGGAGAGGTCGCGGTCCTTGACGACGGCGCGCGCGCCGCCGGGGCGGCCGGTCAGGAACATGCCATGCTTGCGTATGACTTCGTCCAGCTCCGCCTGGGTCATTTTAGGAAGAGAATTTTCTCCCGTGATATCCGCCATCTCTTGTTCAACCAGATTCTTTGGTGTGCATAGTCCTTCGATTTTAGTGTATTATAACAGTTCTTAGAAACGGTTAACGTGCGAGATCGTTAGTTGTTTGTTAAACGATTTACCCTAAAAATCCCGCAAAACGAGGAATGCATGCCTTTGGATACCGCAAAACTTGAAGAACTTATCAGGACGGGCATACTGGACTCGGGTGTGCGGATCGATGATGTCCGCGGCGACGGGGTCTATTACGCCGTCAGCGTGGTCTCGCCGCGCTTTGCGGGCCTGAGCCGGGTGGAGCAGCACCAGATGGTGTTCGCCGCCCTCAAGGGCCGGATGGAGGACGAGGCGCTCGATGCCGTGCAGCTGCGCACGTCCGCAGAAGAGGGTTGATAACAAGAATGCAAAATGAAGTCCTCGACCGTATCCGTCAGGAGATCACCGACAACGATATCGTCCTGTATATGAAGGGCTCCGCGGCCTTTCCGCAGGACGGCTTCTCGGCGGCGGTCGTGCAGGTGCTGGAAAGCCTGGGCGTGCCGTTCATGGATATCGACGTGCTCTCCGACCCGACGCTGCGCCAGGGCATCAAGGACTTCGCCAACTGGCCCAGCACGCCCCAGCTCTACGTGAAGGGCGAATTCGTCGGCGGCGCCGATGTCGTGCGCGAGATGTTCGCGGCGGGGGAGCTGCAACAGCTGCTCGCCGAAAAAGGCCTCTGGAAGCGCTGATTTTCCTTATATTAACTTGAGTTATTGATTATGCGAATCTGCCTTTTATTCAGTAAAGGGATTCCGCATGGCCAAGAAAGTCGTCGTGACCGAAAACGCCGACGGCACCTTCGAGCTGGTGCTGCAGGAAACCGTCAAGCCGGCCTTTGCCAAGGCCGCGCCGCTGGATGGGAAATGGAGCGCCCTCATGAGCGAGGCGCTGGCGCAGATGTACAGCGGCGAGCCTGGCCAGTGGCAGTTGACGTTCCACGACATGTACAACAAGCGCGCCTATTTCAGGCCCGACACCACGCTGCCGGCATGGGCGGGCGTTTATGCCGCCGTCAGCTATGACATGCAGGCAGGCATATTGAGGCCGGCAATCTTCCGCGCCGACCCGCCGGAAAAGGCGGATCATCTCGACAAGGTGCATGCCGAATGGCTGCAAGCCGAGGCCGACACCAAGGCGCTGTACCGCCGGCAGGGAGCATTGTGGGCCATGTACCGCGCCAAGGAAGAAGCGACAAGCAAGGCAGGATACGAGCACGCCACGCGCGCGTTCATCTCCACCTCGCCGCTTGGAAGCGACCCGAAGGTGCAGGCGCGGAGCGACGTTCCCTCGGCGAAGCCGCCTGGCCTGAAGCCGTAAGGCTTATTCCACCGTTACGCTTTTCGCAAGGTTGCGGGGCTGGTCGACGTCCGTGCCCTTGACGACGGCCGTGTGGTAGGCGAGCAGCTGCACCGGCAGGGTGTAGAGGATCGGCGCGACGAAGCTGTCGACTTCGGGGATCTCGATCGTCCAGGTGGCGATGTTCTTCAGCGTCTCGACGCCCTTCTTGTCCGAAATCAGCAAAACCTTGCCGCCGCGCGCGACGATCTCCTGTGCGTTGGACGCGGTCTTTTCAAACAGGTTGTCGTAGGGCGCGATCACGATGACGGGGACGTTTTCGTCGATCAGCGCGATGGGGCCGTGCTTCATCTCGCCCGAAGCGTAGCCTTCGGCGTGGATATAGGAGATTTCCTTGAGCTTCAGCGCGCCCTCGAGCGCGATCGGGTAGGCGGTGCCGCGGCCGAGATAGAGCACGTCGCGGGCTTCCGCGATCTCGCGCGCCATCGACTGGATCTTCTCGTCGTGGTTCAGCACTTCCGCGATGCGGGCGGGCAGCTCGCGCAGGGCGTGGGTCAGTTCCTTTTCACGCGTCTCCGAAATCTGGCCGTTCTTGCGCGCGAGTGCGATGGAGAGGCACGCGAGCGTGGTCAGCTGCGTGGTGAAGGCCTTGGTTGAGGCGACGCCGATCTCGGGGCCGGCCAGCGTGCGGAGCACGTGGTGGGATTCGCGCTCGATCGTGCTTTCGATGGTGTTGAGCAACGATACGGTCGTTTGGCCCTGGCGCTTGCAATAGCGCAGCGCCTCGAGCGTATCCAGCGTTTCGCCCGATTGCGACACGAACAGCGCCGCGCCGCCCTTGGGCATCGGCGCTTCGCGGTAGCGGAATTCGGAGGCCACGTCGATCTCGACGGGGATGCGCGCCAGTTGTTCCAGCCAGTACTTGGCGACCAGCCCCGCGTAATAAGCGGTGCCGCAGGCCGAAATGGTGATGCGCGGCGCGGCGCTGAGCGCGTTGACGGCGTCTTCCGGCAGGGTGATGTGGCCGGTGGTGGGACTGACGTAGGTGTTCAGCGTGTCGGCGATGACGGAGGGCTGTTCGTAGATTTCCTTGAGCATGAAGTGGCGGTACTTGCCCTTGCCCATGATCGCGCCCGATTGCGCGGTGGTGCGGATTTCGCGCTCGACCTTGTTGCCCGTGATGTCGCGGATGGTGACGCCGGCGCGGCTCATGCTGATGCGGTCGCCGTCTTCCAGGAAGGTGATCTTGTTGGTCAGCGGCGCGAGGGCGTAAGAATCGGAAGCGACGAACATCTCGTCCTTGCCGTAGCCGACGGCGAGCGGCGTGCCAAAGCGCGCGCCGATCATCAGGTTTTCCTCGCCCGCGAAGATCATCGCGATCGAGAACGCGCCGCGCAGGCGGGTCAGCGCTGCGTCGACGGCAGCTTCGGGCTTGAGGCCTTGGGTGATGTAGTGGGTGACGAGATGGGCGATGACTTCGGTGTCGGTGTCGGTCTCGAAGCGGACTTGCGACGTTTCCAGCTCGGCTTTCAGTTCGGCATAGTTCTCGATGATGCCGTTGTGCACGACGGCGACGTGTTCGGTCGCGTGCGGGTGCGCGTTGCGCTCGGTCGGGTTGCCGTGGGTCGCCCAGCGGGTGTGGCCGATGCCGATGGTGCCGGTGAGCGGCTCCTTCGTCAGGCGTTCCGAGAGGTTGGCCAGCTTGCCTTCGGCGCGGCGGCGCTCGATGCGGCCGCCGACCAGCGTGGCGATGCCCGCGCTGTCGTAGCCGCGGTATTCAAGGCGCTTGAGGCCTTCCACGAGTTGAGGGGCTGCTTCCGTCTTGCTGAGAATGCCTACGATGCCGCACATGGTTTAGTTGCCTTTCTTTTCTTTGGTTTTGCGGGCGCGGAACTTCGCCGCCCAGCCTTCGAGGTTGCTTTGCTGCGCGCGGGTCACGCCGAGGGCGTCGTCGGGCACGTCCTTGGTGATCGTGCTCCCCGCGCCCGTGATGGCGCCAGCGCCGATGGTAACTGGTGCAACCAGCGACGTGTTGGAGCCGATGAAGGCACCCTTGCCGATGCTGGTCTTGTGTTTGCCGAAGCCGTCGTAGTTGCAGGTAATGGTGCCTGCGCCGATGTTGGCCTTGTCGCCCACTTCGGCGTCGCCGATGTAGGAGAGGTGGCTCGCCTTGGCGCCCGCGCCGAAATGCGCGTTCTTGGTCTCGACGAAGTTGCCGATTTTCGCGTCCTTGCCGATGTGGCTGCCGGGGCGCAGGCGGGCGAAGGGGCCGACTTGTGCGCCGTCGGCGATTTCCGCGCCTGCGATGTGGCTGTGCGCGAAGACGGTGACGTTGTTGGCCAGACGCACGCCTTCGCCGAAGACGACGTTCGGCTCGATGATGACGTCTTGTCCGATGACGGTGTCATGCGCGAAGTAGACGGTGTCGGGGTCGGTCAGCGTCGCGCCGTTGTCCATGTGCTTCTTGCGCAGGCGCTGCTGCGCGATCTTCTCGACAAGGGCGAGGTCGGCGCGGGAATTGACGCCCTGCATTTCGGCATAAGGCACCTCGACCACCATGGTCTGGCGGTTGTCCTTGCGCGCGATCTGCGGCAGGTCGGTGAGGTAGTATTCCTTTTGCGCGTTGTCGTTGCCGACCTGCGCGAGCCAGTCGAACAGCTTGGCGCCGTCGGCGCAGACGATGCCACCGTTGCACAGCGTGATCTTGCGCTCGTCGTCGGAGGCGTCTTTGTACTCGACGATCTTTTTCAGCGTGCCGTCGTCGTCCATCACCATGCGGCCGTAGGTGTTGGGGGCGGTGACGTTCATGCCCGAAAAGGCGACGCCGGTGGAGGGGTGCGCGCGGCGGATGTCAAGCATGCGTTGCAGCGTCTCGGCGGTGACCAGCGGCGTGTCGCCGAACATGATGAGGATGTCGCCGTCGAAGCCCTTGAAGTGTTCGCGTGCGGCAAGCGCCGCGCCGCCGGTGCCATTGGGCTCGCTTTGCAGCGCGGTCGCGTGCGGATGCACGGCGGCTTCCATCGCCTCCATGTCGCGGCCGATGACGACGACGATCTTTTCGGGGCTGAGCGCTTCGGCGCTCGCGATGCAGTGGCCGATCATCGGCAGGCCGGCGACCTTGTGCAGCGGCTTGGGCAGCGCCGATTTCATGCGCGTGCCGCGGCCCGCCGCGAGGATGATGCAACCGAGTTTCTTGCTCATGAAAAAGCTCCTTATTCCGGCCCTATTCTGCCGTTCGTGAGCGATGGTTCAAGTCACAGATTATTGCAGTTTATTACAGGATTAACGTGCGGTTTCGCTGGTCAGGTGCGCGACGACCGAGCCGTAGTCGCTGGCGATTTCCATGCGGACGGGCACGACCTGGTTGCTGCCCTTGACGCGGGCGAGCCAGAGGGTGGGGAGCTTGTGGTGCGCCTCGGTATGGTTCTGCACGGCCATCCAGCCGCGTTTCTGGTCCTTGGGCTTGAAGCCGGCGACCGGCTCGACCGTCAGGGTGCAGCGCAGGGCCTCGCCGGAGAAGGCGGAGTATTGCGAGGCTTCCAGCACTTCGCGCCCATCATCCTTGAGCGCGATGTTGAAGCGGCGCTTGCCGTCGAAAACAGGGAACTTACCGCTGCATTTATTGGTATTTTTGACGTTCTGGAGGGCAGCCAGCGTGCCGGTCAGCATGTCCATGCTGTCGCGCGCGAGGCTATTGTCGACCTTGTCGTCGGTCGTCTTGCCGCCGTCCTCGACCGTCATTTTCACGACGGTGCCGTCGGGCGCGTAGTTCATGCGCGTCAGCTTGAGGTTGTTGCGCCACGTGCTGCGCGCGGTATAGGTGGCGGGGATCAGCGCGCCGTTGCGTGCCTCGCCTTCGGTGTTATACGAGCCTTTCCAGGGAAAGAGCGTGCCGATGAAGCCCTGCGTCGAGGCCGCCAGTTCCATGTCGTAGGCCTTCTGGCCCACGCCCATCGTCAGCGAGGCGTCGAGCGCACGGAAGCCGCCCGCATAGATGCCGTATTGCAGCGCCAGCTTGTGCACCGGCGGTGCGGCGGCGGCGGTGGCATTCGGCTGATAGCTTGCGTGCGCCACCGGCGTTGCTGTGCAGGCCGCAACGGCCAAGGCAACGAGAGTATAACCGACTGATCTCAAGGCGCTTTTCATTATATGCTCTTTATCGCTCGCCTTCGGGCGGCGTTCAAGTTCTTTTGACTTTATATCGCTTATGAAAATCAGTCAAGTCGATTTAAGTACAATTTTAAGTACTTGGCCTCCGGGCGCTTGCTTCTAAACAACGGCCTTTTAACTGAAAAGTTCCACGATCCGGATGGTGTCCTCGCGCTCAGGGCTGGTCGAGATGACGGCGGCGGGAATGCCGAGCAACTGTTCGAGGCGGCGGATGTACTTGACCGCGTTCTCGGGGAGTTGATCGAAGCTGCGCACGCCTGCGATGGGTGTATTCCAGCCGGGCATGGTTTCATAGATGGGCTTCACCTCGGCCTGCAGGTCGGAGGAAGCGGGAAGATAGTCGTATTTCTTGCCGCGCGCTTCGTAGCCAATGCATATCTTGATTTCCTTGAGCGTATCCATCACGTCGAGCTTCATCAGTGCGAAGCCGTGGATGCCGGAGGTCTTGATCGCCTGCTTCACTTGAGCCGCGTCGAACCAGCCGCAGCGGCGCTTGCGCCCCGTGGTGGTGCCGAATTCATGCCCGCGCGCGCCCAGCGTCTCGCCGACGGCATCTTCCAGCTCGGTCGGGAAGGGGCCGGAGCCGACGCGCGTGGTATAGGCCTTGGTGATGCCGAGCACATAGCCGACCTGGTCGGGCCCGACGCCGGTGCCGGTGGCGGCCTGCGCGGCGACGGTATTGGACGAAGTCACGAAGGGATAGGTGCCATGGTCGACGTCGAGCATGACGCCCTGCGCGCCTTCAAACACGATCTTCTGGCCTTCCGCGCGGGCGCGGTCGAGGCGCTGCCAGCACGATCCCGCGAAGGGCGCGATGATCTTGGCGACATCTTGAATCTGGGCGACTAAGGCGCGCGCATCGGCGGGTTCCGCACCCAATCCACGCAGCAGTGCGTTGTGGTGCATCAGCATGTTGTCGATCTTGGCGCGCAGCGTCTCGGGATGCGCGAGGTCGCAGACGCGCAAGGAACGGCGGCCGGTCTTGTCTTCATAGGCAGGGCCGATGCCGCGGCCGGTGGTGCCGATCTTGGCGCTGCCGCGCGCGGCTTCCATCGCACGGTCGATCTCGCCGTGCAGCGGCAAAATCAACGGCGCGGTTTCGGAGACGATCAGGCTTTCGGGCGTGATCTCGACGCCCTGCGCACGCAGCGCCTCAATTTCCGTCGCCAGCGCCCAAGGGTCAATGACGACGCCATTGCCGATGATCGAGAGCTTGCCCTTGCGCACGATGCCGGAAGGCAGGAGGTGAAGCTTGTAGACTTTGCCGTCGATGACCAGCGTGTGGCCAGCGTTGTGGCCGCCTTGGAAGCGCACCACGATGTCGGCGCGGCTGGAGAGCCAGTCGACGATCTTGCCTTTGCCTTCATCTCCCCATTGGGAGCCGATGACGGTGACGTTTTTCATATCTTCTCTCCTGTGCTGCTGCGATTTTTTGATACCATGCCGTGACCGCGAACACAGGCAGAAAATCAGCAGAAAAAGCAAAAAAGAGCCTTTGGAATCAGGGGGCATGGGAGTAGTGTCGTAGAAATCCTGAAACAGCCGTCTTCGGAATCATTTGGGGAGAACGATGGGCTTACTGGTACTGAAATTCGGCGGCACCTCGGTGGCGACCGTGCCGGCGATCGAGAACGTCGCGAACAAGATCGCGGGCGAGATCCAGAACGGCCACAAGGTCGCGGTCGTCGTCTCCGCGATGGCGGGCGTGACTAACCAGCTCGTCTCCTATTGCAGCGAAATCGACCATATGTTCGACGCGTCCGAATACGATGCGGTCGTCGCGTCGGGCGAACAAGTCACCTCCGGCCTTCTCGCGCTCGCGCTGAAAAAGCGCGGCATCCGCGCGCGCTCGTGGCAGGGATGGCAATTGCCGATCCTCACAAACGAGGTGCATGGCAAGGCACGCATACAATCAATCGATGCCGGCAAACTGAAGGCGAGCCTGATGGGCGGCGACGTCGCGGTGATCGCAGGCTTTCAGGGCGTGACGGAACATGGCCGCGTCTCTACGCTCGGCCGCGGCGGGTCGGATACGTCTGCCGTCGCTATCGCGGCGGCACTGGGCGCTGACCGTTGCGACATCTACACCGACGTGCATGGCGTCTATACCGCCGACCCTAGAATCGTGAACCGCGCGCGCAAGATCGCGAAGATTTCGTATGAAGAAATGCTGGAGATGGCCTCGGTCGGCGCAAAAGTCTTGCAGACCCGCTCGGTCGAACTGGCGATGAAGGAAAAGGTGCCGGTGCAGGTGCTCTCGAGCTTCGAGGGCGCGCTCGGCTCCGACCTTCCGGGAACCATTGTCGTGGATGAGGATGAAATCATGGAACAGGAAATTGTCAGCAGCGTGACGTCGAGCCGCGACGAGGCGAAAGTGACCTTGCGCAACCTGCCCGACGTGCCGGGCGTGGCCGCCAAGATCTTCGGCCCGCTGGCCGATGCCGCGATCAACGTCGACATGATCGTGCAGAACCTCTCCGCCGACCAGAAGCACACCGACCTGACCTTCACCGTCACCCGCGCGGACCTGGCGCAGGCGCTCGACGTGCTCTCGCACCTCGGCGACATGAACGGCATGTCGATTGAATCGAGCGCTGACGTCGCCAAGATCTCCGTCATCGGCATCGGCATGCGCAGCCACGTGGGCGTTGCGCAGAAGATGTTCAAGACGCTGGCCGAGAAGGGCATCAACATCCAGGTCATCACCACCTCGGAAATCAAGGTGAGCGTGCTGGTCTCGGACGAATACACCGAACTCGCCTTGCGCTCGCTGCACACGGCCTACGGCCTCGATCACGGGGACTAAGCGTTGACGCAAAGGGGGAACAGCACGAAACGGCATGAGGCGGCGGGGATATCGCCGCACGGCCTGCTGATTTTCCTGCGTGACCTGATCGCGGGCGAAGGCACGCCGCGCCAGAAGCTCGAGGCCGTCGCCACGCGCGTGGCTGAAGCGCTGGGCGCCGATGCCTGCGCCTGCTTCGTCACCCGCCCGGGCGACTTCCTCGAACTGTTTGCCTCTTCCGGCCTCGGCCACATGCCCGCGCGCACGCGCGTGGCGGTGGGCGAGGGCGCGGCAGGCGATGTGGCCTCCGGCGCCGTGCCGATCGTCTCTTCCAGCGGCGTCACTGTCGTCGGCAAGCCTTTCGCCGCGTTCTGCGGCGTGCCGATCCTGCGCGGCGGCGCGGTGCGCGGCGTGCTGACGGTGCAGAACCTCGAGCAACGCGCCTACGACAGCGGCACGGTCGAAACCTTGCAAGCCGTGGCCTTGCTGCTGGCCGAGCTGATCTCGGCGGGCGGCATCGTCAAGGTGCAGGAAATCAGCCCCGTCATCAGCGCCGGCGGCCGCCCGACGCGCATCGAGGGCGAGAGCTTCGGCCGCGGCCTCGCTTCGGGCCGCGCCGTGCTGCACGCGCCGCGCCTGAGCCTGCAAGCCATCGTCGCCGACGATCCCGAGGCCGAGAAAAAACGTCTGCAGCAGGCAGCGGCGGGCATGAACGCCGCCATCGGTCGCCTGCTTGCGGAAGACGCGGTCAAGACGGAAACCGAGGCGCGCGAGATCATGGAGACCTACAGCCTCTTCGCGCGCGACCGCGGCTGGCTGGCGCGCATCGAGGCCGCGATCGACCGCGGCCTGACGGCGGAAGCGGCGGTGCAGTGCGTGCTCGACGACACCCGCGCGCGCATGATGCAGATCGGCGACGCCTATATCCGCGAGCGCCTGCAGGACATCGAGGATGTCAGCAACCGCTTGCTGTCGCACCTCACCAGAAAATCCGCGCCCCTGGACTTGCCGGACGAGATCGTGCTGGTCGCGCGTTCCATCGGCCCCGCCGCGCTGCTGGAATACGGCGCCGGGCGCGTCAAGGCGCTGGTGCTCGAGAAGAGCAGCCTGTCCAGCCATTCGGCCATCGTCGCGCGCGCGCTCGACATTCCCGTCGTCGGCCAGTGCGGCGACGTGCTCAACTACGCCGCCGACGGCGACCCGGTCATCGTCGACGGCGACAAGGGCCTTGTCTACCTGCGCCCCTCGCAATACGTCGTCGACCTCTATGCCAAGAGCATGGATGCCCGCGCGCGCCGCACCAGCCTTTATCGCCGCGTCGTCGCCGCGCGCCGCTCGGTCACGCGCGACGGCGTGTCTGTCGCCGTCCACGTCAACGCAGGCCTGCCTGCCGACGCGGCGGCGCTGCCGCAGCTGGGCGCGGACGGCATCGGCCTGTTCCGCACCGAACTGTCGTTCATGGGCCTGCGCAAATACCCGCTGGTGACCAAGCAGGCAGAACTCTATGCACAAGTGCTTGACGCCGCCGCCGGCAAGCCGGTCGTGTTCCGCACGCTCGACATCGGCGGCGACAAGCCGCTTCCGTATTTCGACGCCCCGGAGGAAGAAAATCCGGCGCTCGGTTGGCGCGCGATGCGCATCGGGATGGACCGCCCGGCCGTGCTGCGCACGCAGTTCCGCGCGCTCATCATGGCGGCACAGGGCCGCGATCTCAACATCATGCTGCCCTTGGTGACCGAGGTCGCCGAGTTCGACCGCGCCCGCGCGCTGCTGGAGATGGAGAAGGCGCGCGCGCTCAAGGCGGGGCTGGCGCTGCCCAAGAACATCGCCCTCGGCGTGATGATCGAGGTGCCGAGCCTCATCTGGCAGCTCGACACGCTGCTGCCTAGCGTCGATTTCGTCTCGGTCGGCAGCAACGACCTGATGCAGTACCTTTTCGCCGCCGACCGCGGCAACGACCTGACCCGCGACCGCTACGACCCCCTGTCGCCCGCGATGCTCAAAGTGCTCAAAACCATTGCCGACCAGTGCCGTTCGGCCAAGGTCCCGGCCTCGGTCTGCGGGGAGATGGCGGGCAACCCAATCGAGGCCATGGTCCTGATCGCCTTGGGATACAAGGCTTTGTCCGCCCCGCCGGCCTCGGTTGAGGCGATAAAAATGATGATCCCGACACTTGATACCGGCCGGCTTCTGGCCTATCTTGAGCAGCTTATGAAATCGCGCGAACATAGCGTGCGCGAACAGCTTTTATCCTTCGCCCGCGACCACCAGGTAAACATTCAAACCGCATAAGAGACATCCATGACGAAAATGACCGAAGGCAAGAAACACAAGGAAAAGACTCCCACCGAAGACTCCGTGCCGCATGACGACACGGTCGGTGAAGCCCTGCGCGCCGCCCGCGCCGCCAAGGGCAAGACGATCGAGGACGTCGCCGCCGCGCTGCGCATCCGTCACACGCAATTGCGCGCGATCGAGGAAAACAACATCGGCGCGCTGCCCGGCATCACCTACGCGGTCGGCTTCGTGCGTTCCTACGCCAACTATCTCGGCCTCAACGGCGCTGAGATGGTCAACCGCTTCAAGACGCAGCACGGCTTCAGCCCCGCGCAATCCAAGCTCGACTTCCCCGAGCCTGTCGCGGAAAGCCGCATGCCCGATCCGCTGATCATCGGCGTCGGCGCGTTCCTCGCCATCCTCGTGCTCGCGATCTGGACGTTCTATGCCAGCATGGAGAGCGCCGACGTGCACCAGGCCGAGCAGATCCAGCCCGCGCCGGTCGAAGCTGCAGCGCCCGCGCCGCAGCCCGCTGCCGCGTCTGTTGCCGATGCAACGGCCGCGACGGCGCCTGTCGCTGCCACCGCCTCCACGGATGCCACGGCAGCGGCTGCACCTGCGACCGCCCCGGCGCCTGACGCAACGGCAACCGCCGGCGCGCCTGCGCCTGTCGCTGCAACCACCGCTGCAACCACGACGCCCGTGACCGTGCATGCAGCGGCGCCTGCGGCTGTTCCGGCACCGGATGCAACGGCGGCTGCCGCACCTGCGGTTGCCCCGGCCGCGGCGCCTGCGCCTGAAGCTGTGCCGCAGCAAACCGCTGACGCTGCCGCCGCTCCTGCCGCCGCCGAACCGGCCAAGGAAGAAAAGAAGGCCGAGGCCAAGAAGAAGGACAAGGACGGCGTCATCGAAGTCAAGCGCGGCAAGAGCCGCATCACCCTGCGCGCCAACCAGTCCAGCTGGATCGAAGTCAGCAACAACGACGGCGACGTGGTCTTCAAGAAGGTGCTGCATCCGGGCGAGAGCTACATGGTGCCCGACCAGCCCGGCATGTCCCTCGTGACGTCGAACGCCGGCGGCCTCGACATCACCGTCGACGGCGCGAAGGTCCAATCCATCGGCACCCAAGGCGAGATCGTGCGCGGCGTGTCGCTGGAAGCGGCGTCGCTCAAGAAGAAGAGGACGAAGGCCTACTAAATCCAATGTCCTACTCCCCGCGCCCTTATCGCCAGATCCAGCGCCGCAAGTCGCGGCAGGTTATGGTCGGCAACGTGCCCGTCGGCGGCGACGCCCCGATCACGGTGCAGTCGATGACCAACACGCTGACGTCTGACGTCGCGGCGACGGTCGCGCAGATCAAGGCGCTGGAAGCGGCGGGCGCGGACATCGTGCGCGTGTCGTGCCCGGACGAGGCCTCGACCGCCGCGTTCAAGGAAATCGTCCGCCAAGTCCGCGTGCCGCTGGTGGCTGACATCCACTTCCATTACCGCCGCGGCATTGAGGCGGCGCTAGCGGGGGCGGCCTGCTTGCGCATCAACCCCGGCAACATCGGCTCAGCCGAGCGTGTGCGCGAAGTGGTCAAGGCCGCGCGCGACAACAACTGCTCGATCCGCATCGGCGTCAACGCCGGCTCGCTGGAGAAAGACCTGCTCGAGCAATACGGCGAGCCGTGCCCCGAGGCGATGGTCGAAAGCGCGCTGCGCCATATCCGCATTCTCGAAGACCATGACTTCTTCAATTTCAAGATCAGTTGCAAGGCCTCCGACGTCTTCTTGGCCGTCGCCGCTTATCAGCAACTGGCAGAGGTCTGCGATTATCCCCTGCACCTCGGCGTGACCGAGGCGGGCGGGCTTCGCACGGGCACTGTCAAATCATCCATCGGCATCGGTAGCCTCTTGTGGGCGGGCATCGGCGACACCATCCGCGTCTCGCTCTCGGCCGACCCAGTCGAAGAGGTGAAGGTCGGCTTCGATATTCTCAAATCCCTCGGCCTGCGCCACCGCGGCGTCAACGTCATCGCGTGCCCATCTTGCGCGCGCCAGCAGTTCGACGTCATTGAGACGGTGCGCGTGCTGGAAGAACGCCTCGCGCATGTCTCCACGCCCATGACCGTCTCGGTGATCGGCTGCGTGGTCAACGGCCCTGGCGAGGCGTTGATGACCGACATCGGCCTCACCGGCGGCGGGCGCGGCACGCACCAGATTTACATCGGCGGCCAGCCGCACCACCGCCTGCAGAACGAAGACATCGTCGCGCACCTCGTCAAGATGGTCGAGGACAAGGCCGCCGAGATCGAGAAATCCAAGCCGCACGCGGCGACGTAGCCCCTCATGTCGCTCGACCGCAAACTGGGCCAGGTGCTGGCCCGCTTCAACGAGATCGAAGCGCTGATGGGCGCGGGCAACCTGCCGTCCGACGAATTCACCAGGCTGTCGAAGGAATACGCCGAGCTGACGCCGCTCGCCGCGCTGATCCGCGACTACAGCCGCGCACAGCAGGAACTGAAGGACCTCGATGCCCTGATGTCCGACCGGGACATGCGCGAGATGGCCGAGGCGGATTTCTACGCCCTCAAGGACAAGCTGCCGCAGATGGAGAAAGACATCCACCTCGCGCTGCTGCCCAAGGACGCGGCAGACGCCAAGAACGCCATCCTCGAAATCCGCGCCGGCACTGGCGGGGACGAGGCGGCGCTGTTCGCGGCCGACCTCTACGGCATGTATAAGGCTTATGCCGCCGCGCGCGGCTGGCGGTTCGAGGTGATGGAGCTGTCCGAAAGCGACCTCGGCGGCATCAAGCAGGCGGTGGTCGAGGTGACGGGCGACCATGTCTTCTCGCGCCTCAAGTTTGAATCCGGCGTGCACCGCGTGCAGCGCGTGCCGGCGACGGAAGCCAGCGGGCGCATCCATACCTCGGCGGCGACCGTCGCTGTATTGCCCGAGGCCGAGGAAGTTGATCTGGACATCCGCGACGAGGACTTACGCATCGACGTCTTCCGCGCGGGCGGGGCGGGCGGCCAGCACGTCAACAAAACCGAGAGCGCGGTGCGCATCACCCACATCCCCACCGGCACCGTCGTCGTGCAGCAGGATGAAAAGTCGCAGCACAAGAACAAGGCGCGCGCGCTCAAGATCCTGCGCTCGCGCATTTACGAAAACGAGCGGCAGAAATTGGCCTCCGAGCGCGCCTCGGCGCGCAAGGATCTCGTCGGCTCGGGCGACCGGTCGGAACGTATCCGCACCTATAACTTCCCGCAGGGCCGCGTGACCGACCACCGCATCAACCTGACCGTCTATAACCTCGACCGCGTCATCACGGGCGAGAAGCTCGACGACATCATCTCCCCCCTGATCGCCGAGGATCAGGCCGCCAAGCTGGCCGAGGTGTCGTGGTGAGCGGCGAGACCCTTTTCACCGCGATGGCCGACATGCGGCTGCGTTTCAAGGATGCCGGTCTCGAAACCCCCGACCTCGATGCGCGTTTGCTGGTGCAGGCTGCTCTTGGCGTGACGCATGAGCAGATTTTGCTGGATACCAAGCGGATAGTCAGCGCTCCTGAAAGTGAAAGATTAAAAACATTCACCGCCCGCCGCCTGCGCCACGAACCGGTCTCGCGCATCCTCGAACACCGCGCGTTCTGGAGGTCTGACTTTAAGATATCGCGTGAAACGCTTGATCCAAGGCCGGATTCCGAGACACTCATCGAAGCCGTCCTCGCCTATGTGGCCGAGACGCCGCCGAAGGCCGTTCTCGACCTCGGCACCGGCACCGGATGCCTGCTGCTCTCGCTGTTGCAGGAGCTGCCGGGGGTGGAGGGGCTGGGCATAGACATCAGCGCGGATGCCGTGGCGACCGCGGAAGAGAACGCCCGCGCCCTCGGCCTTGCCGGCCGCGCGGCTTTCAAGGCGACCGATTGGGCGCAGCTGGAAGCGGACCGCCGCTTCGACATCGTCATCAGCAACCCACCCTATATCGCCGACGCCGAGATCGAGACGCTGGCGCCCGAGGTGCGCGACTACGACCCGCGCCGGGCCCTCTCGGGCGGGGCGGACGGGCTGGACTGCTATCGCGACCTCGCGCGCCTGCTGCCAGGCTTCATGACGCCGGAAGGGGCTGTTTTCCTTGAAATCGGCGCCGGACAGGCCAAGGATGTCAAAGACATACTTGCGGGCGCGGGTTTCCATGTGTTACAAGTGATCTCAGATATCGCCGGGCATGACAGATGCATCGTTGCACACCGGGGCGAGTTGAATTTTTAATGAAAAGAGCAACATGAGACACAATCAGAATGCAAGACGTTCCCAGCGCGGCGGTCGCGGGAATGGTGGCGGCAATTTCAACGGCGGCGGTGGCGGCAATCATCATCACCGTCACGACGGCGGCGGCGGCCAGCGCCGCGTCAACCCGCGCATCCAGACGTTCGACAGCAACGGCCCCGAAGTCCGCATCCGCGGCACGGCTTACCAGATCAACGAAAAATACGTCGCCCTCGCGCGCGATGCGGCGGCGGCGGGCGACCGCGTCCTGGCCGAAAGCTACCTGCAGCACGCCGAGCACTACCAGCGCTTCATCAACGAGGCGACCGAGGAATTCAACCAGTTCCAGCAACAGCAGCAGGCGCAGAATCCTTCGCACCAGCCGCAGCCCCAGATCGACGGCAACACGCCGCAGCCCGCGCCTGCCGCCGACGGCGAGTCGATGAACGACCTCGACCAGAGCTTCCTGCGCGGCCCGCGCCACGGCGGCCAGCGTCCGCAACAGAACGACGCGGGCGAACAGCCTGCCGTCGCCGCGATCGACCCTGCCCAGCAGGAGCAGCCGCGCCCGCAACAACGCCAGCCGCGCCGCAACAGCGAAGCGGAAACGGCCTGAGGATTGCGTTCGATTGATTCTTTAAAATAGCCCCGTTCGCGGGGCTATTTTTTTATTCTAAAACATGCGTTTAACACGCAGTTATTGACATAATACTTAATTTGTGATCTAATGCCTTTATCGTTTGTTCATTTATTCAGCAAGTAGAGGGAGTCATTCATGTCCGCTACTATTTTCATTACCAACAGCTTTCAAGGCGTCTTTAACCGCATCGCGAACTCGAGCGCCCGCGCCGTCATGACGATCGACGACCGCGATAACGTGACCATCAGCAATCAAGTTGAAAGCGGCATGTTCGGCAACTATCACGAAACCGGCTCTTTCCACGGCAAAGTCGTGGGCCGCGACAATCAGAAAGTCACGATTGTTGCGGACTCCGGGAGCGAACGCAGATGTGTCGAAATTCACAAAAGCGGCAACGTGCGCTTTGCAAGGCTCTATCAGAGCGGCATGTTCGGCTCTTATTACGAAGATGAACGTTCCGTTGAATGGGGCAAAATGGTGGATGGCAAAGAGATCAGCGTCTCGCGCCAAATCCAGTCGGCTTTCGGCATCTAAGACTTGAATTATTCAATCCACTCGGAACGATAAAACGGATTTCGCCGTTACGGCCTTGTCGCCGACGGGAGATACGCTGTGGACGGCGGTGGCCGATAACCTGATCTTCCTGCAGAATTCGAGCGGTTATTATAACGTCGAGAATTCGGTATCGCCCGCCGGCATCTATGTGACAGACAAGACGAGCGGCCAGCAATTCGCCGCAGGCACGACGAACTACAGCATCAAGAGCATTCCCGCGATCAAGTAAGATTTCTGGACGACTTGAACAGCGCTCCGCGGCGACGCGGGGCGCTTTTTTTTAACTCCCCCTCTTTCCCGTGTCATCCCGAGCGCAGTCGAGGGACCCTCGCACGCGCGGTAAACACCAAAGATCTCTCGGCTGCGCTCGGGATGACAAGGATAAAAAAATCGCGTGAATTCGCGTCCATCCGCGGTTTCTTTTTCTTTGAGGGGCTCGACCCCTATCGCGCGGCGGCGGGCAGGTATTGGCGCAGCTCGCGCACCGTGCGGACGTCGGCGGAGTCCATATTTTCGAAGCAGACTTTGTACTGGATGGTGTTGACGCTGTCGCGCGGGCTGTCGATGGTGCCGCTGGCGTAGAGGGTTTCCGTCAGCGCGCCTTCGATGTAATCGACCGAGATGACGTCGCGCGGCGAGACGATCTTCACTACCGTGCCGGTCCCGGCATGCGCCGTGATGCCGGGCTTGAAAGGGGCGGGCGCGTGCTTCTTCTCCGACCGGCAGGCGGTCAGAAGGCTGGCGGCTGCAAAGGCGACGACGAGGGCGTTTTTCAGGTGAAATGACATGTGCATACCCTAGATTATTTTCATAACCACGTCAACAAATAAAATAGTTAACTTTTTTGCGCCGGTTGTCTGCGAGAATGTTAAAATAGGATATCAAGCGAGGTTCCCCCATGGATTTTGAGAAGTTCACTGAAAGATCGAAGTCGGTTGTGCAGGCGGCGCAGACGCTGGCGATACGGCACAACCATCAGTATTTGCAGCCGGAGCATTTGCTCAAGGCGATGCTGGATGACGACAGCGGCGTGATCGGCACGCTGATCCGCGCGGCGGGCGCGAAGGTGGAGGATGTCGTCGCGGCCAACGACGAGCTGGTTGCCAAGAACCCCTCGGTCAGCGGCAACAACGCGGGGCTTCACCTGTCGCCCAACACCGCCAAGGCCATCGACAACGCGGAGCAGGCGGCCAAGAAATCCGGCGACGCTTATGTGACGCTGGAGCGCCTGTTGCAAGGCATCACGCTGGTGCCTGCGTCTGAAGTTGCGAAGATGTTGCTGAAATTCGGCGTCACGCCGGAGAAGTTGAACCGCGCCGTCAACGATCTGCGCAAGGGCCGCACCGCCGACAGCGCGTCGTCGGAAGACCAATTTGAAGCGCTCAAGAAATACGCGCGCGACCTCACCGAAGCCGCGCGCGCGGGCAAGCTTGACCCTGTCATCGGCCGCGACGAGGAAATCCGCCGCGCCATTCAGGTGCTGGCGCGCCGCACCAAGA
>CAYZCE010000002.1:0-75598 GCA_964476835.1 uncultured Rhodospirillaceae bacterium
TGAGCATGGAGGCCAAGGGCCTGCACTGGGTGACGCCGGAGATGACCGCGCTGGCCAAGCGCTTCCGCGAACGCGGCGAACTGACGTCGCAGACGCTGATCAAGACACTGTCGCGCGGCCAGATGTCGTTTTTCGCGGCGCTGTTCGCGGAGCGCACCGAGCAGGACCCGGAAAACGTGGTGAAGATGCTGAAACGCGAAGGCACGCGCCCCTTCGCGCTCGCCTGCCGCGCGACCGGCATCGCCAAGGACGACTTCGCCGCCATGCTCGGCCTGATCCGCGGCAAGGGCGCGGATCCCGACATCGTGCGCAAAGAACTTTCAGCCGAGATCGCCTATTACGACGCCTTGCAGGGCGTCGGGTCGCGGCGCACCGAAGCGATGCTGACCCCTTAAAATCAGCGCTTGAACGGCGACGCAGGCTTGCCCTGCTGCTTGAGGCGGTCGAGATTGCCGTCGACGACACTTTGCGCTTGCGGCGGCAACGTGTCGCTTGCGGCCGCGCTCAACTCGCTGCAGGCCTTGGCGTCCAGCATCATGGTGCGCGCGGCGACGAAGAAATTCTGGTAGTCTTTCTTCCCTCGGGGCGAGGACGCAATGTCGCGGCGGCCGAGCATGACGATCAGGCCGCTTAAGTGTTCATAGAAACGCACCAGCTTGGCCGAACGTTCGACGGCGTCAGGCTCGACCTTGATGAGGGCGAGCTTTTCGGCCTGTTTGTCCAGCGTATTTTTAAGCACACCGGCGAAAGCGTGCGCATCGCGTTTTGTCTGGAGCTTGACGAACATGAATCACCTGTTGTTGATACGGGCGATGCTAAAGATATCCGATCTTTATGTCAACAGCGCCTCGACGCCGGGCAGCTTCTTGCCTTCGAGCCATTCGAGGAACGCGCCGCCCGCGGTGGAGACGTAGGAGAACTTCTCCTCGACGCCCGCATGCGCCAGCGCGGCGACGGTATCGCCGCCGCCTGCGACGCTCAATACAGTGCCGGAGGTCGTGAGGTCGGCGACGGCCTTGGCCAGCGCGACGGTGCCCGCATCGAATGGCGCGATCTCGAACGCGCCGAGCGGGCCGTTCCACAACACGGTCTTGCAGCCCTTGAGCACCTCGACGATGAGCCTCACGGTCGTCGGCCCGACGTCGAGCATCATGGCATCCGCCGGGATCGCGTGGGTGTTGACGGTCTCGGACGCCGCGCCCGCCTTGAACTCGCGCGCGACCACGCCGTCGACCGGCAGGACGATGCGGCAATTGCGCTGCTTCGCCGTTTCCATGATCGTGCGCGCCTGCTCGGCCATCTCGTGTTCGCACAGCGACTTGCCGACGTCGGCGCCCTGCGCGGCCATGAAGGTATTGGCCATGCCGCCGCCCAGCACCAGCACGTCGATGCGCGCGACGAGGTTGTTGAGCAGGTCGAGCTTGGTCGAGATTTTCGCGCCGCCGACGATGGCGGCCACGGGGCGCTTCGGGTTTCCCAGCGCGGATTCAAGCGCCTTCAGTTCCGCTTCCATCAGCCGTCCGGCGTAAGCGGGCAGCAAACGCGCGATGCCGTGCGTCGTCGCATGGGCGCGGTGCGCGGCGGAGAAGGCGTCGTTGACGTAAACGTCGCCCAGCGCGGCGATCTTCGCGGCGAAGCCCGCATCGTCTTTTTCTTCTTCAGGATAGAAGCGCACGTTTTCGAGCAGCGCGACATCGCCCGGCTTCATCGCGGCGATCGCCGCTTTCGGCGCATCGCCAATGCAGTCGTTCACGAAAATGACAGGCTGGCCAAGCGCGGATTCAAGCGCCTTGCCGACGGGTGCGAGCGACAAGGACGCATCGCGTCCCTTCGGGCGGCCGAAGTGCGAGAGCAGCACGACCTTCGCCCCCTTTCCCGCCAGCTCGCGGATGGTGGGCAGCAGGCGGTCGATGCGCGTGGTGTCGGAGACGCGGCCGTCCTGCATCGGCACATTGAGGTCGGCACGCAGCAGCACGGTCTTGCCCGCGGCGTCGAGCGCATCCAGCGTGCGGAAGTTCGTCATGGGTTCGGCTTGACGGGCGGCGCGGCAGAGGCAGAAACGACCGCAGGCGCTTGCGGCGGCGCAGGGTCGGCGATCGGCGACAGCGGCATCGAGTAGAAGAAGCCCAGCACTTCCGTGCGGTCTTCGCGCTTGGCGCTTTCCGCGTTGGTCAGCACGTAGCCGTTGATGCCGAACTTGCTCTGATTGTCGAACTGGTACGCCAGCTCGCCGCCGAGGCGCATCACGCCGGTCTTGCCGAGGTCGACGCCGTCGCCTTTGGTATAGGCGCCGAAGGCGACGGAGGGCATGAACTTGACATGATCGGTGATCTTCATCGGCACGCCGAGCCCGCCGTAGCCGTACATCGTGTCCTGCGTCGTGGCCATGAAGCCGAACAACGGCTTGACCACGCCGAGGATGCGCACGCCCGGCTGGAATTCAAGGTTGAAGGCCGTCGCCTGCTTGCCGTGCGAGAAGGCGTCGTAGAGGCCGACGCTGAGGCCGAGGAACGCGCTTTCCGGCTGCGCCTCGACGACGCGTTCGGCAGGCGCAGGCGCGACAGGAGCGGGAACGACAGGCGCCACAGGCGCTGCGACAACGGCAGGCGCAGGCGCGGGCTGCATGCTGACGGGCGCGGCGCCCGTTTGCAGGCCGCTCGGCGATGCGAGCACCGGCAGCGGCGCGGTTTTCTTTTCAGTCAAAAGACCGTCGGCCAGTGCAGGCGCGGCAAAACCGCTCAACAAGGCAACAGTCAGCAAGCAAGAAGCTATTCTCATGGACCCCTCCGGAAAATACCTTTTCACTATAAGAGGCCGGAGTCATGCGGATCAAGGGGAAAGTGCGCGGAAGCCGTCGGCCGCGGTGACGAGCGCATGGACGACGCCCGGCTCGGACGCCGAATGGCCTGCGTCCGGCACTATGATAAACAATGCCTCCGGCAATGCGCGGGCAAGATCATATGCGGTGACAGGCGGGCAGACGATGTCGTAGCGCCCCTGCACGATGACGGTCGGGATCGCGTGGATCTTCGCGAGATTGGCGAGGATGTAATCGTCCGGCGTGAAGCGGTTGTGCACGAAGTAATGGCACTCCAGCCGCGCGATGGCGTAGTCGTGCGCGGGGTCGGGTTCCTCCAGCGCGGGCGGCTGCGGGACCAGGCGCAGGCAGGCGACTTCATAAGCGCTCCAGCGCTTCGCGGCGGGCATATGCACCGACGGGTCGGGATCGGTCAGCAGGCTATAGTAAGACTTGAGAAGGTCGTCGCGCCCGGCTTCCGGAACGCCGCTGGCAAAAGCCTCCCACGCCTCGGGGAAGATGTTCTTCATGCCGTAGAGGAACCAGTCCAGCTCCCGCTCGCGCATCATGAAGATGCCGCGCAGCGTCAGCGACAATACGCGGTCTGCGTGCGCGATCGCATAGCACAGCGCCAGCGTCGAGCCCCACGATCCGCCGAACACATGCCAGCGCGCGATGCCGAGGTGCGCGCGCAGCTTTTCAAGGTCGGCGACGAGGTCTTGCGTCGTGTTTTCGCGCAGCTCGCCCAGCGGCGTCGACTTGCCCGCGCCGCGCTGGTCGAAAACGATGATGCGGTAATGCGCGGGATCGAAGAACTGCCGGTGCTTCGGCGTCGAGCCGCTGCCGGGGCCGCCGTGCAGGAAGACGACCGGCACGCCGAGCTTGTTGCCCGACTCCTCGTAATAAAGCTGGTGAAGGTCGCTGACGCGGAGCATGCCCGTGGCATACGGCTCGATCGGCGGATAAAGCGTGCGGATATCGGTCATTGTGCGGTCGTGGGCGCGTCAGCTTCGGGCTTGGGCGCCATGGGCTTGGCGGGGATCGGCATGACCTCGACCTGTCCGGCGTCGGTCAGGGCGATCATCGGGCCGTTCTGCTGTTCCACCCACCCGCGCACGCGCACCACATGGCCCGTCCACGTCAGCGGGCTGAAGGCGGCGGTGGTCAGGTTGCTCGGCACGTTGATGGTGAAGTCGGTCTTGTAGTCGCGGCCGAAGTTGACGTAGACGAGCGACTTTTTTGACGTCGTGAACAGCACCTTGCCTTCGACGATCTGGTAGCTGTTGATGTATTTGTCGACATTGTCGGGCGTCTTGACCGCGTAGTCGGCGTTGCTCCAGAAGCCTTTCTTGCCAGCGCGCGCCTTTTCTTCCATGCCGCGCAACGTCTCGCCGACGGCGGGCGCGCTTTCGGACACGTCGAACCACGCCACGCCCTTGAGGATCATGCCGCCTTCGACCCAGAAGCCGTCGTCGCGCATGATCTGCGCCTGCGGCACACCGTAGCGGTCGACCGGCGGGCCGGAAACGGCGGGGCTATAGATATTGACCTTGCGGTTGAGCAAAGCGGCCTTGAGCATGTCGAGCGCGGCTTGCGCGTAATCCGGCGGCACACGGATCGCGTCGATACGGTAGCGCTTGTCGTTGTCGAGCAAGATCAGGTCGGGCTTGAGGATTTCCTTGACGACGCCGCCGTCGATGCGGGTCATGTCGGGCTTTCCCTCGGCTGCGTGCGCGGATGCCGACAGGCAGGCAAGGGCGATCAGGCTGAAAAACAGTCGTTTCATGCCGTCATTTATCGCAGTTTTTCGCTTAGGCGGCAAGCAGCTCGATCATGTCGCCCTGGCCGGACATTTCGGCGCAGAGCACGCGGTCGTCGTCGAGCGTGATGGTGGCCGGGCCGACGCGGACGCCCCGGCGCTCCGGGTCGAAGCCGCGCACGACCAGCTTGAACGGGTGATAGGCCGCCGAAATCTGGCTGAACTGGCGCGACGCCCACCAGAAATTGTCGCCCTGCGCGGTCAGCGGCAGCAGCGGATCGAGGCCGGCGTGCACGAAAAGCACGTTGTTGTCATTGCTGCTGCGGTGTTCGGTAAAGGCCGCGCGGCGCATGACGGAGAACAGCTTGTCGTGGCCGGGATGCTTGCGGATCTCGGCCTTGAGGTTGCTCGTCCAGCGCGTGAGCGAGATGATACCCTCGCGCGCGATGCGGCGGCCTTCGGTCAGCGAGCTGCCGTAGCTGGCGAGCGTTTTTTCCATATCGGGATACTTGGTCGCCATCCACTCGATCAGCTGCACCGGGCTCGGCTGGTACTGCAGGTGGAGCAGCTTGTTCCACAGTTCTTCCTGGATGCCGCGCAGGTAGGCGAAGTCGCCCGCCATCATGCCCGGGCGCGCCAGCAGCGTGCGGCGGAAATAGAGGATTTCGTCGATCGTCTCCGCCGTGCGCGCATCGGGGCCGCACAGGTAGTTGCCGGTATAGACGAGGCGGTCGCCGGGGGCGACTTTCTCGAACAGCTGGCGGTGCATGTCGGTCAGGCGGACGAGATCGCCGTTGACGGCGGAGACCACCCAGATCTTGTTCGGCTGCCCGAGATTGGAAAATTTGCTATCGAAAGACATGAACGCGAAGGTACGCCTTTTCCCGCTGAAATGAAAGCGCTTTTTACGTCTGGCAATCGGGTGAGTCCTCTTTTAATATCGACGTCAGGTTTTTCAAGAATATAAAGGCCACGCCATGACCGACAAAGTCCTGATCTTCGACACCACGCTGCGCGACGGCGAGCAATCGCCCGGCTACTCGATGGACCTCGCGGGCAAGCTGCGCATGGCCGAGATGCTGGACGCGATGGGCGTCGACATCATCGAGGCCGGCTTCCCCGCCGCCTCGAAGGGCGATTTTGAATCCGTGCACGAAGTCGCGAAACAAACGAAAAACGCCACCGTCGCCGGCCTCTGCCGCGCGGTGCACAAGGACATCGACGCGGTGATCGAGGCGATCAAGCCCGCGAAGAAGCGCCGCATCCACACCTTCATCTCCACCAGCCCGCTGCACATGAAGCACAAGCTGCAGATGGAGCCGGAGCGCGTGCTCGAAATGATCGCCGACAGCGTCGCCTACGCCCGCAACGCCTGCGACGACGTCGAGTGGTCGGCCGAAGACGCCACGCGCACCGAGCATGACTTCCTCTGCCGCGCCGTCGAGGCCGCGATCAAGGCCGGCGCCACCACCGTCAACATCCCCGACACCGTCGGCTACACGGTGCCCGAGGAATATTTCGCGCTCATCAAGATGCTGAAGGAACGCGTGCCGAACATCGGCAAGGCCGTCATCTCCGCGCATTGCCACAACGACCTCGGCCTCGCAGTCGCCAACTCGATCGCCGCCGTGCGCGCGGGCGCGCGCCAGGTGGAATGCACCATCAACGGCATCGGCGAGCGCGCGGGCAATGCCTCGCTGGAAGAGCTCGTCATGGCCTTCCGCACCCGCCCCGATGCCCTGCCCTTCACCACGGGCATCGAGCCGAAGAAGATCATGGCCGCCTCCCAGCTGCTTAGCGAGATCACCGGCTTCGCGGTGCAACCCAACAAGGCCATTGTCGGCGCCAACGCCTTCGCGCACGAAAGCGGCATCCACCAGGACGGCATGCTCAAGAACGCCCAGACGTATGAAATCATGACGCCGGAATCCGTCGGCCGCAGCCACTCCGAACTCGTGCTCGGCAAGCACTCGGGCCGCAATGCGCTGCGCAACAAGCTGGTCGTGCTCGGCGTTGACCTAACCGAAGACGCGCTCAACGCCGCCTTTGCCCGCTTCAAGGATCTCGCCGACCGCAAGAAGAAGATCAGCGACGACGACCTGCTCGCCATCTCCGGCACGCGCAACGACATCGCGGTGGAACGCGTGCGCTTCCTCTCGCTCTCCGTGCGCTCCGGCTCGACCGGGCCGCAAGAGGCGGAGCTGGAGCTGGAAATCGACGGCGAGAAGAAAAAGGCCAAGGTCGCGGGCAAGGGCCCGGTCGACGCCTGCTTCAAGGCGATGCGCGCCCTCGTCCCGCACGACGACGCCACCTTGTTCAATTACGACCTGCACGCGCTGACGCAAGGCTCCGACGCCAAGGGCGAGGTCAACGTGACCCTCTCCGCGCGCGGCACGGCCTTCCACGGCACCGGCGTGGACAGCGACGTGATCGTCGCCTCCTGCCGTTCCTACGTGGACGCGCTCAACAAGTTCCTCGCGGCCTACAGTGTTCGGCATTAAGCCCAGAAAGCCCCGCACCCCGCCGCCCGCCGAGATCGGGGGCATTCGCGTGCGGGAAAGCCGGCGTGCGCGCCGCCTCTCGTTGCGCGTCGACGCGCGCGCGGGCGATGTCGTGCTGACATGGCCGGCGAACGCCACCGAAAAATCCGCACTGCGCTTCATCGCCGAAAACCAAGAGTGGATCGACACCCAACGCGCCCGCCTGCCCGCGGCGCAGCGTTTCGCCGCCGGCGAACAAGTCATGATCTACGGCGAGACCTTCACCATCGTCCACGCGAAGGGCCGCGGCGTCACGCGTCTCGACGGCGCGAACCTGATCGTGCATGGCCAGCCCGAACACCTCGCCCGCCGCGTGCGCGACTTCTTGAAGGAAACCGCGCGCCAAGTGCTGGAAGACAAGACGGCGGAAAAGCTCGAGCAGATCGGCAAGCCGCCCTCCGACATCCGCGTCATCGACCCCAAGACCCGTTGGGGCAGCTGCGGCCCCGACGGGCGCATGATGTTCTCGTGGCGGCTGATCCTGACGCCGCGCCACGTGCTCGACTACGTCGTCGCGCATGAAGTCGCGCATGTCGTGCACCTCAACCATGGCCGCCGCTTCTGGGCGTTGTGCGCCGAACTCGCCGAAGACGCTGTCGGCGGAAAGCGCTGGCTGCGCCGCCACGGCCAGGAAGTGATGGCGTACCAATGAACATCGTCCGCAAGAATTTGACCGCACCCCAAGTCGCCCAATGGCTGAAAGACCTGCGCGCGCATCCTTACGTGCCGGAATCCGGCTTCCTCGTCAGCGCGGTCATGCGCAGCGGCGATTTCTATTTCGGCGGCGTCAACGTGGAAAACAAAGACCACCGCCTCAGCACCCATGCCGAGGAAGCCTGCCTCGCTGCCCTCGCCGTCACGCTCGGCAAACGCGCGCGGGTCGACGAGATCTGGGTGATGGGCGCGACCTGCTGCGGAAAATGCCGGCAGCAGATATCCGGCTTCGCGCACGCGGATGTGCGCGTGCATTACCTCAACGAAGACGGATCGCCGATGTCGGACACCACCGTCGGCGGCTTCCTGCCCGGCACCTTCACCCTTTCGCGCTTCGCCGCGGAAAAGACAGGCGCGCGCGCCGTCACCGTCGATGCGATCAAGCCCGGCCCGCTGACGACCGCCGCCATCTTCGACTGGCTGCACCAAGTCGAGTCCGTCGACTTTTTCAGCAACGTACCGCAAGCCGCCGTGCTGCGCCTCGACAACGGACATTACATCGCCGGCAGCAAGATCGAGGACGAGGCCTTCCTCAGCATGACCGCGCTGCAATCCGCGCAGGCGATCGCCGTCACCGCATTCGGCCCCGCGATCCGCGTGGAAGAAGCATGGGTGCTGACCTCCGCCACGCTGCCGCTCTCCGCCCTGCAAGTCCTCATGCAGCTGGCGCTCAGGCCTGGCCTGCCGGTGCATTTCTTCGCTGCCGATGGCACCGTCCGCACCCTCGCGCTCCCCGATGCCGCGCGCGCCTGCGCGCAATGACGAAGTTCCTGCTGACAATCCTCTTTGCCGTCTTGTGGCTCGCAACCCTTGCGAGCGCATCGGCGCATATGAGCCTGTCGCCGCCGGTATCCAATTCTTTATATGGCCCCGTTGCCTGGCAGGTGAAGAGCCGCAGCATCTCCCCGCCCCTGTTCCTGCTGCATGGGCAGGCCGCCGGGCAAAGCGTCACCGTCAAAACCAACGCGCTCGACTGGGCGCTGGCGTCTACACGGCAGACTCGCCTTTATGCCGACAACCGCACTTTCCTGACCGACAGCGACGTCGCGCGCGACCGCGGCATGACGCTATCCATCGGCCCGATGCGCTTCGACGCGGCCTTCCCGTTCTGGGCATTACTCACCGTACTGCTGCCGTTCTTCTTCCGCAACGGGGTCGCCCATGCCGCGCCGCGCGTGGAGAGCCCTTCCGCGCGCTGGCAGCGCGACGAGGCCTTCCGCCAGAACGTGCGCGACCTTGAAATCGACTACGCGGGCAGGCCGCACGACCTGCGACGCCGCACCGTGCTGCTCGCGGCGCTCGGCTATGGCGTGATCCTGCTGGTCGCAGGCACCTTCATCACGCTTGCCGCGACTGTCGCGCACATCGCCGTCATGCTGACGCAGCATGAGACGGCGGCGCTGGCGGGGCTGGTGCCGCTGTGGTTTGCCGTCCAACTGCTGCGTCCGCTCAACCTCAAGCGCGGCGGGGATTCCGGCGTGCGCCTGATGCCCGCCGATGCACCAAGGCTGTTCAAGCTGCTCGGCCACGTGCGAAAGAAGGGACGCGGGCCCGCGTTCGCACGCGTCTTTATCAACATGGACCTCAACGCCAGCGTCTCGCGCCATACCGGCTGGCGCGGCTTCTTCGGCTTCGGCCCCGTCACGCTGACGCTCGGCCTGCCGCTGATGCAGGCGCTCAGCGAGGCGCAGCTGGCCGCCGTCATCGGCCACGAATACGGCCACGTCGCGGCGGAAGACAATGCGCTCGGCCAGTGGATCTACCGCATCCGCCACAGCTGGCTCGACCTCGAGAAGAGCCTGAAAAACGAGACGCTCTGGCACGTGCTGCGGCTCGACCGTTTTTATGCATGGTTCATCGGCGTCTTCAATGCCTATAGCTTCACCCTCTCGCGCGCCTGTGAGTTCGAGGCCGACGCCTTCGCCGCCCGCGTCGTCAGCGCGCGCCACATCGCGGGCGCATTGACGGCGATGGAAGCGGTAGCCCTGCGCCTGCACGATGAATTCTGGGCGCCCATCTGGCGGCAGGCCGATACATCGCCGCTGCCGGCCGGCGCGCCCTATCAGGAGATGCCCGGCTTCTTCCGCCGCGCACCCGCGCGCGACCCGCTGCCGCAACTCAAGCGCCGCAAGACGGCCTCGGGCAGCACGCACCCCGCGCTGGCCGACCGCGCGGCGGCGCTGAAGGAAGAACTCTTCCCGCCTCAACCGGTCACCGCTTCGAGCGCAACCAAGACGCTGGGTCCCGCGCTGGAGTCGCACCTCGCCGCCCTGTTCGACCGCGTCTGGCGCGAGCATAGCCGCAAGGAATGGGCGGCGCGCCACCGCCAGCGGCAGGATGCGGCGGCGGTGCTGGCGACGCTCGGCGCGCATAAGCCGCCGCTGCTCGCGGATGGCGAACTCTTCACGCTGATCGACGCTGCCTTATTGATGAAGGACGAAACCAAGGCGATGGCCGCCTGCGAGGCGCTGATCAAGCGCGCGCCCGACAATGCCTCGGCACGCGCGTTGTTTTTTGGTTTGCGCCTGACGCACGACCGCGACGAGACGGCACTGCATGAACTCGACGACCTCGTGCGCGTGCACCCGTCAGTATTGCCGACCGCCAGCCGCTTCGCCGCGCAATATCTCGAGAGCGAAGACCGTCCTGCGGAAGCCGAAGTCTACCGCTTCCGCCTTGAGGACTGGAGCTACCGCCAGAAAGCCGCCGACGAGGAACGCCGCGCCGTCTACCCGGGTGACCGCTTCGCGCCGCACCATTTGAAGACGGAGTACCTGCGCCAACTGATCCTGATCTTGAAGCAGGAGCCGGACGTTGCCGCCGCATGGGTTGCGCGCAAGGATGTCACGTATATGCCGGAACAGCCGCACTTCGTGATCGGCCTGCAACCGGTCCTGTGGCCGACGCAGGACCGCCGCCGCACGCGCCGCAAGCTGATGCGCGCACTCGATGCCGCGCACCTGCCCTCCGTCTTCCGTTTCTTCTGGCTGGACGAAACGCACGGTCTCGCCCGCAAACTCAAGCGGATCGACGGCGCGAAGTTCTACACGAAATAATTATTTAGTCGCCGAGGCAGATGCCCAGCGCGCGCGCCGTATGCACCATCGGGCCTTGCAGGTCGACGGCCTGGTAGCTGGCGATGGCATCGGCGATCGGCACGTCGATCACGGCGCGGTTCGACCAGGCGACCATGCGGTCGAACTTGCCTTCCGCCACCAGCTCCACCGCATGCACGCCAAAAGCGGCGGCCAGCAGGCGGTCCGAGGCGCTTGGCGCGCAGCCGCGCTGCACGTGGCCGAGCACGGTCACGCGCGTTTCAAACCCGGTCTTGTCGGAAATGCGCTCGCCGAGGTAATGGCCAATGCCGCCATAGCGCTTTTCGCCGCCGTGGTGCTCGACCTTGAGTTCATCGCCGTCCGAGGTGCGCACGGCTTCGGAGACGACGACGAGGGCGAAGTTGCGGCCTTCTTGCTCGCGCACGGAGATGATCTTTTCCGCGACCTTGTCGATGCTGTAGGGAATTTCGGGGATCAGGATGACGTCGGCGCCGCCTGCGATGCCTGCCGCCATCGCGATATGGCCGGCGTCGCGGCCCATGACTTCGAGCACCATGACGCGGTCGTGGCTGGCCGCCGTCGGCTGCAGGCGGTCGAGCGCCTCGGTCGCGACCGCGCAGGCGGTCTCGAAGCCGATCGAGCTTTCGGTCTTGCCGACGTCATTGTCGATGGTCTTGGGAATACCGACGAGGTTGAACTTGCCGCGCGCGGCGAGCGTGCGCAAAATCTCCATGCTGCCGTCGCCACCGATGCCGATGAGTGCGTCGACGTTGAGCTGGCGCAAGCCCTCGAGGATGTCGTCCGACAAATCCTTGAAGCTGCCGTCGGCCATCGGGAAGCGGAAGGGGTTGCCCTTGTTGGTGGTGCCGAGGATGGTGCCGCCGAGGCGCATGATGGTGGTGTCGAACATCTCGCGCGTCAGCAGCTTGGCGCGCACGGGACGCGAGAGCAGGCCGGAGGTGCCGTCCTCGATGCCGAAGACGTCCCAGCCCTTGGCTGCCGCTGCGTAGACGACCGCGCGAATCGCGGCGTTGAGCCCGGCGCAGTCGCCGCCGCTGGTGAGAATGCCGATCCGTTTCTTGCCCATATTTACCTGCCTTTTCTCCAAAAATGCGTGAACGGCAGGCGGATTGCAACAAAAAGCTTAAAAACCAGCGGGTTTCCTGATAAGATGGCCGCCGGCACTGCCCCCTCAAGGATTTTTCACCGCCATGATGCTCGAAGAACGGGAAGAACTGCAACGAAAGCTCGAGGCGCTCAAGACCGAGCACCACGACCTCGACGTTGTGATTCAGCAATTGGCGGACAGCGTCCCCGTCGACTTCCTGCGCCTGCAGCGCCTCAAGAAACGCAAGCTGTTCCTTAAGGACTCGATCGCCAAGCTTGAGAGCATGCTGCTCCCCGACATTATCGCTTAAGACAAAATCTCACGCACCAGCGGCACCGTCACCGGGCGCTTGGCGGCCATTGCCGCACGGTCGACCTGTTCGACCAGGCACGAGATGGCGAAGAACGACCGCTCGACGCGCGGCACGATGTACTGCACCACTTCCTGCGAGACGAAAATCTGCCGGTCTGAAAACAGCTTGGTCAACACGACGGCAATCAGCTCATCATCCGGCGGAAGCACTTGCACGGCGGGTGCGGCCATCAGGCGCGATTTGAGATCGGGCAACGTAAGACCCCAGTCGCGTACCGGCTTTTCCGCCGTCAACAGCATGTGGCCGCCGCGACCCTGCAAGATGTTATATACGTGCAACAAGGCTTCTTCGCGTGCGGCATCACTGGCGACGCCGTCTGCATCGTCGATCATCACCGCCGACGCCGCGCCCAGCAGTGCATCTGCGGGCGCAGAGGTGAGTTCATCGACGCGCAGGTCGCAGGCGCCGGCTTCACCCTTCCACACCTGCAACAAGTGCGTCTTGCCGCAAGCAGGCGGGCCGTAGAGCACCAGCGCGGGCGCCGGCCACTCCGGCCATTTGTCGAGCCATGCGACGGCTTCGCGGTTCGAGGCGGAGACCCAGAAATCCGCGCGGCCGTAGGCCTCGCGGTGGCCGAGGTCGAACGGCAGTTGTTGCGGTTTGTCGGTCATGGAGGTCAGTTCATCCGCAACGTATAGACAGCGCCCGCCTGGTCGAGCGTCAGGTGCTGCGCGGCGAGCGCGGTGCGGAACGCCTCCAGCCCACCCGGCCAGTCGGCCGTCAGGTGGAAGCGCGCGGAAGAATTGCTGATGCCGGTCAGGTCGACCGCCGGCGCGGGCGTCAGCGACTGCAGGCGCTTCTGCGCCTCGACCCATTCCTGGAAGCCGGTGATCGCCATGGTGACGTCGATCGACAGCTTTTCGGACTGCGCCACTGCGGCTTGCGCCGTCAGTTGCGTCGGCGTGTTGGCGTCGGCATTCGCATCGGTCTGCACTTCGGCGGCAGGAGCCGCAGCATCGGCGGCGGGTGCCGGCGGCGTGATGTCGACGCTCGCCCAGCCCTTGATGAAATCGACCGCGTTCGGGTTGAAGCGCACGGTGAACTGCGCGGCGTATCTGTTTACGGAAATCTGTTCGTTACGCACGCTGAAATCGCGCACGAGGGTCGAGATGGTCAAGTCGTCGGGCAGCGCAGGCGGCGTCTTGCCTTCCGCCGGGAAGCCCGCGAGCTTGAGCAAGGCCTGGCGCTGCGCTTCCGCAATCGCATCCTTGCGCGCGGCGACGGCGTCGGTGGCAGTTTTCTCGATAAGCAAGTCCTTGACAGTCAAGGCTTCCTGCGGATCGGCAGGCGCGGCCATGACAGGCGGCGCGGCAGGCATATCCTGTGCCTGCGCCCGCGCGGCAAACATCGCCAAAAACGCCACAAAAACAATAAAATAACGGTAATTTGACATAGCGGCACCTTCTGCTGCGCTTTCTGTCATCTTAAAATCCGCTCCCCGCAAAAGCAAGCACGGATCATGTTAATTGTATTTGAAGGATGCCGCCCTTATCCTGAAAGGAGAAGTGGGGAGTATCTCTTGAAAATTGCATTCAGTTCACGCCTGACCAAGCGCCTGGCGCTCGCGTCCGTCATCCTGGCGCTCGGCATCGCCCTTGCCGTGCAGTTCACGCACCACCGCTCCCTGCTGCCCGGCGCCTCGCCGCAGGCGCTCGTGCTGACCAAGGAGACGAAGGACGCATCCCTCACACCCTACATCCGCCTTTTCGAGGACCGCCAGAAGGTCCTTACCGCCAAGGATGTGCTGACTCTGTATAACTCCGGCAGCGGAGAACAGCCGGCGGGCGACCGCCTGCACCTCGGCTATACGCACGCGGCGTGGTGGCTGGTCTTCACGATCGAGAACAACGACAAGGCGCGCCCTGACTGGATGCTCGACCTTGGCCGCCGCAACGCCGGCACCACGGGCGCGGCCGACCGCATCGCCTTTTATTCCGATGACGACAAAACCCGCCCGCTCGCGCTTGACGGGCGTCACGTCGTCAACAAGACGCAGATGGCCGGGCAGGCCAAGAACGCCCTGCCCCTGCCGCTCGACGGGTCTTCGTCGCGCACGTTCGCGCTGATGATCGAGCCGACGCCCGGCCTGCCGCTGGCAGTCAACCCGCGCGTCGTGACGCAGGCCGATCATGCCGCGGAAATCCACAATGCCGACTTCGCCGGGCGCCTGCTCAACGTCGCGCTTTTCCTGCTGCTGGTGCTGTCGTTCGTGTTCCTGCTGCACTTCAACAGCCTGACGCCCGCCCTGCTCGCGGCCTATGCGGCAGCGCAGTTCCTGATCTACCGCAATACCGACGAGCTTGTCTCGCTCGGCAACAACACGGGCGCGGTCTACCTCGACGCGCTGGCGGCGCTCGGCGGCATCGCGGCCCTGATGCTGGCACAGCGGTTGTTCTTCCCCGAACGCGAAAACCACGGCGCAGTCTACCGCCTGCTCGGCACCGGCGCCGTGGTGCTGGCGCTCACGGCGGCTTTCGGGATCGGCTCGGCGACGGCATCGCAGGTCACCTCGCCGTTCCTGCTGCGCGTGCTGCCGCTGCTGCTGCCCGCCGCGATCCTCGTCACCGGCCTTGCCGCCGCCGTGCGCCAGAAACATGCGCCCGCCGTGCACGTCTACACGCTGTCGTGGCTCGCCCTCTTCCTCGGCGCGGCGGCGTCGGAAGCAGGCATCGCCGGGCTGTCGCTCTCGGGCGACGTCTACTGGAGCTTCTTCGCCGTGCATATCGCGTTGCTGGCCGGCGCCACACTCCATTTCACTTACGCGGTCGAGCCGGACGAGCATGCGAGCCTCTCCAGCACGCTGGGGCGCGAGAAGAAGCTCTCGGCCGAATACGAGGCCGCCGAAGACCGCCACCGCAAGGAACTGTCGGAAGCGCAGGCCGTGGCCGAGAGCGCGACCAAGTCGCGCGCCGACTTCCTCGCCATCGTCAGCCACGAGATCCGCACGCCGATGACGGGCATCATGGGCATGATCCGCCTGCTGGTCGACACGCCCCTGACCGACAAGCAGCGCGAATACATCGACACGCTGCAATATTCCTGCAACGCGCTGCTCGCACTCATCAACGACATCCTCGACTTCTCCAAGATCGGCGCGCAGCGCATGGACATCGAGACGGTCAGTTTCGACCTCAAGCGCCTGCTCGACGGCGTCATCCACCTGATGAACGCGCGCGCCGGCGAAAAGAACATCGCGCTCAAGACCGAGATCGACCCCAAGCTCCCCCTCTTCTTCAAGGGCGACCCGACGCGCCTGCGCCAGATCCTGCTCAACTTGCTCGGCAACTCGATCAAGTTCACCGACAAGGGATCGGTGACGCTCATCGTCAAGGCCGCCGGCACCGACGAGACGGGCAAGCAGCGCGTCTATTTCGCCGTGCAGGACACCGGCATCGGCATGGCGAAAGACGTGCTGGCCAAGGTCTTCGTGCCGTATGCGCAAGGCCACACCAGCATCGCACGCCGCTACGGCGGCACCGGCCTCGGCCTCTCGATCAGCCAGCAGCTCGTCCACGCGATGGGCGGCACGGTCGAGGTCACGAGCGAGCTCGGGCAAGGCACCACCTTCTTCTTCACCATCGCGATGGAGGAAGGCGTGAAGGATGATGACGTCAGCGTCGCTGCGCATATTCCCGCGATCCCCTTGCGTGTGCTGATCGTCGACGACAACGGCATCAATCAGAAGGTCGTGCTCGGCCTACTGGAGCCGGACAAGCACACCCTGGCCGCCGTCTCCGGCGGGCGCGAGGCGCTGAACGAACTGGAGCTGGCCGATTTCGACGTCGTGCTGATGGACATGGAGATGCCCGACCTTGACGGCCCTGCGACCGCCCGCCTCATCCGCGCATTGCCGGACAAGAAAAAGGCGGCGGTGCCGATCATCGCGATGACCTCCAATACCTCGCCCGAGGATATCAAGACCTGCCTCGACGCCGGGATGAACGACCATTGCCGCAAGCCGATCGATCTCGACCAGCTGCGCGGCCTTTTGTTGCAAGTCGCGAAGAAGGAAGGCGCGTTCAAGCAAGCCAGCACCGCACCTGCGGCCGCAGCCCCGGTCACGCCCCCGCCCGTGCCAACCCTCGCGCCCGCTGCCGAGCCGCCGAAAAAACCGGAAGCGCCCGTCAAGCCGCCCGTGCCGTTCAACACCGAAATCCTCGGCACGCTCAAGAGCAGCATGTCGCGCGCGCAGATGGACGACATGATGAAGAGCTTCTACGACAAGACCGACGAGCTGATCGCGAGCGCCGAGAAGGCCGTCGCCGACCGCGATCCCAAGGCCATCTCCGGCCGCGCGCACGACATCAAAGGCATGACGGCCAACTTCGGCCTGATCGCGCTCTCGGAAGTCGCCGCCAAGCTCAGCAAGCAGGCCAAGGAAGGCGCCAGTCAGGAAGCGCTCCTCGACACCGTCAACCAGCTCCGCCCCGTCTATGCGGATACGCGCAAGATCGTCGAGGACTGGGTGGCATCGTAACCGCCGCTGGAACAAAAAAAAGCCCGCTCTTCCGAGCGGGCTTTTTTACGATCGCGTCAGCTTAGCCGACGATTTCGTCGTCCTTGAAGAAGAACTTGATTTCGATTTGCGCGTTCTCGAGGCTGTCGGAGCCGTGGACGGAGTTCGCTTCGATGCTCTCGGCGAATTCCTTGCGGATGGTGCCTGCGTCGGCGTTGGCGGGGTTGGTCGCGCCCATGATCTGGCGGTTCTTGGCGACAGCGTCATCGCCTTCGAGAACCTGAATCACGACCGGACCCGAGATCATGAACTTGACGAGGTCGTTGAAGAACGGGCGTTCCTTGTGGACGGCGTAGAAGCCTTCCGCTTGCGCCTGGGTCATCTGGATGCGCTTTTGCGCGATGATGCGCAGGCCTTGTTCTTCGAACTTGGCGTTGATCTTGCCGGTCAGGTTGCGGCGGGTCGCGTCGGGCTTGAGAATAGAGAAGGTGCGCTGGATAACCATGAGGACGTCCTTATTGTTGGTTGAACCGAGAATCTCAGTGGACGCCCTTATACTTTTTTTTGGTCGCGGACGCAAGTAATCCTGCCGCGGTCTGCAGCGAATACATTGAGATCAAAGGGGATTTTCAGACCGCCAGCGCCGCTTCGATGGCCGCGACGGCGTCATTGGCCAGCTTGCCTTCCGGCCCGCCGGCTTGCGCCATGTCGGGACGGCCGCCGCCGCCCTTGCCGCCGAGCTTTTCCGCGCCCGCCTTGACGAGGGTGACGGCGCTGACTGTCGCCGTGAGGTCTGCGGTCACGCCGACCACCAGCGAGGCCTTGCCGTCTTCGGAGACCGAGATCAGCGCGACGACGCCGGAGCCGAGCTTGGCCTTGAGCTCATCCGCCATCGGCTTGAGTTCGTTCGCCGGCACACCTTCGAGGACGCGCGCGGTGAAGTTGACGCCCTTGATGACCTTGGCTTCGGGTGCTGCCGATCCGCCGCCGCCCGTCGCCAGCTTGCGGCGCAGGTCGGAGATTTCCTTCTCCATCTTCTTCTTGTCGTTGGCGAGCGCCTCGACGCGGCCGAGCACTTCGGCAGGCGAGGTCTTGAGCACGCCGGCCACCGCTTGCAGGATGTGTTCCTGGTCGGTCAGGTATTGCAGGGCGCCTGCGCCCGTCACCGCCTCGATGCGGCGGATGCCGGCGGCCAGCGCGCTTTCATGCACGATCTTGAAGAGGCCGATGTCGCCCGTGCGGCGCACGTGGGTGCCGCCGCAGAGCTCGATGGAGAACGGCTTGCCGCTGTCGCCCAGCGTGCCGCCCATCGAGAGGACGCGCACTTCGTCGTCGTACTTCTCGCCGAACATCGCCATCGCGCCCAGCGCCTTGGCGTCGTCGATCGGCAGCAGGCGCGTCGAGACTTCCGAGTTCTGGCGAATGCGGTCGTTAACTTCTTTCTCGATCACCGCGACCAGCTGGTCGGTCAGCGCGGCGTTGTAGCTGATGTCGAAGCGGAACGAATTGTTGTCGACGCGCGAGCCCTTCTGCACCACGTGGCGGCCGACATGCTCGTGCAGCGCGGCGTGCAGCAGGTGCGTCGCCGAGTGGTTGGCACGGATGGCGTTGCGGCGCGTCACGTCGATCTGCATCTCCGCATTGTCGCCGGAGACGATCTTGCCTTCGGTCACCTTACCGAGGTGGACGAAAAGGCCGCCCAGCTTCTTCTGCGTGTCGGTCACTTCGATCACGCCGGTCGTAGTCTTGATGGTTCCGGTATCGCCGACCTGGCCGCCGGATTCGCCGTAGAACGGCGTTTGGTTGACGACGACAGCGACGTCGTCGCCCGCCTTCGCTTCTTTCACATCCGCGCCGCCCTTGACGAGCGCGACGATCTTGGCTTCCGCGCGTTCGAGGTCGTAGCCGAGGAATTCGGTCGAGCCGTTCTTGTCCTTGATGTCGAACCAGACCTGTTCCGTCGCGGCCTCGCCCGAGCCCTTCCACGACGCGCGCGCAGTCTCGCGCTGCTTTTCCATCGCGGCTTCAAAACCCGCGACATCGACTTCGCGGCTTTGCTCGCGCTTCAAGACGTCCTGCGTGAGGTCGAGCGGGAAGCCGAAGGTGTCGTAGAGCCTGAACGCCACATCGCCGGACAACTTCTGCCCCGCGCCGAGCTTGTCGGTTTCAGCGGTGAGCAGCGAGAGGCCGTTGTCGAGCGTGCGCTTGAAGCGCACTTCTTCCTGGCGCAACGTCTCGGTGATGAGGTCTTGCGCTTCGCGCAGTTCGCCATAGGTGTCGCCCATCTGCGCGACCAGCGCGGGCACGAGGCGGTGCATGAGTGGCTCCTGCGCGCCCAGCAGGTGCGCATGGCGCATCGCGCGGCGCATGATGCGGCGCAGCACGTAGCCGCGGCCTTCGTTGGAGGGCAGGATGCCGTCGGCGACCATGAAGCTGGAGGCGCGCAGGTGGTCGGCGATAACGCGGTGCGAAATCCTGAAGGGGCCGTCGGGATCCTTCGACGTCAGGTTGGCCGAGGCCTCGATCAGCGCGCGCATCAGGTCGATGTCGTAGTTGTCGTGCTTGCCCTGCAGGATGGTCGAGAGGCGTTCCAGCCCCATGCCGGTATCGATGGACGGGCGCGGCAGGTTGACGCGCTTGCCGCCTTCGAGTTGGTCGAACTGCATGAAGACGTTGTTCCAGATCTCGATGAAGCGGTCGCCATCGGCATCCGCCGAGCCGGGAGGCCCGCCCGCGATCTTGTCGCCGTGGTCGAAGAAGATTTCCGAGCACGGGCCGCACGGGCCGGTGTCGCCCGCCGACCAGAAGTTGTCGGAGGTCGCGATGCGGATGATCTTGTCGTCGCTAAAGCCGGTGACCTTCTTCCAGATCGCCGCGGCCTCGTCGTCATCGTGATAGATGGTGACGAGCAGGCGGTCGGGCGAGAGGCCGTATTCCTTCGTCAGCAGGTTCCACGCGAAGGGGATCGCCTCCGACTTGAAATAGTCGCCGAAGGAGAAGTTGCCCAGCATCTCGAAGAACGTGTGGTGACGCGCGGTGAAGCCGACGTTGTCGAGGTCGTTGTGCTTGCCGCCGGCGCGCAGGCATTTCTGCGCGGTGACCGCGCGGGTATAGTCGCGCTTCTCGACACCGGTGAAGAGGTTCTTGAACTGCACCATGCCGGCGCTGGTGAACATCAGCGTCGGGTCGTTGGCGGGCACGAGCGGGCTGGACGGCACATGCGTGTGCCCCTGCTTCTTGAAATACTCGACGAAAAGCTTGCGTGCCTGATTGGTGGTAATCATGTTCGACCCTCGTTAAAAAACAGGGCGATTATACAGCGCTTTTTCGCAAAAACAAACATTCCCCTCGCCCCCTTCTTAGGGGGAGAGGGTTAGGGTGAAGGGGTTGCACGCGAAGCGTGCCTTATAAAGCCGCCTATCGGCGGCGACACCCTCTCCCCACCCTCTCCCGCAAGCGGGAGAGAAATTATTGGATCAACGGTCGTAGATCGGCCAGTCGCCGGAAGCCACTTTCTCCAGCGAATCCGTGTTCTTGCCGTACTTGATGCGGTAGATCCAGTAGTTGGTCAGCACGCGCTCGAGGAAGGACCGCGTCTCAGCCACGGGAATGGATTCGATGAACAAAAGGGGGTCGTTGCCGTAGTTGACCTCCTTTTCCCAGCGCGCCAGCTTGCCGGGGCCGGCGTTATAGGCGACCGCCAGCTTGAAGAGGTTGTCGCGCACGTTGTCGGAGTCCAGCATGTCACCGAGGTAGCGCTGGCCGAGGCTGATGTTGACCGCCGGGTCGGAGAAATCGCCGCCGATGCCGTATTTCTGCCCCATGACCTTGGCGGTGGGCGCCATCAGCTGCATGACGCCGAGCGCGCCCGAGCCCTTGTTGCTCGCACCCACGTCGAACTTGGATTCCTGACGGATGAAGGCCTGCACCAGCGCGCGGTCGACGACGTAGCCGCCCTTGGGCTTCCACGGCGCGTCGGGGTAAAGGGCGCTGTCGTACATATGGCCGTTGCGGTCCTTGAACCAGCTGCCGAGGCGCATCTCGAGCGCAGGCGAGCCGGATTCATGCGCGAAAGCCATCATCGCTTCCTGCAGCGTCAGGTCGCCGGCGGGGTTGATCTGGCGCAGCTCCAGCTCGGCCAGCGGCGTTTGCCCTGCGTCCATCAGCGCCAGCGCGCGGCGGCCGGCCGGCACGGCAGCCAGCGTGGAAACCAGCTTGCTGCGCAGGCTTGGCATGTCCCAGTTGAAGCGCGACTGTTCCATCCCCAGCGCCTTGGCGGAGATGATGCCGTAGAAACTGCGCGGATATTCGGCGGCCTTGCGCAGCCACGGCGCGACCTTTTGCGGCTCATGGTTGCGCAAATATGACCGCGCCGCCCAATGCGCGCCCGCCGCCGCCAGCCATGCGGAGGCGCGCGGCGAGGTCGCGGTGCGCTCGAAATGCTTGGCGGCCTCGGCGTAATTGCCCATCTTCCATGCGGAAAGCCCGGCGATCCAGCCCGCGATCGGCGCATCGGCGCCGGAGCGCTCGGAAGCGGCGGAAGCGGCGGCATAAGCCTGCCCTTCCTTGCCGTTGTAGAAATAAGACTGCGCGACCTGCGCGCGCAGCGCGTCGTATTGCGTGGCGTTGAGCGACGCGCGCGAAGCGTCCAGTCTGTGCTGCGCCGAGGTGGGGCCGTTCGAGACGATGCGCCCGACCTGGTTCGCCACCGCCTTGGCGTGCGACGACGCGCCGTCGGTCGCCAGGTAGGGCTGCGCGGTCGGCCCGCTGTCGTCTTCATTATAGCCGGGCAATCCGGCGGCGGTGCGCGGCGTGGCGGGCGCGGCCGCACCGGCGGGACGACGCGCGACGGCCATGTCGTAGACCGTCTGCGCGCCCGGATGGTCGCCGTAATCGCGCAGCCATTTGGCGAGCTCGTCGTAGGTCGCCTTGTAATGCGCGCTGGTGTAGCGCTGGTAGAGCACGTGGCCCATCAGGCGGTCGTCGTCGAGATGCAGGATGGAATCGTTGGCGCGACCGAAATCCTCCTTCTCCTGCAGCGCGAAGATGCGGGCGTAGCGCGTGGCGTCCGTCTCGGTCAGGCGGTCGCCGCGCGTGCGGCGGTCGAAGGTCTCGCCGACCAGCGAGAAGACCGAGAGCGTCACCGGCGCCGCGACCGCCGGCTTCTTCGCGGCGGCCTTCTTGGCAGGTGCGGCCTTCTTTTTCTGGGACGCCGCCTTGGCTGCCGACAGGCCGGCATCCGGCATGCCCGCGACCAGCAGGCCCAGCACGACCGGGAGTATCAGGAAGGCAGGACGGTTCAGTCTCAATGCAAAGGGTCCTTGGTTCGTTCCAAAACGCCCCCTTTCTAGCCGAAAACGGCTGGATTGGCAAATTTTGACATAATACGAAAGAAAGGCGGCTTAGAGGACCTTCAATTCCGCCAGCTTGTCCTTGAGCATCAGCAAATCCGCCCAGGCCTGCTTCTTCTGTGCAGGCGAGCCGATGAGGTAGGACGGATGGAACAAGGCCATCGCCGGGGTGCCTGCATAATCGAGCCATTTGCCGCGCAGGCGCATGATGCTCTGCGCGGATTCCAGCAGCGCCTTCGACGCCAAGCCGCCGACGCAGACCAGCACGGCCGGGTTGACCAGCTCGATATGGCGCTTCAGGAACGGCAGGCTCATGGCGACCTCGGCATCGGTCAGCGCACGGCCGCCGGGCGGGTACCAATTGCCGACGCCGGTCAGGTAGACGTTCGCGGTGCGGTCGAGACCGATGGCCGCGAGCATCTTGTCGAGCAGCTGCCCGTTCACGCCTGCGAAGGGGCGGCCGGCGCGGTCGTCGTCGGCGCCCGGCGCCTCGCCCACCAGCATGACGCGCGCCGTGGGCAGGCCGTCGGCGAAGACAAGGTTGCTGGCCGTGCGCTGGATGGTCAGGCCGGTGAAGCCGCGGATCGCTTCCTTGAGCTCATCGAGGGTCATCGCGCCATTGGCGAGCGCCTGCGCCTCGGCCACCGCTTCGGTCACGCCCGCAGGGGGCGGCACGATCGCGGCGGGGGCGCCCGGCAGCTCAATGGATATGGGAATAACCGGTGCGGCGACCGGCATTTTTTCAATCACGTGCAGGCGGTCGAGCGCGATGTCGCCGATGGCCTCGTCGACCCCGACCTCCGCATACCACTCGAGCACCTGTGCCGGATTCAAGCTTGCCACCCTTGGCGTCTCTCTCTAAAAATATTGCTGCTGACCCTTTCTTACACTTATTCCAGAATAAAGGAAAGCCGGGAAAATGACGCGCGATGTGATGACGTACGACGTGGTGATCGTGGGCGCGGGGCCGTCGGGCCTGTCGTGCGCGATCCGCCTCAAGCAGCTCAAGCCCGAACTTACGGTCTGCGTGCTCGAAAAAGGATCCGAAGTCGGCGCACACCTGCTCTCCGGCGCGGTGCTGGAGCCGCGCGCGCTCAACGAACTGATCCCCGACTGGAAGGACAAAGGCGCGCCGCTGACCGTGCCCGCGACAGAAGACAAATTCCTGTTTCTGACGCGCACGAAGGCCTTCCGTCTGCCGACGCCGCCGCAGATGCACAACCACGGCAACTATATCATCAGCCTCGGGCACTTCGCGAAGTGGCTGGCGTCGCAAGCCGAAGCGCTCGGCGTCGAGATCTATCCCGGCTTCGCCGCCGCGGAAGTGCTGTATAACGACGACGGCTCCGTCAAGGGCGTGGCAACGGGCGACATGGGCGTCAACAAGGCCGGCGAACATACCGCTGCCTATCAGCCCGGCATGGAACTGCACGCAAAGCAGACCGTGCTTGCAGAAGGCTGCCGCGGCTCACTCACCAAGACGCTGATCCAGAAATTCGCGCTCGATAAAGACAGCGACCCGCAAACCTATGGCATCGGCATCAAGGAGCTGTGGGAGATCAAGCCGGAGAAGCATCAGGCCGGCCTCTGCATCCATACCATCGGCTGGCCGATGGATCAAAAGACCTACGGCGGCTCGTGGATGTATCACTTCGAGAACAACCTCGTCTCCATCGGCTACGTCATCGGCCTCGACTACGAGAACCCGCATCTGTTCCCCTTCGGCGAGATGCAGCGCTTCAAACTGCACCCCGAGGTGCGCAAATACCTCGAAGGCGGTCGCCGCGTGTCGTATGGCGCGCGCGCGATCTCCGAGGGCGGCCTGCAATCGCTGCCCAAGCTCTCGTTCCCCGGCGGCGTGCTGATCGGCGATACCGCGGGCTTCCTCAACGTGCCGAAGATCAAGGGCAACCACGCCGCGATGAAATCCGGCATGCTGGCCGCCGAGGCGCTGGTCGAGATGGGCGTCGATACGAAGGAATGCACGGCCTACCGCGCGAAGTTCGACCAAAGCTGGCTCAAGGACGAGCTGCACCGCGTGCGCAACATCCGCCCGAGCTTCCACCTCGGCCTGATCGCGGGCATGATCTATTCGGCGATCGACACGTTCCTCTTCCGCGGCCGCGCGCCATGGACGTTCAATAACCATGCCGATTACAACACCCTGAAGAAAGCCGCCGACGCGCCGAAGATCGACTACCCGAAGCCCGATGGCGTGCTGACCTTCGACCGTCTCTCGTCGGTGTTCATCTCGAACACCAATCACGAGGAAGACCAGCCCTGCCACCTGAAGCTGAAGAACCCGACCATCCCGATCGCGGTCAACCTGCCGCTCTATGACGAGCCGGCGCAGCGCTATTGCCCGGCAGGCGTCTATGAGGTGGTACAGGACGCCGACGGCAAGCCGCGCTTCCAGATCAACGCGCAGAACTGCGTGCACTGCAAGACCTGCGATATCAAGGACCCGGAGCAGAACATCGATTGGACCGTCCCGCAAGGCGGCGGCGGGCCGAACTATTCCAATATGTGAGTTCTCTCACGTGCGGGACGGCAGGCGGATATAGAAGTTCCAGTGCTCTTTCCTGTCGACGTACTGGAAGCCGAATAGATCCAGCAGGCGTTCCGTTTCCCCGCCCGGCTGGATGTAAGCGGCAAGCGGGCGGTTGCCCACTTCTTTCAACACATGGCGGATCATGCGCAGCGCGAGGTTCGTGTTGCGGTGCTCCGGCGCAATGGCGAGGCCCGTGAAGCTGCAGGCCCCCGCCCAATCCGTGACCGTATTCTTGATCGCGCACCAGGCGATCGGCGTCTGCGCCCCGTCCCTGACCCACCATGCAGACAGCAAGCCGGTTTCAAGGCCTTCTTTCATCTCCGCCGCCGAATAATAATCTTCGGCCTTCATCGCGCGCATGACGAGTTTCTCGTACGCGGGAAAATCGTCTTCCGGCGTCATGGCAATGAGGGGATATGTCGTCATGGCTTATTTCGCACCGAAAATGCCAGGCGCGCGGCCGGGCGTCCATTGCGGGTCTGTCGGCGTTTTCTCCGCGCAGGCATGCGCGTAAGGCTGCCATGCGCCTTCCGGCTGCGCGAGACGGTCGAGCACAGCGGCAAACGTCGCCGGGCTGAAGATAAGGCCGAGATGGCTCACGTTCCCGATCTCGACATTCTCGGTCTGCGGCGCGGCGGGGTTAAGGCACACGTGCCAGCTCGCGACGGTGTCCATCTTCGAGAAGATCGAAGTCGCCGGCACCGGCGGCGGGGTCAGCAGGCGCTTGGCGGTGTCTTCGTCCTTGAGCGAGACGTGCCCGGCATTGAGCATCTCGACCAGCGTGCGGATCGGCGTCCACACGGATTCCTTGTCGTCGCTGAGGCCGACGCCGAAAGGCGAACCGATGGAGATGACGTCGCGCACATACGCGGGGAATTCCCGCGCCAGCTCGCGCGCGAACAAGCCGCCGAGGCTGTGGCCGATCAGGGTCACCTTGCGGCTGCCGTTGTCGTGATAAAGCTTTTCAAGCGTGCCGCGCAGCAGCGCGATCTTGGCATCGCTCAAACCGAAATTGAAACCGCCGCCCCACGTGTGCGCGTCATAGCCCTTCTCGCACAACGCCCGGCACATCGGCGCCAGCGTCGATTCCGCGACGCCGAAACCGGGAACCAGCAAGACCGGATGCCCATCGCCCGCCGGCGCGGCGCGCTGCACCGCCGGCCATTCCCACAGCATGGCCATGAACGCCTGCGCGCCCATGAAGTCATGGCAGAGGTTTTGAAAACGCTGTGTCCAGTTCAAGGTCATAACATAAAGTTACGCCCCTGCCGTTATCTTGGCAAGCAACGTAACTTTGTTGCGTACGATTAGAATATTCTGTCTCTCCCTTACGAATTATTAATGTGTCTGTGAGACACTATAGGTGAGTTTGCGCAAACCCTCGCGTAAACAGCACCATAAGAGGCTTTATACATGCGCGCGATCAAAGTGTTATATGCCCTGCTCCTCACCGCCCTGATGGCCGTCTCGACCGGCGCACATGCCAGCGACGCGCTGCCGGCGCCGTCGACGTTGTCGGGCGCTTACCTCTCCGGCCGTTTCGCGCAACAATCGGCAGACTGGGATGCCGCGCAGACCTATATGGGCGTGGCGCTCGCGCAAGACCCTGATAACCGCGCGCTGGAACAACGTTCCTTCCTCCTCGCGCTCGGCGCGGGCGACCTCGCGCAGGCGAAGACGCTCGCCGGACGCATCGCCGCGCATAAGGATGCCTTCGAGCTCGCGCTCGTCTTCCTCGCTTGCGACGCGCTGGCGCACGACCAGTTCAATGAATCGCTCGCCTACCTGAAACGCCTGCCCGACGGCGGCTTCGGCCAGTACACCAAGCCGGTGCTGGCCGCATGGTCGCTCGCCGGCCTCGGCCGCAAGGCGGAAGCACTCAAGCAATTGCCAAAGGCCGGCGACGCCGCCGACAAGCTGCACATCGGCCTCATCGAGGAATACATGGGCGACATGAACGCCGCCGCCGCCGACTACAAGGCCGTGCTGGCCGGCGAGATCGACTTCAACACCGCCGTGCTACTCGCCAATTTCTACGAACGTTACGGCCAGCCGGAAATCGCCGCCGCGCTGTATCATGGACTTGAGAAGGCTTACCCCTTCAACCCCTTCGTCGCCGCGCTCGCGCACCGCGACCCGCACCGCGACATCGCGCCCAACGCCGCACGCCCGGCCGACGGCGCCGCGCTCGCGCTCTTCGACATCGCCACGCTGCTCTACGGCCGCCGCGCCTACGACAGCGCACAGATCTACGGCAACCTCGTGCGCCTGCTCGACCCCAAGTCCTCCTTCACCAAGATGATGCTCGGCGACATCGCCGCCGCGACCGGCCAGCACGCCAAGGCCGCCGCGGATTACGCCATGATCGAGAAGGACGACCCTCTTTATTCCCTCTCGCGCCTGCGCGTGGCGGAAGCTTACGAACATGACGACCGCCTTGACGACGCCATCGCCCTGCTCAAGGACGTCGCACACGACGATGACACCCGCGTGCAGGCACAAGCCGCGCTCGGCGACCTCTACCGCCGCCACAACCGCTTCGACGACGCCGTCGAGGCTTATAACGCTGCCCTCGCCGGAATCGAGCCGGTGGGCGAAACCCTCTGGCCCGTGCTTTATGCGCGCGGCATCTCCGAAGCGCAGCTGAAGCACTGGGACAGCGCCGAGAAAGACCTGCTGCAGGCGCTCTCGTTCCAGCCGAAGAACCCGATGATCCTCAATTTCCTCGCCTACAGCTGGGCGGACCAGGGCATCAACCTCGACCGCGCGCTGGAGTTCGCCAAGAGCGCCGCGGCGCTGAAGCCCGACGACGGCTATATCCTCGACAGCTACGGCTGGACGCTGTTCCGCCTCGGCCGCTATGACGAGGCGATCACCCTGCTCGAGAACGCCGCCGTGCGCGCGCCGGGCGACTCCACGCTGCTCGACCACCTCGGCGATGCCTACTGGCAGTCGGGCCGCATGGGCGAGGCGCGCAGCCAGTGGAAACGCGCCGGCGACATGAGCCGCGACGACGCCTTCAAGAAGACGATCGAGCAGAAGATGAAATCCGGTATCGTCGTCGCACCCGAGCGTAAGCAAGCCAAGCTGTAACGCCATGCGCACCTTCATCCTCGCCGCACTGCTGTTCCTGACCGCCACCGCCGCACAGGCGCAGCAAAAGATCAGCATGCCGGACCTGCGCGACCCGAAATACGCCGCATGCACCGCCAGCGCCGATTGCGCGCGCATCACCATGCCGTGCAACAGCTACGCCAGCGTGAACCGCGCGTTCCAGCCCGAGGTGCAGGCCTGGGCCGACCGGCTGGCCGAGCGCGTGCGCTGCCGCGCCACGACCGAGCCCGTCCCCTCGCAGCCGCGCTGCGCCGCGGGCAAGTGCACGGTCGTCGTTCCGTGATCTTCGCCGCGCCCGCCAAGATCAACCTTTTCCTGCATGTGACCGGGCGGACGGACGACGGTTACCACACCCTGCAAAGCCTGATGGCCTTCACCGACATCGGCGATACGCTGGCCTTCGCAAACCACGACGGCTTCGCGCTGCGCGCCGACGGCCGCTTTGCCGAAGCGCTGACAGGAGAGAACCTCATCGCGCAGGCCGCGCAAAAGCTGGCGGCGCACTACGGCCTGCCGCTCGATGCGCAAATCACGCTCACAAAAAACCTGCCGGTCGCCTCCGGCATCGGCGGCGGATCATCGGATGCGGCGGCGGCGCTCAAGGGCCTTGCGCAGTTGTGGCGCCTGCCGCCCGACAGCGCGGAGATATTGGCGCGCATCGGCGCCACGATCGGCGCCGACGTGCCCGCCTGCCTCTATGCCCGCCCGCTCTGGGCCGAAGGCATCGGCGAGAAAATCCTGCCCGCCGAAAACGTGCCGCCGCTGCACCTCGTGCTGGCCAACCCGCTCATCCCGACGCCGACGCCGCAGGTCTTCAAGGCCTTCCGCGGCCCTTTCAGCGAGCCTGTGCGAGTCCCCGCCGGCGACTGGATCGCGTTCCTGCACACGACGCGCAACGACCTGCTCGATGCCGCATGCACCGTGACGCCCGCCATTCGGGACGTGCTGGCGGCGCTCGAATCCACGCATGCACCCCAGTTTTGCCGCATGTCCGGCAGCGGCGCGACCTGTTTCGCGCTCCACGCCACGCGCACCAGCGCAGAGACCGCCGCCGCCGCATTGCGCGCGCGCCATCCCGGCTGGTGGATCGCAGCGGCGACCACGGCGGCCTAAACCGGCCTCAAGGCTTCTTGAAAATTTTCCGTCCTGCCGGATTGTCCCAGTTCGGGTTTTGCGGCGGCGCAGCGCGCGACGGCACCGCATAGGGCTGCCAGCCGCCCTCAGGCTGCGCGAGACGGTCGAGCACGACGGCGAGCATGTCGGCGTTATACGCGAGGCCCATGTGGCCGACGCCCGGCACTTCGACGTTTTCCGCCTGCGGCGCGGCGGGATTGAGGCAGGCGCTCCAGCTGGCCACGCTGTCGCTGCGCGAGAAGATCGACGTCGCCGGCATGGGCGGCGGCGTCAGGAAGCGCTGGCCGATATCGGCTTCGCGCATCGGCACGCGGCGGCCGTTGAGTAGCGCCACCAGTCCCATCACGCCCGGCAGCATCGCGTGCTGCTCGCCCGTCATCGCGCCGAAGGCCGAGCCCAGCGTGATGACGCCGCGCACCAGATGCGGGAATTCCCGCGCCAGCTCGCGCGCGAAGATGCCGCCGAGGCTATGGCCGACCAGCGTCACCTTGCGGTTGCCGTTGTCCGCGTACATTTTTTCCAGTTTCGCGCGCAGGCGCTTGACGGTCTTGTGATGCAGGCCGAAATTGCGGCCCAGCCCCCAGGTTTCCGCGGCGTAGCCTTTCGCGCGCATGGCATTGCACAATGGCATGATCCGGTTGTCGTCCGCCGAAAAACCCGGCAGCACCAAGACCGGATGCCCGTCGCCGACCGGCGCCGCCTGCAAGACGGCAGGCCAGTCGCGCATGCGGTCATCTTTTTCCTTACGCGTCAGGGCGGCTTCGCGGAACGCGTCCCGCAACTGACGTTTCCAACCTGCAGGCATCAGGGATTGCCGCCGGCAGCGGGCTCAACGGCGTTCAAGTCCTGCGCGCTGGCGGCGTTGAGGCGCGCCACGGCGGTCTTGGCGTCCGCATGCCCCTCGCGCGCGGCGACCTGGTACCACTCCAAAGCCTTGCCCGCATCGGCCGACCCGACGAAGTTGCTTTCATAGAGCACGCCGAGGTTATACGCCGCCTGCGCCACGCCCGCATTGGCCGCACGCTTGAAATAGGCGACGCCCTTGTCCACATCGGCCGGGATGCCGACGCCCTGCACATAGGCAATGCCGAGGTTGTAGAGCGCCTCGGGATGGCCGGTGTCGGCCGCCTTTTCGTACCAGTTGATCGCCGTCTTCATGTTGGCATCCACGCCGAGGCCCTGCTGGTACATGACGCCAAGGTTATAAGCCGCGTTCGCGATGCCACGCCCCGCCGCCTTCTTGAACCAGAAAGTCGCGCGCGTGTAATCGCGCGGCACGCGCGAACCTGCGGCATAAAACGTCGCAAGGTCATGCTGCGCTTCCGGCATGCCGTCGATGGCGCGCTGTTCGAGCGCCGCCAGGTTCTTCGGCAACGCAGGGTCAGGCTTGATCGTCTCTTCCGCGCGTGCAGGCGCGACGACGGCGACTTCCGGCTGCGGCGGCACGGTCAGTTGCGGCGCAGGCGTTTCAAGCACGGCGGCTTTGTTCTCATCGACAGCTTCGGTCGTCGCGATATCGGCTGCAGGCGCAGCAGATGCCGTCGCTTGCGGCTGGGCTTGATCTTGCGTCTGCGCGACATCGGCGGCAGGCGCGGTTTCCGGTTGCTTCCAGCCCGCGTTGGCCGGCGAGACCATCGCCAGCTGCGGGCCCTTGAGCGCATCGAGCGCTGCCAGTTGTTCCTTGGTCAGCTGCGGACCGGACGACGAGAAGAGCGCGATGCCCAGCGCGACAAACGCCAGCACCGTGCTGAACGCGGTCGAGGCCAGCATCCAGCGCGGCGCGCGCGCGGTGTTGGTGTTCGCGGGCACATGCGCCGGGTCAATGACGGCGGGCAGGAAGAACTTGCCCGTCGCCGCATCGAGCGTCGCGCCCGATTCCAGCTGCGCGAGGCGGCGCGCAAGGCGGTCGCGCTCGGCTTCCGAACGCTCGAGCTTGCGGCCGAGCAGTTCCATCGCCGTGAAGATCTCCGCGTTGACGCGCTCCTGTCCGCGATATTGCACGTTGGCGGAATCGAGCAGCTTGGCGGTACCGAATTTATTGACCGTACTCATTGCAACGAGCCCCTTGATGCGTCCGCCCGGAGAATCTCCCGGCGTTTATGATGTGATTATGGTGAAATATATACCATATTTTGCTCCGAGACCAGAGCAGAAACATCCGCTCCGCCGCCCCTCCCGCCACCCTTCGCGACCTTCTCTCTCGTTTTGCATTATGTTAAACTTGTAACGCTTGCAGCCGCGCCATTTTTTTTATATTGTCCCCCTCTATCGTCTCATACCGATACTGGGGTGTAGCCAAGCGGTAAGGCAGCGGTTTTTGGTACCGCCATTCCTAGGTTCGATCCCTAGCACCCCAACCATCCATTTCCCCATCCGCCGTCTTCCGGAGACAATCGCGCGAAAATGCGCGCTGTTGGCGCATATTTCGCGCATTCAGATTCCCGCCGAACTACGGAGAGCGGGGCAGTTAGGCCCAAATAGGTCGATTTTCTCCAAAGCCCCTTTCGCGGGTTAGGCGGAATTCCTGTAAACTTCCACTCAGAAGCTCAGAAGAAGGCGTCTCTATGATAACAAATGCACGCATTTATCTTGCCATTGCGGAAGAGGCGCTACAGGAGTCTCAAAAACTTGAAGCTACCGGAAAGAGGCCAAAGCCAAATGGAGAGCCGGGATTTATCGTAACATATGACCCCGACCAAAAGTCTTTCAAGAAAGCCTTAATTGCAGTCGCTTTTGCAACACACTACTTGGAGGCGACCTTCTATCTGGCCGGAGTTCAGAAATTTGGGAAAAAATACGAAGACATTGACAAGAAGTCTTACGAGGAAAAGCTGCCTTATTTCGGCATAACAGATCCAGAACTGGTTAGCGCGGTAACACGACTTCGCAAGACCAGAAGAGACCTGACACACGAGAAGGCTAAAGAGATTGATAAGATGAAGCCGGAAGACTTTCGGTTTGCACAGAAAGAGGCGGATTTTGCAGTTGCTTTGATTAAGCGCGTCGCGCCCCTGCTATTTCAAAAGAGTTGTGAATAAGACCGCGAGGCCCAGCCTACCGAGTCAAACTGAGGAAAAAGAGCTCCATTTCCCGAGCGATGAATATTTAGACATTTCTGATTTTTAAGATAACATGCAATATCTGCATTCGACCCACCTTTAAGGAAGTTCCCGCATGAAGAAAATGACGCTGACCTCCGCCGCGATCGTGGGCGCCCTCTCGTTGGGCGGCACGGCTGCAATGGCCGCGGATCATTCATGGGCCGGCGCCTACGGCGGGCTTTCGGTGGGATATCAGGACGGGCAGTTGACAGGCCGCAACGGCGGGACGCTTGACTACTACGGGATCAGCAACCCAGACCCCGGCAGCCCGACGGGCGGCGCTTTTGCCGGCTACAACTACCAAATTCCGCAAAGCCCGCTGGTCGCGGGGGTTGAGGCATCGTTCACGATCGGCGGCGAGAAGCAATCCAAGCAAGGATCGGCCTTCCCCTTTGCAAATCCCGAAGCCACGGTGAGCGTGCCCTACATGGCGGCGCTGAAAGCGCGGCTGGGCTACGCCGCAGGCCAATTTCTTCCTTACGCGCAGGCCGGCGTGGTGGAAGGTGAGGCGCGATTCAAGGTCACCGCCGATGACGGCACCGCCCTCGGCGGAAGCAGGCTCTCGGCGGGGTGGCTTGTCGGCGCAGGCGTGGATTACGCGCTGCAGAACAACCTGTTCTTGCGCGCGAGTTATTCCTATACCCGGCTTGCGAACATGGATTACCTCAAGACGGCCGGAGAGTTCGACCATCGCCTTGCGTTAAACGACTTTCAGGCGGGCTTCGGCTACAAGTTCTGATATCTTCGGCAGGAACGCGTCCATCGTGTAGCCCGCGGCGATGGAGCGGCCCTTCTCCGCCAGCTTTGCGCGCAACGATGCGTCTTTTATAACGGCGTCGAGCGCGGCTTCCATCCTCTTCACGTCTCCGGGCGGGAACATCAGGCAGTTCTCGCCGGAAACCCAACCCACCGACTTGTAAACGCCGAGATCCGCCAGCACCACGGGGATGCCGAGACCCGCCGCCTCCAGCGGCGCGAGGCCGAAACTCTCCGAGATCGATGGAAAGCAAAACACATCAGCGGCGGCGACCGCCCCCAGCGCCTGATCGCGCGGCAGATAACCGCTGAGCGTGAAAAGCTGCGGATGGCGCGCGAGCGCCGTCAGCGCCTTGGTCTCCAAACGGGGCAGATATTCCGTATCGCCGATCAACTGGCAATGAACGTTGTGGCGCTGCGCCAGCTTGGGAACCACCCGGATCAAGCCGGATTGCGCCTTCATCGGCGTCAGTTTTCCAACGGTGACGATGCGGAACGCGCTGTCTGCCTCCCGCGCCGGCTGCGGGGCGGGGCTGGCCGGCGGGATGCCGTTGGCGAGGACGGCGACTTTGCTTTCGGGTGAAAGATATTTCCTGTAGAGGTTCATCTGCCAGTCCGTCTGAAAAATGACCAAGGATGCCTTGGCAAACCACCCTTGCCATTTTTCGCGCGGCACTTGGGATTTCAAGATGGTTTCCGCTTCGTGCGCCCACAGGACGATAGGCACATGCGGGTATATCAGGTCAACGAAATGGATGTTCTTCAGGCAGTTGATCAGCGCGACATCGTAAGCCTCGCCGAAATGGGCGCGCGGGATCAGCCGCATGCCGCTCTGCGCGACATGGCGACGAGCGTCGTCCGTCATGTCCGGCCCCGCCACCGCATCCACCTGCCAGCCGCGTTGCCGAACCCAATCTTCCGCCGCATGGCACAGCATCTGGCTTGCGCCGTCGCCGGCATAGCTGTGCGTGATGACGAACAGTTTCATTTACGCCATTTCCCAAAAGGCTTCGTGCGGGAACGGCGTCAGCGGCTCCGCGGGGATGAAGTTGCCTTTCACGACCGGACCCGCATGCTGCGATTTGTAAATGGAGGCGAGTTCCAGCTTACGGTTCATTTCGTCTTCCGTCATCTGGTTCGCATGCCTTAAAAATTTCTTCTGCGGAAAATGATGCAGCAGACGTTGCACGGCTTCTTTTCTCGACTCTATGTTTGAAGCGTAGGGCAAGTCTTCATAAAAGAATATTCTCGCTTTTTCCTGCAATGCGGCCCAGGCGCGCACGACGGACAGAAAAACGGACAAGTGGTTCCGGTGCCGCCCGACGGCAAGAGGGCAATAAACTTCGGCGTTATCCGCGCCGCCGCCGTCCAGCAGGGACAGCAGCAGCGGCATCAGACTTCTATCCACCTCGTCGACTTCACGGTCAATATCTTTCAGGTCGAAAGGCGTCAGTCCTAACACGGGGGCGTCGGATAAGCCGAGATCATGCCCATGAAGGGAACACGTAGCCGAAAAAACCGCATCCTCCGCGCCGCGCATTTTCGTGACCTCATCCAAAGAGGCAAGGCCGCCGGCCGTGTAATTGGAGCGCGTGAAAATATTGACCAGATGGCCGCCCATGCCCGCCTGTGCCGTCATCCCCAGGGAGAAGCAAATATCGTCGTAATGCGGGGATAGATAGATGACTCTATCGGACAATTTTGCGGCCTTTCCCGATCCATTGAACTACAGCACACGATACAATCAGAAGGTGAATTTTTCTATAAAGAAAAACCCCTGCCGTATAAACGGCAGGGGTTTGATTATTGAGAGGTAATAAAAAATTTTTTAGAAATGCGACGTCACGCGGACAATGCCCGTGTGCGCGTCGTAGTCCTGTTTGAAGGTGTAGTCATAGTTGGCGGAGACATCCCAGTTGGAGGCGGTTACGTAGGTCAACCCAGCGCCAGCGTTCATTTCGCTGCGGGCAGGCTTGGCGCCGTTCGTGCCGAAAGCAGGGCCGCCGGCGACGAACTGCGACGTCGCGTTGATGTTATCGTCGATCGTGTCATAGGAATAACCCGCGCGCAGGGACGGCCTCAGGAACTCGCCGTCCGTGCTTTTCAGGCTCCATGCGGCGGTCGCGCCGACGCCGAGCTTGAGCGAGTTCAGGGTTTGGTCGTTCACCGTCAGGACGGGGCCAGTGCCGTGCTCCGTATAGCCGTCCGTCTTCAGGTGGAGATAGGCGGCCGAGACGCTGGGCGTCAGGATCATGCCGGTATTGCCCGTCATGTAGTCCTTGCCAAGCGCAAGTTTGGCCGAGTACTGGTCGCTATGGTAGCCGGCATCCGCCGTCAGGTCGGGCGCGCCGACGTCGTGGCGGTAGCTTTTGATCCGGTTGTAGTTGTACCCGATCTGGGCGTTGACGAACGCGGCGTCGCAGATATCCGTGCTGCTGTAAAGGTTCGCGCCATAGCTGTCGATATCCGTGCCGGTGGTATTGGCGTTTTTCGAGTTGGCGTTGGTCTTTCCGTAGCTGACGGAGAGGCCGAGCACGCTGCCCGGCATGATATTGCCGGAGTCGATGCCGAGGCTGGTGCCGAAGGTATCCGCGTCATAACCGGCGATCCCGTCGCGGCGATCCTGTGTGGCCGAGCGTCCGAAACCTTGCAGCCATGTGCTCATGCCGTTCGTCAGGGTGCCTGCCGCCATGCCGCTGCCGCCGCTTTCCAGCGACGCGTAACGTCGGCGGTTGAGGTTGGTTTCAGTAATGCGCTGCACGCTTTCGTTGAAGGTGATCGCGCCCGACTCCGCCGCGCCGTTGACGCCCGGCGTGAGGGATTCGAGGCGGTCGTTGATCTTGGCATCGGTGGTCGCGCCGTTCAGGCTCGCCAGCGCGGCATCGATCGCCGGATCGACGCCCGGACCGATCTCATAGATCGCATTGCCCGCCGCGTCGTTATTGGGCGTCGTCTTCACGGTTCTTGAAACGATATAGATATCGCTCGCATCGCCGCCCACATAGTTGCCGGCGACCTGAGTGAAGCTGTACCGGAACGTGTTATCATGATCGATGGGAACCGCCGTCGTCACGCCGAGGGCGGTGCCCGTGCCGTCGAAGACCTTGAACTTGGTGCCGTTGGGGATGTAGCCGTTACCCACGGTCACGTCGAGCTTGGATCCCGTGATGTCCGCCGGGCCTGCAACGATGACGATCTGGGACTGTGCCGGTGCTGCGATCTGCGCAGGACCGAAATCGAAGTTGAACGTCCCCGCCCCGGCCGTCATGGTATTCGCCGTCAGCGACTTTCCGTCGCCGATCTCGAGCGTGCCGTTGTTGGTCAACGCGCCCGCGGTGGTCAGGTTGGCCGCCAGCATCGCGCCGGCTTGCGACTTCACGTCGAAAGAGCCGAGGCCCGTCAGCGCGCCGTTGAACGTGACGAAAGGCGTCGCTGCGCCGTCGCCGACGATCAGCGTGCCGCCCGTAATCGTGCCGGAGACGACCTGGTCGCCGCCGATGAACTGCAGGGTATCCGCCGCATTCGCGGTGATGGCGTTGACGTAAAGGTTGCCCGTCGTCGTGACAAGGCCGGCAGCAGGGCCGGCGATATCAAGGCTGCCGACATGCTTGCCGTCATCGCCGATGTTGCCGTCAAACGCGGTCGTTCCGGCAAAGTCGAGGACGTGGATGGCGCCATCGCCGTCCGCTGCCGCCACGATATCGCCGTTCACGTCATGATCGGTGGCGCTCAATGTCAAGGCGCCGGTGCCGTGCAGTGTCGTGGTCTTGGCGTTGACGTCGCCGTTCACGGTCAACGTTTGTCCCGTGGCAATGTCGATGGCAGCCAAGCTCGCGCCGAGCTGGCCGGCATCGCCGTTCACCGTCGCCGTCGCGTCGACGTTCAGCACACCGGAACCGTCGGGAGAGCCGGCAATGTCGCCATCAAGCCCGCCCGCGCCGCTCAGCCTGATCTCGCCGGTGCCGAGCAAGGTCGCGGTCGTCACCGTCATCAAGCTCGGACCGATATCGATCAGCGCGCCCGTATGGACGATGATGTCGCCGACCGTCAGGGGTGCAAGAGGCGCCAGTGTCTTGCCTGTCTCGACGCTCCATGTGAGCGTACCGCCCGTCGCCGTGACGTTGTTGCTGTTAATATAATTACCTGAAACGCTCAGGATGTTGTCACCCGCGCCCAGGTCGGCTGCGCCGATGAAAGCGCCGCCGTCCAGCGCCAGCCTGTCCGCACCCGCGCCGGTGGTGATGTCGCCCGTCAGCGTGCCATCCGCCAGCACGATGGTGCTGTTGCCGCTGCCGGCCAGAAGAATGTCGCCATCAATCGTGCCTGCGTTGGTCAGCGTCACCGTCTGGTTGCCGGATTCGTGGATCTGCCCGGTGATGGTGCCGCCTGCGGCGTTCGTCAGCGATCCATTCGCGCCGAAGTTGACCGCGACGCCGAGGCCCGCGCCCGTGCCGTTCGCGACGATCGTGCCGGCGTTGGTGATGACGCCGGTCTGTGCAGCGGATATTTGCAGCGCGACGGCGCTGTTGTTCGCCGCCGTATTGGCGATCTTGGCCGCCGCCAGCGTCACGTCGCCGTTATCGGCGCCGAAGACGAAGGTGCCCTGCCCCGCCGTGACGTTCGCCGAGGTCACGCTGCCGGTGCCGGTCAGCGAAGCCAGCGCGTTCGCGCTCATGATATTGATGCCGATCGACGTCTGGCCATCGATGGTGTCGTTGTTGACCAGGATGGTGCCCGTGCCGTCGAGGTCGATCCCGTTTCCTGCCACGCCGGCCGCGCCGGGCGTGCCGCCGCCGGTGCCCGCTGCGCCGCCCGCGCCGCCCTTCACCGTCATGCCGCCGTTGAGGGTGACCGTGTCGTTGGAACCTGTCACGAGAATGCCGGATCCGCCGGCGCCGCCGTTGCTGTTATCCGGCGCGCCCGTATTGGGACCACCCGCGCCGCCCTTGCCGCCGGTCACATTTCCGCTGGCCGTGAAACTGCTGTTCGCTCCGCTGACGAGGGCACCGACACCGCCTGCGCCGCCGTCGCCGCCGCCGTTATTGGCGCCGCCGGCACCGCCCGCGCCGCCCGTAAACGCGCCACCGGAAACGCTGTTGCCGTCCGTGACGCTAATGCCGGGACCGCCCACGCCGCCATCTGTCGACTGCGCGTGCCCTGCGGAAATGCCGCAGGCCATGACAGCCATAAATGCAGTGCTCGTCAGTAGTGCTTTTTTCAGCTTGATGCTCATCGATCGTCTCCATTGCAGGGGTTAAAAATCCGAATGCCGGAACTCCGTGTCTGGGCTGTCAACGAACAGGTCTGCTTTTAGTTCTAAAGAATTTTAAATTAATGACATTGTTTAACAGAACATGAGAAGGCAACGTTATCAGCCCGCAGCCGATTTTATCGCCCGTATCGTCACTACAGTGCGGTGCGTAAATGCGCTCCGCAGGAACCAACCACTCTGCCGGACGTTTGGCTCACGAGACCAGAACACTAAAACCCCCAACAGAGGAAATGATCATGACCACGCAAGAACCGACCAATACCCCGGCACAACAGCCGAACCCGACGACCAATACGCCCCCTGCCCAGAAGGTCGATCCTTCCAAGCAGCCGAATGACCCGATGAACAAAGACAAGTTCGGCAAGCCTGACGAGAAAAAAGACGGCACGGCGTGCAGCACCGACAAGAAATCGTGCGACACGAAATAACCACCGCCTCAGAGAAAAAACGGACCCGCATGCGGGTCCGTTTTTTTATCGCCGTGCCGAACAGCGCTCAAGACGACCGACGGCCCAACAGGTAGCTCGCCAGCAGGCCGGCCGTAAAGGCGATAGCGACACTTTGCGCGGGCTTCACCCGGATGTACTTGTCAACGCGTGCGAGGGCGTCTTTGCCGGACGACGTCGCATCGTCGAAACGGTCATGCATATAATCGGCGGCGGCATGCGCCTTGCCGGCGGACATCGCGCCGATATCGTGCGCCAGATCGGCGATGCCTTCCCGGATGTCATGGGCGGCGGGCCCCGACCTTGAATTGTGCAATTTGCCGTCGGCGTTCTTGACGTCTTCGTGATGCGACATTTTATTTTCTCCTGTGAGATGTTTCTGTGCCTGACCAATGAACAACAGGAGAAATGGTTCCTTCCGTGCGGGATCAGCCCGCCGACCGTGGCTCGCCTGCGAAGAGGTAGCCGACGCCGCGCACCGTCTTGAGAAGGACAGGGTTGCGCGGATCGTCGTTGATCTTTTTACGGATGCGGCCGATCTGGATGTCGATGGCGCGGTCGAACGCCTCGAAGTCGGTCTGGCGGGTCAGTTCGAACAGTCGCTCGCGGCTCAAGACCCGATTGGGAGAAAGAACCAATGCTTCCAGCAGCTTGAACTCGCCGCTGGTCAGGTCGGCGGTCTTTCCGTTCTCGTCGAACAGCTGGTACTGCAGGCGGTCAAGAACCCATCCGTTGAAACAGAGGCGCTTCGACTTGGCAAAGGCATCGGCGCCGTCCTTCGCCGACATATCGTCGCGCGCGCCACGGCGAAGCACGGAGCGGATGCGCGCCGACAGCTCGCGCAATTCAAAAGGTTTGGCCAGATAGTCGTCGGCGCCCATCTCAAGGCCGATGATTCTGTCGACAGGCTCGCCCTTGCCGCTGATGACGATGACGGCGGCGCGGCTCCTGCTGCGGATCATCGACAGCAGCGTCAGCCCGCTGTCTTCCGGCAGGTTGAGGTCGAGAAGGATGATGTCTGGATGCATATTGTCGAGGTTTTGCAGCAGTTCCTTGCCATTGACGGCGGACAGGAACCGATACCCTTCCTGCTCCAGGTAATGGCGCAGGACGGCTTGCAGGTTTACGTCATCGTCGACGGCTAAAACAATGGCTTTATACAAACGCGCACCTCATGAAGTGCCAAATCGGTTCAACACTATGATCTTTGCGACACAAATGAAACAAATCTTTTCCATTTCGATACGCGCCTCACAACGCGGCGCGACATGAAGGGCCTAGAGTCAAAGGATGAGGACAATCCGCCGGAATTTCCGTCATGTTTGAAAAAGAAGAACTCATTGGCGAAATGGGAAAATTGCGCAGCTTTGCCCTGCGCCTGACCAAGAACCCGCAGAATGCAGAAGACCTCCTGCAATCGACGCTTCTGCGCGCGCTCGAAAAGAGCGATCATTTCCAGAACGGCACGAACCTTTTCAGCTGGACGTCGAAACTGATGTTCAACATCTTCGTCTCCGGCTATCGCCAAAGAAAAAAATTCGAGACGCAGTACGATCCCGCGCCCTATATCGACCGGCTGTCGGTACTGCCGTCGCAGGAGGCCTGCGTCGACCTTGCCACCGTGCGGGAGGGCATGAAACGCCTCACCGACGAGCACCGCGAGATCCTGGTGATCATCTGCATCAACGGCATGAGCTACGAAGAAGCCTCGAAAAAACTGAGTATCCCGATCGGCACAATCCGCTCCCGCCTGTCGCGCGCGCGCGACCAATTGCAAGACGTCCTCTCGCCGCGTCCGGCGGCGCGCGCCGCGACCGCCTGCCATCTCGGATCGTAAGCACGCTTAGGCTGCTCCCTTTCCGTCGAGACATTCGGCCATTTTCATCTTGAGATCGAGCTCGACAAGCGGCTTCGGAAGGTAGGTGTCCATACCGGCCTCGATGCACTTCTCCTTGTCGCCCAGCAGCGCGTGCGCCGTCATGCCGATGATGGGGGTATGCTTGCGGTTGCCGTCCCTCTCCATGCGGCGGATCTCGGCGGTGGCGGTGAAGCCGTCCATCTCCGGCATTTGCACGTCCATCAGGATCAGGTCGTAGTCCTTGTCGCGCCACATGCCGATCGCCTCCAGCCCTGTATGCGCCACATCATAGTTGCATTGCAGTGTCTCGAGGAGATAGCTGAGGATGACAACGTTTCCTTCGTAGTCTTCCACCATCAGGATGTTTTTTTGCCGCAGCGACTGCCAGCGGCGGTTGTCGTCCAGCGCCGTTTGCAGGCCGCTGCTCGTGTCGTCGTCATCCTGCACATCGGCCGTCCGCAAGGGCAGCTCCAGCGTGAAAACGGAGCCGATGCCCGGCGCGCTTGTCACCGTGATGTCGCCGCCCATCAGCCGCGCCAGGCGCGACGAGATCGGCAGGCCCAATCCGGAACCGCCGTATTTGCGCGACACGGAGGAATCCGCCTGCTTGAACCGCTCGAACACGGCGCCGAGGTGCTGCGCGTCGATGCCGATCCCGGTATCCTTGACCTCGACGCGCAGGAAGTCGTTGCCGTCCCGCATGACCTTGGTGGCCGTCACGGTCACGCTGCCCTTGTCGGTAAACTTGATCGCGTTGCCGATGAGGTTGAGCAGGATCTGGCGGAAACGCGCGCGGTCGCCGCGTATCTTTTGCTTGCGCACGGCGCTGTAATCGAAGAGGAATCTGAAGCTCTTTTCGCCAACCTTCAGCGAGACGATGCTGATGACCTGATCGAAGACGCCTTGCAGGCTGAAGGTCTTTTCCTCAAGGTCCAACTCGACCTCGCCGCTCTCGATCCGCGAGAAGTCGAGGATGTCGCTGACGAGGTCCTTCAGCGACGAGGTGCTGGAGATCAGGACGCTGACCAGTTGCTTCTGCCGGTCATCCAGGTTATCCCGCGCGTTGTCGAAAATCTCGGCGATGCCGCTGATGGCCGTCAACGGCGTGCGGATTTCATGGTTCATGTGGGCCAGGAAGTCGGTCTTGGCCCGGTTGGCGTTTTCCGCGTATTCCTTGGCTTTTTCGAGCTGCTCTTCATAGGCCTTGACCGCCGTGATATCCGTATGCGCACCCACGATGCGCACCGGCTTGCCGTCGCCGTCATAAAGCGCTCGGCCGCGCGCCTCGATCCAGACCCAGCTGGCATCGTGGTGGCGCATGCGAAAGACGATGTTGTATTCGGAAACCGCGTCGTTCAGGTATTTCTCGATATAGTCTTCCACCCGCCCCAGGTCTTCCGGGTGCAAAAGGTTCTTGGAAGATTGGATCGTGTCGGGAAACGTGCCGGCTGGATAGCCGAGGATGGCCCAATACCGCTGCGAATAGAAGGCCGTGTCCTGCGCAAGGTTCCACGCGAAAATCCCGTCGCTGGCGATTTCGCTGGCCAGCCGGAAGATCTCCTGTATCGCGTCAGACCTCCGCCGCGCCAGCAAGGCGCGAAAGAGGATGACATTGAGCCCAAGGGCGAAGACGGCGCAAAAGAGGACAAGGGACAAAAACTGCACTCCTGAAAGCCCGACCGCAGCCGCGGCAGCCGTGCACTCCCGGTATAACACGGACCGCGGCGCGTGATGCATGTTAAATGCGCGGGACGCAGGAACTGAAGAAAGGTTTGATGTGTTCAGTTGATACAAACACAGGACCAGCATGCAAGTATCGCCGATTACGGAGCTAGACGTTCAGGCTCTTGTCGACTCCCAATTGAACTGGGAAGAGCAAAAGCGCGTCTCGCAGGGTATCCGCCGCAGTCTTGCGCTGACAGCCTATTACACGCGGATCGTCGCACAGAAGAAGCTTCTCCTCCTCTGGTGGCAAAACGAGCCTGGAAATGGACGTCCGTCCTGACTCAGCATGAAAAGGCCGGGGTAGCCAGTCTCCCGGCTACCCCGGCCCCTCTCTGGAGAGACCCAAACAATATGCTGCATTTAATGAACGAAGCAGATATTGGTTCCAAAAAAATCCATGCCATAACGCCTCCGACGATAAAAATGAACTCCCGCCGAAGGAACGCGTTGCCGCGGCCGCTGTTTGTAGGCAACGCACCTCGCGTCAACCAGGGAGAACGGACATGGATAAAGACTGCATAAAAGGCACCGCAAAACAGGCCAAAGGCGTCGTCAAGGACGCTGCCGGGAAAATCATCGGCGACGTGAAAATGCAAGCCGACGGCAAGATGGATAAGGCGGCCGGCGCGGCGCAAAACGCCATCGGCCGCATGAAGGACGAGGCAAAGAAGAAGAAATAGCTTCTTTTGCAGCCGCCCGCGACGGCTCTCTTTCAGGGAAACGCCGCGGGCGACGCCGCGCCCGACCGTCAAAACAAGGCTGGCGCGGCATCAGGAACTCGTGCAGAATAAACATGAAATCAAGTTTGCGGCAAAAAAATCGAAACGGCATGAGTGACGCTAATTGCCCTCAGAGCACAAACCGCAAGTAGAAAGCACGCATGAAGGTCCGCGCAACGTCCCTTCCCGGGAAAGGGAGGCAAGACACGCCCGCACACCCGCCCTTGCGGGCACGGTTTCCCGTTGTCGGGATCGGCGCCTCGGCGGGCGGACTGGAAGCCGTCGGCGCGCTGCTCGAGAACCTTCCCGCCGATACCGGCATGGCTTTCATCTTCGTCCAGCACCTCGCCCCCGGGCACACAAGCCTGCTGACCGAACTGCTCTCCGGCAAGACGTCCATGCCGGTGGTGGAGGCCGCGCAGGGCCTTGCGGTCGAGCCGAACCATATCTACGTCATCCCGCCCAATACCAGCCTCACGGTCGCGCAGGGCTGCCTCGCGCTGACGCCACGCAACGACGCGCGCGGACTTCCCATGCCGGTCGACGACCTGTTCCATTCCCTCGCCGAAGACCAAGGTGCGCAGGCCATCGGCGTGTCGCTGTCCGGCAGCGGCACCGACGGTGCGCTCGGCATGCAGGCCATCAAGAACGGCGGCGGCATCACCTTCGCGCAGGATGACATGTCCGCCCAGTACGGCAGCATGCCGCGCGCCGCGGTCGAACTGGGCTGCGTCGATTTCGTGCTGCAGCCCCCCGCAATCGCCGCGGAACTCGCGCGCATCGGCCGCCTTCCGCCGCAAGGCGAGCATCCCGCCGACGCCGACGAGGCGCAACTGGGGCGGATATTCCAGCTTCTGCGCGGCAGCTGCAATCTCGACTTTTCGCACTACAAGCGGGGCACCATCCAACGGCGGCTGGCGCGGCGGATGACATTGAAGAACATCGACGGCCTGGCCGTCTATGTCGCCCTCCTCGAGGCCGATCCCGCGGAGCAAAAGCTTTTGTGCCAGGACTTCCTGATCCACGTGACCAGCTTCTTCCGCGACCCGGAGAGTTTCGACAACCTCGTCAAATACGTCTTCCCGCGCATCATCGACGCGCATGCGCCCGGCGGCGCATTGCGGATCTGGGTGCCGGGCTGCTCGACCGGGGAGGAAGTCTACTCCCTCGCCATCTGCTGCCTCGAGTACATGGAAGAGCGCGGCGTCAAGATGCAGGTCCAGATTTTCGGTACCGACGCCAGCGAGCCCACGTTGCAAACCGCACGCACCGGAATCTACGTCGAGAACATCGCGCGCCACGTCTCGCCCGCGCGGTTGGAAAAATTCTTCGTCAAGACCGGCGACCGTTACCAGGTCGCCAAGGCCGTGCGCGATCTCTGCGTTTTTGCGCGCCACGACGTGACCAGTGACCCGCCATTCTCGCAGCTAAACATGATCAGCTGCCGCAACCTCCTCATCTACCTCGACCCGGTGCTGCAAAAGCGCGTGATCCCGCTGTTTCACTACGCGCTGAAGCCCGACGGCGTCCTGATCCTCGGCCCCGCCGAGAATATCGCCGGGTTCGCCGACATCTTCTCGCCCGCCGGCAACCAGAAGATCAAGCTCTATACCCGCAACGTCCTCTCCAAGCAGTCGCAGTTGAAATATATGGCGAACTATGCCGGAAAATCCGCCGCGACGGCTCCGCATCCCGCGCGCGCGCCCGGCCTTTCCCCGAAAAAATATACCGAGGACGAACAAAGGAAGCGCGAAGCCAACCGCATCACGCTCAGCCGCTATGTGCCGGCGGCCGTGCTGTGCGACAAGAACCTTAACGTGCTGGAATTCCGCGGCGACACCGGCCTTTACCTGACGCAGCCTTCCGGCCCGCCCGAGGTCAACCTTCAACGGCTCGCCCGGCCCGGCCTGCTCGTCGAAATCGGCAAGGCGACGCAGCGCGCGGGGATTGAGGATGCGCCGGTGCGCAAACCCAACCTGTGGGTGGAAACGCCGGCGGGCCCGAAAGAAATAACGCTGGAAGTCATACCCGTGCGGCGCGCGGCGGCGGAAGAGCCATGGTTCCTGGTCTTCTTCGAAGACAAAGCCCCGTCGGCGCCGGTTCCGGCATCCAGTTTCTGGGCCAGCTTCGGGAGGCTGGTTCTCCATCGTGTCAGGCAGGGGTCCGCACCCGCGCCGGAAGGCGCCGTGCAGGCCGAACTGCTGCGGCTGAAACAAGAGCTCCACGATACGCATGAGCATATCCGCACGATAACGGAAGAATACGAGGTCGCGACAGGCGAGCTGCAGGCCTCGCAGGAAGAACTGCAATCCAGCAACGAGGAATTCCAGAGCACCAACGAAGAGCTGGAAACCGCCAAGGAAGAATTGCAGTCGGCCAACGAAGAACTCATCACCACCAACGAGGAAATCGGCCACCGCAACAACGAGCTGAACACGCTGAATGGCAAGCTGAAACATGCGCTGTCCTACGCGGAATCCATCATCAACACGGTCAGCCAGCCCTTCCTGGTGCTCGACGGCGAGCTGCGCGTCCTCCGCGCCAACCCTGCCTTCTACAAGACGTTCCGCACGGCGCAGGAAGACACGTGCGGACGCCGCCTGTTCGACCTCGGCGACCGTCAGTGGGACATACCGGAGCTTCACCAACTGCTCCTGCAGGATACGCCATTCAAGGACTGCGAGATCACCCATACCTTTCCCGGCATCGGCACGAAGACGATGCGCCTGAATGGCGCGCGGCTGGCGTGGGACGGGCAGACACAGATCCTGCTCGCTATTGAGGATGTCTCCGACTATACCCGCGCGCTCGACGCGCTGAAGGAAAAGGACAAGCATAAAAACGAATTCCTGGCGATGCTGGCGCACGAGCTTCGCAACCCCCTCGCCCCCATGCGCAACGCGCTGGATATCTGGAATCGCGACGACGCGGGCGACAAGGAAAAGACAGAGGCCCGCAAGATCATGGACCGCCAGTTACAAAAGATGGTGCAACTGGTCGACGACCTTCTCGACATGGCCCGCATCACGCGCGGCATGACCGTACTGCGGCAAGACGCCGTCGACATGGCGCAGGCGGTCGCGCACGCCACCGACAGCGCGCGCCCCTTTCTTGACGCACGCAGGCATATCGTCTCGCAATCACTTCCGCAGGAAAAACTATTCGTCGCGGGCGACGCCATGCGCCTTGAGCAGGTTGTCTCCAACTTGCTGATCAACGCCGCGAAATACACCGCGCCAGAAGGCCGGATCTCGGTGATGCTGGCACGCGAAGGCGACGACGCGGTGCTACGCGTCGCCGATAATGGCGTGGGCATCATGCCGGAGCTCCTGCCGCATATCTTCGATCTTTTCGTGCAGGCGGAACGCACGCTCGACAGAAAGCAGGGTGGGCTCGGCGTCGGCCTGACGCTGGCGCGCCGCCTCGTCGAATTGCAAGGCGGCACCATCGAGGCGAAAAGCGCCGGACTGAAGCAAGGCAGCGAATTTATCGTGCGCCTGCCCGCGATGCCGTCTGCGACGCCCGGCATATCCACACCGATGGCTCCCGCGCAACTGAAGACCGTCGCACACAAGCGCATCCTCGTCGTCGACGACAACGCCGACGCTGCCCTCACCACCCAGACCTTGCTGGAACTGCAGGGGCACGAGGTTCAGGCGGCGTCCGACGGTGAGGCCGCCCTTGCGGCGGTGCAGACGTTCAGGCCGGAAGTCGTCATTCTCGACATCGGACTGCCGGGGATGGACGGTTATGAAATCGCGAAGCGCCTGCGCGCGATGCCGGAAACCGCACATGCCCTGTTGATCGCCCTCAGCGGCTACGGCCAGGCTGAGGACATCCGCAAGTCGAAGGAATCCGGCTTCGACCATCATTTGCTGAAGCCCGCCGAGACTGGCCGGATCGAAGCTCTGATCTCCGCATAACGGAACTCATCCCGCCGCGCGGCTGTTAGACCGTGCGTAGCGCCGGCCAAGGAGCGTCCGCCATGCGTAGAATAAAAATCAAGGAGATGTTCCTGACCTTCACGTTCGTGGCCGCGATCCGGCAGGAGGTGCTGGAAAACTCAGACGGCGCTGTGACGGCCTCCGTCCGCGATCCTGAAATCGGCCTTGTCCGGTTTTCCACCGCGTCGAAAAACGACAAGGACGTGATGATCTCAACAAGAGACCACAAGAAAATATCCATGCAAAGATTCATGGAGGTATACGGCGCTATCTTCGACAGACGTCTATAAAACAGGTGAAAAGATGGAGGATCATCGGCTGCGGGAATTTGGCACAGAGAAGGTTTGTCGCTAGAGTGCCTGCACAACCGCCTAGTCCGGTGTCTGGATGCTCTAGCATCTATTCGGATCGCTAACTTTTCTCCAAGTTAGGCAAAGCTGAAAGTATGATAACAAAACGATATAAATGGTTGAAATATAGTCATGGGATGCTGTGACTCACCTTTAATCCATCGTAAAATGACAAAATAAAATTTCGCCCTTTCGAGGTTCGATTTCTAGGTTGGTCAACCATTCACCTTCCGAGTATCTCGGATCCCACTGAATCAACGCAAAAGCCCCGCATTTACGCGCGTTTTTCTGCGCTCGATTTTCGCCACACCGCAAAGCTCGCACAAGTTTCCACCGTAAATGGCAATTTTGCTCGAGGGGGCTGTTTTCTAGTGTGGCGATCCCCCCGTTCATTGCCGCCTCACCGAAACCCACTGCCAAAAGACAAGGGCGAACCGGTTGAATCAAGTAGCCCTCCATGCAATGGAAGCAAGGTATACTAAGTAACTAGACCGGCTATCGAGACTCCACAGGCCTCAATGAAGACGAGAACTTCATCGCTGTCTGATTTCGTAATATTGTTTTTCTTATCGTGCTGGGCCTGCCGCTGGGGCTCGGCAAGGCCAATCACCTCGTTAACGCGCTTGTCGGCAAGGCGATATCCGATCCGTCGATAAACTTGAAAATATTCACGGCGCTCACCCTTGAAAAGCCGCGGCCTGCAAGCGAGTTGGAGCGCCGGTTTCTGGAACCGGCTATGTCACGCCTTTTTGGCGACTACCCGGCGCTGGAATACGCGGGACATTTGTATGACGGGTCTCTCCCCGCCAACATTCAGGTGAATGAATTTTTCCTGACGGCGGGACAATGCTGGGGGTTGACCGGATGCAGCAGAACTATATCGCTGCCAATTACTCGCAAGCCCCTTCTTACTTGCTGGATCACGGCGTCAATGTCATTACGCAGCTCGTGGCGAAGAAGGGGACAGAATACAGCCTTAGCTGCAATCCCGACCTGACGGTGGACCTCCTGAAGGAGCGCAAAGAAGGGCGTGCGCGGTTTATCTTTGCCGTCCAGACCAACAGCGAACTCCCATTCATGGGCGGGGATGCCATTCTCGCGAAAGACGAATGCGCATTTGTCCTCGACAGTCCGGAAACGGACTTCGATCTTTTCGCCGTGCCCAGAAAACCCGTCAGCCTTGCCGAGCATGCCATCGGGTTGCATGCGGCCCGAGCCGGCTTGCGTATCACGGAATTTTGCCGTTAAAGCCCGCCTCGCATCCGCTCCTGGGGAGCGCGCGGATTAACATTACTTTTCGCAAAGTCCAGCCATAGGCGTGGGATCGCCTACCGAAATACAGGCAAGCCTATGTTTTAAAGACATTTTCCATTTATTTCACAGATTCATATTGCATAAATAAAAGCCGGCCCATAGTATCAGGCAATTCAAATGTACAGCCCTGAAAGCGAAGCCCATGGCCGGTGAGACCAACAAGCAATCGCGTGCGTTCCTCTATGCGAGCCTCGGCCCGCTGATCCTGCAGCAACTGGCGGCAGACGCGACTTGCGCGGACGTCTTCCCCGCGCCCGTGCTGGAGATCATCGCCGCGAAAAAGGCGCCGACGCCGGAAGAACTGAAGACGGCGGTCGAGGCCTTCCTCGACCGCGCCTGCCCGTCGCGCAAGGATTGCCTGCCGGTCGTCCGTTGGGTGTGTCGCCAATATCTCCAGCACCGTCACAACGGCAAGCCCGTGCTGGCAGAAGACCTTTCCAAGATCGGCGACAACATCCGGTATTTCGACGGCCTCAAGAATTCCGCCGCCTTCAGGGAAGCGAAGAACAAGACCGACCTCACGCAATATAAGACTTATGCCGAGTTCGAGGCGACGATCGACCCCTTCCTGAAACGCCAGCAACAAAAGCAGGCCGTCGCCGCCGCGTTCAACATGAAACCGGAAGAACGCGCCGCGATCATGGCGGAAACCACGGTGCTTTACGCCGGGCCGGAAGGCACCGTCGTCGTGGCGCACACGATACGCGCCAGCCAGCACTGGGGCAGCAACACGAAGTGGTGCCTCGCCGGCCAGAAAACCGCCGCCGGGGCCTTCCCGGGCTACAACAAGAGATCGCCCGTCATCATGATCCTGCCTAAGGGCATGCCGGACAAGAAGGTCGCGCTGGTTGACCACAAGCTCTGGAACAGCGAAGACCACACGGTCGACGGCCTGCCGCAGGCGCATTACGGCCTGCTGCACGCCTGCCTCGGCACACTATCTCCCGGCGCGCGCGACGGGCTGGCGCCATGGCTGCCCGCGGCGGTGGAAAAAATCCTCGATGATGACAACGCGGCCGAGCCTGCTGAAGAAAATCCGCCCGCGAAAAAGCCCGGCATCAACATCATCACTGACCGCGACGAAGCGCTGGCCGCCATCCGCAAGAACGGCCGCGCCTTGATACGCCTGAGCACAAACCTGCGGGACCGCGAGATGTGCCTGATGGCGATCGCGCAGAGAGCTTCCGCATTTGACGGCGTCGTGGCGCCGTTGCGCCAAGACCACGGTTTCATCCTCGAGGCCATGCAGGCGAACGGCGGCGCGCTGGAACATGTGCCCGACAGATTCCGCCGCGACCGCGATATCGTGACGGCGGCCGTGAAGCAAGACGGCCTTGCGCTCCAATACGCCTCGCAGGGGCAGCGCCAGCGGCGCGGCGTCGTGCGCGCGGCCGTGCTGCAAAACGCCAAGGCCTTCGAATACGCGACGCGCAAGCTGCGCCAAGACCCGGACTTCGTGCGCGGCCTGCTGGAAGATGGCGCGGGCGACCTCGCCTTCTGCATCCGCGACATGAAATACGTCCGCTACTCCGAACCCGGCGTCTGGCAGCCCGACGACGCAGAACTGCAAGGCTTCCAGATCAAGGCCCTGCAAAAAATGGTTGCGGCCGGCGACCGCCGGAAATTCGCCGCCTGCGCGCGGCATTTCAAGGCGGTCTGGGGCGACCCGGAAAAGCTGTTCGGCGGCGACATGGATGCGGCGATCCGCGCCATCATGGCCGAACCGGCGCCCGCACCGCGCCAGACGGGGCAAAAACCCGCCCTGTAAAGGCAGCGCGGCGTTGACCGAGGGCCGGAATCATGGGCAAAATGCGGCCATATTTGTTTTAGATCGAAAGAAGACGCCATGCGGCTTATCGCCTTCACCAAAGACCACCGCGATTTCTACGCCAACCTGCCCGCGGCAGCCGGCACGATCGACGTCTGCCCCGACGAGACGAAGGACGCGGTCGCGCACAACAACGCCGATATCGCCATCCTCGACGGCGAGTCCTTCCGCGCGCTCAAGAGCGAGCGCAACTACCGCCACCTGCGCGAGCTGTACCTGCCCCTCGACCTCGGCTTCGGCAAGCTGTGCAAGGCGCTGGCCTACAGCGCGCGCTACCTCGCCGCGCGCCGCCTGCGCCCTTACGCCACCGCCACGCTGACGGCGGCCAACGGCGCGCAACGCCGCTTCCTGAAGATGAAGATCCATTCGCGCAAGACGCGGAATTCCGAATTCGACTACTACCCCGCCGAATGGACGGCGCTCGACTTCCTCAAGTTCCTTGACGGCCTCGGCGCGCGCTACGTGGCGCTGCGCTGGCACGACAAGATCCTCCACGACCTGCCGATGCGCGACATCGACCTGCTGATCGCGGACGAGGACATCAAGAAAGTCACGCAGAACCTCGACGGCCTCGTCGGGCGCAAGAAGGTGCACATGCACTCCGTCAACGGCGGCGAGCGCGAGAAGGTCGACCAGATGGCCTATTTCCCGCCCAAGATCAGCCGCCGCATCATCGAGAACCGCGTGAAGCTGACGGACAACGTCGGCTTCCGTCCGTCAGACCATGACCATTTCTTCTCGCTCGCCTATCACGCCGTCGTCGACAAGGGCGCGGCCTCCGGCCTGCCGGAAGCGCCGGGCATCGCCGCCGACCCGGAGAACAAGTACTATAAGGAACTGAAGCGCCTGCGGGACGTGCTCGGCCTCGACGTCTCCATCGACCTTGAATCGCTGGTGGTCTGCCTCGAGAAAAACCACTGGCTGCCGCCCGCCGACCGCCTCGCGAAATTCGTCGCGCGCAATGAATGGCTGAAGAAACGCATGGCCACGGTGCCGTCGGCGACCAGCCACATCAACGGCGATTATACCGTCATGCTGATCCGCGAGATCGTGCGCGAATGGGGCATCCTGCCCGAACTGCTCGCCGACCTGCGCAAGATGGGCTTCCAGATCGTATTTGAAAAAGAACTCAAGGGCGAGGAGCGCGAGCACATCTGCACCGAGATCCGCGGCGGCAACTGGAGCCCCGGCCCCTGGAAGACCAACGGCGGCAGGCCTTTCTACGCCCTGCTGCTGTTCGACCCGAAGCCGATCAAGATGACGCGCAAGCAGCTCACGCAGTTTCCCTTCGTGCAGAACGCGCGCCTGCTGAACAAGAGCAAGTGGCGCGAGAAAGTCAACGCCCGCTTCCCCAAGGCGCAGCAGGCCAACTTCGTGCATGCGAGCGACAATACGCACGAGGCCTACGAATACCTCTCGGTCATCGCGCCCCAGGCCGTCGACGAACTGATGAAATAAGATTTATGCGCGGTAGACGACGAAGCTGCCGATGCCGCTTCCCTGACCTTGCCGCGCCGCCCGCAGCACCGCCTTCTTCAAGCGCTTGAACAGGCGTTTCGGCAGGCGGCAGAGCAGGAAGGCGAAACGTTTCATCGTCAGGCTGCCCTCTCCCGACAGTTCCGCCAGCGAGACACCCAACACCTTGCGCCAGTCGTCTTCATACGTCACGGCGCGTCCGGCCGGCAATACGCCGGAAAAGCCCGGCGGCGGGCCTTTCACGTCGAAGCTTTCCGAGAAATCCGTGCCGGCCGGCTGGTCGGCGAGATATTCGAGGTCGGCGATCCGCACGGCATCGCCCTCGAACAGGAACGCGCCGGGATGCGCGTCAAGAACGGCGCAGCCGCGTGCATGGATCTTGCGGAGCAGCGCGAAACACGCCCGCGCGCGGGCGAGCGGGAACAGCCCAAGGCCGTCTTCACGCCACTGCCACGCGTCAGGATAATACGGCATCACGAAGTAGTTGTCGCCCACTTCCAGGATCGGCGTCACTTCCGGCAGCCCTGCCAGGCGTTGCCGCGCCGCAAGCTCGCGCTGCAGGAAGTCGAGCGCTGAGAGGCGGAACGTCTTGCACACCGCCCGCGTCCCGCGGAAATCGACGACGTCAACGCGCGAACGCGCCGCATGGCTGCCAAGCTGCTGCAGCACGGCATATGGCGGACGGAATGCCTCGGCGCCGGCGCATGCCCGGGCGCGGATGGCGTCGCTATCGGCGGGAAACAGGCTCTTGATCATCAGCGCCGTTTCGGCGGCTGTCGCCAGCCGCGCGACTTGCGCCTTTTGGGTGCGGAAACGGCGAATGAGCTGGCGTGCCGCCTTGTCGCTGCGTGCGGGCGAAGGCTGCAAATCCTGCGCAGCGGCCGCCAGCAGGAAACGGTGCGATGCCGGCTGGGCCAGCCCTGCCGGCAAGGTTCCGGCCGTCGTCGCGGCCAGGAAATCAAAACCCCGCATCGTCAGCATCTCGCGCAATTCCGCCGCCGTTGCCTCGAGCGGAACGGGCGCGGTCACGATAAAAAGTTCAGTGAAGGGAAACTCGGAAGAAAATTCCACGCCTAGTACCGGGTCAGTCTGTTTTATGAAATCATTAAATACCAGTATCATGACCAGCGTCAAGGGGACGTTGGTATGCATTTTTTCATAATATAAAAACATGGGTGCCGCGCGGCTTTATTGGACAAGGCGGCTCTGCTAACGTGGTGCCCCATGAACCAGACTCCAGACAGCCCGGGCCGGATGTACCTGCCCTTTATCCCGCCCAACGCCTGCGACCTGCAGGTCAGCTTCGAGTTCTTCCCGCCGCAAACGCCGAAGATGGAAGAGACGCTGTGGGAGTCGATCGGCCTGCTCGCGCCGCTCAAGCCGTCGTTCGTCTCGGTCACCTATGGCGCGGGCGGCTCGACACGCGAGCGCACGCACGAGGTGGTGACGCATGTGCAAGAGCGCACCGGGCTGAAGGCCGCCGCGCACCTCACCTGCATCGGCGCCTCGAAGGGCGAGATCGACGACATCGCGCGACGCTATTGGGCGAGCGGCATCCGCCACATCGTCGCGCTGCGCGGCGACATCCCGCCCGGCCATGCGCATGCGAAGGACGGCTACGACCACGCCTCCGACCTCATCGCCGGCCTCAAGAAAATCGCCGACTTCGAGATCAGCGCCGCCGGCTACCCCGAAAAGCATCCCGAGGCGCCGAGCATTGAGAGCGACATCGACTTCCTCAAGCGCAAGGTGGATGCCGGCGCCAGCCGCGTCGTCACGCAGTTCTTCATTGAACCTGCGACCTTCCTGCGCTTCCGCGACCACGCGGCAAAGGCAGGCGTGAACGTGCCGATCGTGCCGGGCATCTTGCCCGTCTCCAACTACGAGAAGACCGTGCGCTTCAGCAACGCCTGCCAGGTCGCGCTGCCCGAATGGCTGCACACCCTCTTCACCGGGCTTGACGCGCAACCCGACACGCGCCGCCTCGTCGCCGCAACCGTCGCCGCCGAGCAGTGCCGCGCGCTTTATGCCGAGGGCATCCGCCACTTCCACTTCTACACGCTGAACCGGGCGGAGCTGACGCTGGCCATCTGCCATATGCTGGGATTGCGCGCCGCATGAGCACCCTTGAATCGGAATTGAAGAAACGCATCCTCGTGCTCGACGGCGCGATGGGGACGATGATCCAAGGCTACACCCTGACGGAGGAACAGTATCGCGGCGCGCGCTTCGCGGACTGGAAAAAATCGCTCAAGGGCAACAACGACCTGCTCAGCCTCACGCAGCCGCAAGTGATCGGCGAAATCCATGAAGCCTACCTTGACGCGGGCGCCGACATCGTCTCGACCAACACCTTCAACGCCAACCGCATCTCCATGGCCGACTACGGCATGGAAGACCTGTGCTTCGAGCTCAACCGCGCCGCCGCCGACATCGCGCGCGCCGCCGCCGACAAGTTCTCCACGCCGCACAAGCGCCGCTTCGTCGCCGGCGCCATCGGGCCGACCAACCGCACGGCATCGCTGTCGCCCGACGTCAACGACCCGGGCTTCCGCAACGTCACCTTCGACCAGCTGGCCGACGCCTATTACGAAGCCGTCGACGGCCTCGTGACCGGCGGCGCGGACGCGCTGCTGATCGAGACCATCTTCGACACGCTGAACGCCAAGGCCGCGATCTTCGCCGTCGAGAAGTATTTCGCCGACAAGAACCTCCGCCTGCCGATCATGATTTCCGGCACCATCACCGACGCCTCGGGCCGCACGCTGTCGGGCCAGACGGCGGAGGCCTTCTGGAACGCCGTGCGACATGCCTGCCCCATCTCCATCGGCTTCAACTGCGCGCTCGGCGCGAAGGAGATGCGTCCGCATATCGCGACGCTGTCGAAAATCGCGGATACGCGCGTCTCGGCCTATCCCAATGCCGGCCTGCCCAACGCCTTCGGCGGCTACGACGAAACGCCCGCGCAGATGTCGGCGGAACTGTCGGAATGGGCGCAGCAAGGCTTCCTCAACATCATCGGCGGCTGCTGCGGCACGACGCCCGAGCATATCCGCGCCTTTGCCGCCTTCGCCGAGAAGATGTCGCCGCGCGCGGTGCCGGAAATTCCCAAGGCCTTGCGCCTTTCCGGCCTTGAGCCTTTCGAGGTCAACGACCAGTCGCTCTTCGTCAACGTCGGCGAGCGCACCAACGTCACCGGTTCGGCCAAGTTCCGCAACCTCGTCAAGGACGGCCAGTATGGCGAAGCCCTCTCCGTCGCGCGCGAGCAGGCGGAGAACGGCGCGCAGATCATCGACGTCAACATGGACGAAGGCATGCTGGATTCCAAGGCCGCCATGCGCACCTTCCTCAACCTCATCGCCGCCGAGCCGGATATCGCGCGCGTGCCGGTGATGATCGACTCCTCGAAATGGGACGTCATCGAGGAAGGCCTCAAGTGCGTGCAGGGCAAAGGCATCGTGAATTCCATCAGCCTCAAGGAAGGCGAGGCCGAGTTCCTGCGGCAGGCCACGCTGGCGCGCCTCTACGGCGCGGCCATCGTCGTGATGGCTTTCGATGAAAAAGGACAGGCCGATACCACCGCGCGCAAGGTCGAGATCTGCGTGCGCGCCTACACGCTGCTCACCGAAAAAGCCGGCTTCGCGCCCGAAGACATCATCTTCGACCCCAACATCTTCGCGATCGCGACGGGGATCGAGGAACACAACACCTACGCCACCGACTTCATCGAGGCCGCGCGGCAGATCAAGCAGGCCCTGCCGCACGCGCGCGTCAGCGGCGGCGTCTCCAACGTCTCGTTCTCCTTCCGCGGCAACAACCCGGTGCGCGAGGCGATCCACGCCGTCTTCCTCTACCACGCCACCCGCGCCGGGATGGACATGGGCATCGTCAACGCCGGCCAGCTGCCGATCTACGGCGACATCCCCGCCGAGCTGCGCGACGCGGTCGAGGACGTCATCCTCAACCGCCGCGACGACGCCACCGAGCGCCTGCTGGGATTGGCTGCGAAATACAAGGGCGACGGCAAGGCCGTCCGCAAGGAAGATGCCGCCTGGCGCGACCTGCCGGTCGACAAGCGCCTCGAACACGCGCTGGTCAACGGCATCACCGATTACATCACGCAAGACACCGAGGAAGCGCGCCAGCGGTCGAAACGCGCACTCGACGTCATCGAAGGCCCCCTGATGGCCGGGATGAACGTGGTGGGCGATTTGTTCGGCGCGGGCAAGATGTTCCTGCCGCAGGTCGTCAAGTCCGCGCGCGTGATGAAGCAGTCGGTCGCCTACCTGCTGCCGTTCATGGAGCAGGAAAAGGACGCCAAGGCGCGCAGCGCCGGGAAAGTCCTGCTCGCCACCGTCAAGGGCGACGTGCACGACATCGGCAAGAACATCGTGGGCATCGTGCTCCAATGCAACGGCTACGAGGTTATCGACCTCGGCGTCATGGTGCCGTGCGAAACCATCCTGAAGCGCGCGCGCGAGGAAAACGTCGACGTCATCGGCCTTTCCGGCCTCATCACGCCGTCGCTCGAGGAAATGTCGCATATCGCGCAGGAAATGCAGCGGCAAGGCTTCACTTGCCCGCTCCTGATCGGCGGCGCGACGACATCGGAGATGCACACAGCCGTCAAGATCGCGCCGCATTACCAGCATCCCGTCGTCTACGTGGCCGACGCCTCGCGCGCGGTCGGCGTGATGAACAACCTGATGAACAGCACGCTGCGTACGGCCTATGTCGCCGAAACGAGCCAGAAATACCGCGTGATCCGCGAGCGCTTCCTCAACAAGGCCGCGCACAAGGACCTGATGCCCTTCGCCGAGGCGCGTCAAAACGGCCTCAAGACGGACTGGAGCGCCTATAAGCCGCCGAAGCCGGACAAGCCGGGCATCCACATGCTCGAAGAGGTTGATTTCGCCGCGCTGCGCGACTATATCGACTGGTCGCCGTTCTTCTACACCTGGGGCATGCTGATGAAGTACCCCAACATCTTCGACGACCCCGCGCGCGGCGCGGAAGCGCGCAAGATCTTCGACGACGCGCAGAAGATGATCGACTACTTCATCAAGGACGGCCGGGTGCGCCCGCGCGGCATGATCGGCCTCTTCCCCGCCAACAGCGACGGCGAGGACATCATCGTCTACGACGCCGCGCGCAAAAACGAAGTCACCCGCATCCGCGGCCTGCGCCAACAGACCAAGAAGAAGGACGGCAAGCCCGACTACTGCCTCTCCGACTTCGTCGCGCCTGCGGGCATCGACGACTGGATCGGCACCTTCGCGGTGACGGCGGGCGAAGGGCTGGATGAGATCGTCAAGGAATTCGAGGCCGGCAACGACCCCTACAACAGCATGATGGCGAAAGCCGTCGCCGACCGCTGCGCCGAAGCCTTCGCCGAATACGCGCACAAGCTGGTGCGGACGAAGTACTGGGGCTACGCCAAGGACGAGAAACTCGGCAACGACGCGCTGATCGAGGAAGAATACCGCGGCATCCGTCCCGCCCCCGGCTATCCCGCCTGCCCCGACCACACGCAGAAGAACGTGATCTGGAAGCTGCTCGACGCCGAAAAGAAAACCGGCATCCGCTTGACCGAGAGCCTTGCCATGTGGCCCGCATCGTCGGTGAGCGGCTGGTATTTCTCGCATCCGCAGAGTTTCTATTTCGGCGTCAACGTCATCGGCCGCGACCAGCTGGAAGACTACGCCCGCCGCCGCGGCATCGATGTGGCCGAGGCGGAAAAATGGCTCGCCCCTGTATTGGATCGCTGACATGACGATGCCCACGCTCTTCATCCCGCACGGCGGCGGCCCCTGCTTCTTCATGGACTGGGATCCGCCCGACACGTGGACGAAAATGGGCGAGTACCTGCGCGGCATCGCGGCGACACTGCCGAAGCCGAAGGCCATCGTCGTGATTTCCGCCCACTGGGAAGAACCCGACTTCACCGTCATGACCAACCCGAAACCGGGACTGATCTACGACTACAACGGCTTCCCGCCGCATACCTACCAGATCCAATATCCCGCGCCCGGCTCGCCCGAAGTGGCGGCGCGCGTCGCGACGCTGCTGACATCCGCAGGCATCGCGGTGCGCGAAAACGCGCAGCGCGGCTTCGATCACGGCGTGTTCATCCCGTTCAAGCTGGTCTATCCAGCGGCGGATATTCCGGTCATCCAGCTGTCGCTGAAGGCAGGCCTCGACCCGGCGGCGCATATCGCGGCGGGCCGCGCGCTGGCGCCATTGCGCGACGAGGGCATCCTGATCGTCGCCAGTGGCATGAGCTACCACAACCTCGGCCGCTTCTTCCGCGGCAACGACCCGGGCGCACAGGAATTCGACGACTGGCTGGCCGCCGCCGTCACCGCACCCGACGCGCTCGAACAGCTGATGCGCTGGCAGGATGCCCCGTCTTCCCGCGCCGCGCATCCGCGCGAAGAGCACCTGCTGCCCCTGATGGTCGCGGCGGGTGCAGGCGGCGGCGCGGGCTCACGCACCTATAGCGACCGCGTCAACGGCATAGCGCTGTCGGGGTTCAGGTTCGGATGACATGCACGCCCGCCGATATCGAGGTCTTGCGCCAGCTGCCGCTGTTTGAAACGGGCGCGCTGCTCCAAGCCGCGACGGTGCGCGATCACGCAAAGGGCAGCCACCTTTTCCTGCAAGGCGACGCGGCCACGCGGCTGTTCGTCGTCATCAGCGGCTGCGTGAAACTCTACCGCGTCACGGAAGACGGCGAGGAAGCGGTCGTCGGCCTCTTCACCCGCGGCGACATGTTCGGCGAGGCGGCGGGACTGGAAAATGCCGTCTACCCCTCTTCCGCGCAGGTCGCAGAGGACGCGCGCATCGCCGAAATTCCCGCGCGCGCCTTGCGCGGCATGCAGGCGCAATTGATGGGCGCGATGGCACAGGAGCTCCACCGCCTGCGCATGGAGAACGAGCACAAGGCGCTGATGGACGCCGCCGAGCGCGTCGGCTGCCTGCTGCTGGAACTGACATCCGACGGCAAGACCGCCTTCCCCTACGACAAGGCGCTGGCCGCGCAAAAGCTCGGCATGACGCCGGAGACGTTTTCGCGCGCGCTGGCGAAACTGAAGCCGCTTGGCGTCACCGTCGACGGTCCCGGCATCCGCATCGAGAATCCTGCCCGCCTCGCCCATTACGCCTGCGCCCATTGCTCGGCCTCGGGCGCGGAATGCGCCGGCGCGCGCCTCAAAGCCCGCAGCCCTTGATTTCCGTCAAGAGCCCCTGCCCCGCCTTGTGGCCCAATAGAGGGAGCAAGGAGGCACCGCATGACAAACACCAGAATCGACAGATGGTTCGCCCCGCTGAGCCACGCCCTCGTCGTCGCATCCATCATCAGGCTGACGGCCTATATGGCCGAAAACGTCGGCCAGGGGGTCTTCCCTTTGTGGCCCTACCCGGCTTTTGCGGGCTTGGTGGCGCTGCTGTTTGCGGCTTATGGCGTGCTGGCGCGGCGATTCCCGTAATATTGATCCAGCCCTCGAAATCAGGTAAACTGACCGGGAATCACCCCCTTCGGAGATCCCCGTGCATCCTGCGTTCTCGTTGAAAAAGGCGTTCCTGACCGTCGCGTTGCTATGCACCGCGGGGCTGGGCCGTCATGAGCAGGCCAATGCCACGTCGAGCGAAGCCGGCCCCGCGCGCGACCCGATCGAGACGGTCGCGACGCCAGCCCTCGACTGCCACTGCGTGACGCTGGCGCCCGAAGGAAAAGCCAACGTCGAAACCCCCGGCCTCTTCGCCGAGATCGTCATCGACGCCAAGACCGGCGACGTGCTGAGCGAGAAGAACGCCGACACGCGCCTCTACCCCGCCTCGCTGACCAAGATGATGACGCTTTACCTGACCTTCGCCGATTTGCGCGACGGCAGGCTGACGATGGATCAGGTGCTCACCGCCTCCGACAACGCCGCCGCGCAGAAACCGTCGTCGCTGGGGCTCGAGAAGGGCGACACCATCACGGTCGAGGACGCCATCCTCGCCCTCACCGTCCATTCGGCGAACGACGTCGCGGTCGTGATCGCCGAAGCGCAGGGCGACGATTTCATCTGCCGCATGAACGCGCAGGCCTGCGCGCTCGGCATGAACAACACGCATTTCGCCAATCCTTCGGGTTTGCCGAAGACAACCAACCATCCCGACCTCGACCATTTCAGCACCGTGCGCGACATGGCGACCTTGTCGCAGGCGCTCATGCGCGACTTCCCCGCGTATTACCACTACTTCGGCGTCAAGACCTTCACCTGGAACCATGTGACCTACAGCAACCACAACAAGCTGATGAGCCAATATGCAGGCATGGACGGTCTCAAGACCGGCTATATCTCGGCTTCCGGCTATAACCTCGCAGCCTCGGCCGTGCATGGCGACACGCGGCTGATCGGCGTCGTCTTCGGCGGCCACTCGGGCAAGTCGCGCGATGCGGAGATGAAATTGTTGCTCGACCAAGGCTTCGCCAAGGTCAAGAAAGAGCAAAAGCCAAAGGTCGCTTCCGTCCGCCCTTCATAAAGAAAAAGCCCTCTCCGCTTTGGGCGGAGAGGGCTTCGGGGCGTTAACCTCGCTTATTTATCCCATTCGATGACGGCGCGGCGGTTCTCCGGCATCTTCACGCCGTCGGCCGTGGGCACGGCCAAATCCGTTTCGCCATAGCCCTTATCGGTGATGTAATCCTTCTTCACGCCGCGGTCGACCAGCGCCTGGGTCACGGCGTCGGCGCGTTTTTGCGAGAGGGCCATGTTATGCGTCGCAGTGCCAGCCGTGCTGGTATGGCCACCAACCGTCACATGCGTTGCGCCGGATTTCCCGATGGCGGCAGCGGCCTTGTCGATTTTGGCCTTTTCAGCCTCTGGTATGACGGCGCTGTCAAAGCCGAAATAGACGGCGGCCGCGGTCGGCGCAGGCGCGGGTACAGGGACCGGGGCGGGCACGAAGACCGCCGCCGGCGCCTCAACCTGCTTAGGCGCCGCGCGCTCGAAATCGCAGCCGTTCATCACGTAACCTGCGGGCAGCGGCTGGTAGCGCTGGCAGGGTTCGCGGTTCAGCTGGTACTCGAGATATGTTTTCCACATGTAGTATTCCTTCTTGTACTGCACGTCGCCGACGTCGTAATACGGCAGCGAACCCGTTTCCTGCGCCTGCGCGCGCAACGGCATCGCCGCGACGCACAGCATCAGCCCCATCAAGGGCAGCATCATTTTGTTCTTCATGTTGTTCTCCTTACAGTGATGAAACGGGCGCCGGACGACGCCGCCAGATGAAAAGGAATCACCCTTCTATTCTACCACGAGTAGAAACATCAGTTCTTAACGGGCGTTAATGACCATGCCTTGTCCCTGACAGCCAAGGAAAAACGCGCATAGCGGGGCATGCGGGATTTAGCGGAAGGATTGCAGGCGGCCTTCGAGCATCAGGCTGCGGGCATCGAGGTCTTGCTCGATCTTGCGCAGCACATCGGCGCTGAAGACGCCCTTCTTGTGCATCTGCACGAGCAGGTCGCGCTGGTGGTCGATGACTTCCTGCTCCGAATGGATGTAGTCTTGGAACGGGCCGTACTGGTCCTCGTCGTGCGAACTGGGCGGGGTGCCTTCTTCCGCGTCCTCGTCGCGCAGCACGCCCTTGAGGTAGCTGATCTGGCGTTCAAGGCGGTTGCGCACGTTGTCCAGCGCGCGGGCGTGCATGCGCTTGGACAGTTCTTCCTCGATAAACGTGTCGGCGCTGGCGGCAAGCAAAAGGCGCAGGCGGCGCTCTTCGTTCATCGTCTTCTCGTCCGTCTCGCTGACGTCGAGCTTCTTGATGAGGAACGGCAGCGTCCAGCCCTGGAAGACCAGCGTCACGAGGATGACGATGAAGCTGATGAACAAGATGACGTCGCGCTGCGGGAAGGCCTCGCCGCCCGGAATGGTCAGCGGCAGCGCCATCGCGGTCGCCAGCGACACGACGCCACGCATGCCCGACCAGCCGAGGATGAGCAGGTAGCGGTTGTCGGTGACGACGGAACGGTCGTACTTGAACAGGCGGTAGATCCAGCGCGTGATATGCGCGCTCGGGAAGATCCAGACGAGACGCATGACGATGACGACCGCGCTGATGAGCAGGCCGAAGAAGATCATCTCGTCCATCGTATGGCTGGCGCCGACCGCGCTGATGATCTGCGGCAGCTGCAGGCCGATCAGGATGAACACCAGGCCGTTGAGCAGGAAGATCAGCGTCTCCCAGAAGTTGTTCATCTGCATGCGCGTGCGGAACGAGAAGATCTCGTGCGCGCGCCACGACACGTAAAGCCCGACGGTCACCGCCGCCAGCACGCCCGACACCTCCGCCTTTTCCGCGACGAGGTAGGCGACGAAAGGCAATTGCAGCGTCATCACGGTCTCGACCGTCGCGTTGTTCAGCAGGCGCTTTTGCAGCACGGTGAAGAGGTAGCCGAGCACATAGCCGACCACGATGCCGCCGAGCGCCACGAAGGCGAAATTGAAGGTCGCTTTCCACCAGATAAAAGTGCCGCTCAAAACCGCCGCCACCGCGTAGCGATAGGCGACCAGCGCGGTCGCGTCGTTGATGAGGCTCTCGCCTTCAAGGATGGCGACGAGGCGCTTGGGCAGGTGCAGGCCCTTGATCGCGCTGGTCGCGGCGACGGCGTCGGGTGGCGAGACGATCGCGCCGAGCACGAAGGCCAGCGGCCAGCTGAAGCCCGGGATGAAATAATGGGCCGTGATGGCGACACTGGCGGTCGAGAAGAGCACGAGGCCGATCGCCAGACGCCCGATGACGCCGCGGTTGCGCCGGAAATCGTGCCATGACATGTGCCGCGCCGCGTCGAACAGCAAGGGCGGCAGGAACAGCAGGAAGGCGACGTTGGGGCTCAGGCGCACGCTGGGCAGGCCGGGGATCAGGCTGATCGCCAGCCCCGCCACGACGAGCAGGATCGGGTACGACACCTTGACCCGCTCCGCGAGCGAGTACAGCCCCGCAAGGAGCGCCATCAGGAGGAGAATGATGTCTAGGTGCTGCATGCGCCGCCCCGGATTGATCCAATACCCGACTATAAAATATTTCGCGGTCGCATTTCAACGATTGCGTGCTGACGGACAGCTTACACGCCGCTCTGCCAGCCGCCGCCGACGGCCTTGTAAAGGCTGATCGCCGCCGTCATGCGGTCGAGCCGCGCCGTGACCAGCGCGTCGCGTGCGGAAAGCAGGCTGCGCTCGGCATCCAGCAGCGTCAGGTAATCCGTCGCGCCCGCGCGGTAGCGGGCGTCGGCGATGCTATAGGCCTTCTCGGCGGATTGCGTGGCGGCGGCATAGGCTTTCTCGCGCACGCCGGCGCTTTCCACGGCGGTGAGCGCATCTTCCACTTCACGGAAGGCCGTCAGCACGGTCTTGCGGTAGGTTTCGGCCAATTCCTGCTGCCGTGCCTTGACGCGCGCGAGGTCGGCCGACAGCGACGGCCTGAACAAGGGCGCCGACAGCGAGGCCGCGATATCCAGCGCCGCAACCGCCGGATTGGTGAGCGGCGACACCCCGATGCTCGGCGCCAGCCCGATATTGACAGAGGGGAAGAAAGCCGCGCGCGCCACGCCGATGTCGGCATTGGCCGCGATCAGCGCCGCTTCCGCCGAGCGGATGTCCGGACGGCGCTGCAGCAGCGACGACGGCTGGCCGGGCGCGACATCCGGGACTTTCAGCGTATCGAGCGAGAGGGCTTGCGTCTTCACGCCGCCCGGCGGCTGGCCGAGCAGCAGGCTGAGCGCGTTCATTTCCGCCGCCAGGCTGTTTTGCAGGCCCGCCACGCCGGCATCGGCGTTGGATAGCGCCGTCTTTTGCTGTTCGACCTCAAGTGCGGAGGTCGCGCCCTCCTGATGGCGCGTTTCCAGCAGGTCGAGCGTGCGCGCCAGCAGCTTGCGGTTATCCTGCGCGACAGTCAGGCGGCTTTTCAGCGCCAATACGTTGGCGTAGGTGGTGCCGACGTCCGCCGACGTCACCAACGCCAGCGCGGCTTGGTCATAGATGCTGCCCGCCAGCGCGGCTTCCGCCGAGGTCAGGGCAGCGCGGTTGCGGCCGAAGAGGTCGACCTCATAACTGACGTCGACGCCTGCGCGCGCCGAAGGCGTGTAAGACATCTTGCCGCTTCCCTGCTTGCTGAAACTACCGGTCAGGCCGCCGGAGAGGTCCGCTGTTGGCCACAGGGAAGCATCCGCGACTTGCGCCGACGCGCGCGCCTGTTCGACGCGGTGGATGCCAGCGCGCAGGTCGAGGTTCTGCTTCAAGGCCTGCGCCTCGAGCGTCGTCAGCTCGGGACTGCCGAAACGTCCCCACCATTGCGAAAGATCTTCGCCCGGCTGCGTCGGGGCGTTCTGCCATTGCGCCGGCACCGCCACGGCGGGGCGCTGGTACTGCGGCGACAACGCGCAGGCCGAAAGCGACAGGAGAGCGGCGAGGATCGCGGTTTTCTTCATCATGACTTACTCCGAGGCCAAAGCGACGACAGGGTCGAGGCGCGCGGCCTTGCGCGCGGGCAGGTAGCCGAAAACGACGCCGGTGGCAAAGGCGCTCGCGAAGGCCAACAGCGCGGGCGCGGGCGTGAAGACCGCCGTCATGTCGAAGAAAGCCGCCGCGCTGCCCGCCGCAAAACCGACGGCGACGCCGAGCAAGCCGCCCACCGCGCAGACCACCACGGCCTCGATATTGAATTGCAGCAGGATGTCGCGCATGCGCGCCCCCGCCGCCATGCGGATGCCGATCTCGCGCGTGCGCTCGGTCACGCTGACCAGCATGATGTTCATGACACCGATGCCGCCGACCAGCAGCGAGATCGCCGCGATCGCGCCGAGCAGCACGGTCAGCGTGTCCTGCGTCGCCGTCGCCGTATCGATGATCGAGGCCATGTTGCGCAGGTGGAAGTCGGCCGCATGGTGGCGCTGCGTCAGCAGCGCGGTGATGGCGTCCTGCGTGGCGTCGATTTTATCAAGGTCGTCGACGCGGATCGTCATGTTGTTGACGTAGTTCTGGCCGAACAGGCGCACCAGCGCCGTCGTCACCGGCACGAAGATCACATCGTCCTGGTCGCCGCCGAAGGGCGCGGCACCTTTGGACGACATCACGCCGATGATCTCGAACGGCACGTTTTTGACAAGCACGAAGCGCCCGACCGGGTCTTCGTCGTTCGGGAACAGGATACCCTTGACCGTCTGCCCGATCACCGCGACAGGAGATTGGCTTTTCAGGTCGCGGTCGGTGAAGAAGTGCCCTTCCGCGACAGGCCAGTCGCGCACGAAGGGCAACGCCTCGCCCACGCCCTGCGCCTGCGTGGCGTAGTCGACATTGCCAAAGCGCGCCGTGACCCGGCCCGAGCGGAACGGCACCGCCGCCAGCACGTTCGGCACCTGCGCGACGGCTTGCGCGTCGTCGACGGTCAGCGTGGCCGGCGCATCCGACCCGCGCAAGCCCGCCGCGCCCGGCTGCACCTGCACGAGGTTGGTGCCCATCGCGCTGATCTGGTCGAGCACCTTCTGCTTGCTGCCCGCGCCGATCGCGAGCATGGCGACCACGGCGGCGACGCCGATGACGATGCCGAGCAAGGTCAGCGCGGTGCGGAACAGGTTGACGCGCAGCGAGCGGAACGCCATCGTCACCGCCTCCGCCGCGCTGGAGAGGAAGTCGATGGTGCCAGCACGGTGCGGCGCGGCGACGGCGTTCAAGGCGGCGCTATTGGCGGTCTTTTCCTCGTGCGTGATCTTGCCGTCGGCGATGAAGACGATGCGCTGCGCATGCTCGGCCACGCTGCGGTCGTGGGTGATGAGCACGATGGTGCGGCCTTCGGCGTTAAGTTCCTTGAGCAGCTTCATGACGTCCGCGCCGCTCTTGCTGTCGAGCGCGCCGGTCGGCTCGTCGGCCAGAATGACGGGCGGGTCATTCATCAGCGCGCGGGCGATGGCGACGCGCTGCTGCTGGCCGCCCGAAAGCTGTCCCGGAAAATGCCCTGCACGGTCGCCGAGGCCGAGGCGTTCCAGCAGTTTTTTCGCGCGCGCGATGCGTTCCGAACGGTCCATACCCGCATAGACCGCCGGGATCTCGACGTTCTCGAGCGCCGTCGCGGTCGGCAGCAGGTTATAGCGCTGAAAGATGAAGCCGAAGGTCTCGCGGCGCAATCCTGCGCGGCTGTCGGCATCGAAACTCTCGATGCGCCGCCCGCGCACGATGTAAGAGCCGCCCGTCGGCGTATCGAGGCAGCCGACGATGTTCATCAGCGTCGACTTGCCCGAGCCGGATTGCCCCATCACCGCCACGAATTCGCCCTGCTCGACCGCCAGCGACACACCGTCGAGCGCGCGGATCTCCTGATCGCCGCTGGGATAGACGCGGGTGACGCTTTGCAGGTCGAGGACGGGCGGGGCCTGGCTCACAAGCGCGGCCCTCCGCGGAAGCCGCCGCCTGAAGCCGGTTTCGCCGTCGCCGCGACCGCAGCGGGCAGGACGATCTTGTCGCCGACCTTCAATCCGTCCTTCACTTCCGCCATCGTGCGGTCGCTGACGCCGGTATGGATCACGCGCTCTTCCGGTCTGCCGCCTTCGACGGCGACCTTGACGATATAGGCGTTGTCCTCGCCCTCCTTGCGGCGCGTCAGGGCCTCGACGGGGATCAGGGGCACACCGGTCGCGGCGCCGGAGGTGAAGAACACCTGCGTGCTCATACCGCTCATCAGCGCGCGGTCCTTGTTCTCGGCGTCGACCAGCACGTCATAGAGCACGACGTCGTTGATGACCTCCGGCGTCGGCAGGATCTGGCGCACGGTCGCGGTCCATTTGCGGTCCATGTCGCCCATCGTGGTGAAATAGACCTCCATGCCGGCCTTCAGCCGCATGACGTCGGCTTCGGCCACCTGCGCGCGCACCGTCATGACGTCGAGGTTGGACACGCGCATGATCGTCGGCGCCGACTGGCTGGCGTTCACCGTCTGGCCTTCGCGCAGCGGGATGTCGACGACGGTGCCCGCCATCGGCGCGGAGATATGCGTATAGGTCAGGTTGGCGTGGTCGCCGTCGAGGCCGGATTGCGCCTCCTCGATCTCGGCCTTGAGCGCGGCGACGTTGGCTTCAGCGACTTTGAGCGCCGAGACGCTCTGGTCCACGTCGTCCTGGCTGACGGCGTCCTTCTTGATGAGCTTTACGTTGCGCGCGTTCTGCGCCTCGGCCAGTTTCAGCTGCGCCTGCTGCTGCGCGAGCTGCGCCTGCAGCGTGCGGATATGCGCCTCGTCGGCGTCGACGCGGGATTGGTAGATGCGCGGGTCGATCTCGGCCAGCGACTGGCCGGCCTTCACGTCGTCGCCGAACTGCACATAGATTTTCTGGATCTGGCCGGAGACCTGCGTGCCGACGTCGACGTATTCCTTGGCCTCGAGCTTGCCCTGCGCCGTCACCTGTTCGCGCAGGTCGCCCTGCATGATGGTCACCAGCCGGTGCGCCTGCGCCCCGGTGCGGACATGCGCACTCTTGCTATAGTAGTACCAGCCGCCCGCCGCCAGCAGCGCCAGCACAATCACTATTCCCAGTCCCTTGCGCATGAATATTCCTTGATTTTATTGGATTTTTCTGAAAACCCGCCGCTCTGAGCTTGTCACGCATGATAATGTCAAAACCCTGCGCCCGCGAGCCAAAAAGAAAAGCGCAGGATTGGCCACGCCCCCGCGTGTCAAGGACATGAAAACAGGCTACCTTGAGCGCATGACCGAACAACAAAGCGACATCGCCGCGCCGGAGATGCAGGAAGACGATTCCCTGCTGATGCAGAAATCCGCGGCCGGCGACACCCGCGCCTTCGCGCGCCTCGTCGCCCGCCACCTCGCGGCGACGGTGCGGATGGCGTCGCGCATCCTCGGCAACACGGCCGAGGCGGAAGACGTGGCGCAAGAGGCCTTCCTGCGCGTCTGGAAGCATGCGCCGGCCTGGGAAACGCCCGAACGCGCCGGTGCGCAGTTCACCACGTGGCTCTACCGCATCGTGCTGAACCTGTGCATCGACCACAAACGCCGGCAGGGATTCACCCCCCTTGAAGACCTGCCGGAGCCTGCCGACGCGCGCGACAATGCCGAGACGGCGCTCCTGCGCCGCCAGCAGTCGCAGCGCGTGCGGCAGGCGGTCGACGCGCTGCCCGAGCGGCAGCGCGAGGCTTTCGTGCTCTGCTTTTACGAAGAGCGCAGCAACAAGGACGCGGCGGACATCCTCTGCGTCAGCGTCAAGGCGCTGGAATCCCTGCTCGTACGCGCGCGCAGGAACCTCCACGCCGCATTGGAAACGGAGAAGACAGCATGAAGATCGACGATTTCAAGAAGAAGCTCGACATCCACGGCGGCGACCTCTCGCGCTGGCCGCAGGAGGACATCAAGCCGGCCTATGCGCTGATCCGCGATAACCGCGATGCCGCCGCCTTGTTCGCCGCCGCCGAAGCGCTGGACAATACGCTGCGCCTCTACCAGCCCGGCGACGCGGCGCTGGAGCCGCTGGCCGCGCGCATCCTGCAAAAGACGCAAGGGCTGGCGCAGGACCGTTCGATGCCGGTCCCCCCGCCGCCCGCGCTGCCGCTGCCGCTGCCGATGTATGCGCGCGCCGGCGGCCTGATCGCGGCCGCTCTGCTCGGCTTCTACATCAGCGTCTACCCGGCGATCGGGAACGTCTTCTCGCCTGCCGACTCCCCGCTCTATGCGCAGGAACAGGCCATCAACGACGGCAATGCCGATATCTACCAACTGTAACGGAGGACATCCTCATGACGACCAAGACAAACATCCTCGCCGCCGGCCTCTTCGTGTCGCTGCTGGGCAACTGCTTCCTCGGCGGCCACCTCATCGGCCGCTTCCACGGCCATCCCGGCATGATGCCGCCCAATGCCGCCGCCGACAAGACCTTGCGCGACAAGCTCTCCGAGGCCGACCGCAAGGTCATGAAGCAGGCGATGGAACAAGGCCGCGAACGCATGGACAAGCTGCATGACGAGCTCGAAAGCGCCCGCAAGGCCGTCGGCGACGCCGTCAAGGCCGAGCCTTTCGATCCCGCCGCGCTCGATGCCGCCCTGACCAAGGAAAAGAACGAGAAGATGGCCTTCCTGCTGACGATCCGCGAGGCCCGCGCCGACATTTCGCAGAAACTGTCGCCTCAAGGCCGCGCGTTGCTGTCGAAGATGAACCACTTAAGGCCGGGCAAGCCGCCCAAGGACTGCCCGCCGCCTCCGGTCGAGTGATCTCACCAGACAAGGTCCGAAGCGTCGTGGCAATGCGCCGCGACCTGGTTCCCTTGCTTGTTATACGTCAACCCGTCGAAACTGACGCTCTTCGCGCGCACGATGCCGCGGCCATGCACGGCATTGGCGCGCGCCGGGTCGGCGGCGATCCATGATTGCCACTCGAAGCCGGGACCCGGATCGGTGATGACTGCGAAGACCTCGCGCCCCTTGCGCGCCAGCACCAGCTCGACCGACTTGGCGCGGTTTTCCGGCAGCGACAGGCGGCGGCGCACTTCCGCCTCCCATCCGCCGCTGGCCGCCAGCTTGGCTTTCAGCATATGGCCGACGCCAAGGCAGCCATGCTCCACCGCGTTGAGCAGCAATTCATAAAGCCCCGGGTGCACGCGCGAGGGGTCGCCGAACATGCCGGCGGCGAAGCGCGAGAGCACGTCGACCTCTTCCAGCGTGCGCGCGCGGAACTTGCAGGTGTCGAGCAGCGCGAAGCCTGCAAGGATATCCGGTGCCGGTTGCGATATCTGCGGTTTCATCTTCAGTCCCCCTAACGCTCGGTAAACGCGGTTGAAAGTGCGTTGCGGATCGGTTTCAGCAGGTATTGCAGGATCGTCTTGTCGCCGGTAATGATGTCGGCCATCACCGTCATCCCCGGCATGAAGACGTTGCGGCTGTCCGAGCCGACGTATGTCTTGTCGAGCGCCACGCGGCCCTGGTAATACCTCTCGCCGCCCTCGCCCGAGAAGGCCGCGGCGGAGATGAACTGGAGCGAGCCGGCGACCGATCCGTAGCGCGCGAAGTCGAAGCTGCTGAACTTCACCTGCACCTTCTGGCCGACCTTGATGTGGCCGATGTAGCGCGGCGGGATCTTGAGGTTGACGATGAGCGGCGCGTCGGTGGGCACGATCTCCACCAGCTCCTGCCCCGGCTGCACCACGCCGCCGATGGTATTGACGGTCAGGCCCTTGACGATGCCCTTGACGGGCGCGCGCACGTCGAGCCGCGTCACGCGGTCGCGCAGCTTCTCGATCGTCTGCTCGTTGGCGGCGGCCGCGGCGTTCAGCGCGTCGAGCTTCTGGTTGGCGTCGTCGATATTGCCCGCCGTCAGCGCGGAAAGGCGGCTTTCATATTCGCCGATGGCGCTCTGCGCGCCCGCGATCTGGCTGCGCAGGCTCTCGACCTGGCCGCGCATCTGGTTGTAGCTCTGCTTCGTCTCCAGCAGCTTCATCTCAGGGATGTAGCCTTTCTCGAACAGCTTCTGGCGGCGCGTGTACAGGTCCTGCAGGATCGCGAAGTTCTGCTGCGCCGTCTGGAGGTCCGACGTCAGCGCGACGATCGCCTGCTTCTTCTGGGCGATCTGGCCGGTGATGATGTCGGCTTCCTGCTTCTTGGCGTCTTCCATGCTGCTGAAGATGAATTCCTGCTCGCGCGCCGCGGCAGGCGTCGCGGCCTGGCCGAAGGACGGCGCGCGCTTCTCGATGAAGGCGCGCAAGCGCTCTTTCTGCATGTCGTAGGCGTATTTCTGCTCTTCGGCGCGCTTGAGGTCCTCTTCCGCGCCGGCGCCGTCGAGGCGCAGCAGCAGCTGGCCCTGGTCGACCGCGTCGCCTTCATGCACGAGGATTTCCTTGACCATGCCGCCCTCGAGGTGCTGCACCACCTGCTGGAAGCCGCTCGGCACGATTTCGCCCGGCGTATGCGCGATCTCGTGCACGTCGGCCACAGCCGACCAGGCGAGGAACGCCAGCACCGTGATGCTGACCGAGGTCATCGTCATCTTGACGAGGCGCGGGCTCGCCGATTCCTTCAGCCGGATCGACTGCGACAAGTGGCGCAACTGGCGGTCGCGGTTGTCGTTCTTCTCTTCCATCAGGCCGTTTCCTTCTCTTTTGCAGGCGCGCCGACGACGGGCACATGTCCACGCGTCAGCTGCACGACGATATCCGCCATGTCCATGAAGTCGCGGCGCTGGCAGACCATGACGACCGTCTTGCGACCACGGCAGGACACGAGGTATTCGCGCAGGCGCATGCCCGCCGGGCCGTTGAGGACCGCGTTGGGCAGTTCATCCAGCAGCACCACGGGAGCGTCGATCAGGTACAGCCGCGCCAGCGCGAGGCGTGCGGCCAGGTGCGGCGAAAAGGCACTGCGCCCGATCTCCGCCTCCAGCCCACCGAGGCGCTGCACGTCGTCGAAGGCGTCGGCGCGCTTCAGGGCGTCTTCCACTTCCGCGCGCGCGGCCAGCGGGTTGCCGATCAGCAGGTTTTCCGCGACCGTGCCGGGGAAGAATTCCGCGCGTTGCGGCAAGTAGGCGATCTGGCGGCGGAGCGCGCAGGCATCCAGCTGGCGGATATCAAAGCCGTCAAGCCGCACGGCGCCGCCCTGCGGACGGTAAAGCCCCTTCAGCAGCTTGAGCGTCGACGTCTTGCCCGCGCCGCTGCGGCCCGTCAGCACGGCCAGCGCGCCGGCCGGCACGGTCAGCGAAAGCCCCTCGATCACCGGGTCCTTGTCGCTGTCGTAGCCGAAAGTGACGCTCTCCATCGCGATGCGTCCGCGCACGGTCGGCAGCACGGCCATCGGCGCGGCATCCGTTTCCGTCTCAAGGTCCATCAGGCTGTTGACCTGCAGCACGCTGTTGCGCAGCTGCTCGAGGCGCGGGATCATCGTGCAGAGGCTATAGAACGGCAGCAGGATGCGCCACACCAGGATCATGCTGGCGACCAACTCGCCGGTGGTAAGGCCTTGCGTCCAGACCAGGTGCGCGCCGAAGCCTACGACCAGCACGGCTGAGAGGACCGTCAGCGCATGCGCGAGCGTCTCGGCGACGGTGCCGAGGAAGCCGAGGTGGAAGTTCATCAGGATCTCGCGCCCGGCCATGTCGTCGAACTTGCGGCTCCAAACGTCCGTCAGGCCGTTCATGCGCACGCTGTCGAGCTTCTCGAAGGTCTCAATGGTAAATTGCTGCCGTGCCGAACTGGCCTTGGCGGCGAGGCGGATGGCGCGCTTGATGCGCCCGCGCACCAGCACGAAGATCGCCGCATAGCCGCCGATCATGGCGAGCGGCACGAAGGCCAGCGGGCCCGCGATCGCCGCCATGAGGCCGAGCGCAATCACCACGAACGGCACCTCAAGGAACGAGAGGAACACCGCGCTCGAGAAGAAGTCGCGTACGGTCTCAAATGTCTTGATGCGCGCGACCTGCGCGGCGACGGAAGCCTGCTCGATCAGTTCCGGCGGCAGGCCGATCAGGTGCGCGAAGATGCGGCCGCCGATGAGGTTGTCGAGGCGACCGGTGATCCATGACAATGCCTCGGCGCGCACTTCGCGCAAACGATGCTCGGCATAAAGCGCCAGCAGCACGCCGCCCGCGATATACGGCAGGCCGGAAAGGTCGGCCGGCGATATCACGCGGTCGTACACGACCATCACGAACAAGGACGGCGCCAGCGCCACCGCGTTGATGATCAGGCAGATTAGCAGCACCATCCACAAGGTGGGCGAGAAACGGTGCGCCACGGCGGCGAACCAGCTCTGCCCGGTGCCCTCGCGCATGAATTTGGAGGTATCCGTACGGTGACGGTCAAAAGGCTGGAAGAACCGGGCATCGCCGTGCATCCGCGCCGCCTTTGAACCCGGCGGGACGATATCGATCTTGTGGCTAGCGCCGTCATAAACGACGAAACCGTCATCCTGCCGCGACAGGATGACGCGCGGGCCGGCTTCCGTCACGAACAGGCACGGCAGCAAGCGGGTGTCGGCATCGTCAAGCGCGATACGCTCGGCATTGGAGAAATAGCCGAGGTGCGCCATCGTATTGAGCACATCGACCTCGTCCATGCCGTTCTCGGCGGGCAGCGATTCCAGCAGGCGCAAAGGCTTGCAGTTCGGCTCGAAGGCGAGCACCAGCGCGGCAAGGCACGATTCCCACGCGCCGCGGCCGCCGCCGCTGCGCCAGAGCAGGCGCTCCATCTTCTCCATCATGAACCCGATGGAAAGGAGGGCGGCGTCGGGCGGCTGGCGGTGCAGCGGCTGTGTGGTCATGATATGGCCTCCCGGGCTTCTTCCACCAATTGTCCGCCGCGCAGGGTATAACGGCGCGTGGCGAGCGACACCATGTTCGCGTCGTCGGAAATGATCACCATCGCCGTCTTGCGCGCCAGGCGCGCGAGCAGCCGGAACAGCGCATCGTAACCGATGCGGTCGAGCCCGCGGTCGGCTTCGTCGAACAAGATCACGCGCGGGCGCGCCGCCAGGATGCGCGAAAGCGCGATACGCTGGCGCAAGCCCGGCGTCACCGGGTCGGCGCCGTCGGCCTGCAGCATGGTGTCAAAGCCCGCCGGCAGGCGCGCGACATCGGTATCAACGCCCAGCAGGTGCGAAAGTTCCTGCGCGGAAGCCGTCTGCAGCGAGCCGAAGCCCGTGATGTTGTCGCGGATGGTGCCGCGGAACAGCGCGCCTTCCGGCGGCAGGTAGCCGACGTGGGCGACAAGGTTCTGCGGCGGATAGGCATGGATGTCGAGCCCGTCGACCAGCACGTCGCCCGCTTCCGCCGGGCGCAGGCCGGCGAGGATCTCCATCAGTTCGGTTTTCGCCGCCGCGTCGATGCCGCCGATCACGACGACATCGCCGATTTCAAGGTCGAGGTTGATGTCCTTGAGCAGCGTGCCAGACGACACGTGGCGCACCGAGAGCGTGCCGAAGCGGTCAGGCATCTCCGGTGCCGGCGAGACGGCCGCAAGCGGCAGGCTGAAGATGGTGTCGAGCTTCTTGCGCGCGACCAGGAAGTCCTCGTACTTGGCGAGCAGCACCAGGCCGCGCTGCACCGGCTGCATCAGGCGGCCCGACAGCTGCAACGTCGCGACCAGCGCGCCCGCCGTCACCAATCCCTTGATCGCGAAGACCGCGCCCGCCGTGATGACCATGGCCATCATGAGGTGCGAGAGCAGCGTGCCCGCGTTGAAAGCCGCCGTCGACGCCTCCGCCGCGCGCAGCGACGCGATCCCCGAGCGTTCCTGCAGGAGGTCGTAGCGCCGGGCAAAGAGATTTTCGAGGGAGAAGGATTTGATGGTGTGGATGCCCTTGAGGCATTCGATCATGAAGTCGTAGCGGCGATCGTCGACCGCGTCGCGGCGCTCGAGCGCCCCTCGCAATCGACAGCCTTGCCGCACCGACACCAGCGCGAAGATCAGCAGCATGAAGACGAGGATCAGCGCCAGCGGCCGCGCGATATAGAAGATCACGCCGAGGAAGACCGGGATGAAGGCCAGGTCGACGATGGTGGAGATGGAATAGCCGTTGTGGAAGTCCTTCATCTTGCCGATGGCCGCCATGCGGTTGAGGAATTCGCCGGTGCCGAGGCCGGCGGTCGAGCCCGGGTCCGCCGCCATCAGGTGGCGCATCGCGGCGCCCGCCGTGCGTTGTTCATAGACGGCGCCGTTCCAGCCGATCATCCAGGCCCTTGCGAGGCGCAGCGCCGCTTCGAGCGCGACGGCCGCCGCGACACCGGCCATCAGCACCGGCAACGTGCCGGAATCGGGGTTCGGCAGGATGCGGTCGTAAATCTGCAGCGTCATGATCGGCAGCGCGAACGTCAGCAGGTTCAGGGCAATACTGGAAAGCAGCAACCGCGGCGTATCCAGGCGGAGCTGTTCAGGCTTGTCATCCGTCCTCAAAAGAGACCCCCGTGATGGCCACCGAGCAAGCCGTGGCCGCTGCTGCTATGCGTATCCGTCAGGCCGGTCAGCAGGCTCAGGCCGCTCGACACCGCGCCCGTCGGCTCCGGCAACACGGCGCCAAGGCCGCTCGTGACCGTATCGACGAGGCCGCCGATGGTCGAGGCCGTGTCGGTCGCTGCCGTCTCAGTCCATGATGAGGCCGTATCAACGACCGTACTGACCGCGTCCGTCACGCCCGTGACCGGCGTCGAAGATGCACCCGCGGTCAGAAGGTCAATTGCGCTGTCTGCCACCGACTGCACGCCGGCAGCCTGGTCGGCGATGCCGGAAAGCGTATCCGTCACCGTATTGACGACATCGCTGACAGCGGATGTGGAAACGGTGATATCCGTCGCCGGAAGCTGGTCGCCCAGCGCCAGGACGTTGAGGTCGATCGACAGGCTATCCGCGTCATGCGTCATGCCGACGCCGACGTCGATGTCGCCCACGATGCTTTCGACCGGGTCGAGGTTGACGCCGATTTGCGGCAAGCCAAGGTCGTTGGCGACCGACAGATCCGTATCTCCGCCCGCGGCCGGCGCGCCGGTATCCAGCGTCACTTCCGGCAGCTGCGTGCCGAGCGCGAGCGCGTTCAGGTCGACGATGATGCCGTCCTGGTCGTGCGATACGCCGAGCGTCAGGTCGATATCGCCGACGATGCCCTCGACAGGGTCGAGGTTGACGGCAATCTCCGGCAGGCCAAGGTCATTCATGGCCAGCAGGTCGGTATCGTCACCCGCCGGCGCGCTGCCCAGCAATGAGCCCGTATCAAGATTGATCTCCGGCACCTGCAGGCCGAGCGCCGTCAGGTCGATGCCGACACCAGCACTGTTCGCATCATGCGTGATGCCGATGCCCAGGTCGATGTCGCCGACAAGGCTTTCGACCGGGTCGAGGTT
>CAYZCE010000002.1:75698-100496 GCA_964476835.1 uncultured Rhodospirillaceae bacterium
TGATGCCGATGCCCAGGTCGATGTCGCCGACAAGGCTTTCGACCGGGTCGAGGTTCACAGCGACCTGCGGCAGGCCGAGGTCGTTGGCAAGGGAAAGATCGGTATCGCCGCCGGCAGGAGCGCCGCCGAGCAGCGAGCCCGTATCAAGATTGATCTCCGGCACTTGCAGGCCGAGCGCCGTCAGGTCTATGCCGGCGCCAAGACTGTCCGCATCATGCGTGATGCCGATGCCAAGGTCGATGTCGCCGACAAGGCTTTCGACCGGGTCGAGGTTGACGGCGACCTGCGGCAGGCCGAGGTCGTTGATAAGGGAGAGGTCGATATCATCGCCGCCCGGCGCGCCGCCACCGCCGAGCAAGCCTTCAACAAGACCGCCGGCCGTATCGGCGACTTGTCCCAACGTGCCGCCGATATCAGGCAGCTGGCCGTCTGCAAGAGGATCGACGATGCCGCCCAGCGTATCGGAAACGCTGGCGACGGTATCTGCGACGGATTGGGTCAGCGTATCAACCACCGGCGGCAAGTCGAGGGCACCGCCCGTCAGGTTATCCAGCGTCGCAGGAAGATCGGCAACCGCATCCGCGACCGGCTGCAGGATGCCGCCTGAAGCGCCGCCGTCTCCCAGCAGGCCTTCCACCAGCCCGCCAGCCGTATCGGCGACTTGTCCCAGCGTGTCCCCAAGGTCCGGCAGTTGGCCATGCGTGAGAGGATCAATGAGGCTATCGAGCGTATCCGGAACGCTCGCGACCGTATCTGCAATGGATTGCGTCAGCGTATCGACCACCGGCGGCAGGTCGAGCGCGCCGCCGGTCAGGTTGCCAAGCGTATCCGGCAGTGCGGCGACGATATCGGCGATCGGCGTCGTCACGTGATCGACGGTCGAGGGCAGGTCAGATACCAGCGCCTGTACCGGATCAGCCACTTGCGACACGATCCCGCCGAGGTCTCCCGTCACATGCGTGACGGTATCGTAAACGTTGGAGACGGTATTGGTCACGTTGTTCACGATATCCGGCAGGTCGTGCACGACTTGCGTCACCGTGCCCGGCAGCGTTTGCGTGATGTTGGTCACGGTATCGGTCAGCGTGTGGGTGATGTTGTTGATGGTGTCGCCGGCATTATTGATGATCTGCGTAACGGTATCCCCGATGCCGCCGCCCGTCCCGCCGTCTCCGCCGCCCGGCAGCGTGATGACGACGCTGATGCCGTCATGCCCGTTGCCCCCATGGGTGCCATCGATGCCGTTGGTGCCATCCGTGCCGCTCGATCCATTGGATCCGCTGGCTCCCGTCCCGCCGGTGGCGCCCGTCGCCCCGGTCGCACCGTCGTGCCCGTCATGGCCGCCGGTGCCGTTGCGTCCGCTTTGTATCAGCCTGTCGCCGCTGCCGCTGCCGCCCGCCGCTTCAAAAGAAACCGCCGGCGCGGCGGAGGCGAAACCCTGCGTGCCGAAAGCCGCGCGGGCGTTGGCCGCGTCGCCGTTCATCGCCATGCGTGCCGCGCTGCCGTCCATGCCGCCGGTCGCGGAAGAAGAGCCGGAAGACGAATCCGGCGCGCCAATGCCGCCATGTCCGGCCGAGGCTGCGCCTTCAAGGAATCGGTGTGCCGAACCGGCCGCATAGCCGCCGGCCAGCATGTCCATCTCGCCCTTGCCCGTCGCCGCGCCGATTCCGCTGCCGGAAAGCAGCGCGTCGGTCTGGCGCGCCTGCAGGGTCAGGTAGTTCAGGTTGCCCGAGCCGAACAGGCTCTGCGTCACGCCGTCCTGGTCTTCGGCATGGAAGTCTTCGGCTTCAAGCTTTCGGGGCGGTGCGGCAAGCGTGGCATCTGGCAGCAATTCGGAAGAAGAAACAGACGGCAGCGGAGAAACGAACTTTTCCATGTGGACCCCCATCCAGAAAAACTTCATCTTTCTTCAGGATACAACCTGCGGTTTAATTTTGGATTAAAGATAATCGAACTCTTTCAAGCGAATACCGACGCATGTCCGGAAAAAAAGCGGAAGGAAAACGCTTTACGGGGCCTTTTAGACCCCTAAGCGCTTCCTTCCGCTAGGCTTCGTCAGGAGGAAAAAATCAGGCGCGGAGCATCTCGGCTGCCAGCAAAAAGCGGCTGTCGTATGCAGAAATAAAAATGACGTCCTCTTCGGATTGCGCCATAAAGCCCGTCGCTTTGCGAACTTGCACCGCCGCGGCGTAGTCGGAAGCCGCAAAAACGCGGTAGCGATTCGCTTCGCCGCTATTACGGATCATCACATCATAATAACCATTCATAGGTTGCTGCATTGTATCTTCCCCCCGTTAATCTCTCTGGAAAGGAATATGCATAAGCCGTGCCAGACGGAAAACCAAGCGTTTCGCCGCGCGCGAACAACCTCCTGACGCAGGCGGCAAGACTTTGTTAGGCATTTTGCAATACAATTAAAAGTTGTGAGGTGCATCATGCCGCGACCCACTCTCCTGATCGTCGAAGACAGCCCTTCCCTCGCCCTGACCTACGCCGAATTCCTCGGGAACGCGGGCTATGACATCATCAGCGCCGAGACTGCCGCCGATGCGCGGCGGCTGGCGATGCAAAATCCCGCCCTTATCTTGCTCGACCTGCACCTGCCCGACGGCAGCGGGCTCGACCTGCTCCGCGACTGGCGCGCAGCCGGCGTCACCGCGCCCGTCGTCGTCATCACCGCCGAGACGGGGGCGGAAACGGCGGTCGCCGCGATCCGCGCGGGTGCCAGCGATTTCATTTCCAAGCCGGTGACGCGCGAGCGGCTGACGCTCACCGTGCGCAACACGCTCGAACAGCAATCGCTCAAGAACACGGTCGCCGCGCTCAGCGCCTTCGACCGCGACGGCTTCTGCGGGATGATCGGCCGCTCGCCGCAGATGCAGCTGGCCTGGCGCACGATCGAGAGCGCCGCGCAAAGCCGCGCCCCCGTCTTCATCACCGGCGAGAGCGGCACCGGCAAGGAACTGGCCGCCCTCGCCCTGCACGCCTCTTCCCCGCGCCGCGCGCAGCACTTCGAGGCGATCAACTGCGCCGCCATGCCCGCCAACCTGATCGAGAGCGAAGTCTTCGGCCACGCCAAGGGCGCTTTCACCGGCGCGCTGGCCGCGCACACCGGCGCCGCTCTGCGCGCGGATCGCGGCACCCTGTTCCTTGACGAACTGACCGAGATGCCGCAGGACCTGCAGCCCAAGCTGCTGCGCTTCACCCAGACCGGCGTCTTCCGCCCTGTCGGCGGGGAGAAGGAACAGGCGGTCGACGTGCGCTTCGTCGCCGCCACCAACCGCGATCCGCACAAGGCCATCTCCGACGGCAAGCTGCGCGAGGACCTTTATTACCGCCTCAACGTCATCCACATCCACCTGCCGCCGCTGCGCGAGCGCGGCGACGACGGGCTGATGATCGCCGCGCGCCTGCTCGCGCGCCTCGCGGCCGAGGAAGGCAAGCATTTTCACGCCATCGACGACGACGTCAGGGCTTTCATCCTCTCCAATGCATGGCCGGGCAACGTGCGGCAGCTTGAGAACTGCCTGCGCCGCGCCGTGGTGCTGCACGACGGCGAGATATTGACGATGGACATGATCCCGCCTCCGGCGGAGCCGCTGCCTGCCGTGCCCGGCCAGCCCACTTTCAGCGGCATCATCCCCTTGCGCGAGATGGAACGGCTGGCGATCGAGCACGCGTTACGCGCCTGCGCTGGAAACGTCTCGGAGGCGGCGCGGCGGCTGGAAATAAACCCTTCCACCATCCACCGGAAAATCACCCAGTGGCGGCATTCAAATGGGATTTGAGGTATTGCGAAACCTTGAGGCAACCGGCGGAAAGCGCGCGCACGGCCATGGCGAAGACAGCGGTGTCGCCGCGCGCGGACGCCTCCACTTTCTGCGCGGCCTCGACCAGCGCCGGCGTATTGAGCATGTGGGCGAGGCCAGCGATGGTGTGCGCCTCGCGCAGGAGGGCGTCGGTGTCGCCGGATTTCAAGAGACGCGGGCAAACCTGGCCGCGCGACCAGAGCTCGCGCATGTAGCTCTCGATCACGCGCCGCGGCAGCCCCTCGGGCACCGACGACGGCGCCGGCGCATCGACGTCGAAGCCGCATTCGGCTTCGACCTCCGCGAGATTTTCACGCACGAGCGGCTTGATGAGGCAGCGCACGATGCCCGCTTCGGGAAAACGGTCTTCCAGCTCCGGCGCGGCGAATCCGCTGATGGCGTAGATCGGCGTGCAGTTCGCGTTGATCTTCTGCATTTCGTATGCGGTCTCGACGCCGCCCAGCACCGGCATGTTCAAGTCGAGGAAAACGAGGTCGTAAGGGTGCCGCGTGAAAAGGCTGACCGCCTCGTGCCCGTTGACGGCCATCGTCACCGCATGCCCGAGACGCGAGAGGGTCAGGGAAAACAGCAGGCGGTTGGTCTCGCTGTCCTCGGCGATCAATATCTTCAGCGGCATGGCGGCCTCCTATGAAAGCGGATGTGCGCGTGTTGGTCGCCGACGACGACGCCCAGTTGCGCCTGATGCTGCGCCACGTGCTTGCGCGCGCGGGATATCGCGTGGCGGAGGCTGGAGACGGAAACGAGGCGCTGGCGCTGCTGGAGCGGGCGCCCTGCGACCTTGCCCTCATCGACCTCGTCATGCCGAACAAGGAAGGGCTGGAGACGATCCTCGACATCCGCCGCCGCTTCCCGGAAGTGAAGATCCTCGCGATGTCCGGCGGCGCGCGCCTTCATGCGGAAGACCCACTCAAGCTGGCGCGCGATTGCGGCGCGGATGCGGTCATGGCGAAACCTTTCCTGCCGGCGGAACTGCTGGCGATGCTGGCGCGTCTATCGCCGGAAGCATGATGCGGAACGTCGTGCCGCGGTGGCGCACGCTCTCGACCGCGATGGCGCCGCCGTGCGCATGCACGATGCCCTCGATCGCGGCAAGGCCGAGGCCCGTGCCGAGCGAGACGTCCTTGGTCGTGAAGAACGGGTCGAAGATGCGCGCGGCAACATCGCGTTCTATCCCTGCGCCATTGTCGCTGACGCTCAGGCGCACATAGCGCCCCGGCGGCAGTTGGCCGTTCATGACCGTGACAGGCGCGCGCGGCGTGCCCTCTCCGGAGACGCTGACGCCGCCCGTGCCGAACCCTTCCGCCAAGGCAACGTCATCCAACGTCACGTCGATTGCGCCCGCGTGCGCGCCGATGGCATGGTCTGCATTGATGCACAGGTTGAGCAGAACCTGGCCGATCTGCGTCGCGTTTCCGCTGATGGCGTCGCATGTTGCCGCGGCGCTGTACGTGATCTTGGTCGATTTGCGCAAGGACGGCGTCAGCAGCGCAATGCTTTCGCGTGCAACGGCATCGAGCGACAAGAGGCGGAAAGACCGGTCATCGCGGCGGGATTTTTTCGCGTAGTCCATGAGCTGACCGACGATGGACTGGCCGCGGCGCGCGGCGGTCATGATCTGGCGTGCCAGCTCGCGCGTGTCGGGCTGGGAGGCGAGATCTTCCTCCAGCAACGCGCCGAAACCGAGGATCGAGCCGAGGATGTTGTTGAAGTCGTGAGCGATGCCGCCCGCGAGCGTGCCGAGCGCGTCATGCCGCCGCAATTCCTGCAGCGATTTCTCCGCACGTTCCGCGCGCTTGCGGGCGCGGACAAGGCCTGCCAGCGACGCGGCAGTCACGGCCCCGAGTGCCCAGGCGGCATAATGCGGCTCAACCATCTGACGTGCCCCCATCTTCCGCCTCCGATCATAATGGTTTTGTGAGCGTCAATGCAATCCGTCATGCATATATATGGGCGCGCTTTTCCACATCGTGGAAGGCGATCTCGAGGTTCTCCATGCAATGCGCGACCAACGTGGGGGAACCGGCAGCCGCGGCCTGCAGCGCGCGCTCCAGCACGTCGGCGGCCAGTTGCAGGCGGTAGAAGCCGAGTGTGGCGGCCTCGCGGCTGATGGCGCGCGCATAAGGTTCGGCCGAGTCTGGCGTGCCGGCGAAAATGCGGATCCGCAGCATCTGCAGGTAGAACCGCAGCGTGCCGACATAGGTGCCGAGGAAATCAACGTTGTCACCCGCGGCGTGTGCCGACGGGCCGTCCCACTCTTTTTTGGTCATTTGCAGGCTCCTTGCTGTACGGAGACATACAGCAAGGATCGTGCCGGAAAAAAATCGCGCAAAAACAGCAAAGGCGCCGCACGGGTCTTGCAAACTGCCGTGCGACGCCTTGCAGATCGAGAGAACGGTTACTTCTTGCTGCCGAACAGGCTCTTGACGCCGTCGACCGCGCTGGAAGCCGCGCCCGACTTCAGTACGCCGCCGACAATGCCGCCCGCGCCGCCGGTGAGGCCGTTGAGGACGCCCGACTGCACGACCGCCTGCGCGGAGACGGCCATGACCTTGTTCATGACCTGCAGCGCGACGTCGGTCGAGGTCGCCGGATGGCTCTTGCTGCCGATGTTGGTGAGCGTGATGTCGGGCAGCGTCACCGGCGCGCTGACGATGCCGATGCTTGGGATCACCTGCGCATGCACGATCTTCAACTGCTGGATGACGACGCGCGTGTCGGACGTGCCGGCGGGCACTTCCTTCTTGGGCGCGGCCGCCTTTTCGGCGGAAGCGGACCTCAGGTTCTTCTGGATGACCTCGAAGTTGCTGCCCTTCGTGCCGTATTCGTAGGTGACGGTCATACCGTCGACCACGACGCTCTTGATGACGACGACGTCCTTCGAGATGTCGCCGACCGCGACCGAGATGCCCTTGGTCTTGAGCAGGTCGCCGCTGAAGCCCGACGGGTTGTTGACCGACAAGCCGCGCATTGCCGCCTTCCTGTCGGCGAGCGAGATGTCGAGGCCGCTGACGCTGACGCGGGTACCGAGCACGCGGCTGCCCGCGATCTCAATCGTGCGCTTGACGACGCCGCCCAGGTTCATCATCAGCGCGATGCCGCCGATCACCAGCAAGGCGACGATGGCCAGAAACAGTTTCTTCATGGTTTTCCCCTTTGATTGAAGTACGCCTGTCAGGATAGCGCTATTGCAGGTGCGGTCAAGCTCTTGCAAAAAGCCGCGGCAAACAGTAATCATAATCGCATGACCGACGATGACGACGAACCCGACGAACTGCCGCAAGGCCTCAAGAACTACATGACGCCGAAAGGCTTCGCCGCGCTGCAGGAAGAGCTGCGCGTGCTGACGCGCGAGGAGCGCCCGAAGGTAGTCGAGATCGTCTCCTGGGCCGCCGGCAACGGCGACCGCTCGGAAAACGGCGATTACCTCTACGGCAAGAAGCGCCTGCGCGAGATCGACCGCCGCCTCCGCTACCTCACCAAGCGTATCGACAACGCCGAGGTCGTGCATCCCGAACAGCAGAAGCGCCGCGACCAGGTCTTCTTCGGCGCGACGGTGACATACGCGCGTATGGACAACAGCGAACACACCGTCACCATCGTCGGCGTCGACGAGGCGGACCTTGCCAAGGGCAAGATCAACTGGGTCTCCCCCGTCGCCCGCGCACTCCTGAAGGCGCGCGTCGGCGACGAAGTCACCGTGCGCCTTGGCGACCACAAGGAAACGCTGGAAGTCATCGACATCCGCTACGACAGCTGAAAAAAAAGAAGCCCCCGCGCAGGCGGGGGCAGTCTTGGGGCCGATTGTCTCGGCTCTTCCGCTTCCCGCCTGCGCGGGAGCAATCTTCCGTCATCCCTTGTGGGCGCCGACCATCCAGATCCATTTGTCGAGGCCGCCGGCGATGCGCGTCAGGATATCGGCGGTGACGGCGTCCTCGCGGTCGTCAGATTCTTCGATGCCGCGCTTCACTTGCGCGGTCAGCTTCTGCAAGCCCGCTTCGACGGCCTTGATATGGTCGAGGCCCTCGTGGATGCCTTGCGGATAGGCCGGCAGGCTCGAATGCCCGCTGATGTCCTGCAGGCGGCCGTGCGCCTCGGTGCCGAGCTGTACGGCGCGTTCAGCGATCTCGTCGGCATAGCCGTCGACGTCGGCCGCGACCTTGTCGAACAGTTCATGCAGCCCGATGAAGGTGGAGCCGCGCACGTTCCAGTGCGCCTGCTTGATCTGCAGCTTGAGGTCGAGCGTGCTGGCCAGCGTGCGGTTGAGCATCGCCGCGACCGGGTCTGCGTTCTCTTTCGATTTGGCTTGCGTCATAGTCCCCTCCCCTGAGATGGCATGATTACAAAGACAGTGCCTGCGCCGCGGCGTTGACGACGGCGGCGATCCGCACGGACGACTGGACGGCCGTCTTGGAAAGGCCGCCCTTGACGACCTCGTGCGTATGCGACTCCATGCACATGCCGCAGCCGTTGATCGCAGAAACGGCCAGAGAATAGAGCTCGAAATCGGCCTTCGCAATGCCGGTCGTCGCCATCGCGTTCATACGCAAACGCGCGGGCATCTTCTTGAGTTCCTCGTCTTGGACGAGGTGCGTGAAACGGTAATAGACGTTGTTCATCGCCATGATCGTGGCGGCCACCTTGGCGGCGTTGATTTCCGCTTCCGACAGCACGGCCGCAGCCGATGCCTCGAAGGCGCGGATCACGCCTGCGTGGCGCGTCGCGTAGGCGGAAGAAAGGGCGACGCCCCAAGCCTGCTGGGGGGTCAGGTCGGCGGCGCCGCCCTCCGTCGCCAAAAGACTGTCCAGGTTGAGCCGGATATCCTTGGCGGCTGAAGGCAGGAGCGCAAGCAACGCCGGGAGGCTCGGCTGTTGGTCGTCCATCTGTACGGCGGTTGCTTGCGTCATCTCTGTCTTCCTTCTCTCTGCTTCTTTACGCGACCTTGAGGGTGTCTTCGCCCTTCTGCCAGTTGCAGGGGCAGAGTTCGTCGGTCTGCAGCGCGTCAAGCACGCGGAGCACTTCCTTCACGTTGCGGCCGACGTTGAGGTCGGTCACCATCACGAAGCGGACGATGCCTTCAGGGTCAACGACGTAAGTGGCGCGCTGCGCGACGCCGGCTTCGGGATCGAGCACGCCGAGCGCGCTGGACAGCTCACGCTTGACGTCGGCGAGCATCGGGAACGGCAGGCTGTTCAGGTCCTTGTGGTGCTGGCGCCAGGCAAGGTGCACGAATTCGGTGTCGATGGAGACGCCGAGGACTTGCGCGTCGCGGTCGGCGAAGGCCTGGTTGTTCTTGCCGAACTCGGCGATTTCCGTCGGACAGACGAAGGTGAAGTCCTTCGGCCAGAAGAAGAACACCTGCCACTTGCCGGCATAGGTCTTCTCGGTCACGTCGGTGAACGCGTTCTTGATGTCGCTGGAAACGGTCGCCTTCACGGCAAACGCGGGGAATTTCTGGCCTACGCCTAACATAGCAGCTCCTTATGAGAATCAATGAGGTTGTGGTGGGGGTTGGTATCTTCTCATTATCGCGCCAAACGATATATTAGTAAAATATATTGTTTTTATATTTATGATTGATATTATCAATGTATGAACCTGCGCGACCTTGAATATGTGACGGCCATCGCCGACGAAGGCCACTTCGGCCGCGCCGCCGCGCGCTGCCATGTCAGCCAGTCCACCCTGAGCATCCAGATCCGCAAGCTGGAGGAAAACCTCGGCACGCAATTGTTCGAGCGCAGCCGCAAGCAGGTGATGCCGACCGCCGCCGGCGACCGCATCATCGCCCGCGCGCGGCTGATGCTGCGCGAGGCGGACGAAATCCGCCAGATCGCCAAGGATGCAAGCGACCCGCTGGCGGGCGAGGTGGCGTTGGGCGCCTTCCCCACGCTCGCCCCTTACCTTTTCCCCCGCTGCCTGCACGCGATGCGCAAGCAGCTGCCGAAAATCCGCCTGCAGCTGGTCGAGGAAAAAACCGACCGCCTGCTCGATCTGCTCGACAATGGCCGCATCGACTGCGCGCTGATCGCCGCGCCGGTGGAACGTCGCGGGCTGAAAAGCATCGACCTGTTCCATGAACCCTTCACCATCGCGCTCTCCGCGCAGCACCCGTTCGCGAAGAAGAAAGTCATCACTGACGCGGAACTGGCCAAGCTGCCGATGCTGCTGCTCGACGAAGGCCACTGCCTGCGCGCGCAGGCGCTCGATATCTGCCACGCCATCGGCATCGGCGAGTCCAGCCGCTTCCGCGGCACCAGCCTCGAGACGCTGCGCCAGATGGTGGAGCTCGGCGATGCGGTGACCCTGATGCCCAAGCTCGCCGTGCGCAAGGACACGCCAGCGGTGCGTTACATCCCGCTGCAGAATCCCGCCTTCGGCCGCACCATCGCGCTCTGCTGGCGCGAGGCCAGCGCGCGCGGCGACCTGTTCATGAAACTGGCCGAGGCCATCCGCAAAAGCGTAAAATAAGCACAGGAAAGCCGCCCGCTGTCTCGGCAGCGGGCGGCTTCCGGTTGGATCTCGGCGGTTACTTGTTGCCGTCGATCAGTTTGTCCGCACCCGCGATCGGGATGGTGCGGGGCCTGGCCTCTTCCGGCACTTCGCGCACCAGATGCACGATCAGCAGGCCGTCGCGCGTCTCGGCGCCGGTGACCTTGATGTGGTCCGCCAGGCGGAATGAGCGCTTGAAGCCGCGCTGCGCGATGCCGCGATGAAGGTAGGCCGTGGCCTCGCCTTCCTTCTCGGCGATCTGGCCGGTGACGGTGAGCGTGTCCTTCTCGACCGTCAGGCCGAGGTCGTTGGCCGAGAAGCCCGCGACCGCCATGACGATGCGGTAGGCGCTGTCGCCGCTTTTTTCGATGTTGTAGGGCGGGTAATTGTCAAACCGCGCCTCCGGGCCGCCCTCGACGAGCTGCTCGAACAGGTCGTTAAACCTGTCGAAGCCGACGGTGCTGCGCAAAAGCGGGGTGAAAGATACTAAGTTTGCCATTGTTTGCCTCCTTTAAAAGCAAGGTTACGTTTGACAGTGCAGTTTACAGTGACACGGCGACCCCCGAGAGGCATCCCGCGCTGCCCCCTTTTTTTGAGAGCATATGATTATTTTTCTCCTGTTTTTCGTTTGTGTCAAGCGGGCGGGAAGGGTTTTGATTTTCCTGCGAAATCGCCTAGGGTGGCGTTCATGCGAGTCGTTTTTTTATGCCTGATGTTCTTCCTGTTGTCGCACGCGGCCTTCGCGCTCGGCATTTCGAGCGCCGCTTTCGGCGAAGGCGGCACGATCCCCGCGCGCTATACCTGCGCGGACAGCGACATCGCGCCGCCGCTGGCGTTCAAGGACGTGCCGGCCGCCGCGCAGTCGCTCGCGCTGGTCGTCGACGATCCGGATGCGCCGTCCGGCCTGTGGACGCACTGGATCCTTTATAACATGCCGGCCAAGGCCGCTGCCGCCGCCGGCGGCACGCAAGGGCTCAACAGTTTCGGCGACGCGTCTTACGGCGGCCCCTGCCCGCCGCCCGGATCGGGCGCGCACCACTACGTGTTCCACCTCTATGCGCTCGACACCATGATCACGCCGGCCTCGTCGTCGCGGCAGGACATCGCGGCGGCGATGGAAGGCCATGTCATCGCAGAGGCTTCGCTGACGGGGCTTTTCGCGCGGAACTAGTGGACGTCGGCAACCGGTGCGTTCTTCGGCAGCATGCGCTTTTTCAGCATCAAGGCGACCAGCGACAGCGGCAGCATTACCAGCCACATCATGTGGAAGGAATCCACATAGGCGAGCAGGCTCGCCTGTTCGCCGAGGTTGCGGTAGAGCAGCGCCTGCGCCTTGATGCCCGCCCCGGGCTGCGGCACGCCGGCGGCGACCAGCGCGGCGGTCTGCTGCGCCATCGCCCGCGAAAACTCCGGCACGTAAGGCGACGTATGGGCGGAAAGGTAGTTCTGCCAGACCTGCGTGTGCCGCGCGAGATAGGTGGTGATGAGCGCGATGCCGAAGCTGCCGCCGAGGTTGCGGAACAGCGAATAAAGCGCCGCCGCCTTGTTGTTGAGGTGCTTGGGCACATCCATGAAGGCGATCGTGCTGATCGGGATGAATAGGAACGGCAGGCCGAGCACCTGCACGATGCGCATCAGGACGAAGGTGTGCATGTCCGTCTGCTCCGACAGGTTGCCGGTGAAGAACATGCCGGTGCTGCACAGCACGAAGCCGATGGCGATCAGGTATTTCGGCGGGAATTTATGCGTCAGCTTGCCCATCATCGGCATTAAAAAGGCGATGACGATCGCGCCGGGCGACAAGATCATCCCCGCCAGCTGCGCATCATAGCCGAAGTGCTGCTGCACCAAAAGCGGCAGCAGGATGCTGCTGCTATAAAGCGTGAAGCCGGTGAAGAAGATCATCAGGCAGGCCGCGCCGAAGGCAGGAATTTTCAAGAGGCGCAGCTCGATCAGCGGCTCCTTGCGTGAGAGCAGCCACATCACCGCCGCCACCAGCGCCGCCACGCTGCCTACAAGCAGGATCGTGATCATGTTGCTCTCGAACCAGTCTTCCTGCTGGCCTTTGTCGAGCATGATCTGCAGCGCGCCCAGTCCCAGCGCCACCAGCCCCATGCCGATATAATCCACGCGCGGGCGGGGCTTGGTTTGCGCCTCGTCCCCCGCCAGCAGGCGGCCGACCAGCGACAGCGCGAAGAGGCCGACCGGCACGTTGATGAAAAAGATCCAGCGCCAATCGAAACTGTCGGTGATATAGCCGCCGAGCGTGGGGCCGATCACGGGCGCCACGATCATGGTGATGCCGGTGACCGCATAGGCCTGCGCGCGCTTTTCCGGCGGGAAGGTGTCGAGCAGGATGGCCTGCTGCATCGGCTGCAACCCGCCGCCCGCAAGTCCCTGCAGCAGGCGGAAGATGATCAGCATCGGCAGGCTGGTCGCCGCGCCGCAGAGGAACGAGGCCAGCGTGAAGGCGCCGATGCAGATCATGAAGTAGCGCTTGCGCCCGATGACGCCGGCCAGCCAGCCGCTCAGCGGCAAAATGATGCCGTTGGCGACGAGGTAGGAGGTCAGCACCCAGGTGCCCTCTTCCGGCGTCGCGGCGAGGCTGCCGCCGATATGGGTGAGCGACACGTTGACGATGGTGGTGTCGAGCACCTCCATGAACGTGGCAAGGCTGACCGCAAACGCGATCATCCATGGGTTGATGTCAGGGGCGCGGAGCGTCATTGACATGCACCGTCGCCTCGACCGACATGCCGGGCGCCAGCGGCAGCGCGGCGTCGGGCTGCGCATCGAGCGCGATCTTCACCGGCACGCGCTGCACCACCTTGACGAAGTTGCCGGTGGCGTTTTCAGGCGGGAAGAGCGAGAGGCGGCTGCCGGTGCCGGCTTGGATGCTGTCGACATGGCCTTTCAGCTTGCGGTCGGAAAAAGCGTCGACCTTGATATCGACGGTCTGCCCGGGGCGCATGTGCGTGAGCTGCGTTTCCTTGAAGTTGGCGACGACCCACAGGCGCGCCGCGGTCACGGCGAGCAACGTCTGATTGGGCTGCACCAGCTCGCCGGCGGCGATGGCGCGGTGCGCGATCTTGCCGTCGACGGGCGCGGTGACCTTCGTGTTCAGGAGGTCTTGATGCGCGCGGGCGACCGCGGCCTTCTTTTCCTCGAGGTCGGCCTGCAGCTTGCGTACGCCGGCTTCTGCGCCCGCGATCTCGTCGTTGGAGGTCTCGGCGCGTTTCAGCGCGGCTTCGGCCTGCGCGACGCGCGCCTTGGCCATCTGTTCCTCGGCATCGCTTTCCTCGACCACGCGGCGGGAGGTAGCGATGTTCTTGAGCTGGCGGTTGCGCACGGCGTCCTTGGTTGCGCGGTCGTAATCGGCGCGGGCGGAGGTCAGCGCGGCCTGCGCGGCATCCAGCGACGACGGCGCGGAGACCTTCGTCACCGCGAGCGTTTGCATGGCCTGCTCATATCCGGCCTGCGCGGCGGCGAGTTCGGCCGCGGCACGGTCGCCGGCGATCTGGTAGTCGGTCGGGTCGATCGTCAAAAGGAGGTCGCCGGCCTTGACCGGCTGGTTGTCGTCGACCTTGAGTTCGATGACATGGCCGCCCACCTTGGCGCTGACCGGGATGATGTCGCCCTCGATCTGCGCGGCATCGGTCGATTCAAGGCCGCGCACGCGCGTCATGTAATAAGCCCCGCCCGCCAGCGCGGCAAGCAGCAGGATGATGACAGGGAGCGCGGATTTCTTGCGGGCAGGCTTGTCGGACATGGATTCCTCGGGGGTCAGATCACAAGGAAGACACAAGCGCGGAAAAAGGTCAATCGTTCAATTTTGTTGAATTTTAAACAGCGGCTGTTTTTCCCGTCAAAACATCCAGTTATATGGTGGGCTCTTTGTCGTCCGGCTTTTTCGGCGGCGCGGGTTTCTTGCGCGGGCGGGCGACAGGCGGCAGCACTTTTTTCGCCAGCGCGGGATTGGTGCTGCGACGCCATTCCTGCATCATCTGCCAGCCTTCCTTGGTGAAGCCGACGGCACCTTCGGGCGTCTCGCGGTTCAGCAACTCGGTGCGCATGCGCGCGAGCGAGCGGTGCAGCGCTGCCTGCGACGGCGGTTCGGTCGCGGCGGCGAAGGCGCTCTTGAATTCCATCGCCGGCAGGCCGAGCACGTCGAAGGCATAGGCATTGATGACGGCCATGCATTCGCGGATCACCTCGTCCTCGTCCTTTTGCCCCGGCACGATCCAGATGTTCTGGTTGCCGCGCGACGGATCGCGTTTCAGGTGCGCCACGGCAATTACGTCGTCGGGCTTGTCCTTGCGCGTGACGGTCCAGAGCCATTCGTCGCGCGGCTCGGGCTGCAGGATCACTTTCTTGAAGGTCTCGCGCACAGCGTCGCCCTTCACGCGCTTGAAGCCGCCGAGGTATTGCACGATCTCGCCCTCGGGAAAGTATTGCGCGAGCAGCTCGATCTGCTCGACCTGCATGGGCTTGAGGCGCAGGCCGCCGGTCTCGAGGTCGTAGAGCTTCACCACCTCGATGCGGAACCAGCCGCGCTTGCCGATCTTGAGCACGTCGCCGGTCTTGAGGCGCAGCATCTCGGCGGGGTCGGTCAGTTGGCGGCCATCGAGGTCGACGCCGCCCTGGCGGATCAGGCGGCGGCTGTCGCCCTTGCTCTTGCCCGGGCGCGCGAGCATGACGAGGTCGAGCGCCTCCATGCGGTCGGCGACGATGGCGATGACAGGCATGTCGTCGGGCGTCTGCCCGCGCGAAAACGTCTTCTCGAACCACTGGCTCTCGGCTTCCGCGACGTCTTCGCCGTGATAGCGCGCGACGATGGCGCGCGCCAGCTGCAGCTTGGCCGCGCGCGGACGGCCCTCGATATCAAGGGCGGCGATGTCGAACAGCGGCGTCTCGGTATAGACGCGGAAATACTCCTCGATCAGCGTATCGGGGATGCTCATGACGCGCCCGAACTTGTCGCGCGGCGTATGGGCGAGGCCGATGTAGTTGTCGAGATCGCGCAATTGCTTGCGCCGCCCGTCGGTGCCGGCCGTGTAGCGCGTGGTCAGCAGCGTCTGCGGCGCCATGCCGTGCTTTTCCTGCAGCGTGCGGCCGAGGCTTTCGGCGAAAAGCTGGTCGGAACCGGCGATCGCGACATCGGCCCCTACCTTTAGCGAGTCGTAGCCCTGCAGCAGCGGGTAGAGCATTTCGTGCACATAGATTTCGCGCCCCTCGGCGATGCGTTCCTGGAACAGGTCGCGCGAGATCAGGCGCGCGTAGGTGACGAGCGAGAAGACGTTGAGCAGGTCGTGCACGCTCATGGCCTTGTACCATTCGGAATTGCGGCGCACCTCGATCAGGTCCGGGTCGTCGAAGCGCAGCACCGCCTGCGCCTGCAAAATGAATTCGCGGATGTTGTGCTGGATTTCTTCCTCAGGCATTTCGCGCAGCGTCTCAAGCCGCCCGTCGAGGTCGCCGAGGCGCGTGGTGAAGTCGGAAAACACCAGCACCACCTTGTGCCCCATGTCCTGCAGCCAGCGCAAAAGCCACAGGTTGACCGCGTGGCCGATGTGCAGCACCGGGGTGCGCACGTCGAGCGCGTGCTTGACGCGCAGGCGCTTGCCCGAGGCCAGCTTCTCGCGGAATTCGTCTTCCGACAGGAACTGGTCGACCGTGCGCGAGAACCGCGTGATGACGTCGTCGGCGTTTTTCTTCATCATTTTTCCTATTATCCAGACTCTATCCGCTTTACCGTCGCTGTCAATCCCTGCTATATCAGGCCTATCAATTCAAAGGGAGCCGTTCCATGACCGTCGCCGAAGCGCTCGAGAACATCTACACCTCGCTGCAGAACAACAACGCGGATATCGACACGCATATCGCCGCGCTCAAGACCGCGCTGACCGCCGCGGGCAAGAAGGAAGCCGAGGTCGAGACCGCGCGCCTCGTCCAGAACAACCGCCAGGGCCGCAAGGTGATGGAATCCTACTTCCGCAAGCGCGGCGTGGCTGTAACCTTTGTCTAAGTCGCGGCGAATATCCTGCTGAAGAGGAGGATATCCCATGACCATCAGCCGTTTTCTCGATAAATGCTCGAAACTCGTCGGCGCCGGCCTTGCCTGCGGCATTTCTGCCGCGACCGCCGCGCCTTTGCCCGCGCCCCTATCCGACATGCCCCTCGCCGCAGGCACGGAGCAAACGCTTGTGCTCGCCGGGGGCTGCTTCTGGGGGGTGCAGGCGGTATTCCAGCATGTGCGCGGCGTGACCTCGGCCGTTTCCGGCTATGCGGGCGGAAGCGCCGACACCGCGCATTACGATATCGTCAGCACCGGCACCACCGGCCATGCCGAGGCGGTGAAGGTGTCGTATGACCCTGGCGTCGTCTCGCCCGGCACGCTGCTGCAGGTTTATTTCGCCGTGGCGCACGACCCGACGCAGCTGAACGCCCAAGGCCCCGACCACGGCACGCAGTACCGCTCCGAAATCTTTGCGACCACGCCGGAGCAGGAAAAGCTCGCCCGCGCCTATATCGCGCAGCTGGACGCCGTCAAGGCCTTCAAGACGCCGATCGTGACCAAGGTCAGCCATCTTGAGGCTTTCTACCCGGCCGAGGACTACCATCAGGACTACGCGAAGAACCACCCGATGCAGCCCTATATCGTGATGCACGACCTGCCGAAGGTGGAAGACCTCAAGCGCTTCTTCCCGACACTTTATACAGAGCATTGAATATATACGTCATCCCGGCTTTTGCCGGGATGACGGCATATGTCGACAAGGCGTTGCCGCCCACCCTATTTCGCGCTACCTTGTCATCCACGGATGGCAAGCAAGAACGCACACGATACGCCCGAACACTGGTCGCAGCTCATGCAGGCGGCGCAGCAAGGCGACGCCGGTGCATACCGCCGCCTGCTGACCGAGATCACGCCCGCCCTGCACCGCTTCCTGCGCGCCCGCCTGTTTGCGCGCGACCAGGTCGACGACGTGACGCAGGAAATCCTGCTCGCCCTCCACGGCGCGCGCCATACGTGGCGGCCGGAGCAGCCGTTCCGTAACTGGATGTACGGCATCGCCCGGCACAAGATGCTCGACTATTTCCGCAAAACCTCACGCGCGGGCGCGCACGAAACAAGCGATGATCTCGCTGTAACCTTTGCCGCCGATCCCGCGAAGAACCCGGAAGAGGCGTTTCTCGCAGGCGAACTGCGCATGGCGCTCGCCCAGTTGCCGCAGCGGTCGCGCCGATTGCTGGAGATGACCAAGCTCGACGGCTCTTCGATGGCGGAGGCCGCCGGGAAACTGGGCATGACCGAGGGCGCGGCGAAAGTGGCCGCGCACCGGGCCTTGCGCCAACTGAAAGAATGGCTGATGACGCATGGATACGAATGACCTGATCGCCGCATTGACGCAAGACCTCAAGCCGGTCAAGCCGCTGGCCGCGCCGCCGTTGCGCGCGCTGACCTTCACGGCGGCGGCGCTACTGGTCGTGCTGGCGCTCCTGTTCCTCGGCGGCGCGCGCGCAGGCTGGCCCATGAGCGCCGGGATCGAGGCTGCCCTGATGACCATCGCAGGCATTTCTTCCGCTGTCGCCGCTTTTTACCTGGCCGTGCCGGATACGCGCCTGCGCCGCATGCCCAAGCTGCTGCTTGCCCTTGCCGTGCTGATCTGGGCGGGGTTGTGCCTGTATGCTTTCACCATGATGCCTGCCGGGGCGCTGCGCGAAGAACCTGCCGCGCTTTCCTGCGTCATCGGCCTTGTCGCGATGTCGGTGGTGCCTGTGGCGCTCGGCACGCTGATGGTCTGGCGCGGCAGCCCGGTGTGGCGTGGAATGGCGGGTGGGGCGGCATGGCTGTCGGCAGCCTCTTTCGGCGCGGCGGGCATGCGGTTCCTCTGCGCCAACGACGGCCTCGGTCACCTGTTGCTGTGGCATTTCGCGCCGGTGCTGGCGCTGGCGGCGCTTGGCGCATATCTTGGCCGCTTTTTGCTGAAACGCCTGTAACCTTTCCGCCATCGCGCGCGAAGAGGTTTGCAGGAGGCACCACATACATGAAGACACTCGACAGACGTTCATTCACCCGCCTCGCCGGCCTCGGCCTGCTGGCGCTGGCATTTTCAACGGAGAAGAGCATGGCAGAAGACATCGGCACCATCGTCAAGAGCGACGCGGAGTGGAAGAAAGAACTCTCGCCGCAAGCCTACACCGTGTTGCGGCAGGACGGCACCGACGCGCCCTTCTCCCACCCGCTGACCGAGGAGCACCGCAAGGGCACTTTCGCCTGCGCGGGTTGCGGCCTCGCGCTGTTTGCTTCCGCCTTCAAGTTCGACAGCGGCACCGGCTGGCCCAGTTTCTTCGACGTGCTGCCCGGCCATGTCGCGCGCAAGGGCGACCACAAGTTCGGCATGACGCGCGTCGAATACCACTGCGCGCGCTGCGGCGGGCACCAGGGTCACGTCTTTGAAGACGGACCCGCGCCGACTGGCCTGCGCTATTGCAACAACGGCTCCGCCCTCACCTTCATTCCTGAAAAGGCATAAACATGTTGAACCCGCTCGAAGCCGGACTGGCCTTTGTTGAAGGCGTCGCGCTCGTCGCCTCGCCGTGCATCCTGCCCGTGCTGCCGCTGGTACTGGCGGCCTCCGGCGACGGCGGCAAGCGGCGGCCGTTCGGTATCATCCTCGGCTTCGTGCTGGCCTTCAGCCTCTTCGCCTTTGTATCGCGCAAGATCGTCAGCGCCTTCGGTCTTGACCTCGCCGTGCTGCGCGACGTGTCGCTGGCGCTGCTGTTCGCCTTCGGCCTCGTGCTGCTGTCGGCAAAGCTGTCGGCGGCCTTCAACCGCCTGACGCAGCGTTTCGCGCAGGCCGGCAATATCAACGTGAGCGGCGACGGTTTCTTCAGCGGCATCGGCATCGGCGCGCTGATCGGCCTTGTCTGGACGCCATGTGCAGGCCCGGTGCTGGCAGCGGCGCTGGTGCAGGTGATCCGGCAGGAGAGCGATCTTGCCGGTTACCTCGTCATCTTTTCTTTCGCCATCGGCGCCGGCGTGCCGATGCTGGCGATTGCGCTCGCCGGCCGCGGCCTCGTCGGCAAGATCGCGAAGCATACCGAGACGCTGCGCCGCGCCTTCGGCATCCTCATCATCGCGGCCGTCGCCGTCATGGCTTCCGGCATCGACCTGAGCCTGCCCACGACGCAAACGCATGTTTCCGATACGAACAAAATCGAGCACGCGCTTGACGCACCCTACCCCGCGCCTGACTTCGCCGGGATCGAGGGCTGGATCAACAGCCCCGCGCTGCACATGACGCAACTGAAGGGCAAAGTGGTGCTGGTCGATTTCTGGACCTATTCCTGCATCAACTGCGTTCGCACGCTGCCCCATGTCACGGCGTGGGATGAAAAGTACCGCGACAAGGGCCTCGTCGTCATCGGCGTGCACGCGCCCGAGTTCGCCTTCGAGAAAGACCGCGCCAATGTGGAAGCCGCCGTGGCCGCGCACCATATCCGCTATCCCGTCGCGCTCGACAACGCGCTCTCGACATGGGTGGCCTTCAAGAACCGCTATTGGCCCGCGCATTACCTGATCGACCGTGATGGCCGTGTCGTCTACACCCACTTCGGCGAAGGCGACTATGACGTGACCGAGAACAACATCCGCTACTTGCTCGGCCTCTCCGGCAAGGCGAAGGCGGCAGGCGGACAAGAATTCAGCCTCGACCAGACGCCCGAGACCTATCTCGGCAAGTTGCGCGCCGCGCCGAACCCGTCCTATTGGTCGCTCTCCGGCGGCTGGCGGCAGGAGGACGAGAAGATCGTCTCGACCGCCGCGGGCGCGCAACTGACGCTCGATTTCAAGGCGAAGAAAGTCTTCCTCGTCCTCGGCACCGCGACGGGCGCACCGACGCGCGTGAAGCTGGAACTGGACGGCCGCGACCTCGGCACGCTGACGGTGACACGCCATACCTTATACCAGCTCCTCGACCAGAAACGGTTCGGGGCAGGTCGACTCCGACTCACGACCGAAGGTGATGGCGTGGAAGCCTATGCTTTCACCTTTGGTTAATTTATTGAATTTAAACAGAAAAATACGATTTAAGCTGGATTTAAGAAAAATTTTACCTATCTCCCGCTATACTGGAAGAACGTCGTCACAACCAACATAGAGAGTGTTCTTTCATGAAGAAATTTTTTGTACTGGCTACCCTGGTTTCGGTCGCCATGGCGGTTTCCTCCCCCTCCCGTGCGGAAGACCGCGTGCCTTGCCAGGACAGCGCATGCCCTTCCATGCTGAAGGCAGGCGCGCTCAAGGCCGCGCCCAAGTATGACTACAAGAACGAGACCGACCGCATCGGTTACCGGAGCGATAAAGTCGAGTCCCTGAAGTCGGATCGCTATGATTACAAGAACGGCAAAGTCGATGCCTTGAAGTCCGACCGCTACGATTACAAGAACGCAGACAAGGTCGACGCAAAATCCGGCCGTTACGACTACAAAACCGATAAGGTTGATGCCTTAAAGTCCGACCGCGTCGCACCGAAGTACGACGACAAGACCGACAAGCTCGGTGCCAATAAAACCGAACGTTACGCACCCCTCGCCGCCAACAAGTCCGAACGGGTTGCGCCCAAGTATGACTACAAGAACGATAAAGTAGACGCGCTGAAGTCCGACCGCGTCGCCCCGAAGTACGATTACAAGAACGACAAGCTCGGCGCCAACAAGACCGAACGCTACGCACCGCTCTCGGCGAACAAGTCGGAACGCGTGGCACCCCTGGTTGGCAACCGCTCCGACCGCGTCGCACCGCTGGTCGGCAACCGTTCTGACCGTGTGGCACCCAAGTACGACTATAAGACCGACAAGACCGATGCCGAGGCAACCGACAACGCCGCAGCGGCGAAGGACGTCGGCCAGCTGATCCGCGAAAAAGAAAGCGCGGTCAAGGTCAGCAAGTAACGATACAGGCCATAAGAGGAAAAAAGGCGGGTTCTCCCCGCCTTTTTTCTTGCCTGCCGCCGTGCCGCTGTCGGAGAATGCACTCCATGAAAATCGTCGTCAAAATCGGCACGCAGGCGATCGTCGCGCCAGACGGCACGCTGTTGCTGGGCGTGCTCGCCAAGCTGGTCGGGCAGATCGTCGCGCTCAAGCGTGCAGGCCATGAAGTCGCGCTGGTATCCTCGGGCGCGGTCGGCTCGGGCCGCCGCGTGGCGCGCGCGGTGCTGAAGCGCGACTACGGCGCGACCATCGGGGAGAAGCAGGTGCTCGCCAGCCTCGGCCAGCCCGAATTGATGCGCGCCTATGCCGAACTCCTCGCGCCCGAAAAAATCGCGCCGGCGCAGCTGCTGCTGACCAAGCAGGATTTCCAGACGCGCGCGCATTACCTCAACATCGCCCGCCTGATGCGCGAGACGCTGGCGACGCCGAACATCCTGCCCATCATCAACGAGAACGACAGCGTCGCCATTGAGGAACTGATGTTCACCGACAACGACGAGCTCTCCGGCCTCATCGCCGCGCAGATCAACGCCGACAAGCTGATCCTGCTCACGAACGTGAACGGCGTCTATGACGGCCATCCCGACCATGAGGGATCGAAGCTGGTTTCCGTCATCAACCCGCAGGACAAGAAGCTGCCCGACGTCTCGGCGGCGAAAAGCGCGCAGGGGCGCGGCGGGATGCTCAGCAAGCTCGGCACCGCGCGTCGTATGTCCGACCTCGGCATCACCACGCATATTGCTTCGGCGGCGGAAAAAGACGTGCTGCTGCGCCTCGCGGACGGCGAAACGATCGGCACCGCCATTCTGCCCGCCAAGAAGAAATCCAACATCAAGAAATGGATCGCCTTCAGCGCGGGTAAGAAATCCGGCGTCATCCATGTCAACGCACAGCTTTTCGACATCCTCGCGGCGCATGAGCGCATCGTCAGCATCCTGCCCGTCGGCATCGCCAAGTGCAGCGGTGACTTTAAAAAGGGCGATCTTGTAGAGATCGCCGCGCCCGGCGGCCGCAAAATCGGCGTCGGCCTCGCACGCTATGACGCGGAGAAGCTGAAGGAATACATGGGCCAAAAAGGCAAGCCCGAATTCATCCACTACGACCATTTGCATCTGGCAGGCGACGCATGAAACAGACGAAGGACGCAGCGCCGCTGCTGGCGCAACTGAGCGACGGCAAGCGCAACCGCGTGCTGCGCGCCCTCGCCGCCGAAATCAGGAAGAAGGCGTCCATCATCCTGTCGTGGAACGCCAAGGATCTGGCCGAGATGCCCAAGGACGACCCGCGCTACGACCGCCTGCGCCTCGACGCCGGACGCCTCGCCGCCATCGCCGCCGATGTGGAGCACGTGGCCGAGCTGTCCTCGCCGCTCGACCGTACGCTGGAGGAACGCACGCTGCCCAACGGCCTGCACCTCAAGCGCGTCGCGGTGCCGCTCGGCGTCATCGGCGTGATTTACGAATCCCGACCCAACGTGACGGTCGACGTCTTCGCGCTGTGCTTCAAGTCCGGCAACGCCTGCATCCTCAAGGGCGGCAAGGAAGCGCGGCACAGCAACACCGGCTTTGCCGCCGTCATTCAGGCAGTTTTGGCGCAGGAAGGCATCAACCCCGACGCCTTCTGCCTGCTGCCGCCCACGCGCGAGGCGACGGCGGAGCTGCTCGCCGCGACCGACATCATCGACGTCTGCATCCCGCGCGGCAGCCAGGCGCTGATCGACTATGTGCGCGAACATGCGCGCGTGCCCGTGATCGAAACGGGCGCCGGCATCGTGCACGTTTACGTCGACCAGAGCGCAGATTTGGCCAAGGCGCGCGACATCGTCTTCAATTCCAAGACGCGCCGCGTCAGCGTGTGCAACGCGCTCGACACGCTGATCATCCACCGCGCGCACCTAGCCGACCTGCCTGCCCTTGCCGAGCCGCTGGCCACGGAGAACGTCGAAATTTTCGCGGACGCCGAGGCTTTCAAGGCGCTGGCCGGCTATCCGCACCTGCGTCCCGCCAAGCCGGAAGATTTCGGGCAGGAATTCCTCTCCTACAAGATGTCCATCAAGACCGTCGGGTCGCTCGACGAGGCGCTGATGCATATCCGCACCCATAGCTCGCGCCACAGCGAGGCGATCATCGCCGAGGACAAGCTCGCCGTCGCGCGCTTCATGAACGAGGTCGACGCCGCCGCCGTCTATGCCAATGCATCGACCGCCTTCACCGACGGCGGCCAGTTCGGCCTCGGCGCCGAAATCGGCATCAGCACACAAAAGCTCCACGCCCGCGGCCCGATGGGGCTCGAGGCCCTCACCAGCTACAAATGGCTGGTCTACGGCAACGGCCAGACGCGGGATTGACAACAATGTTTTAACCTTATGTAATACGTCGCACCGCATTGCATAACGTGCGGAATCCGTGTATTTTTCCGTCTTCTTTATAATAGCTTTCACAGGAAAAGAATCATGTCCCAGTCTTCCGCCGCGCCCAAAACGCAACCTGCCGCCAACAACCTTGAAGCGTTCTGGATGCCGTTCTCGGCGAACCGCCAGTTCAAGGCCGCGCCGCGCATGTTTGTCAGCGCGAAGGACATGCACTACACGACCGATGACGGTCGCAAGGTGCTGGACGCAACCGCCGGTCTCTGGTGCTGCAACGTCGGCCACGCGCGCCCGAAAATCGTGGAAGCGGTACAGAAGCAAATTCTCGAACTCGACTATGCGCCCGCCTTCCAGATGGGCCACCCGAAGATTTTCGAACTGGCTTCGCGCGTCGCGACGCTGATGCCCGGCTCGCTCGACCATGTCTTCTTCACCAACTCCGGCTCTGAATCCGTCGACACCGCGCTCAAGATCGCACTCGCCTACCACAACGTGCGCGGCCAGAGCGGCCGCACGCGCCTGATCGGGCGCGAACGCGGCTACCACGGCGTCGGCTTCGGCGGCATCTCCGTCGGCGGCATCGTCAACAACCGCCGTTTCTTCGGCAGCCTGCTGACCGGCGTCGACCACCTGCCGCACACGCACAACCTTGAAAAAAACGCCTACACCAGGGGCCTGCCGGCCTACGGCGCGCACCTCGCCGACGACCTCGAGCGCATCGTCGCGCTGCACGGCCCTGAAACCATCGCCGCCGTCATCGTCGAGCCCATGGCCGGCTCGACCGGCGTGCTGATGCCGCCCGTCGGCTACCTGCAAAAGCTGCGCGACATCTGCACCAAGCACGGCATCCTGCTGATCTTCGACGAAGTCATCACCGCGTTTGGCCGTACCGGCAACGCGGCGACCGCCGCCGAAGTCTTCGGCGTCACGCCCGACATCATCACGATGGCCAAGGGCCTCACCGCCGGCACCATTCCGATGGGCGCGGTCGCGGTCGACAAGAAGATCTACGACGCCTTCATGCAAGGCCCCGCTGGCACCATCGAGCTGTTCCACGGCTACACCTATTCCGGCCACCCGGTCGCGGCCGCCGCCGCCATCGGTACGCTCGACGCC
>CAYZCE010000002.1:100506-175609 GCA_964476835.1 uncultured Rhodospirillaceae bacterium
TCGGGCCATCCGCTGGCGATGGCGGCCTGTATCGCCACGCTCGACATCTACAAGGAAGAAGGCCTGTTCGAACGCACCGCCGAGCTTGCGCCCTATTGGGAACAGGCGATCCATTCGCTCAAGGGCCTGCCACATGTCATCGACATCCGCAACCACGGCCTCATCGGCGCGATCGAGATGGAAGGCATCCCCGGCAAGCCGACCGCGCGCGCCTTCGACGCCTTCCTCAAGTGCTTCGAGAAGGGCCTCCTGATCCGCACCACCGCCGACACCATCGCGCTCTCGCCGCCGCTGATCGTCTCCAAGTCGCAGATCGACGAGATCTTCGGCACGATCTCCAGCGTCATCAAATCCCTCGCATAAGGAAGAAAGCCATGACCGCTATGACCCAGAAGAAAACCGAAGCCCAACGCCACGGCGACATCTACAACCCGGCCACCGGCAAAGTCATCAGCCAGGTGCCTTTCGCCACGACGTCTGATGTCGATGCCGCCGTGCAGAAAGCCAAGAAGGCTTTTGAAAGCTGGTCCGAAACGCCGCCGATGCGCCGCGCGCGGGTCATGTTCCGCTTCCTTGAGCTGCTCAACAAGAACGCCGACAAGCTGGCCGAGATCGTCTCGACCGAGCACGGCAAGGTCGCCATCGACGCCCAGGGCGAAGTCGCGCGCGGCATCGAGATCGTCGAGTTCGCGACCGGCATCCCCACGATGCTCAAGGGCGAATATTCCGACAGCGTCGCCACCGGCATCGACAGCTATTCGATCCGCCAGCCGCTCGGCGTCGTCGCCGGCATCACGCCGTTCAACTTCCCGGCCATGGTGCCGATGTGGATGTTCCCCATCGCCATCGTCTGCGGCAACACCTTCGTGCTGAAGCCGTCGGAACGCAACCCGTCGTCTTCCGCCTACATGGCCGAGCTGCTCAAAGAAGCCGGCCTGCCCGACGGCGTGTTCAACGTCGTCAACGGCGACAAGGAAGCGGTCGACGCCATCCTGCACCACCCCGACATCCACGCGATCAGCTTCGTCGGCTCGACCCCGATCGCGCAGTATATCTATTCGACAGGCACCGCCAACGGCAAACGCGTGCAAGCCCTCGGCGGCGCGAAGAACCACATGATCGTGATGCCCGACGCCGACATCAGCCAAGCCACCTCCGCCCTGATGGGCGCGGCCTTCGGCTCGGCCGGCGAGCGTTGCATGGCGATCTCGGTCGCCGTCGCGGTCGGCGATGCCACTGCCGACAAGCTCGTCGAAAACCTGACGCCCGCCATTCAGGCGCTCAAGGTCGGCCCCTGCACGCTCAAGGACGCCGACATGGGGCCGCTGATCACCAAGCAGCACCATGAAAAAGTCTGCGGCTATATCGAGAGCGGCGTGGCCGAAGGCGCGAAGCTCGTCGTCGACGGCCGCGGCCTCAAGGTCAAGGGCCACGAAGACGGCTTCTTCCTCGGCGGCTCGCTGTTCGATCATGTCACCGACAAGATGAAGATCTACAAGGAAGAGATCTTTGGCCCCGTGCTGGCGATCGTCCGCGCGAAGGACTATCCCTCGGCGCTCAAGCTGATCAACGATCACGAATTCGGCAACGGCACCGCCATCTACACCAACGACGGCCGCACCGCGCGCAACTTCGCCCGCGACGTCAAGGCGGGCATGGTCGGCATCAACGTACCGATCCCCGTGCCGGTCGCGTTCCACAGCTTCGGCGGCTGGAAGCGTTCCCTGTTCGGCGACGTGCACATGCACGGGCCGGAAGGCGTGCGCTTCTGGACGAAGCTGAAGACGATGACCGCCCGCTGGCCGCACGGCCCCGCGGAAGGCGCCGACTACCACTTCCCGCAAAACAAATAAAAATCATTGTCACCCCGAGCGCAAGCGAGGGATCTTGAATGCCGCAACCATTGAAGATCCCTCGCTCCGCTCAGGATGACAGCAAAGGATAGCACGATGACAGACACCGACATTTCCGCCGGCCGCCTGAAGCCCGAGCAATACGCCGAAAACTTCAGCGACATCCTGCCCCCGCTCGACCGCAACAACGCGGTGATCGAGGCGAGCCGCTGCTATTTCTGTTACGACGCCCCCTGCATCGAGGCATGCCCGACCAGCATCGACATTCCGGTGTTCATCGGCAAGATCGCCAGCGGCAACGTCAAGGGCGCGGCGGCGACGATCTTGTCGTCCAATATCCTCGGCGGCTCCTGCGCGCGCGTCTGTCCGGTCGAGGAACTCTGCGAGGAAGCTTGCGTGCGCAACACGCAAAGCGACAAACCGGTCAAGATCGGCCAATTGCAGCGCTTCGCCACCGACCATCTGTTCTCCCGCAACGACCGCCAGATCTTCACGCGCAAGCCAGCGACCGGCAAGAAGATCGCCGTCGTCGGCGCAGGGCCTGCGGGTTTGGCTTGCGCGCATCACGCGGCACGCGAAGGTCATGACGTCACCATTTTCGAAGCCAAGCCCAAAGCGGGCGGCCTCAATGAATACGGTATCGCGGCCTATAAGGTCGCCAATGATTTCGCACAACGGGAAGTCGAATACATCCTCTCCCTCGGCGGCATCAAAATCGAGTACAACAAGGCGCTCGGCAAGGACGTGACGCTGTCGCAACTGCGCAAGGACTATGACGCCGTGTTCCTCGGCATCGGCCTGCAGGGCGTCAACGCGCTCGGCATCGAGGCCGAAGACCTCGCGGGCGTCGAGAACGCGGTCGACTACATCGCCGCGCTGCGTCAGGCGAAAGACCTTTCGCAACTGCCCGTGCCGCGCCACGCGGTCGTCATCGGCGGCGGCAACACCGCGGTCGACGTCGCCATTCAGGTCAAGCGCCTCGGCGCGGAATACGTTACCCTCGTCTACCGCCGCGGCGCGGACGACATGGGTGCGACGGATCATGAGCAGGAACTCGCCGCCGTCAACGGCGTGCTCATCAAGCACTGGGCGCAGCCGAAGAAGCTGATCGGCCATGCGGGTCATGTGACGGGCATGGAATTCGAATACACGCAGCTCGACCAGAGCGGCAAGCTGATGGGCACCGGCAGCACCTTCACGCTGCCAGCCGACATGGTGTTCAAGGCCATCGGCCAGACCTTCGTCGCCGACCCGCTGAAGGAAGGCGGCCGCGAGCTGCTGCAACTGACCAAGAAAGGCCGCATCGCCGCAAACGAAGACGGCCAGACCTCGCTTGCGAACGTCTGGGCGGGCGGCGATTGCATCGAAGGACAAGACCTGACCGTCGCCGCCGTCGAGGGCGGCAAGATCGCCGCCGCGGCGATCCACAAAATGCTGAAGGGGAGCAACTGATATGGCCGATTTAACCTGCAAGATCGCGGGCGTCACCTCGCCCAACCCGTTCTGGCTGGCCTCCGCGCCACCGACGGACAAGGAATACAACGTCGTGCGCGCCTATGAAGCGGGCTGGGGCGGCGTGGTGTGGAAGACGCTGGGCGAGGACGGCCCGCCGGTCGTCAACGTCTCGTCGCGCTACGGCTCGATCAACTACGGCGGCAACCGCATGGCGGGGCTGAACAACATCGAGCTGATCACCGACCGCTCGCTCGACATCAACCTGACCGAGATCGCGCGCGTCAAGAAGAACTGGCCCGACCGCGCCCTCGTCGTTTCGCTGATGGTGCCGTGCGAAGAGCAAAGCTGGCAGAAAATCCTCAAGCGCGTGGAGACCACCGGCTGCGACGCGGTCGAACTCAACTTCGGCTGCCCGCACGGCATGTCGGAGCGCGGCATGGGCTCCGCCGTCGGCCAAGTGCCGGAATATATCCAGCAAGTGACGGAATGGTGCAAGAAATACACCAAGATGCCCGTCTTCGTGAAGCTGACGCCCAACATCACCAACATCCTGCACCCCGCGCGCGCGGCGGTGAACGGCGGCGCGGATGCGGTGTCGCTCATCAACACCATCAACTCGATCGTCGGCGTTGACCTCGACCAGATGGCGCCCTACCCCGTCGTGGACGGCGTCGGCGCGCACGGGGGCTATTGCGGCCCCGCGGTCAAGCCCATCGCGCTTTGCATGGTTGGCGAAATCGCGCGCGACCCCGCGTGCAAGAGCATCCCCATCTCGGGCATCGGCGGCGTCACCACCTGGCGCGACGCGGCGGAGTTCATCTCGCTCGGCTCCGGCTCGGTGCAGGTCTGCACGGCGGCGATGCACCACGGCTTCAAGATCATCGAAGACTTGACCGACGGCCTTTCCAACTGGATGGACGAAAAGGGCTACAAGACGCTCGAGGACTTCCGCGGCCGTGCGGTGCCGAACTACAAGAACTGGCAAGATCTCAACATGAACTACGAGATCAAGGCGAAGATCGACCAAGACAAGTGCATTAGCTGCGGCCTCTGCCACATCGTCTGCGAAGACACCTCGCACCAAGCCATCACCGCCGAGCGCGACGCCGACGGCAAGCGCGTCTACACCGTCGTCGATCAGGACTGCGTCGGCTGCAACCTCTGCATGCTCGTCTGCCCCGTCGACGAGTGCATCACCATGAAGCGCACCGACAAGGACATGCCCTACCTGACCTGGCCGAAAGACCCGCGCAACGGGGCGAACATCAAGAAGCAGGCCTGATGGAAAAGCACTACGTCCCGCAGACCGGCGAGTCGATCGAATATGCGATCCGGCAGGCGAAGAAGCTGGCGGAGGGCGATGAGGACGTCCGCCTGACGTTCAACGACATCGACCTCAACATCCGCAAAGATAGCGACGAAGACGCCGTGGTCGTCGAATTCCTCGACAAGTGCCGCGAGCAGGGCGAAAAACTTGCCCAACACCATGCCATGAAGATCTCGGCCCTGATGCCGGGCCTGCCGGCCGTGATCGACGGCGGCCTGAATACGCTGGTGCCGTGGATCAAGACCTATGCGAGAAACGCCGGTGCGCCTTTCGTCGCGCGCGAAGATATCATCGACAAGCTCGGCCGCGCCGGTTACCAGCCGGGCACACCGACCTTCACCGACTGGCAGACCGACGAGAAGGAGAAACTGGGCGAACTCATCGTGCGCCGGTTCATGCTGGACCTCACCGAAGGCGAGGAAATCCATCCCATGCTGGAAAACATTGCCGACGACTATATCCGCATGCCCGACCCGCCACAGCCGGGGTCGAATAACCCGCCGCCCAAATTCAAGCCCTGAAAAAAGCCCCCGATGATCGGGGGCTTTTTTATCAGGCGGCTTTCTTGCCGCGCTTGACGCCTTGAGGTTTCTCCAATTCGCGCTTGATCTTGAGCGCGTCGGAATAGACGCCGAAGGGCGGGCGGTTGACGTACTTGCCGTGGCCGGGAGTAGTGAGGAGCTTGCCATCCTTGTAGACGATCTTGCCACGGCTGATGGTGACGGTATTGAGGCCCTTCACTTCCATGCCTTCGAAGATGTTGAAGTCGACCTTCTGGTGGTGCGTCTTGGCGGAGATGGTGCGGGTCTTTTCGGGATGCCAGACGATGATGTCGGCATCCGCGCCCACGGCGACGCAGCCCTTTTGCGGATAGATGTTGAAGATCTTGGCCGTATTGGCCGAGGTGACGGCGACGAATTCGTTGGGCGTCAGGCGGCCCGCATTCACGCCATGGTGCCACAGCACGCCCATGCGGTCTTCAATACCGGCGGTGCCGTTGGGGATCTTGCGGAAGTCGTCCTTGCCGATGGCTTTTTGCGGCGCGCAGAAGGCGCAGTGGTCGGTCGCCGTCGTGTGCAGCGTGCCGCCTTGCAGCGCGTTCCAAAGCGCCTTCTGGTGTTCCGGCTTACGGAACGGCGGCGACATGACATGCGCGGCGGCATATTCGAAATCGGTGTTGTAGTAGACGCTGTCGTCGATCACGAGGTGGCCGGCCAGCACTTCGCCGAAGACGCGCAGGCCTGCATGGCGCGCACGGGCGATGGCGTCGGCGGATTCCTTCGCCGAGTTGTGCACGATATAAAGCGGCACATTCATGACTTCCGCAATGCGGATGGCACGCTCGGCGGCTTCGCCCTCGACGCCCGGCGGGCGCGACAGCGGATGGCCTTCAGGGCCGGTGATGCCTTGCTCGAAGATCGCCTTTTGCAAATGCGCGACCAGTTCGCCGTTTTCGGCATGCACCGTCGCGACCGCGCCGAGTTCGCGGCAGCGGGTGAAGCTGTTGATCAGCGTGCCGTCGTCCACCATGATCGCGCCCTTGTAGGCCATGAAGTGCTTGAAGCTGTTGACGCCGTGTTTTTCGACCAGCGCGCCCATGTCGCGGCTGACGCTGTCGTCCCACCAGGTGACGGCGACGTGGAAGCTGTAGTCGGTCGCGGATTTTTCCGCCCAGCCGCGCCACGTCTGGTACGCCTCGATCATGTTCTGCTGCGGCGAGGGGATCACGAAGTCGATGATCATCGTCGTGCCGCCCGCGGCGCCCGCCGCCGTGCCGGTGTAGAAGTCATCGGAAGCGACCTGACCCATGAAGGGGAGCTGCATGTGCGTGTGCGGGTCGATGCCGCCGGGCATGATATATTGTCCCGCCGCGTCGATGACCTCGGCACCCGCCGGAACTTCAAGATTATGTCCAATCGCCTTGATAACGCCGCCGTCGCAATAGACATCTGCCTTTTGGGTGCTATCGGCGTTCACGATCGTGCCGTTCTTGATGAAAATGGACATGGCGGCTCCTTTACGAAAAAACTTGAATCGAGATGATAATGAATTATGTTGTATTACCTATCCCCGGTCAAGGAGCTACGGCTCTCTCTCCAAGTAAGATAAACCATGATCGCAAGAGACAAAAAAGCGGCGCTTGAATTTTTCAGGACGCTCTTGTTCTGCCTTGCGCTGATGGCGCTGCTGCTGCGCAGCTTCATCCCCGCCGGTTTCATGCCGGAAGCGGGCAAGGCCGCGATGGTCATCTGTACCGCCAGCGGCCCTGCGACCATCGAGATTCCCGCCGGGCAAGATCCCGCCCAGCCGCGCCACGCGGGCGTCGCGCATGCGCCTTGCGTCTTCGCGCCCGGTTTTATCACAGGCACGCTGGCTGCCGCCACAGCCCTCATCGCACCTATCATCACGCCTGAACCGCCGACGATTGCGGATGAAGCTTTCGTCGTCCACCTCCTCTCCAAGCCTTATTCCTCGCAAGCGCCGCCGCGCCTTTCCTGATACCGACGCAACCTTTGCCGCACGCGCAGATGCGCGGGCGGTTTCATCACCGTATCAAGAAAGACACCAACATGAAAAAACTGATCCTCACGACCGCGCTCGCCGCAGTCCTTTTCTCCCCCTCCCTCGCTGAAGCGCATGCCCGCGCGGGTGCGCGCGCCTTCCCGGCTACGCTGGCGGTCGACGACCCCGGCGTGTCGGACGAGCTCAACCTGCCGCAGGTGAACTCGATGAAGGAAGACGGCGGCGGGCGCGAGACCGAATACGAATTCGGCGCGTCGAAACGTCTCACCGACACCTTCGGACTCGAAGCCGAAGGCGCGTGGGTCGACAGCGACGAGGCTGATGGCTTCGACAACTTCGGCGTGGGCGCGAAATACGTCTTCGCTACCGATGCCGCGCATGAGTTCATCGCCTCCGCCGGCCTCGATTGGGATATCGGCGGCTCGGGCGCGTCGCGCATCGGCGAGAAGAGCAGCACGGTAACCCCGGCGTTCTACTTCGGCAAAGGCATGGGCGACCTGCCCAGCAGCATGAAGATGCTGAAACCCTTCGCCGTCACCGGCCAGCTCGGCGTGGGCATTCCCACCGACCGCCACGACGAAGACGGCGAGACGATCCCCAACACGCTCGAGTGGGGCGGCACGCTGCAATACAGCGTCCCCTACCTGCAGTCGCAAGTGAAGGACTTCGGCATTTCCGGCGTGCTGGCGACGGCGGTGCCGGTCGTCGAGTTCGCGATGGAAACGCCGCTCAATGGTCCCGAGCAGAAGACGACGGGCACCATCAACCCCGGCGTGATCTTCATGGGGCAAGGCGTGCAGTTCGGGCTTGAAGCGCAAATCCCCGCGACCAGTGCCTCGGGCGACGGCGTGGGCGTGCGCGCGCAACTGCACTTCTACCTCGACGACCTGATGCCGACGACGTGGGGGAAGCCGGTATGGTAAAATACATCCTCGCGCTGGCGCTTTTCTTTCTCGTCGCGTCTCCCGCCTGGACCTGCCCCGTGCTGGAACGCGCCGAGCCGCGCGTGGGTGATGAAGTGAAGGTGGCGGCGAAAGCCGTCACCCTCCGCTTCTCGGGCCCCGTGATCGTGGCGCAAAGCGAACTCGCCGTCAAAGACGCGCACGGCAAGACCGTCAGCACCGGCAAGCCCTACGGCAGCGCTGCGAAAGACAATGCCGACATCGCCATCCACATCCCCACGCTTGCACCCGGCGACTACACCGTCGACTACAACGTCTTCTGCGACTGCGGATCGTACACGCCGGGGAGCTACGGATTCACAGTAACGTCGAAATAAAACCCTTTATTAATCAACAAATTAATAACGATATTAATGAATATATGAAAAACTGTTGCGCCAGCGGCACCGCCGGCGCTATTGTACCCGCATGAACACGCTCGGCTTTGATAAAGACCCCAAGGATACTCGCGTCGTCGTCGCCATGTCGGGCGGGGTCGACAGTTCGGTCGTGGCCGCGTTGCTGCATGAGCAGGGCTATCAGGTCATCGGCATCACGCTGCAGCTTTACGACCACGGCGAAGCCTTGAAGAAAAAGGGCGCATGCTGTGCAGGCGCGGACATCCACGACGCCAAGCGCGTGGCCGAGAAGATGGGATTCGAGCATTACGTGCTCAACTATCAAAATAAATTTCAGGACGGCGTGATCGAGGATTTCGTCGAGAGCTACCTGCGCGGCGAGACGCCGATCCCCTGCGTGCGCTGCAACCAGAACGTCAAGTTCAAGGACCTGCTGGAAACCGCGCGCGACCTCGGCGCGGACTGCATGGCGACCGGCCACTACATCCAGCGCGTCGTCAACGCAAGCGGCGGCGCAGAACTCCACCGCGCGATCGACCCGGGCAAGGACCAAAGCTATTTCCTCTTCACCACCACGCAGGAGCAGCTGGATTTCCTGCGCTTCCCGCTCGGCGGATGGACGAAGGATATAACGCGCGCGCATGCCGAGCGCCTCGGCCTCGTCGTCGCCGACAAGCCCGACAGCATGGACATCTGCTTCGTGCCCGGCGGATCGTATGCGAAGGTCGTCGAACGCTTCCGCCCCGGCGCGCTGGCGGCAGGCGACATCGTGCATGTCGACGGCCGCGTGCTGGGCGCGCATTCCGGCATCGTCAACTACACCATCGGCCAGCGCCGCGGCATCGGCGTCGGCGGCGGGCATACCGAGAACAACGCGCCGCTCTTCGTCGTTGGCCTAAACCCCGCGCGCAATCAGGTCATCGTCGGCCCTTACGAGGCGCTGGCGCGCGACGTGCTGAAGCTCAAGGATGGCAACTGGCTCGCGGAAATTCCCGCCGAGGGGATCGCCGTCGCGGTCAAGATCCGCTCGTCGCAGGCACCGCTGCCGGCGCGCCTTTACAACGACCGCGTCGTGCTGAACGAACCCGTTTTCGGCGTCGCCAGCGGGCAGGCCTGTGTCGCTTATGTCGGCGACCGCGTGCTCGGCGGCGGCTGGATCGTCAGCGCCGAACGCCAGGAACAGGCGCAAGCCGCTTAATCTCCCTTACTTCCAGAAACGCATGGCCGAGAGCGTATCGGTCTTGTCGTCCGTCCACGCCACGCCTGCATCGCCAGCGGCGGCGCTCCATGTTGCAGGAGGCAATGCCGCAAGGGTGGCTTCATCGCGCGCCATCGCCACCCACAGCGCCGCGCCGGGGAACGGGAAGTCGCCATGCACAAGCCGCACGCTCAGCCCCATCTCGCGCGCCGCGGCGACCAGCGGGCGGTCGAGGTCGAAATAGCGGTTGACGAGGTGGAACAGGATAATGCCGCGCGGCGTCAGGCGGTCGAGATATGTCGCGATCGCCTCGCGCGTCAGCAAATGCGTCGGCACCATGCCGGACAGGAAGGCATCCATGATGATGAGGTCGAAGCTGCCCGCATCGGGCTTCTGCATCTCCAGCCGCGCGTCGCCTTCGATGATGCGCGGCGTGCCGCAGGCGGTGAAATAGTCGAAGTCGCGCCGCGCGGATTCCGACACGGTCGGGTTAATCTCGAAGAACGTCACGTCGCGTCCCGGCGCGGCCAGGCAATCGAGAATTCCCGCGCCCAGCCCCACGACTGCGATATGCTGCGGCGCAGCTGCGGCGAGCGCATCGTTGACCACGCCGCGCGGGTCGTAATCCTTCATCGCCAGCGCGGCGCCGCCGGGCACGCGGCGCTCGAAGCCGTAGGTGCTGGCGCCGCTCTGCATCAGGCGGACGACGCCGCGCGGGCCGGTGCGGTCATAGACCTTGAGCGCACCGTAGAAATTGCGCGCATAGGCCGTATCGTGGATTTTTGAAAGATAAGCGTCGCCGCCCAGCGCGCCCGCAAGCACCGCTACTACAAGCACACGCGCCCAGACGCGCCCCGGCACGATGAAACACGCGGCCGCCAGCAGCAGCGGGTATTCAAGGGGATGATCAAACAGCAGCGGCGCGGCGAAAGCGACGAAAGCCCCGCCGAGCGCGCCGCCCAGCGCGATCATCAAGTAAAACTCGGTCAGCCGCGATGCATCTTCCGCCGGACGCAGGGCCGCAAGCCTTGTGTGGCACGCCAGCGCCGCCGTTCCGAAGGCCAGCAAGTGCAGCGCGCACAGCCCCGCGATCACGCCGACCGGCGCCGTGTAGCTGCTGAGGAAACTGCTGTTCGGCAGCACGCCCGCATGCGGCTCCAGCACTGCCAGCACCAGCGCGGCGGCGGCGAGGAACGGCTGCAGGGCCGCGGCCCACCCATGACGCCCGTCACGCGCGAAAGCGGCGACAAACGTCAGCAGGTAAAGGCCGAGCGGCAAGACCCAAAGCAGCGGCACCGCCGCGATATCCGTCGTCATGTGCGCCGTGACCGCCAGCACCAGCGCGGAAGGAAAGAACGCGAGCGCGACCCATTCCAGCCGCCGCTTCATGCCGATGCGCAGGGACGGTTTTGCAATCTCAACACTGCGCCCCGCCGCCGCAAGACAAAGCACAGCCAGCACGATCAGCGCCGCATAACCGGCAGTCCATGCGGCAGCCTGAACCTTCAACCCGACATGTCCGTCGAAGAGAAAGACATAGGCAAACAGCCCGACGAAGCTGCCAAGATTGCTCGCCGCATAAAGAAAGTACGGATCGCGCGCTTGCGCGGCGGCGAAAAGACGCTGCAAGGTCGAGGCGGAAGCCGAGAGCGCGACGAACGGCGCACCCGCCGCCACGCACAGCAACGCAAAGACCGCCTCCGGCGTCAGCGCCGCCGGTGCAGCAAGCGCGACCGGCAAGGCCGTCGCGCCAGAAACCAGCACCGCGATATAAGCTCCCGCCTGCACACGCGGCGAAAACCGCCCGAGCAGGTACGCGAGAAAATACCCGGCCAGCAGCGCCGCCTGGAAGAACGCGAGCGCCACCACCCAGCCCGCCGGCGTGCCGCCAACCAGCGGCAGCAGCATGCGCCCGATCATCGGCTGCAGGCAAAACATCAACGCCGCGGAGAGGAACAGGGCGCCGCCGAACAAGACCGGCATCCCCATCCCCGATTTTAAACGATTCATCCCCATGCGCCGAGAATAACAGAAAATCCTGCCGATTCCTGCCCTTACCCGCCCCACCCCCCGCTTTTTTGAAAGAAGCTTGACAGAAAGCCCCCGGCAGGGCATAAATCCGTCTCTTAAAAAGACCGTGTGGCGGGGTAGCTCAGCGGTAGAGCAGAGGAATCATAATCCTTTGGTCGTAGGTTCAAATCCTATCCTCGCTACCACCTTTCCCTATCAAGAATAAGCGCGGACGGCTTCGACTTTCTGTCGAGGTCTCTGTTCAAGCAAAAAAAAGCCCGCCTCTGTGAAGAGGCGGGCTTTTTGTTGGCGCGGGGGAGTTTAGACCAGGCGCACGAGGCGGTAGGAGACGCGGTTATTCTTGTTGAGGGCGGCGGCTTCGCCATTCCCTGCGCGGATGGAAACGCGGTCCGTATTCTCGGCGCGGATCTTGTTATGATCTTTCGTGGACGTCCCGTACCAATGGGGGAGATCGCCGGAGCCGTCCAGGCGGTTGTCCGTATCACGGATGTCCTTCAGCCCGGCGCACAGGGCGATCATGTCCTTCTCCGAAGGGATTTTCCAGTCATCGTGGCCGAAAGCCTTAAAGCTGTTCAGCTTCTTGGTTTCCTGCACGGCGCTGTTGAACGTCTGCGCCAGGGTGAGGTTCACCGGCATCGCGTAGATCTGCTTGCCGCCGGCCGTCGTGCCCGCGAAAATGGTGCCGTCCGCCATTTGCTGGCCAATCTTCTTCGTCATGATATTGAATCCTTCCTAATAAAATGATTTTCGGGTTGTGAATTTGTTTTTAGTATTATGGGTAATATAATCGATTCCGCGCGGATTGACAATATGAAAAATAAATTCTCATCTACCTAGATAAAATCCCTTTTATTTCAATCAATTATGCCTTGTAGCGGCTAGATTCTCCGCCTCTCGCGCCTGCAGCCAGTCAATGGCGTCAGAGGTGTAGAAGAGCGCGCGGATCTGGGACATATCGGCGAAATGGCCGGGGGCGACGGCGTAACCGTCGCCGGTTTCCGCCAGCCAGCCTTTGGCGACAGCGCAGGCGAGCATGGGGCCGTAAGCGGCTTCGAGGGATACGCCGAAACGCGCCTCGAAACGCGCGGCGCTGATGACACCGTAGTTGAGCGAGAGCAAGACCTGCTTGGCCATCAGTTCTGCGCGCGGCAGCACATAGCTGTCGCCGGCGGGCATGACTGCGCCCTCCTCGATCGCCTTCATCCACGAATTGACGCCGTGCGGCGCAAACCACCAGGTGTCGCCGACCATGCTCGAGGCGTAATTGCCCGCGCCGATATAGGGGATGTGGTCGAACAGGCGGCCTTCGAAATACGGCGACGTGCCCGTCTCGCCCGCGATGCGCGAGAAGTTCACCGAGCCATAGGCCGCATGGAATCCCGCGCGCGTCAAAAGGTCATAGGAAAGGTCGTAAAGCCGCCCGTAGGCTTCCGGCGACGGCTTATCGCGCGTGCGCTTGGTCAGCGCGCGGCCTTTGCCGCGGTAGAGGCAGTCATACGTCGTGATGCTGTCGACGCCGAGGTCGATCATCGCCTGCACACTGGTGCGCCAGTCGTCCTCGCCCTGCCCGGGCAGGCCGAAGATGATGTCGACGTTGACGCGACGGAAGCCCGCGCCGCGCATGTTGCGCACGGCCGCTTCCGTCTTGTCTTCCTGCAGGCCGCGATTGACGTCGGCGAGCGTCGTGGCGTTCACGCTCTGCACGCCCATCGACACGCGGCTGACCCCGCCATCGACCAGCGCGGCCAGGCGCGCGGGATGCTCGGCCGCGATGCGCGGCGTCGTCTCGATGGAGAGCGGATGCGCCTGTCCTGCCCGCGCGGCGCGTTTCTTCCACGGTGCCAGCGCCGTGAGGATCTGCGCGAGGCGGTGTTCATCCAGCAGCGTCGGCGTGCCGCCGCCGATGTCGATGCCGGGCACGACCACATTTTGCGGGATCAGCGCATCGAGCCGCGCCACTTGCGCGCACAGCAAATCGGCATAGCGGCGGTGCAGTTCAGGTGCGGTGCGCACATCGACCGCGAAGTTGCAGAAGTAGCACTTCGCCTGGCAGAACGGGACATGCAGGTAGAGCAGCATCTCGCCGCCCGCCGCGATCTCGCGCACCAGCGCTTCCGTATCCGGCGCGGCGCGGAAAAAGTCCTGGAAATACTCGCGCCGCGGCGGATATTGCAGCGTGAAATCGAGCGGGAATTCCCGCGCCAGCGCGACATGGTGTTCAGGCAATATCGTCATGAATCGAATCCATTTATACTCTTAGAGAATATAATTTATGCTCAACTAGAGCATAAAACAAGAAAAAGAATCCGCGCGGCACTGCCCTTTTCGCTTATACTGCGGCAAAAAAGAGACCCGCCGCTTACGCGACGGGTCTCAAGGAGATAACCACAAAGAGCATCCATCTCGCGATGAAAGCTCCATTCCATGTTGGAAAAACCGCGGAAATTTTGCAAGATAAAAAAGCAAAAAGACCAAGAAAAACAAAACGTAAGCGCAACGTAAGGTAAACGGACATGCGAATTTTACTGGTGGAAGACAACGAACGCCTCTCGGAAGCCATCCGCGAAAGCCTCTATGCCGCGGGCTTCGAGACCGACGGCGTCGGGCGCGGCGAGGAAGCGCTGGCCGCCACGCGCGAGCAGCCCTATGACGCGATCATCCTCGACCTCGGCCTGCCCGACATCGACGGCATGCAGGTGCTGGAAACGCTGCGCGCGCAGAAGAACGCAGTACCGGTGCTGCTGCTGACCGCGCGCGCGGCGCTGACCGACAAGATCCACGGGCTCAACAGCGGCGCCGACGACTACATGGTGAAGCCCTTCGAGGTGGACGAGCTGATCGCGCGGCTCAAGGCGCTGCTGCGCCGCCCGTCGCAGAGCACGGGCACGGAAGTGACGCTCGGCACCCTCGCCTTCGACACCGTCACGCGCGTCACGCGTATCGGCGGGCAGGCGGTCGACCTCTCGCGCCGCGAGACGGACCTGCTGGAACAGCTGCTCTATTCCGCCGACAAGATCGTGACGAAGAAGGCGATCGAGCAGCGCATCTACAGCTACGGCGAGACCGGCTCGGCCAACTCGGTCGAGGTGCTGGTGCACCGCCTGCGCAAGAAGCTGGCCGACCACAACGCCGACATCCGCGTGCACACGCTCAAGGGCATCGGCTACATGGCGACGACGACCGGCGGGGACGGCGATGCCGCAGAGTAATTCCCTCCTCTCGCGCCTGATCCTGCGCATCTCGCTGGTGGTGGCGCTGTCGATCGCGCTGCTCTCCATGCTCATCTACGCGCAGATCGACCGCACGCTGGAAACCCTGCGCGACCAGACAGTCGAGCAGCAGGCGCGCACCATCGCCGAGCGCCTGGAGCCGGGCGGCGATAACCGCGTCTTTCTCAACCTGCCCAAGGCGCTGCGCCAGTTCTACGCGCGCGCGGGCAACACGTACCAATACCTCGTGCGCGACGAATTCGGCAGCCGCATCTTCACCTCGCCGATCTCCTTCGGCGGCGCCTTCCCGCGCCCCAATGCGAAAACGGACGAGGCCGCCTTCGACTTCACCGGCCCCAACGGGCGGCGCTTTTCCGGCTACACGATGAAGACCGAGGTCGGCGGCCACACGGTCTACGTGCAGGTCGCGCAGACGCTGGCGGGCGCGGACATCTTCTCCGACGACATCACCGACGTCTTCCTCAGCCGCCTGATCTGGATCGGCATCCCGTTCTACGCGCTGCTGCTGCTGGTCATCACCTGGACGCTCCGGCGCGGCTTGCGCCCGCTGCAGAAGGCCGCGGACGAGGTGAGCCGCATCGACGCCACGCGCCTCGACGTGCGCATCGGCGAGGAGGACGTGCCGGCCGAGGTGGTGCCGCTGGTGCGCTCGATCAACTATTCCTTCGCGCGCCTCGAGCAGTCCATCGCCGAGCAACAGGAGATGACCGAGAACATCGCGCACGAGCTGCGCACGCCCCTCACCATCCTCAAGACGCGCATCGATACGCTGGCGCGCACCGAGCAGACGGTCAAGCTGTCGCACGACGTGGATTCGCTGATCCGCCTCGTCAACCAGATGCTCGACATGACGCGCCTCGAATACGCCGATACATTGACGAAGAAGAGCGTCGACCTCGCCGAAGTGCTGTCGCAGGCCTGCCAGGACTTCTTCCCGCTGTTCATCCGCGCGGGGCGCGAACTGCGCGTGGCCGGCGTCGAGCGTCCGGTCATGGTGCGCGGCGACAAGGACCTGATCTACCGCGCCATTTGCAACCTGCTCGACAACGCGCTGGCGCACAGCCCCGCGAAGACGCCGGTCGACGCGACGCTCGAAGGCGTCACCGTCCGCATCACCGACTACGGCGAGAAGATCCCCGCCGCGCGGCGCAGCGCGATCTTCGAGCGTTTCCAGCGCGGCGGCACGCAGACGGCGCGCAAGGCCGGCATGGGCGTCGGCATCGGGCTTTCCATCGTCACCAAGACGATGGAGGCGCACGGCGGCCACGCCGACCTTATTTCCAGCGCCAGCGGCGGCAATACGTTCCGCATGGTTTTTCCGCGCGCGTCGTAAGCCGTTCGTAAGACAAATAGTGTAAGATGAGCCCTGCCGCCGTTCCCGCACTTCGCCCGGGGATAATGGCCCGCTTTCGACGCATGCGTCGCGCGGGCGCTCTTTAAAAATAATATACACCCTGAAAAAACCGAGGAGTCGCTTATGGCCCAATCCGTGCTGTTTTCCATTTTCCGTTTTCCCCGCCTGCGGCGCGCAATCTCGGGGCTCCGCCGCATTTTCGGCCACAGCGAGGCGCCGGGCGACGTCGTCGACAAGATCCGCGCACAACTGGCCTTCCGCCCGAGCGTGCCGCTGACGCTCGGCATCGAATGCGAATTCGGCCTCGTCATGCCGGGCAGCGGCGATCCGGCGCCGGTCGCGCTCGACATCGTGCGCGCCATCGGCCATCCCGCCGTGCAGCACGAGCTGTACCGCCACATGATCGAGATCACCACGGACGTCTGCAGCTCGGTGCAGCAGGCGGAGAAGGACCTGAAAGAGCGCCTCGGCCTCATCCGCGCGCAGCTGGAAGGGCGCGGTATCGCGATCATGGGCGCGGGCAACCTGCCCGCGCTGACGCCCGAACAGGTCGAGCCGGTCGAGACCGCGCGCTACCAGTCGCTGCGCGACCGGCGCGGCGCGCTATACGACCGCTTCACGACGTTGGGCATGCACATCCACATCGGCATGCCGGATGCTGCGGCCTGCGTGCGCTTCCACAATTTCTACATGCACCTGCTGCCGCACCTGATGGCGCTGGCGGCCAGTTCGCCTTTCGAATACGGGCGCGACACCGGCTTCGCCAGCATCCGCCCCACCGTCACGGAATCCGCGCCGATCGCCGGCCTGCCCTACCACTTCAACGACTGGCGGGGATACGAGAACCTCTGCCTCGCCATGGCGCGCGCCGGCTCGATCAGCGACCTCAAGGACCTGTGGTGGGACCTGCGCCCCTGCCCGCGCTACGGCACGCTCGAGATCCGCGTTTGCGACCAGCCGCCGACCATCGCCGAAGCCGCCGCCATCGGCGCTTTCGTGCATTGCCTCGGCCACTGGTTCGCCGAGCATCAGGGCTGGCTCGACGAGATGCCGCGCCCCAACACCTGGATCATGCGCGAGAACAAGTGGCGCGCCATGCGCTACGGGCTCGACGCCGAGATCATCGTCAACGCCCACGGCGACCGCGTGCCGATCCGCGAAGACATCCTGCGCTGGATCGAGCGCCTGCAGCCTTTCTACCGGAAATTCGGCTACCGCCCGTATCAGGCGACGCTGGCCGGCATCGTCGAGAAGGGCAACAGCGCGTCGCGCCAGCGCCGCGTGTGGCAGGCGACCGGGTCGCTCGGCGCCGTCTACGACCACTGCATCGAGGAACTGGCCGCCGGCACGCCCCTGTGGGACCGCGTCGACGCGCTGGAGAAGAAAGAAGGAGAACGCGCATGACCCGGAAAAAGCGCATCGGCCTCGTCCTGCCGCATCGCGACCCCGCCCGCAACACGGTCGAGGGTAACGGAATCCTGCCCAATGCCGTGCGCGCGGCGCTGGTGGAGGGGCTGCGGGAAGACGCCGAGATCGTGGAATGCGACCTCTCCCGCGCGACCGTCCGCAACGGGCGCGTCTATGCGGACGGCACCTGCCTCTCCGACCTCGACCTCGTGCACTGGTACTTCATCACGCACCAGCCGGACAGCTGGCACATGACCGTCCTCGCGACGCTCGCGCAGGCGACGCGCGTGGTGCCGGACCCGGCGGGCACGCTGCTCGGTCTCGACAAGTTCCACGCGCATACCGCGCTGCGCCTCGCCGGATTGCCGACCGCGGATTTCGCGTTGTTTCCCGCCGACGCGGTGCATGACGCGGCCGAAGAGCTGTTCAAGGATGGCGGTCCGGTGCTGCTGAAACCGCGCCTCGGCGGCTTCGGCCATGGCATCCACATGGTGAAAAGCGCGCGCGAACTGGTGGACGCCGTCGAATACACGCGCTATTTCTCGCCCACGATGCCGCAGATCTTCTGCGAGGTCTTCGCCCCCAACGACATCGCGCGCTGGATCAGCACGACGGTGATCGGCGGCGAGCTGGTCTACGGCTACCGCAAGAAGCCGGAAAAATTCGTCGACAACTGGAAAGTCTACGACGCCGACAAGATCGGCGGCGGCGTCGATTACGCCGATCCCGCCCCGGTGCGAGAGGCTGCGCTGGCCGCCGCGCGCGCATTGGGCTGCGACATCATCGGCTTCGACTTCATTTACGCGGAGAAGGAAGGCCGCTACCTGATCGTCGACGAGAACACCTTTCCCGGCATGTATCCCACCTGCTTCGCCGCCGCGGGCGGCACATGGGAAGGGCACTTCCTGCGCATGATCCGCGCCGCGCTGCGCGGCAGCGGTTGAAGCGGGCCTTCCCTCCGCGCGCGGAGCCTGCTAACATGGCTGCAGGCTACAACCGGGAGGGACGCGCATGATCATCGACCGCAAACGCCGCAGGCTGATCGACGGGGTCGCATTGCTGGCACTGGCCGCCGTGTTCCTCTGGTTCCCCACCGCATTGAAAAAGCCGCGCGAGGCCTATCACCAGGTCTTGGTCGCGACCGCGCAGATGACCGAGAAGGACCCCTTCCGCGGCGCGCAGATATTGGTGCTCAAGCATAACAGCTATGGCGCGATGGGCGTGGTGATCAACCGCGCGCACGACGGCGGGCCGATCAAGAAAAAGAAGGATGTCACCTTCTACGACATCGCCAAGGCGCCGGCCGGCGCGGTGCCGATGCCGGAGCTGGGCATCGCCTACAAGATCGACGCGGACGACAAGACGGGCATCGTCTACCGCGGCCGCGCCGAATGGGCGCCCGGGCAGCTCGACCGCGAGTTGGCGAACGGCGCGTGGACGATCATCCCCGCCGACAAGACGATGGTGTTGAAGTAAGACACCTTACGGCTTCGGTCCCTGGATCGTGCCGACCTTGAAGAGCAGCTTCACCTGCGCCTTGGCGTATTCATCCTTCATGCGGTCGACAAGGTCATGCACGCTCGGCGTGTCATGGATGCTGCCGACGCCCTGGCCGGCCGACCAGACCTTGTTCCAGCTGGCGGCTTCCTTCTCGACGGCCTTGCCGATGAGCTTCGACTTCAGCTTGGCGGCTGCCTTCTTGAAATGCTTGCTGAGCAGCTTCTGGCCGGTTTGGTTGACAGCGGCGACGATCTTGCTCCACGTGCTCGGCTTGCCCGGCGACATCTTGCCGGTGTTGGGGCCCGCCTTGCGCAGGTCCTCGATGTTGTAGCCCGCTTCGGCGAGGCTCTTGTCGATGAAGTTCGCCGGTACGCCGCTGATCACGGAGGTGTAGACGAGGTCGGCGGCTGCGGCGTCGACGATCATCTTCTTGTGTTCGGGGTTGGCGCCCGCTTCGACGGTGCTGATAAAGCGCGTACCCATGTAGGCGAAATCGGCGCCCATCGCTTGCGCGGCAAGGATGTCGCCGCCCGAAGTCATCGCGCCGGAAAGGATGAGGAGGCCGTCGTAGAACGAGCGGATCTCGTCGATCAGCGCGATCGGGTTCATGGTGCCCGCGTGGCCGCCGGCGCCCGCTGCGACCGCGATGATGCCGTCGACGCCCGCCGCGATCGCCTTCTTGGCGTGTTCGGCATTGGTGACGTCGTGCAGCACGATGCCGCCGTAGGAATGGATCGCGTCGATGACGTCCTGCTTGAGGCCGAGCGAGGTGATGACGACCGGCACCTTGTGCTTGACGAAGAGCGCGACGTCGGCCGGGCAGCGCGGGTGCTGCAGGATCAGGTTGACCGCATAGGGCGCGATGGTCTTGCCCGGGTTTTGCGCGCGTAAGTCGTCGACGCCTTTGTTCATCTCGACCAGCCACTTTTCAAGTTCTTCCGAAGTGCGCTGGTTGAGCGCGGGGAAGCTGCCGACGACGCCTTCCGCGCACGCGGCCAGCGCCAGCGTCGGGTTCGAGACAAGGAACATCGGCGCCATGATGAGAGGCAGGTCGGTCTTCGATTTCAGGGTCTGGGCGGGAGTCGACATGGGTTTCATTCCTTCTGTCTGTTTAAAGGGCTTTGCGCATTTTGACGTGCGGGATGGAGAGGGAGTCGTAGATACCGCCTTCGGCCGCGTAACCGAGCTTCTCGTAGAAGCCGGCGGCCGCGAGGCGTGCGCTCATTTCGATGGACTGTGCACCGAGGCCGCGCGCGTGGGCTTCGGCATAAGAAACCAGACCGCGCCCGAGGCCGCGTTGCTGCTGTTCCGTATCGACGCACATCTGGCGCAGCTTGAGGGTTTGCGCAGGACACGGCTCGAGCATCAGGGAGGCGACGGGAGATCCGTCCTTGAATGCCGCGAAGATCAGCACGCCGGGCTGGAGGGTGCGGTCCTCGGCCGTCAGCGTCAGGCCGAGCGGACGACGCAAGACGCGCTCACGCAGGTCATCGACCTGCGCGTGCTGAGGGCTGCCATGCTGAACAATCGTATATTCCATTGCCGCTTAATTTATATGGTAAAAAGAGAAAAGGCAAGCTCGAAAAACCGTTTTATATCAAGGCCATTTTGCTTCCGGCGGCAGGGACATCAGGATCGCTTCAGGATTCCCGCCGGTCTTGAGGCCGAACTGGGTGCCACGGTCGTAGAGCAGGTTGAACTCGGCGTAGCGGCCGCGGCGGACGAGTTGATGCTCGCGCTGCTCGGGCGTCCATGGCTTTTGCATGTGGCGGCGGACGATCCTGGGGTAGATGTCGAGGAAGGCGCGGCCGACATCTTGCGTGAAGGCGAAGTCCTTTTCGGGAGATCCGCTCTCGAGGTAATCATAGAAAATCCCGCCCACACCGCGCGCCTCGCCGCGATGCGGCAGGAAGAAATATTCGTCGCACCACTTCTTGAATTTGGGGTAATAGGTCGCGTCCGTCTTGTCGCAGGCGGCCTTGAAAGCGGCGTGGAAATCGGCGGTGTCTTCGTCGTTGGCGACCATCGGCGTCAGGTCGGCGCCGCCGCCGAACCATGCCTTGGACGTGACGATGTGGCGCGTGTTCATGTGCACCGCCGGCACCAGCGGGGAGCGCATGTGCGCGACGAGGCTGATGCCGGTCGCGAAGAAATTGCCGTCGCCCGCCGCGCCGGGGATCTGCTTGCGGAATTCTTCCGAGAACTGGCCGGAGACGGTCGAGACGTTGACGCCGACCTTCTCGAACACGTGACCCCGCATGACCGACATCACGCCGCCCCCGCCGCCCTCGCGCGTCCAGGCCTTGCGCTCGAATGTGGCGGCGCTGCCCATGTCGGATTCTATCGCCTCAAACGCCGCGCAGATCTGGTCGCGCAGGGAGATGAACCAGCTTTCCGCTTTTTCTTTCATGTGAGCCTCCTTGAATGGGCGATACCCTAGCACAGGGCAACCCCCGGCGCTTGATTTAAGTCATGCCCGGAAAGCGGCCAACCTGTCGCAGCGCCTCGCCCAACACCAGCGTCGCGGCGACGGCCACGTTGAGCGAGCGCATCCCCGCCGCCATTGGGATGGTCACCGCCGCCTCGCAGGCATCGCGCACCGCGTCCGGCACCCCGGCGCTTTCGCGACCGGCGAGCAGGATGTCCGTGGATTCAAAGCGGAAATCGAGGAACGGCACCGCCGCCTTGGTCGACATCAGCACCAGCCTTCCCGGCTTCTGCGCCCGGAAGGCGTCCCAGCTGGCGTGGCGGGTGAGGTCGAGGCTGTCGATATAGTCCATCCCCGCCCGTTTCAGGCTTTTGTCAGAAAGCGGGAAGCCGCATGGCTCGATGATATCCATCCCCACCCCGAGGCAGGCGCAGAGCCGCATGAGGGTGCCGGTGTTCTGGGGGATGTCGGGCTGATAGAGGGCGAGGCGCATTCTACATAATCCTCCGCGATTTTTGGCGCGGTCTCCATGTGTTCTCTTTTATTTTCTGTGGCTTGAGCGTACTATCTTCCGTCGAACAGTGTCGACTGTTTTCCACCTCGAGAGAAAGATTCAAAATATGGATTCAACGACGAAAAAGGGCGGCACGCGCCGCGATTTCCTGTACCTGACGGCAGGCGCGATGGGCGCGGTCGGCGCAGGCTCCGCTTTGTGGCCATTCGTGGACAGCATGAACCCCGCCGCCGACACGCTGGCGCTGGCGACCGCGGAAGTCGACATCAGCAAGGTCGAGGTCGGCTCCGCCATCACCGCCGTCTGGCGCGGCGCGCCGGTCTTCATCCGCCACCGCACCGCGGACGAGATCGCGCAAGCGCGCGCCGTCAGCATGGACGAGCTGCGCGACCCGCAAACCGACGAACAACGCACCAAGAAGCCCGAATGGCTGATCGTCAAGGGCGTCTGCACGCATCTCGGCTGCATCCCGCTCGGCACCAAGCCCGGCCAGCCGCGCGGCGATTTCGGCGGCTGGTTCTGCCCCTGCCACGGCTCGCACTACGACACCGCCGGCCGCATCCGCAAGGGACCGGCGCCCAAGAACCTGCTCGTCCCCGCTTATGAATTCGTGACCGACACGCTCGTTCGCATCGGCTAATTTAGAGGAATAAACGCAATGGCTGCTTCCAAGGAAAAATTCGACAACCAGGTCGTGCAGTGGATCAACGACCGCCTGCCGATCTTCTCGATGATGAACAACGAGTACGGCAAGTTCCCGACCCCGAAGAACTTCAACTACTTCTGGAACTTCGGCGCGATCGCGATGGCCATGCTGGGCATCATGATCCTCTCGGGCATCTTCATGGCAATGAACTACGCGCCCAACTCCGGCCTCGCCTTCTCGAGCATCGAGCGCACCATGCGCGACGTCAACTACGGCTGGCTGCTGCGCTACATCCACATGAACGGCGCGTCTTTCTTCTTCGTCGCCGTCTACGTGCACATCTTCCGCGGCCTCTACTACGGATCGTATAAAAAGCCGCGCGAGCTGGTGTGGATCTTCGGCGTCGTCATCATGCTGCTGATGATGGCCACCGCCTTCATGGGCTACGCGCTGCCGTGGTCGCAGATGTCGGGCTGGGGCGTGACCGTCATCACCTCGCTCTTCTCCGCGATCCCGCTGGTGGGCGACAGCCTCGTCACCTGGCTGTGGGGCGGCTTCTCGGTCGACAACCCGACGCTCAACCGCTTCTTCGCGCTGCACTTCCTGCTGCCGTTCGTGATCTGCGCGGTCGTGTTCGTGCACGTCTGGGCGCTGCACGTGACCGGGTCCAACAACCCGACCGGCGTCGAGCCGAAGTCGGAGAAGGACACCATCCCCTTCCACCCCTACTACACCACCAAGGACAGCTTCGGCACCGTTGTGTTCTTCATCGCGTTTGCGGCAGTCGTGTTCTTCGCGCCGCTCGCGCTGACCGAACCCGACCACTTCAAGATGTTCGACCCGATGCAGACGCCGCCGCACATCGTGCCGGAATGGTACTTCCTGCCGTTCTACGCGATCCTGCGCGCCTTCACGCTCGACATCTCGATCCCCTTCACGCACATCATCCTGCTGCCGGCAAAGCTGCAGGGCGTCATCGCGATGTTCGGCTCGATCATCCTCTTGATGTTCCTGCCGTGGCTTGACACCTCGCCAGTGCGCTCCGCGCGCTACCGCCCGGTCTACAGGAAGTGCATGTACGCGCTGGTCGTCGCGATGGTGATGCTCGGCTACGCCGGCGCCAAGCCGCCGGAAGGCCCCGCCGTCTGGCTCGGCCGCATCGGCACGCTGTATTACTTCCTGCACTTCCTGGTGCTGGTTCCCTACCTGGGCAAAAAGGAAAAGACCCTGCCCCTGCCCAAGAGCATTTCCGAGGAGAACGCCTGATGAAAAACCAAGCATTGATCGCAGGCCTGCTCCTGACGCTCACCGCCGCACCGGCGCTGGCGAACGAAGAGGCGCTGCCGCACCAGAACTGGCCACACCAAGGCGTCTTCGGCACCTATGACCGCGCAGCGCTGCAACGCGGCTTCCAGGTGTATAAGGAGGTCTGCGCGGCCTGCCACGCGATGCACTTCCTGTCGTACCGTGACCTGACCGCGCTCGGCTACACGGCCGACGAAGTCAAGGCCATTGCGGCCGAGAACACCGTCACCGACGGCCCCAACGACGACGGCGAGATGTTCGACCGTCCCGCCCTGCCGTCCGACCGCTTCCACTCACCGTTCAAGAACGACAAGGCCGCACGCGCCTCCAACGGCGGCGCGCTGCCGCCCGACCTCTCGCTGATCGTCAAGGCGCGCGAAGGCGGCGAAGACTACGTCTACGGCATCCTCACCGGCTTCGAGGACGCGCCCGCGGGCTTCGCGCTGCAACCCGGCATGAACTACAACAAGGTCTTCGCCGGCCACCAGATCGCGATGCCCAAGCCGCTGAACGACGGCCAGGTTTCCTATGCCGACGGCACCGCCAACACGACCGCGCAAGAAGCGCGCGACGTCGTCGAGTTCCTCGCATGGGCGGGCGAGCCGCACATGGAGCAGCGCAAGCAGATGGGCTTCAAGGTCATCCTGTTCCTGATCGCCTTCGCCGGCATCATGTACAACGCCAAGAAAAAACTGTGGTCGAAACTGAAATAAGATGAGCGGAACCGAGATCCTGATACAGATCGCAGGCGGCGTGTGCCTGCTGCTCTGGGGCGTGCAGATGGTGTCCCAAGGCCTGAACAGGGCCTTCGGCACGATGCTGCGCCGCTTCATCTCGAACTCGACCAACAACAGCTTCAAGGCCTTCGGCGTCGGCATCTTCGTCACCGCCATCCTGCAAAGCTCGACCGCCACCTCGATGATCGTCAGCTCGTTCGCGGCGCGCAGCGTCATCACCGTCTCGGCGGCGCTGGCCGTCATGCTCGGCGCCGACGTCGGCACCACGCTGGCGGCGCAGTTCATGTCGCTGAACCTGTCGTGGATGGCGCCGGCCCTCATCATCACGGGCTATATCGTCGCCAAGTCGTTCGCCGACAGCCCGTACAAGCACGTCGGCCGCGCGCTGGTCGGCATCGCGCTCGCCCTGCTCTCGCTCAAGCTGATCTCGGGCGCGGCGGAGCCTCTCAAGCATTCCGACGCGCTGCGCGCGCTGGTCGAGCCCCTCGGCACCCAGCCGATCCTCGCGATCCTCGTCTCCGCGCTGCTGACCTGGATGGTGCACTCCAGCCTCGGCATGGTGCTTTTGTATATGAGCTTCGTCGGTTCGGGCACCGTGCCGGTCGAACTCGGCCTCTACCTCGTGCTCGGCGCCAACCTGGGCGGCGTGATCGCGCCCGTCGTCATGACGATGCGCGACAACCCCGCCGGCCGCCGCGTGCCGCTCGGCAACCTGCTGACGCGCGCCGTCGGCGTGGCGCTGGTCGTGCCGTTCATGGCGCACGTCATCCTGCCCGCGATCGAGAGCGTGCACCCCGACCCCGCGCGCATGCTCATCAACTTCCATACCGCCTTCAACGTGGTGCTCGCCATGGTCTTCCTGCCCTTCGCCAAGCCGCTGACGCGGGTGAGCGAAGCCGTGCTGCCCGACCGTCCGCGCGAGGAGGATGAACTCCTGCCGCGCTACCTCGACCCCGCCGCCGTCTCCAACCCGCCCGCGGCGCTCGCCTGCGTGGTGCGCGAGACGCTGCGCGTCTGCGATATCGTGCAGCGCATGCTGCGCGACACGCTGGAATCCTTCCGCGTCAACAACCCGCGCCTCGTGCAGGCGATCCGCGAGAAGGAAACCATCGTCGATAGCCTTTATGAGTCGATCAAGATCTACCTCGCCCGCGTCGGCGTGCAGGAGCTGAGCCCGGAAGAGAGCCGCCGCTACATGCAGATCCTGACCTTCTCGACCAACCTCGAGCATGTCGGCGACATCATCGACAAGAGCCTGATGGAAATGGCGATGAAGAAGATCCGCAACCAGGACAATTTCTCCCGCCAGGGCTTCGCCGAGATCGCCGAGCTGCACGGCCTCGTCATGGAGAGCCTGCAGGTGGCCCAGAACGTCTTCATGACCGGCGACGTCGGCATGGCGCGCAAGCTGTTCCAGGGCAAGGCCGTCCTGCGCACACACGAGATCGACGCCGCCGAAAGCCACTTCAAGCGCCTCAGCGAAGGCATCGCCGAGACCATCGCGACCTCGAGCCTGCACCTCGACATCCTGCGCGACCTGCGCCGCATCAACAGCTACATCTCGCTGATCGCCTACCCGATCCTCGAGGCCGCCGACGCCTTCAACCCGCACCTCAAGGCCGCGCCGGTGCGCGAGAAACTGCTGCCCGCCGCACCCGCCGAATCCCCGCTGCCGGAGAAATACTGATGGCTCCGGCCCAGCCGAAACTCCTGCCGCCGGCGCCGCAACCGACGCAGGCGGAAATCGACATGTTCGTCGCCGCCACGCGCGACAACCGCATCGCCGAAGTGGCCGCAACGCTCAACCGTTTCGGCACAGCCATCATCGACAAGCGCGCCACCGACAAGGACACCGCACTGAGCTGGGCGGCGTGGCTCGGATATGAAGAGATGACCAAGATGCTGCTGGACCGCGGCGCCGACATCAACCTGGGCGAGCGCGAAGGCCGCACGCCGCTCCATTGCGCGGCGCAGACCAACCGCCCGAAGATCGCCGAAATCCTGATCGAACGCGGCGCGCGCCTCGATATTCGCGACGACAGGGGCCGCACGCCGCTCCAGGTCGCCGAAGAATTCAAGCGCACCGCCATCATCGCAGCCATCCGCGCGCGCGAAGCCGCGCTTGAGCGCCGGAAGCAAGAACGGCTCCGGCAGGAAGAGGAAGCCCGGCAGGCCGTGCGGCGCGATGCCCTCCTGAAAGCCGCAAAACCCCGGCACAAACCCTTCAAGAACAAGCCGCCGAAGCCATGAGCACCCAGCCCACGCAAAGCGACATCAACGCCTTCTGCACCGCCGCGCAACGCGGACAGCTTGTGGACGTGGCTGAGTTCCTGGCCACGTTCGGCGACGCCATCGTCAACGGCATCGACAATGTCAGGAATACCGCCCTGACCTGGGCGGTGTGGAACAACCATAGGGCCGTCGTCGAGCTGCTGCTGGCCAACGGCGCGGACGTCAACCTGCCGGAAGCCTCCGGCTATACGCCGCTGCACTGCGCGGTGCAGGCGAACAAGCCGGAACTCGCCGAACTGCTGCTTGCCCACGACGCAGACATCGACAAGCGCGACAACAACAACCGCACGGCGCTGATGTTCGCCGAACAGCTCCATCGCGACGCCGTCGCCGCCGTGCTCCGCATCCGCCCGGGCGAGCTGGAACGCCAGAAGCGCGAAAAAGAGGAGCAGGCGCGCAAGCTCGAGGAATTCAAGCAGGCGCAGATGGACAAGCTGAAGAACGCGAAGCCGAAAGGTCCCGGCTTCAAGAACAAGCCGCCGCACCCATGACCGCCCAGCCCGCATCGCCGAAACCGCAGCCGACGCAGGAAGACATCAACACCTTCTGCCTCGCCGCACGCGACAACAAGATCGCCGAGATCGCCAAGGCCATCGCCGCTTTCGGGGCCGGCATCGTCAACATGCCCGACTATCTCGGCGACACCGCCCTCAGCTGGGCCGTGTGGGGCGCGCATATGCCATTGATGGCCTTGCTGCTCGACAACGGCGCCGACATCGACCAGCCCGAGCGCGCCGGCCAGGCGCCGCTGCACTGCGTATCGCAGGCCGTCAAGCTCAGCGATATCGAGCGGGCCCTGGTCGTCAACCTGTTGCTGGAACGCGGCGCGAGCCTCGACCCCGTCGACCACAACGGACGCACGCCGCTGGCGCTCGCCGAGCATAACAAGTGCAAAGTCGTCGCCGACCTTCTCCGCGCGCATCAGGAGACGTTGCGCCGCCAAGCGGAAGAGGCTTGCCGGAAAGAGATGGAGCGCGCGCAAAAGGAAGACGCCGAACGGCTGGCCCGCCTGCAGTCCGTTCGCGATGCCGCGCCGCAAAAATCGCCGTTCAAGAAGAACAAGCCGCCGAAGCCATGAGCATCCCGCAGCCCGTCACGTCCAAGCAGCCGACGCAGGAAGACATCGACTTTTTCTGCGAAGCAGCGTTCTACGGCGAATGCGCGAAGATGGCGGAGCTGCTTGCCGAATTCGGCGGCGCGATCGTGAATGCGCGCGACAAGACCGGCGACACCGCGTTCAGCTGGGCCGTCTGGCTCGGCTTTGAAGACATGTTCGACCTGCTGCTCCGAAACGGCGCCGATATCGACCTTGCCGAAAGCACGGGGCGCACGCCGCTGCATTGCGCGATACAGTCCAACTATCCCCACCTCGTCCGCCGCCTGCTGGATCTCGGCGCGGATGCCGGCACCCCGGACGCTGACGGACTGACGCCCCTGCAAGTCGCCGAGAAGTTCAAGCGCAAGGACATCGTCGCCATCCTCGGCGCGCACGCAGCCGGGCAACAGCGCCTGAAGGAAGAAGCCGTGCATCGGGAAGAAACCGCGCGGCAGAACCGCCTCGAATCCCTGCAACAAGCCGCGCCGCGCGCCGCGCCCTTCAAGAAGAACAAGCAGCCCCGCCCATGAGCACCATCCGCCGCGCCACGATTGCCGACCTCGACGCGCTCCATGCCATCGCGCGCGACATGCGCGCGCACCACGAGCCGGGGTATTTCGAGCGCTGCCTCGCCGAAATAGCCAGCGGCAAGCGCGACGTGCTGATGATGATCGGCGATGACGGAAGCGCCGCGGGCTACGTACAGATGATCTGGCAGCCACTCTACGCGCCGTTCCGCCGCCTCGGCATCCCCGAGATACAGGACCTCAACGTCGTGCCCGCCGCGCGGCGGCAAGGCTTCGGCGCGCAGCTGGTCGCGGCATGCGAACGTATGGCGCAAGAACGCGGACACACATCCGTAGGCATCGGCGTCGGCCTGCACGCCGCTTTCGGCGCGGCGCAGCGCCTTTACGTGCGCGCGGGCTACATACCCGACGGCGCAGGCGTCGCCTACGACGACGACGGCGTCACCGCGCACGACGTGCGACCGATCGACGACCTGCTCACGCTCAAGCTTGTCAAGGACCTCGCTTAAGCGATATTTAACGTCTCCTGTATGACGCTGGAAGAGTCCGGCGGGAACGATATACACAAAGGGAGTGACTGCATGAAGAGAACCGTACTATTTCCGCGCCGCCTGTGCGAAACGCTGTCGGGGAACCTCGCCTATACCGTCGGCCGCCTTGCCTTCCGTCCCGGCCGACCGATGCTGGTCGAGCATGTCGGCGGCATCTATCTCGAACACGACCTGATGGGATCGGTCATCACGCCCGGCTACAGCGATGAATACGCGATCGTCCACGTCGGCATCGAAGATACCAACGGCTTAAGATAGATGTCCCGCGCGAGAGGGCTTCGGAAGGCATGACATGAGATTGACGCCGGACATCATCCTCGAGGCCTATCGCGCGGGCCTGTTCCCGATGGCGGCGGCGCGACACGGCGCGGAGCTCCGCTGGTACGACCCCGATCCGCGCGGCGTGCTGCCCATCGGGGGCATGCATGTGCCGCGTCGGCTGCAGCAGACGATCCGCCGTAAACCCTACACCATCACGTTCGACCGCGACTTCGCCGGCGTCATCCGCGGTTGCGCCGAGACGCGCGACGACACTTGGATCAACGACGAGATCATCGCGCTTTATACAGCCTTGCACGCCCAAGGCCACGCCCATAGCGTCGAGGCATGGCGCGGCGGTGAACTGGTCGGCGGCGTCTACGGCATCGCGATCGGTTCGGCGTTTTTCGGGGAGAGCATGTTCTCGATCGCGACGGACGCGAGCAAGATCGCCCTCGTCTACCTTGTGGCCAAATTATGGCGGCGCAGCTTCACCTTGTTCGACACGCAGTTCATCAACCCGCATCTGCTGCAGTTCGGCGCGCACGAAATTGCGCGCAGCGATTATCACCGACGCCTGACGGCGGCGGTTCAGTCTTCGGGGTTGTCGAGCGTGGGCTGGGGCTTGTCGTCGTCCGCGCCGGCATCGTCGGGCGCGGCGGCGGGCGTCTTCTCGGTCGAGAATTCCTGCGACGGCGAGGTCGCACTGTTCTTGCAGTCGATCACCCACACATCATAGATCGGGTGGTCCATCGCCGACATCGCGGGGTTGGAAGCGAACATCCAGCCGCTAAACACCCAGCGCGATTCCGTATCCTGCGACTTGCGTTCCCAGATTTGCAGGAAGGCGGCGCTTTCCGGCTTCTCGGTCGCGGCGGCCTTGCGGCAGGCGCGCGCCTTGATATAGAGGCTGTCGCCGAACTTCACCGTCTTGTCGACCGGCACTTCGAAGGTGCCGGTGCGCGCCGAGACCTTGTCGATGGTGCGCAAGACGACGACGCCCATGTCATTCATCTGCGCCGCGCGCGCCGGCAACGCCAGCACCAGCAGCATCAGGGAGAGAAGGGCGAAACGCGTCATCTTACGATTTCTTGCCGGCCGGCTTCTTGCCGTCATCCTTGTCCTTGGTCAGGCTGAAGATGACTTGACCGAGCAGCTGCTCAAGGCCGGGGGTGGACTGGGTGAACTCGATCTGGTCGCCGGGCGCGAGGAGCTGATCGTCGGAACCCGGCTCGAGCGACATGAACTTGCCGTCGAGGAGCCCTGCGCTCGCGATCACCGCGGCGGTGTCCTTCGGCAGCTTGACGCCGTCGTTGATGTTCATGCGCACGATGGCGCGGTAATTGTTGGGGTCGAGCTTGAAGTCGACGACCTGGCCGACCTTGACGCCGCTGACGCGCACCGGCGCGCCGGCATCGAGGCCGTCGATCTTGCTGAAAGCCGCCGAGATGACGTAACCCGATGTCGGGTGGATGTCGGTCGTGCGGTAGAAGAACAGCAGGAAGCCTGCCGCCACGAGCAGCACCACGGCGCCAAGGATGGTTTCAACGAGATTCTTCTGCATAGGAGTACCCTTCTGGTGTTATTTCGGCGGCTGCCACGCGACGTAGTCGCCGGTCGCGGCGGCGCGCAGCTTGCCCTTGAGCGACGGCGGCGCATAAGCCGCGTCGGTGCCGGTCAGGTTGTTCTGGTGCGGCTTGATCCAAGCCTTGCGGTTCGAATTGACCTCGGCGGGAACATCGTCGGTCTGGCGGTGCAGCCAGCCGTGCCACTCGGCCGGCACCTGCCCGCCCTCGGTCTTGTTGGCGTACATCACCCAGCGGCGCTCATGCGTCGTGCCCTTGCGCGGCTTGCCGCGATAGTACTTGTTGCCGGCCGCGTCCGCGCCCACATAGCTGCCCTTGAGCGCCGTGTGCAGCAGCATCTGGACGGTCGAAAGCGTTCCGAATATGGAAAGTTTAGTCATGAGAACCTTTTAGAATCTGGTCACCCAAATATGCGCGCCTGCCTGAAAAGCGCAACGGTTTTTTGGCTGAATCTGGGATAAATATGGCAAAAATCAACCCGCCGCCGCGCAGAGGTCGCGGATCACGCCGTCGATAGTCACGCCTTCCGCCCGGGCGGCGAAATTCAGCGCCATACGGTGCTTAAGCACGGCGGGCGCCAGCGCAATGACGTCGTCCATCGAAGGGGCATAACGGCCATCCAGCAACGCGCGCGCCCGCGCCGCCAGCATGAAGGCCTGCGCCGCGCGCGGACCCGGGCCCCAGCTCACATATTTGTTCACGCCTGCCAGCGCGCTTTCGCCCGGGCGGCCGGCACGTACCAGCGCAAGGATGCCGTCGACGACTTTCTCCCCGATCGGCAGGCGGCGCACGACCTGCTGCGCGGCCAATACTTCTTCGGCAGCGAAAACGCGGGTGGCGCGTGCAGTTTCTGCGCCCGTGGTTGCCAGCATCATGCGGCGCTCGTCCGCTGCGGTGGGATAGGTGATGTCGATCTGCAGCATGAAACGGTCGAGCTGTGCCTCGGGCAGCGGATAGGTGCCCTCCTGCTCCAACGGGTTTTGCGTGGCCAGCACATGGAAGGGGCGCGGCAGGTCGTGCGTCACGCCGCCGACCGAGACCTGGTGCTCCTGCATCGCCTGCAACAGCGCCGATTGCGTGCGCGGGCTGGCGCGGTTGATTTCATCGGCCATCAGCAGCTGGCAGAACACAGGACCGCGCACGAAGCGGAACGCGCGCGCACCCTCCGCCTCATCGAGGATTTCGGAGCCGAGGATGTCGGCGGGCATCAGGTCGGGCGTGCACTGCACGCGGCGGTGGTCGAGGCCCATGACGGTGCCGAGCGTCTCGACAAGCTTGGTCTTGCCCAGGCCCGGCAGGCCCATCAGCAGGAAGTGCCCGCCCGAGAGGATCGCCGTCAGGCAATGGCCGACGACCGCGTCCTGCCCGTAGATCACGCCGCGCACCTGCGCTTGCGCGGCTTCGAGCTTCTGTGACAGGCCGGCGACTTCTTCTTCGAGGGACATAGTGTTTCACTTTGCGGGACGGTGGCGTTATACTTGGCCTATCATGCCTGCTTCCACCGAACATTACGATATCAAAATCCTCAAAGACGGCACGTGGCTATACCAAGGCACGCCGATCGGGCGACATAATCTCGTCAAGCTTTTCGCCAGCGTGCTGCGGCGCGAAGCGGACGGGCGCTTCTGGCTGGTCACACCGTACGAACGCGGCACCATCGAGGTCGAGGATGCGCCGTTTGCCGCTGTCGAGCTGAAGGCGGAGGATGGCGCGCTGTCGTTCCGCACCAATATCGACGACTGGGTGACGGCGGGCAACGAACATCCGCTGCGCGTCGAATTCTCCGACAGCGGCGAACCTTCGCCCTATATCCTCGTGCGCGATGGGCTGGAAGCACGGCTGACGCGTGCGGTCTACTACGAACTCGTCAAGCTTGCCGTCCCGGATGCCCATCAGCAGAATGTCTTCGGCGTCTGGAGCCGCGACACGTTTTTCGCAGTAGGCCGCGCATGACGCTGGAAGCCGACATCCGCCGCAAGCTGGCCGCCTACGCGCCGCAGGAACGCGGCGACCATGCGCTCAATCCCGACCTGCTGCGCGACGGGCCCTACCGCCGCGCCGCCGTGCTGGTGCCGTTGGTGCGCCGCGCCGAGGGACTCACCGTCCTCTTCACCCAGCGCACCGCACACTTGAAATCGCACGGGGGACAAGTCAGCTTCCCCGGCGGCGGCGCCGACGGCGACGAAACACCCATGGCCACCGCACTGCGCGAGGCAGAGGAAGAGATCGGGTTATTGCCGCGCAACGTCACAGTGCTCGGCGCGCTCGACCGCTACCTCACGCGCAGCAGCTATGCGGTGACACCGGTCGTCGGCCTTGTCGATGCGCCGGAAAAATGGAATCCGCACAGCTTCGAGGTCGAGACGGTTTTTGAAGTGCCTCTCGCCGATATCCTCAAGCCCGGCGCGCTCAAGCCGGAAAATGCGGAGTTGGAAGGCAAGACGCGCCGCTTCTATGTGCTCAACTGGCACAACTGGCGCATCTGGGGCGCAACGGCAGGCATGCTGCACAACCTTGTGGAAGTGATTACCGATGAGCAGCTTTAATGGCAAGATCAGCCTGCAGGCATGGATGGTGACGCCCGAAACGCGCAAGGTCATGGACGCGCTCGGCAATGCGCGTTTTGTCGGCGGCTGCGTGCGCGACGCGTTGGCCAACCGCCGCGTGGTGGACATCGACATCGCCACGCCGCTGACGCCGCAGGACGTCATCGCGCGCCTGACCGCGCATCAGATCAAGTACGCCGAGACCGGCATCAAGCACGGCACCGTCACCGCCATCGTCGACGGACATCCGTTCGAGATCACCACGCTGCGCCGCGACGTCGAAACCTTCGGCCGCCACGCCGAAGTCGCCTTCACCGACAGCTGGGAAGAAGACGCCAGCCGCCGGGACTTCACCGTCAACGCGATGTCGTGCACGATCGACGGCAACGTCTTCGACCCCTTCGGCGGCATCGAGGACCTGCGCCAGGGCCGCATCCGCTTCGTCGGCGACGCTGGCACGCGCATCGCGGAAGACGTATTGCGCATTTTGCGTTTCTTCCGCTTCACCGCCTATTTCGGGCGCGGGGAGCCGGATGCCGAAGCCCTCGCCGCCTGCACGCAGGCGGCCGCAAAGATCACCACCCTCTCGCATGAACGGCTGCGGAAGGAAACGCTCAAGCTGCTTGATTCCGATAACAGTGCCGGCGTATGGGCGCTGATGATAAAATCCGGCGTGGCTGCGCAATACCTGCCGCACGCAACGGATGTTTCCGCATTGGAAAAACTGGTCGCGCTCGAGATCGCGCATCACAGTCACGGCCCCGACACCGCACTGCGCCGCCTCGCCGCCCTTGGCGGCGCAGGCGCGACGGACTCTTTGCGCCTCTCCAACGCCGAAGCCGCGCGGCTTGCGACGATGACCGCGGCAGCGCCGGCGCTGGCAAGCGAAAAAGACATCCGCCGCGCCGTCTACCGCCTCGGCAACGACATGACGCGCAGCCTGATGCTGCTGCACGCCGCACGGCATGGCACGGAATCAAATTTCTCGCATCTCTTCGAAATCGCCTCGTCCTTCCGCAGCCCCCGCTTCCCGCTGCAAGGCCAAGACGTGCTCGCCCGCGGCCACGCCCCCGGCCCGGACGTCGGCCGCCTGCTGCACGCCGTCGAAGAGTGGTGGATCGCGCAAGACTTCGCGCCCACCCGCGTCGAATGCCTCGACAAGCTCGGCGGCCTTAAATAAGCGGATATTCTTCCAGCACCTCGTACCGCAGCGGCGGGCTGTCGAGGTGGCTACGAAACAGCGTGACGTTTTCCACGCGGAACGGCGCGGACGCGAACAGGTTATGCTGCGCGATGAAGACGCCAGCTTCCGCATCTTGTTCTGGCTTCAGTCGCGCCAGCGTCACATGCGGCGTGAATTTGCGATGCTCGAACGGTAGTCCGTAGGACTCCAATGCGCGGTCGACCTTCGATTTCAATGCATGCAGCGGCGCATTCTCGGCAACGCCCATCCAGAGGTGATGCAACCCATGCCCGCCGGAGAAATAACCGGCGCCCGTCAACGCAAGGTCGAAAGCCCTCGCGTGCAGGCCTGCCAAGGCCTCATCAAGGTCGCGCAACTGCCCCGCATCCAGCCCGCCGAGAAACGCGAGCGTAATGTGCAAATCCGCGGGATCGGTGCGCTTCACCGTGTGCGACAAGCCTTCCTGCATCAGCGCCAACTGCGCGCGCAGCGCAGGCGGCAGCGCCAACCCGACGAAAACCCTGAAATCGCTGCTTTTTCCGGCTGCCATAATGCGACCCCCGTTTTTATTACCCTTCGCGCCTCTCTGTTATATAATGGAAGTATAGGTTTCTCACAACACACCGGAAGGAAAACACCATGTCCGATATGTATCAAAGACCCAACGCCGGCTATGCCGCCTCCCCCGCGGTCGATGCGGGCCTGCAGGCCTACATGCACGGCATTTACAACAACATGACGCTGGGCCTCGCCATCACCGGCCTCGTCGCTTTCGGCGTCGCCGCGATCCCGGCCCTGTTCTCCGCCATCTTCGGCACGCCGCTGATGTGGGTCGCGATGCTGGCACCGCTGGCCTTCCTGTGGTTCGGCTTCACGCCCGCGCGCATCGCCAACATGCCGTCGGACAAGGTGCGCCTGACATTCCTGTTCTTCTCGGCCATCATGGGCGTGTCGATGGCGACGATCTTCGTCGTCTTCACCGGCGCGAGCATCGCGCGCGTCTTCTTCATCACCGCCGCTACCTTCGCCGCGACCAGCCTCTACGGCTATACGACGAAGCGCGACCTCTCCGGCATGGGCAGCTTTCTGTTCATGGGCCTGATGGGCATCGTGATCGCGTCGCTGGTCAACCTGTTCCTCGGCTCGGCGATGGTGCAGTTCGTGGTATCGGTGCTCGGCGTGCTGGTCTTCACCGGCCTGACCGCCTGGGACACCCAGCGCCTGCGCGACATGTACGCCGTCGGCCAGAGCGAGGCCAATGCCAAAATGGCCGTGCTCGGCGCCCTGAGCCTCTACCTGAACTTCATCAACCTCTTCCAGATGCTGCTCCAGTTCATGGGCCAGCGCCGGAATTAACCAGGCCTTTCAACCGCTTAAAATAAGCTTGAAAAGAGAACGAGAGAGAACTATGTTCTCTCTCGTTCTTATTATTAAGGGCCCGTAGCTCAGCTGGGAGAGCGCTTGCATGGCATGCAAGAGGTCGTCGGTTCGATCCCGATCGGGTCCACCAGCCTTCACCATTGTAGAATTTATAAAGTGAGGGCCGCCGCGCCGTAGCTTTAGCGAAGGCGGACTGGTCACGTTGCAAGCATGCTTCGGCTTGACAAGCCAGCCCAGACATGTGATCGACGGACTTTCCGCACCACCGACTTTCAACTTACTCACTTATCACTCTTCCGCAGTGCATCGAAAAATCCGATGCTGCCGTCGGTGTTGCGCGTGAAGGCTTTGCCGAAGGCGTTTTGGAAGATGCTGAAGAAGGCGGACCAGCCGTCTTCCTTCGGAGAGTCTAGGTTTCCCGCGATCGGGATGCGCAGGGCGAACTGGTCTTTCGGATGGTTCTTGAAGACGGCGATGAAGGCGGCGGCGATGCCGGACCACATGGCGTCGAATATATTATCCCGGGAATTGGGCGGCTCCACGGCGACGTTGAGCGCGAGGAACTTGATATATCCCGTCAGGCGTCCGTCGGCGGCGGCCAGCTCGGAGAAAACGCCTGCTTTGCCGCTGGCGAATTCCACGCCGGCGCTGGCTTGCGTGAAGTCGTTGAAGGCGGGCAGCGCAGCGTCGGTCAGCTTGACGTCGAGGTCGAAGTCGAGCACGGGCTTGACGATATTCATGCGCCCTTTCGCCTCCAGCCTGCCCTGGCCGATCGACACGCCAGATACTTGCAGGTCCGAGGGGAGCGCCGTTTCACGATCCTCGGTGTTGCGCAGGTTGGTCACGCTGCCCTTGATGTCGGCCACATAAATATTCACCGCCGGCTTCGCGACCGGATCGCGGTAGGCAACCTTGCCGCCCGCGACCGTGATGCGGTTGATGTCGAAGGGGGAGAGCGAATCGACAAAGCCGCCCCAGTCGCTGCCGCGCCCCGTCTGCTGCCGCGCGAAGTTGATGTCGACATCGTAAAACGCCACTTCGGCGACGATGCGTCCGTGCCAGAGCGCGGGCCATTCGACGGAGAGATCGGTCGTCTTGGCCGCGACGAAAGGTTCGCGGATCCCGCCCTTGATCTTATAGATGTTGAGGCCGTGAATTTGGTACGCGCCGCGCCAGAGGGCGATATCGATATCCGCAACCGAGCCGCCGTACCCGTTCAGCCGCGCCAACTGCGCGTTCACGTAGTCTTTCACCCAAAACGGCAGGTACAGCCGCGCCCCGATGAGCGCGATCGCGCACATCGCCGTCAGGGCGATGAAAGCCTTGGATAACCTTTGTCTGGCAGGGCTTTTTCTGGGCGACATGACTTTTCCTCGGAAGGCTGCGTCATGCCAACGCCCGAGGAGGGTTTATAGTTTCCAGCGCCTTTAGAAATTGCCTGTCACGCGAATGACGCCGGCATGGGCGCTGAAGTCTTCCTTGCGCTCGTAGTCGTAAGCGGCGGAGACCGTCAGGTCAGCGGCGTCGAGATAGGAAAGCCCCACGCCCGCGTTGACCGTGCCGCGTGCGGGTGACGCGCCTTCGACCGCGAAGGAAGCGCCGCCGCCGGTGAAGCCGGCGGTCGTCTGCATCCTGTCACCGATCAGGTCGTAGCGGTAGCCGGCGTGCACGGACGGCTGCCAGAGGGTGCCGTCGGACTTGATGTCCCAGCGCGCTGTCGCGGTGGCGCCCAGCTCGGCCTTGTCGAGGCTCTCGCCCCTGACGGTCAGGCCTGCGCCGCCCGCACCGGTTTCGGTATAGCCCGCCGGTGCGTAGTGCATGTAGTCGGCGATGACCGCCGGCGTCAGCACAGCGCCGAAGGCGGCGTCCGTCTTGTACGCACGGCCTGCTTCGGCACGCGCCCAGTACTGGTTGGCATGTGTATCGCCATAGGCCGACACGCCCGGCGCGCCGACGTTGCGGCGGGTCGTGCTGATGTCGTTATAGCTATACGCCACAAGGCCGCGCAGGTAGGTCGCCGCGTCGAAATCCATTTCGCCGTAGAGCGAGGCCTGGTAGCTGTCGATGGTGGAGGACGTCTGGTTGACATTCTTCGCATCCACGTCGGTGTTGCCGTAGCTGAGCGCAAATCCGGCATAACCGTCCGCGGAACGTCCGCTGTTGTCCGCGCCGATCACCGCGCCGTAGGTGCGCGCGCGGTAGCCGTCGGTCGCGCCGCCGCCGTCGCTGCGCGCGTCTTGCTTGGCGTATTGGCCGAAGCCCTGCACCCAGGCGCGCTGGCCATGGCTGCCCGAACCCGCCGACAGGCCCGACGCGCCCGCATCCGCCATCATCACCGGCGCATGCGCGTTGATGAGCTGGAAGGTGCTGTTGGCGACATCGGTGATGCCCGTCAGGATGCCTTCGCCCGTATCCGGCAGGACGGACGCCAGTGCCGCGTTGACGCCTGCCGCCGTGCCCGCGCCGTTGACCGCGGCTTGCGCCGCCTGCAGGTTTGCATCGTTGGTGGAAAGGCCCATCAGCACGTCGCCGGCCGCGGCGTTATTGCGGTTGCTCGCGGTGTCGGCGACGGTATGCGCCTGCGCGACCTCGATGAAGAGGTCGCTGGCATCTGTCGGCGCCGCGGCCACGGTGCCGTTGAAATACGTGAAGTCCCACAGGTACGAATTGTCCTGGATCGCCGTCGGTGTCGCGCCTGGCCCGCCGGTGATGCTGGCCGCATCGACGATCTTGAACTGCGCGCCGTCCGTCGGCGCCGTGCTGCCGACCGCGACGGTCAGCGTCGTGTCGGTCAGGTCAAGCGCGCCCGCCGTGACAAGCGCGCCCGCCGCCGCGCCGGAGACGCCGAAGGTGAAGGTGTTGGTCAGGCTGCCCGTGACCGTGGCGGCGGTCAGCGTGTCGCCCGCGCCGATTTTCGCAGTGCCGTCATTGGTGAAGACGAAGGCCGCCGCATCATGGCCGTGCGTGTCGAAGGAAATGCCGGCGTCGATCTCGATCGTGCCGACATCGATGTCGCCGCCCGCCGAGAAGTTCTTGGCGACTTCGACCGTCGAGTAGTTCTGCGTCGGGTCGTCGTCGACGATGTCGCCGGTGACGGCGCCGCCGTTCAGGACAAGACGCGCCGTGTCGGTCAGTCCCGTGAAGCTGACCGCCGTGCCGTCCGTGCCGGTAATGGAGCCGCCCGCATTATTGAAGATGACGACCGGGGCCGCCGCGTTCACGGCAAGGCCGACCACGCCGGCGATCGTGCCATTGTTGACGATGCCGTCCGCGCTGCCGTCGCCGATGGCGGCGCCGTCGACCAGCAGCGCCGTATCGCCGGCCGAGACGATCCTGCCGTTGTTGATGAGGTTGCCGCCGATCACGCCGCCCGTGCCGATGGATACCTGTCCGTCCAGCAGGCCGTTGTTCGTCAGGTCGTTGGTGACGGTGCCGCCGGCATGGAGGTCGATGCTGTGCAAGTCGCCGGACATGGTGCCGTCGTTTTCAAGGCTGTCGATGGTGCCGCCGAAAGCCATCGACAGGCCGGACAGGCCGCCGAAGATGCTGGCGCCCTTCGCGTTCACCAGCCCGTGGCCGGCGGCGAGCGACGAGCCGCTGGCCAGCACGATGCCCGAGCCGTTGCCGCCGCTGATCGACCCTTCGTTGATGATGTCGCCCGCGATCGGCGCGCCGACCGAGGTCAGGTTGAGGCCGTTGGTGCCGCCTTCGATGGCGCCGCTGTTGTGGATGTTGCCCGTGATGGTCGAGCCCGCAGAGACCTGCACGCCGTCGCCCGTGCCGCCGATGATCTGGCCTGCGTTTTCAAGCGGTCCGCCGAGCGTCGAGGTGTTGGTGATCAGGAGGCCGGTGACGCCGCCTTCGATCGTGCCTTTCTTGGTGTTGGTGAGGCCGTCGCGGACGTTGCCGTTCTCGCCCATGCGGATGCCGTTGTCGGCGGTGCCGCCGATGGTGCCGCTGTTGTAGATCATCCCCTTGATGCTGGTGCCGCCGCTCGGGCTGGTCAGGTAAAGGCCGGTGGCAGAGCCGCTGAGGGTGCCGGAGTTGATGAAGTCGCCGTCGATATAGCCGCTGTTGTTGGTGATGACGGCGCTGCCGGCGGTCGCGGTGATCGTGCCCTTGTTGTTGACGTCGCCGGTGAAGGTGCTGCCGTTGGTGACGATCAGGCCGGCGGTGGTGCCGGTGATCGCGTCCGTGTTGGAAAGACCGCCCGTCAGGTCGGAGCCGTTGGTGACCTCGATGCCGCTGCCGGCGGTCGCCGTCACCGTGCCGCCGTTGGAGATGCCGCCTGCCAGCGTGCTGGCGTTGGTGAGCGAGATGCCCGCCGTCGCGCCCGTCACCGAACCGGTGTTGGAAATGCCGCCGTTGATGATGCCCGTCCCCGACTCGATTCCGTAGGTGGTGCCGGCGATGGAACCATGCGACGTGATGGAGCCTACCGTGACGGTATCCACGAAGACGCCCTGCGTGCCGCCGGAGATGTCGCCGCTCTTCTTGACGATCAGGTTATTGCCCGCGCCCAGCAAGACCGGTCCCGTCACCGTGGCGCTCACCGTCGTATCCGCGGCTTGCGCGGCAGGCATCAAGGCCAGGAGGCCGATGACGGCGGTGGTGGAAACCAGGATCTTCTTGGAGGACATCGACAACATGTAAAGAGCGCTCCTTTTTTTCATCGCGACAAACTCCCGGCAGTCTAGCAGGAAGCCGGCGGGCATTGTCAATCAAACGCGATGCAGCAACGCCTTTTGATGGTTGCTGACGGCTTGCTTACGGGGAAATACGTCAAAGATTTTCTATATCGAAAAACCCTTAGCCGCTGTTCGCCACGCGGCGGATGACGCCGTTGAGCTGGTCGACGTCCTGCGCGGCTTTTTGCATGGTGTTGGAAATGTCCTTGGTCACCACGCTCTGCTCCTCGATCGCCGAGGCGACGGCGTTGACGGACATGCTGACGGAATCGGTCGCCTGCTTGATGGAGAGCGATGCTTCCGCCGCCTGCGTCGACATCTGCTGCAGGATGGTGATCTTGGCGGAGATGTCTTCCGTCGCCTTGCTGACCTGGTTGGCGAGGTTCTTGACTTCCGACGCCACGACGGCGAAGCCCTTGCCTGCCTCGCCCGCACGCGCCGCCTCGATGGTGGCGTTGAGCGCGAGCAGGTTGACCTGCCCCGCGATGTCGTCGACCAGATGCACGACCGACTGCATGGAGACCGTGGTGCTGCGCAGCGAATCCATCAGGTCGTTGGCGACCTTGATCTTCTGCGCGATGTCGCTGACCGACGTGTTGGAGTTCTGCATGTTGTGGCCGATCTCGCCGATGGCCGCGGTCAGTTCTTCCGCCGCGGCGGCGATGGAGGAGACGCTTTCGCGCATGCCTTCGGTCAGCCGCGCCGATTCCACGCGCGCCGACATCTGCGAGGTGATGTCGGTCGCGTACTTGACGACCTTGAACGGCTTGCCGTTCATGTCGAGGATGGGGTTGTAGGAGGCGACGATCCACACCTCGCGCCCGCCCTTGGCCATGCGCCTGAATTCGCCGGCCTGGAACAGCCCCTTGTTCAGCTTCGCCCAGAATTCCTTGTATTCCGCACTGCGCGCGTATTCTTCATCCGCAAAGAGGCTGTGATGGCGCCCTTGAATCTCCCCGAGGCTGTAGCCGAGGGTGTTGAGGAAGTTCTGGTTCGCATCGATGATGGTGCCGTCGAGGTTGAAGTGGATCACGGCCTGCGATTTGCCGATCGCGTCGATCTGGCCTTCGTAGTCGGCGTTCTTGAGCTTCTGGCCGGTGATATCGGTTGCGTACTTGACGACCTTGAAGGGCTTGCCGTTCATGTCGAAGATGGGGTTGTAGGACGCGAGGATCCACACTTCCTTGCCGTTCTTGCCCTGGCGCTTGTACTCGCCGGCCTGGAACTGCCCCTTGTTGAGGTTTGTCCAGAATTCCTTGTACGCGGCGCTCTGCGCGTAATCGGGCGCGGCGAACATGCTGTGATGCTGCCCCTGGATTTCCTCGAGGCTGTAGCCCATGACGTCGAGGAAGTTGAGGTTGGCGTTGATGACGGTGCCGTCGAGGTTGAAGTGGATGACGGCCTGCGAGCGGCCGATCGCGTCGATCTGGCCTTCGTGGTCGGCGGTCTTCAATTTCTGGTCGGTGATGTCGGTCGCGTACTTGACGACGAAGGCGACCTTGCCCGTACTGTCGATCACGGGATTGTAGGAAGCCTCGATCCACACTTCCTTGCCGCCTTTGGCGAAGCGCTTGTATTGCGCGACGCTGTGCTGGCCCTTGCGCAGGCTTGCCCAGAAGCCCTGATACTCCGGCGATCCCGCATAGCCCGGATCGACGAAAGTCGAATGGTGGCGGCCCTTGATCTCGTCGAGCGCGTACCCCATCACCGAAAGGAAGTTCTTGTTCGCGTCGATGATCTTGCCTTCCGGCGTGAAGCGGATGACGGCGTGCGACTTGTCGAGCGCGTGAAGTTCCGACGTGCTGTCGTTCTTGAAAAACATCTCGATTTTCTCCCCCTTGAAAAAAACAAACCAACCCGCATCAAGTCTGTCAGAACGGATGCGGACGTCAATTCGTTTTTTGCCGTACGCATGTGTGCGGACACACGATCGCACTCACGCAAAAAAAAAAAGAGCCGTCCGGCTCATGGTCCGGACGGCTCAGTCGTCGTGGGGAACGCTCATTTCTTGTCGACAGATTTCTTGAACTGCTTGAACAGCGCGGATTGGTGCGCGGTCAGCTTGAAGTCGACATCGTCGCCGTCCTTCACGGTCTCGACGTCGTCATAGTCGACGGCCGCATAGTCGCCGCCCATGCCGAGCTTCTTATTGAAGCCGATGATGAGGCGCGTCGCTTCGTCGCTGCGGAAGTAGATGTTCTCGACGGAAGCGACCTTGTCGTTGTCGCTGTCAACCACGTCCGACTTCAGGAGCTCCTTGACGCTCAGACTGCCCGACGGGATGACGGCGGCCTTCTTCCAGTCCTTCTGGTCGTAGGAGAAGTCGGCAGCGTGGTCGACCATGTATTCGGAGAGGCGCATGACGACCGTGCCGTCGGCCTCCTGCTTCACGACGTCATTATAGTCGAAAGCGGCCACTTTCTTGCCGATGCCGAGGAATCCGCCGTCGGAGACGACGACGAGGATCGCCGTGCCGTCGCTGTCGACGATGATGTCTTTCAGTTTTGCGACCTTATGGCCGGCAGTATTGACGACCGTCTGGCCGATCAGGCCTTCGGCCGTGCTGTTGCGCTTGATCAGCACAGGCTCCAGCGTCTTTTCGCCGAGGAAGAAAGCCTTGATGTCGCGCATCACGTGCACCTTATGCGCAGGCGCGTTGCCCGTGCCGGAAACGGCCTTTAACGATTGGTTCGCGAGCGCGGGGCTGGTGATCAGGATCGTCAGGGCGACGACAGCCGTCATTGTTTGCATCTTCATTGTCATTCTCCTTTTTTTGCGGGGTTTTCATCAGAACTCTCCGCTACAAACACCCGGGCGCGGAAATGCGTTCCATGCGGAACCATCATGCCCGCCGGGCGTTCGCTTGATGAAGCCACACAACAAAGGAGAATCGTCATGAGCCCGCAACAACCGACTTATAATCCCGACAAGCCCAATCCGGATATCAAGACGAATCCGGACCGTAAGGTGGATCCCGCCCAACAGCCCGACGACCCGGACAATCAGGAAGAACCTGGCACGCCCGACGAGGACACGGGCGACGCCGAAACGGACGCGGAATAACCGCTATTATATAGCGGCTTATGGAAGAATGGGCCCTTCACGGGGTCCATTCTTTTTTATGCGCGGAACCGCCCGCCGCCCCGGGCGTTGGTTGTAAAGAGTTCCCATTTCAAGCAAACAGGAGGCCCGTCATGAAGTACCTGATCGCCGTTCTGGCGTTTTTCGCCTTTCTCGCGCAGGCGCACGCCATAACGCCGGAAGAACAGAAATCCGAGATCCAGAACATGGCCGCGAGCGCGCTCGAGAAGCTTTACGCCGCGCAGCCCGGCACCAAAGAAAAGGTCGCCGACGCCGTCGGCTATGCGGTTTTTTCCAGCCCCGACGGCCACGGCATCGCCCGCAACAATCGCAGCAAGCAGGAAACCTATATGTGGATGAATTCCTTCTTCGGCGTGAAGGCCGAGGACGTCAAGGTCATCCTCGTCTTCCGCGAGCCCGGCGCGTACCGCAACTTCGTGCGCACGGGGCTTGACCTCACAGGACAAGTCGACGACCCCGCGCCCAACGGCACGCAGGACGTCGTGATGGGCGTCACGGCCTACCAGCTGACGCAAAGCGGCCTCATCAAGCCCGCCTTGCTGAAAGGCACGCGCTATACGCGCGACGAGGGCCTCAGCCCGTCCAAGCCCGTGGCCGGCGCCAAAGTCATCTCGCGAAGCGGTCGATATAATTGACCACGAGAGTAACGCGCATTAGACTGTCTGCCGATGACAGAAGCAGACGTTGAAACCTTCGCGCAGTACATTCGGCAGGCCAATTTCCGGCCGAGGGAACATATGGATGTCCTCGCCGCCGACGATGTCATGCCGGTACTGACCGCCGATTGGGCCTGCTACACAAAAAGCGCGGACCGTGCCGACTTCAACAGGCTCGCGAGCATCCTTGCCGCATACCCCCGAGGATTCCACGTCTATACGCTGCCTCTAGAAGACGGCACGCTGGCGCCTGTCGGCTATACGGGACAGTATCCGATCAGCGAAAGCGCCTTCCACATGTTACACGACCGGCCGCATGAGATCACGAGCCGGGGCTTCATGTTACCCGAGGCGGGATCGCCCTATATCTACCTGTTCAACTACAGCATCATCCCTTCGTTGCGCGGCACGGCCTTCAGCCGGCAACTGGTCAAGAATTATGCCGCTGAAATCGCGCGGCTGGACGCGAAAGGCCTGGCAGCCGTCACCGTTTCAGAGGACGGCGCGCGCGTGGCGCAGAAGTTCGGGCTGTCATATCGCGGCGACATGACGCACGACGGCGTCAAAGAAGGCGTTTACGCTGCGTATTTATAACTCATCCCAATCATAGGCGAGCACCGAGGCAAGATCCGGCCTGTCGGTCAGCAGCATGACGAGACGGTCGAAGCCCATCGCCATGCCCGCGCCCGACGGGAACCCTTCGCGCATCGCGGCGAGATAGGCGGCATCGGTCTCGACCTCATCCTTGCCAATATGGCGGCGGCGTGCGTTCTGGAGCTTGAACGTCTCCTCCTGCCGCACCGCGTCGGTGAGCGAGGGAAAGCCGTCGCTCAGCTCGATCCCGGCGATGAAGAGTTCGCTGCGCTCGACGAAACGGCCTTGCGCGTCTTCGCGCGCCGACGACGTCTGGAAGCGCGGCCATTCGCGGATGAAGACGGGCTTGCCGAAACCGAGGCTTTCCTGCAGCCAGTCCATCAGCAAGCTGAAGAGATGCGGCGCGTCCGTGTCGTCAATCCCGCTCGACTGGATGCCGGCGGCGCGGATCGCCTTGAGGAACGAAGGCGCGGTGAAATCGTCGAGCATCACGCCGGTCGCGCGGCGTACGGCTTCGCCCACCGTCAGACGGTCGAAGGGCGCTGACAGGTCGACGGCATGCCCTTGGTAGGTGAGCGAACCCGCGCCGTGTGCGCGGCGGATCATCTCTTCCATGTCATGCTCGATATCTTCCAGCGTGCCGCCAACGCGCGCCCATTCCAGCATGGTGAATTCGGGGTTGCGGTAGCGCCCGGTATCGCCGGCGCGGAAATTCTGCGTCAGCGTATAGCAGCGGTCGAAGCCGCCGATTTCCATGCGCTTGATCTGGTACTCGGTCGAGGTGACGAGATAGCGGTCGCCGACGCGGAACGAGTCGATCTCCGCGTCCGGCGTGGCGCCGCGCACCAGCAGCGGCATGTCGATCTCGATGAAATCCTCTCCGTGCAGGTAATCACGCACGGCACGCTTGATCTCGTGACGGCGGCGCAGCGCATCGAAGCGCGTGCGGCCCTGTGCGTCCGGATTACGCCAGCGCAAGACGTCGCCGCCGAGGCCGCCCGTGCAGAGCTTACGCCCGGCCGCGCCGTCGCGCATCTCGTAAACGTCGCCCGACGCGGGCAGGTCGCCCGTCCATTCCAGCGTGTGATATTGCGCGGCCGAAAGCAGCGTCACCTTGCGTCCGTTGACGTCCACCACGCGACCGGTCGATTGTTTCATGGTTGGCTCCTGTTCATCATACGTTCGAGGCAAGCGACGACGGATTCCGCCAACGCCGCCGTATTATACCCGCCTTCCAGCACTGCGACCAGCTTGCCGCCGCAATGGCGGTCGGCGATGTCGAGGATCATGTCCATCAGCGCGGCGTAGTCTTGCGTCGTCCAGCCGAGTGCGCCGAGAGGGTCTTTTTCATGCGCGTCGAAACCGGCGGAAACAATCACCAGTTCCGGCGCGAAGGCGTCGAGGCGCGGCATGACGATGTCAGCCATTGCCGTGCGCGCCGCAACCCCGCCGCTGCCCCCCGCCAGCGGCACGTTGACGATATTGGCGTGCGCGCCGCGTTCTTCCGCCACCCCGGTAAAGGGATAAAGCGGCGACTGGTGCAGCGAGGCGAAGAAGATCCCCGCCTCGTTCCACGCGATATCCTGCGTGCCGTCGCCGTGGTGCACGTCGAAATCGACGATGGCAACACGCGACAGTCCCGTGCGCTTCAATGCGGCCAATGCGCCGATCGCCGCATTGTTGAACAGGCAGAAGCCGCCCGCCTTCGCGCGATGGGCGTGGTGGCCCGGCGGGCGCACCGCGCAAAAGGCGTTCGCCGCGCGCCCCGCCAGCACGTCGTCGACCGCCGTCAGTACCGCGCCCGCAGCGTCGAGCGCAGCGTCGCGGGAACCGGGCGAGACGAGCGTGTCGTCATCGACGAAATTGAATCCGGCGTCGGGGATCAGGCTGCAAATCGCGTCAACATGCGTGGGATCGTGAGCGAGGAGAAGGTCGTCGCGCGTCGCGCGCACCGTTTCCGCCCGCTGCACGCCGGACGGCAGGCTGCGCAGGACCGCCGCGAGCCGTTCGGGCGATTCCGGGTGCCCGTCGTTCGTCCGGTGGCCGGCACAAGCGGGCGGAGAAAAGAAAAAGGTCATGCCATTACCATACTAGAAGCCGCGCGTCGCGGCAACAGGCGGCCGCTACTCCCAGAACTCTTCCCTGTCGGGGATGCGCGTGAAGGCGATCTTGGTGCCGCTGAAGGCGCGGCCTTGCTGCGCCGTCATGCCGAGGAGGACAGTGTCCTTGCCGTATTTGCGGTTCAGCTGGTCGATGGCGGCCGAGATCTTCTCGTTGCGCGCACGCTGGCGGTTTTCGGCAGCGGGCTTGAGCGCGTCGAAGAGGTCTGGCTGCACGTTCGCGCGCTGCGTCTCGACAAGATGGTGCAGCACGATATTGACCTTCTTGATGCGCGCAGCCCCGCTTTCCCGCACCAGTTCGCGCCACGCGGCGTCGAGCATCTCCATGAAAGTGAAGCTGTCCTGCGACGGCGTGCAGCGCGCCTCGAGGCCGAGGCGCGGGCCGTTCTCCAGCCTGTACGACAGCGAGAAACCGCCCGCATAATATTCCATGCGGCGCAGGCGCGCGGCGGCTTTCATGGTCAGGCGGCGGGCGATGTCGTAGGCGGCCTGCGGCGGCCGCATCTCGGGCGCCAGCACGTGGCTGTGGCCGACGCTGCCGCGTTCGGTCTCCTGATCCGGCAGGTCGTAGCCGCGCAGATAGTACCACATCTTCTCGCCCCAGATGCTGCCCCATATGGCGCGCAGGTGCTTGGGGCTGAGCGCCAGAAGGCCTTGCATGTCGCGGATTCCCGCGCGGTTCAGGCGTTGCTCCATGTTTGGGCCGATGCCCGGCAGGTCGCGCAGCTTCAATGCCATCAGCCGCGTAGATACGTCATCGGGCATAAGGACGGTGAAACCGTCCGGCTTCTGCATGTCGGTCGCGACCTTGGCGAGATACTTGCTCGTCGCCACGCCGATCGAGCAGCGCACATAGGCGCCGATGTTCGCCGCGATCCCCGCCTTGATCGCGCGGGCGATTTCCGCCGTGCGCGCAGCCGTCATCTCGTTCTTCATCAGCTTGCACGCCATCTCGTCGATCGAGCAGACGCGCGTCACGGGGATATGGCGGTCGATCTCGTCGAGGATGCGCTCGTGGAATTCAACATAGTGGTCGTGACGCCCCAGCACGCAGACAAGGTCCGGGCACAGCTTCTTCGCCTCCCACACCGGCGTGCCGGTGCGGATGCCGAAAGCCTTCGCTTCGTAACTCGCGGCGATGGCGCAGGTCGACTCCGTCTCGACCGGGATGACCGCGACCGGCCGGCCGCGCAGGCGCGGATCGAGTTGCTGCTCCACGCTCGCAAAGTACGAGTTGAAGTCGATATAGAGCCACTGCAAATGCCGCGGCAACGGTAAAGAGGCAAAAGTCATGGGAATCGGATCCCTGTTTGTTCCTATTTTGTTCTAGATAAGGACAAGAGTCAAGCACGTCAGGATGGCCCCGGCGACGGCTATTGACGCCGCCGGCTTTCCTCCATACAATCCTCGATTGCATGATGAGTATTTCACAACTTTAAGTGGATAGCCGTCACGGCAAAAAAGGGGAATGGGGGTTCTCTCAATGTCTGGAAACGCTGCAATAGAAGACCGCCTGGGTTTTCTTGAAATAGACGCCGACACGCGCGAATCGCTGCAGGACTTCCTGCCGCTGATCGACAAGGCGCTGCCCGAGGTGCTCAGGGAATTCTACAGCCACCTCGCCCTGCACCCGCAACTCATCAACATGTTCGGCACGGGCGAGCGCCGCCAGGCCGCCATCGCGCATGCGGCCGATGCGCAGACGCGTCACTGGCGCAACCTGTTCTCGGGGCGCTTCGATGCCTCCTACATGGCCTCGGTGCGCACGATCGGATTGACGCACAGCCGCATCGGCCTCGACCCGCGCTGGTATATCGGCGGCTATGCCTTCACGCTGAGCCGCATCTGGCGCATCATCTCGTTTGCGCACGGCAATTTCCTGCACCCCGCCGCCGCGCAGGACAAGACGGCGCGCATGATGCGCGCGGTCAACCAGGCCGTCATGCTCGACATGGACCTCGCCATCTCCATCTACATGGAAGAAAACAAGAAGACCTACGACCAGAAACTCGAAAAGCTGGCCGGGGAGTTCGAAAGCTCGGTCAAGGCCGTGGTCGACACCGTCACCGCTTCCGCCGGAGCCATGCAACACAGCGCGCATGCGCTGTCGCAGATCGTCTCGGAGACGCAGCACCAGACCGAGATCGTCGCCGCCGCGACCGAAGAGGCCGAGGCCAACGTTCAAGCCGTCGCATCCGCCACCGAGCAGCTGACCGCCTCGAGCGGCGAGATCGGCCGCCAGGTCGAGCAATCCTCGAAAACCGCGCAGCAGGCGGTCGACGGCGCCAGCCGCGCCAGCGACACCGTCGGCAGCCTCGCGCAGGCGGCGCAGAAGATCGGCGACGTCGTGCAGCTGATCCAGCAGATCGCAGGGCAAACCAACCTGCTCGCGCTGAACGCCACCATCGAGGCCGCGCGCGCAGGCGAAGCCGGCAAGGGCTTCGCCGTCGTGGCCAACGAGGTCAAGTCGCTCGCCAACCAGACGGCCAAGGCGACCGAGGACATCGCCCAGCAGATCTCCGGCGTGCAGAACGCGACGACGCAGACCGTCGGCGCGATCAAGAACATCGAGGGCACCATCGGCGAGATCAGCCACATCGCCACCTCCATCGCCTCCGCCGTGGAGCAGCAAACGGCGGCGACCGGCGAGATCTCGCGCAACATCCAGCAGACCGCCACCGGCGCGACCGAGATATCCGGTAGCATCGGCAAGGTCGCCTCCTCGGCTTCGCGAACGGGCGAAACAGCCAAACAGGTTCTCGACGCCTCTGGCCACCTCTCTGAACAAGCATCAAGATTGCGCGGCGAAGTCGAGCGTTTCCTCGGCTCGTTGCGCGGAAAGGCAGCGTAAACACCATGGCCATCACACCCGCCACCATGCGCGTCCTGATCGTCGACGATTACAAGACGATGCTGACGATCATCCGCAACCTGCTCAAGCAGATCGGCTTCAGCGACATCGACGAGGCCACCGACGGCGGCGCGGCGCTCGGCCTGATCGGGCAGAAACCTTACGACCTCGTCATCTCCGACTGGAACATGGAGCCGATGACCGGGCTCGACCTGCTCAAGGCCGTGCGCGAAAAAGGCAACAAGGTGCCCTTCATCATGGTCACCGCCGAGAGCAAGGTGGAGAACGTCGTCGCCGCCAAGCAGGCGGGCGTCAACAACTACATCGTCAAGCCGTTCAACGCCGACACGCTGAAGGCCAAGCTGGTCGCGACGCTGGGGCAGTTCTGACATGGACAAGGTTTACAAGCGCGACCAGGTCGTCGAGATCGTCAACGCCGTGCTCGACCGCGTCCATGCGCCGGAACACGCGGTGCTCGGCCGCGAACTGGCGGGCTTGCGCGACACCATCCTGCAGTTCCTCAACCAATTGAGCGCCTCGCGACCCGACGACATCAGCCGCACGCATACGCCGAGCGCGCGGGACGAGCTGGAAGCCGTCGTCACCGCGACCGAGCAGGCCACCGTCACTATCATGGAATCCTGCGAGAAGATCCTCGAGACCATGAAGGCCGCGCCCGCCGCCGTCGCGCGCGACGTCGAGGCCTGCGCGGTGCGCATCTTCGAGGCCTGCACCTTCCAGGACATCACCGGCCAGCGCATCCGCAAGGTGACCGACAACCTGCACCAGATCGACGCCAAGATCGTCTCGATCCTCGCCGCCCTCGGCGGGCCCTCGGCCGAAGTGCCGAGCGACGGCGACCTCCAGCGCGCCTCCACCCTGCTGAACGGCCCCGCCCTGCCGCAACAGGCCGTCACGCAGGACGAGATCGACATGTTGCTCGCCGCATTCGACAACGCCAACGCATAGGAGGGCTGCATGGACGACGTTCTGGCCGAATTCCTCACCGAAACCGGGGAAAGCCTCGGCGAGCTCGACACCGACCTCGTGCATCTCGAGCGAAATCCGGACGACCGCGCCCTGCTCTCCAAGATCTTCCGCGTCATGCATACGATCAAGGGCACCAGCGGATTCCTGAACCTGCCGCGCCTCGGCGCCGTCGCGCACCATGCGGAAGACCTGCTCGGCCTGTTCCGCGACGGCAAGCTGCCGGTCACGGCGGCGTCCGTCTCGCTGATCCTTGAATCGCTCGACCGTATCAAGTCGATCCTCGCCAAGCTGGAGGGCGAAGGACAGGAGCCAGCAGGCGACGACAGTGCCCTGATCGAACGCCTGACTGCCGCCGCCAGCGGCAATACCGCCGCCCTGCCCGCCGAAGAACCTGCGGAAAAAGCCGATGAGGCCGCCACCACCGTCGCATCTGGCGTCGCCGCGCAATCCCTGCGCGTCAGCGTCGACGTGCTCGAAAACCTGATGACGCTGGTGAGCGAGCTTGTGCTGACGCGCAACCAGATCCTGCAGGTGGCGCGCACGCAGAAAGACAACGGCATGGGCAGCTCCCTGCAGCGCCTCAACCATATCGTCTCCGACCTGCAGGACGGCGTGATGAAGACGCGCATGCAGCCGGTCGGCAGCGCGTGGTCGAAACTGCCGCGCATCGTGCGCGACATCGCCAGCGATCTCGGCAAGAAGATCGAGCTGGAGATGCTCGGGCAGGAAACCGAGCTGGACCGCCAGGTGCTCGAGATGATCCGCGACCCGCTCACCCACATGGTCCGCAACTCCGCCGACCACGGCATCGAAAAGCCGGAAGACCGCCGCGCGGCGGGCAAGCCCGACAGCGGCCGCATCCGCCTCAATTCGTATCACGAGGGCGGGCATATCATCATCGAGATCTCCGACGACGGGCGCGGGCTGCAACTGGCCAAGATCCGCCAGAAGATCCTCGATAACCGCCTTGCGACCGAAGCCGAGCTGGCCGCAATGACGGGACAGCAGGTGCAGCAATATATCTTCCACGCCGGTTTCTCGACGGCGGAGGCGGTCACCGCCATCTCCGGCCGCGGCGTCGGCATGGACGTCGTGCGTTCCAACATCGAGAAGATCGGCGGCGCCATCGAGATGCGCGCCGTCGAAGGGCGCGGCACCACCTTCACCATCAAGATCCCGCTGACGCTGGCCATCGTCTCCGCGCTCATCGTCGGGGTCGACAGCGAGCGCTTCGCCATCCCGCAGCTCGACGTGACGGAACTCGTCATGCTGACGCCGGGCGGGCCGAACCGCATCGAGACCATCAACGGCGCACCGGTCTTCCGCCTGCGCGAACGGGTGCTGCCGCTGATCTCGCTGCAATCGCTGCTCGGCCTGCCCGCGCGCGCCGACGCGGGCGTGCGCTACCTTGCCATCATCAGCGCGGCGACGCGCAGCTTCGGCCTCATCGTCGACCAGGTCTTCGATACCGAGGAAATCGTGGTCAAGCCCGTCGGAAGCCTGCTGCACGGGCAGGCAGTATTCTCCGGCAACACGATCCTCGGCGACGGTCAGGTCATCATGATCCTCGATTCCGCCGGTATCTTGCGCGCCTCCGGCATCACCGACGGCGCGCATATCCACCACGACCGCGCGGCCGATGCGGCGGAAAACGCAAACGCCGGCGACGAAATCCCGCTATTGCTTTTCACCGCCGGCGACGCGCAACTCAAGGCGGTGCCGCTGCAGCATGTCGCACGGCTCGAGGAAATCAACATCGACGACATCGAGCGCGCCGGCGGCCGCCGCGTCGTGCAATACGGCGACAAGCTGATGCCCGTCTACCTGTGCGACGCCGGCATGGAGCTGCCCGCCGCCGGCAAACGCCCCGTCATCGTCTTCAAGGCGCAGGACGGACAGGCCGGCCTGCTGGTCGACCGCATCCTCGACATCACTACCCACCGCGGCGACTACCAGATCCGCGAAGATGGCAGGGGCGATCTGGAAGGCAGCGCCATCGTGCGCGGCGAAGTCACCGACATCGTCAACCTCGCCTCCGCGCGCTTCAGGGACGCAACGCCATGACCCAATCCCTTCCCGCTTCCGAGCAGTTCCTTTCCTTCACGCTAGCTGGGCAAATGTTCGGCGTGCCGATCCTGCAGGTCAACGACGTGCTCGGCCCTCACAAGATCACCCGCGCCCCGCTCGCGCCGCCCGCCGTCGCCGGCGTCATGAACCTGCGCGGACGCATCGTCACCGCCATCGACGTGCGCAAATGCCTCGGCCAGCCGGCGCGCACGGCGGACGAAAGCCACATGGGCGTCGTCATCGATTCCAAAGGCGAGCTGTTCAGCCTGATGATCGACAAGGTCGGCGACGTGCTCTCGCTGGCACCGGACACTTTCGAGGCCGTGCCGGCGACGCTCGACGCCACGTGGCGCGGCGTGTCGTCGGGCATCCACAAGCTCAAGGACAGCATCCTCCTCGTGCTCGACGTCGGGCAGCTGCTGCGGCTGGCGGGCAACCGCTAGATGACGGCGCCCGTCCGCGTCCTGATCGTCGACGACTCCGCCGTGATCCGCACCGTCATCACGCGCACCCTGACGACCGAGCCGGACATGGCCGTCGTCGGCACCGCGCCGAACGGTGAGGCTGGCGTGAAAAGCATCCAGCGGCTCGACCCCGACATCGTCGTCCTCGACATCGAGATGCCGGTGATGGACGGCCTGACGGCCCTGCCGCTGATCCTGAAAGAAAAGCCGGGCGTGAAGGTGCTGATCTGCTCGACGCTGTCGGCGCGCGGGGCGGACATCAGCGTGCGCGCGCTGGAGCTCGGCGCGGCGGAATGCCTGCTCAAGCCCGGCAGCAGCGCCATCGTCACCGCCGACAGCTTCCGTGCCGAGCTGCTGCGCGTCATCCGCGCGCTCGCCGGCCGCCGCGCTGGCGCGGCGCAGAAAGCCACTGGAAAATTCACGCTGCGCCCGGCCGTCGCCGCGCCGCCGCCACGCATCGTCGCCATCGGCAGCTCGACCGGCGGGCCGAAGGCGCTGATGGACGTCATGCCCGGCCTGAAAGGCCTCAATGTGCCCATCATCGTCACGCAGCACATGCCCGCCACCTTCACCGCCATGCTCGCGCAGCATATCGCCGAGCGCAGCGGCATCCCGAGCCATGAAGCGACGGAAGGCATGACGGTGCGCCCCGGCTGCGTCTACGTCGCGCCGGGCGGCCGCCACATGACGCTGAAGCGCGGCGCGGGCGACCCCGTCATCGCGCTTACCGACGAGCCGCCCGAGAATTTCTGCCGCCCCTCGGTCAACCCGATGCTGCGCAGCCTGATCCCGATCTACGGCAACCGCATCATGACGGTCATGCTCACCGGCATGGGCATCGACGGGTCGCAGGCCGCGGCCGATGTCGTCGCCGCCGGCGGCCGCGTCATCGCGCAGGACGAGGCCACTTCCGTCGTCTGGGGCATGCCGGGCGCGGTGGCCATGGCAGGGCTCTGCTCCGCCGTGCTGCCCGCGGAGAAAATTTCCGACGCCGTCAAGGCCGCGCTGGCAGGGAGACCGCTATGACCATGTCACCGGACGAATTTACTTTCTTCCAGGCCTGGATCCACAAGAAGACCGGCGTGGCGTTCCAGAACGACAAGACCTACTTGTTGGAATCGCGCCTGTCGCCGGTGCTCAAGACGCATGGCATTGCCCATTTGGCCGCACTGTCGCATGCCTTGCGGAACGCGCCGGATTCCGAGCTGGCGCAGCAGGTGATCGACGTGCTGACGACGCACGAGACGATGTTCTTCCGCGACCCCAAGCTGTTCGACTATTTCCGCACCGCGATCCTGCCCGAGCTGGGCGGCAAGCGGAACAACCAGTTGCGGATCTGGTCGTCGGCCTGCGCGACGGGGCAGGAGCCTTATTCCATCGCTCTCGCCTTGCACGAAACGCTGCCGCGCCCGGCGGACTGGCGCATCGAGATCGTCGCGACCGACATTTCCACCGCCGCGCTCGACAAGGCGCGCAGCGGGGAATACACGCCGTTCGAGGTGCAGCGCGGCCTGCCGCCACATATGGTCGAAAAGCACTTTGCGCCCGCCGGCCGGAACTGGAAGATCAAGGACAACATCCGCGAGCGCGTGCGCTTCCAGATCTTCAACCTGCTCGACCAGATGGACCATTTCGGTACATTTGATGCCGTGTTCTGCCGCAACGTCATGATCTACTTCAATGAAGAGACGAAGAAGAAGGTGCTGACCAACCTCGTCAATCGCCTGCCGCAGGGCGGCTACCTGATGGTCGGTGCGACCGAGACGGTGCTGGGCCTCTGCCCGAACCTCAAGGCACATCCGCAATGCCCGGGGCTTTACAGCCGCTTTGACGCAGCAGCCTGATCAATCGTACGTCAGGTCGTGCGCCTTGCCGTGGAAGATGCGGTAGGCGATGAACGTATATCCGATCAGCAGCGGCAGCACGACGAGCGCGCCGACAAGGATGATCATCAGCGATTCCGGCGCGCTCGCCGCATCGACGATCTTGAGCTGGTCGGGGACGATATAAGGGTAGAAGCTGTAGGCCAGCCCGATAAAGCAGAGGATAAAGACGCCGACCGTCGCCGCGAAGGGCACCCAGACGCGGCCCGCTTTCGGCTGCACGCTGAGGCTGCGGAAGAGCACGATCAACAGCGCCAGCGTCAACAAGGGAATGGGCGCAAGCATGAAAACGGCGGGCGTCGAGAACCACTTCTCGAAGATGCGGGAACTGACAAGCGGCGTGGCGAGCGAGATCAGCGCGATCCCCTGCACCGTCGCCCCGAGCGACATCATCCCCCATCGCGCGGCTTTTTTCTGCAGCGCGCCTTCGGTTTTCATGAGCAGCCAGCCGGAAGCGATCAGGCAATAACCTGCCACAACCGAGACGCCTGAGAGCAGCGAGAATGCAATCGCGCCCAATCGCGCGTCGAAGCCGAGGATGTAGGAGCCGAGCATATACCCTTGCGAAAACGCCGCCAGCAGCGAGCCGAAGATGAAGGCATTGTTCCAGGCGCGGCGGTGCGCATCTTTCGCCTTGGCGCGGAAGTCGAAAGCGACCCCGCGCAGGATCAATCCCGCCAGCATCACGGCGACAGGCAGGTAAAGGTGCGTCAGGATGATGCCGTGCGCAGCAGGAAACGCGACCAGAAGCAGGCCGACGCCGAGCACCAGCCACGTCTCGTTCGCATCCCAGAAGGGGCCGATGGAGCCGATCATGCGGTCTTGCTCGTCCGGCTCCGCCGCGCGCATCAGCACGCCGACGCCGAGATCGTAGCCGTCGAGCACCGCGTAAATCAGCATGGCCAAGCCCATCAGGCCGGCGAAAACCAGCGGCAGCCACTGCCCGTTCGCGAAGATTTCCATGGGCGTCTCCTTATTTTGCAGCCTTGCGGGCCATGTGGAACAACGTGCCGATAAATGCGGTCAGCAGCACGGCGTACAGCGCCAGGTACATCGTCAGGCTGAAACCGATGGAAGACGCGGGCACCTTGGATGCCGCATCGACCGTCTTGAGCACGCCGGTCACCAGCCACGGCTGGCGGCCGATCTCGGTCACGTACCAGCCGGCGAGCGTCGCCGCCCAGCCGGAGAACGCCATCGGCACCAGAAGCGCGCTCAGCACACCCGGCAGCGCACGCCCGCGCCATAAGTATAAAGCGGCAGACCACGCCGCGAACAGCATCAGGAATCCGACGCCGACCATGATGCGGAAACCGAAGAACAGCGGCGCCACCGGCGGATGGTTGTCGGCGAAGGCGTCGATGCCCTTAAGTTCGCCGTCGCGCGCGTGGGTGAGGACGACGCTGGCCATTTGCGGCAGCTCGACGGCGTAATCGTTGCTTTGCGTCTTGGCGTTCGGCACGGCGAAGAGCACCAGCGGCGCGCCGGCCTGCGTCTTCCACAGCGCTTCCATCGCCGCGATCTTCTGCGGCTGGTGGTGCAGCGTGTTCAGGCCGTGCAGGTCACCCATGAAGATTTGCAACGGGATCAGCACGGCTGCTGCGAAGACGCCGCATTTGAGCGCGGCCGCCACTGCCGCCGTCCGGTCGCCGTGGCGCCAGCGCCATGCCGAGATTCCGGCGATCAGGAAAGAGGCCGTCAGACCGGAAGCCAGTAGCATATGCGTCAGTCGGTAAGGGAAAGACGGGTTGAAGATGATGCGGAACCAGCTGGTCGCATGCGCGACGCCGCCATGCATCTCGAAGCCGTCGGGCGTCTGCATCCAGCTGTTGAGCGCCAGGATCCAGAACGCCGAGGCCGTGGTGCCGAAGGCGACGAGGAACGTCGCCAGCGTATGCACCTTCGCGGGCACGCGGCGGAAGCCGAACAGCATGATGCCGAGGAACGTCGCTTCCAGAAAGAACGCGGTCAGCACCTCATAAGCCAGCAGCGGCCCTGCGATATTGCCGACCGTCAGCATGTAACCCGGCCAGTTGGTGCCGAACTGAAACGACATGGTCACGCCGCTGACGATGCCGAGCGCGAAGCACAGCGCGAAAACCTTCGTCCAGAAAAAATAGGCGTCCATCCACTTGTTGTCGCCTGTCGCCGCAAAGCGCGACTTGAAGAACAACAGGAACCAGCCGAGCGCGATGGTGATGCTGGGAAACAAAATGTGGAACGAAATATTTGCCGCGAACTGGATGCGCGCCAACAGGGCGGGGTCGAGAGCCATGACTTACTCCTCCATCAGGGCGCCACCATACCCTATATATAAGGCATTGAAAAGATTGAAATATAGAGGAGTTTTTTAGTCCTGTTTACGTCACCGGAGAGCCGCCGAGCGCGACGAAAAGACGCGCCGTATCAAGGTACTGGCGGCCCTGCGCCTCGGTCAGGCCGAGGCGCGCGTGGCCGAGCAGGCGCTGCGCGTCCTGCACTTGCAGCAGGCTGATGTTGCCGGCCTCGTAACTTTTGCGCGCCAAGTCGAGCGAAGAACGCGCAGTCTCGACGGCGCGGCGGTGCGCGGCGACGTCTTCCGCATCATGCGTCAATGCGGAGAGGGAATCCGCCACCTGCCCGAAGGCATTGAGGATCGTCTGCTGGTAGACGGCCAGCGCCTGTTTGTAGTTGTGCTCCACTGCGCGCTTTTCAGCGGAGAGCGTGTCGTTCATGACCGGCATGGTGGCGTTGGCGGCGATGGCCCAGGCCGTAGCCGCGCTCTTGAAGAGGCCGGCGGGCGTCAGTGCTTCCTGCATCACGTTGGCGCTCAAGGTCAGGCTTGGATAGAGGTTGGCCTCGGCGACGCCGATCGCGGCGGAGGCCGCGTGCAGGTTGGCCTCGGCGGCGAGGATGTCGGGACGGCTGCGCGCCAGTTCCGACGGCAGGCGCAGCGGAATCTCCTTCGGCAACGCGAAGGCGTCGAGCTTGAAGGGCGGCGCGGCTTCGTCGGCGGGCGCATGGCTGGTCAGCACGGCGAGGGAGTGGCGCGCGACGCTCATCCTTTGCTTGAGCGGCGGCAGCAGCGTGGTGTCGCTGTCAAGCTGGCTTTGCGCGGCGAGGATATCCACCTTGGTGCCCGCACCGGCGGCGTAGGACTTGCGCGTGAGGTCCAGCGTCTTGCGGTCGTCGGAGATGATGCTTTCGACCGCGGCAATGCCGGCCTTGGCGGTGGCGATGTCCACCGCGGCGGCAACAACGTTGCCGGTCAGCGAGACATAGGCGGCGTCCAGCTGGCGCGCGCTATAGTCGGCGAAGGCCTGACGCTGCTCCACGCGACGCTTGCCGCCGCCGAAGATGTCGGGCGTCCAGCTGGCCGAGGCGCCGACCTCATAAGCCGTGAACGGCGGGATCGCGAAGTCGGAAGGACCGAACATCGCCGCGCCGTATTTCTGGCGCGGCACCGCGGCGGCCAGCGCGACTTGCGGCTGCAACGTGCCCTCTTCCGCCCGCACGGCTTCTTGGGCCGCGGCCAGCGACTCTTGTGCGGCAACAATGCCGGGATTGTGGTCGATGGCGGTTGCGATGGCATCGTCGAGCGGCGCGGAGGCGAAGAGACGCCACCATTCGCGCTGCAATTGCTTGCCGACGGCGACGCGCTGACCGTGCGGCAGGGCTTCATCGGCGGCAAGGTAGGAGGCCGTCTTGGGCGCTTCCGGCGGCGTGAAATCAGGACCGCGCGTGCAGGCGGCCAAGGCGATCAGAAGAGCGAGGGCGGAAATTCTTTTCATGACACTACTCCAAAATCGCATGTTCGTCGGGGGCGGACTTACGCTTCGGCTGGCGCAAGAGAAGCAGAAGCGGTATGACGCAAATCGTGATCACCATCATCAGCTTGTAATCGTTGAGGTAGGCGATCTCCGCCGCCTGCCGCGTCAGCATGCCGTTGATCGCCGCCAAACCTTGCGCCGACCCAGGATCAAGATGTAGCGCGGCATAGGCCGGAGCGTCAAGGTTATAGGGAGTGATGCGCTCGGCCAGATGGGCATGCAAAACTTGCGTCTTCTGGGTCAACAGGAACTGGACGACTGAAATGCCGATGGCGCTGCCGATATTGCGCAGCAGGTTGAAGAAAGCCGTGCCTTCGTTGCGCAGCTCGGTCGGCAGCGTGGCAAAGGCAAGCGTCGAGAGCGGCACATAGGACAGCCCGATGCCGAAGCCCTGCAGCAGGCCACTGACGACGATCGGCGTCGTGTCCATCTGCAGGTTGAAGTTGCTCATCTTCCAAAGCGAGAAGGCGGTGAGCGAGAGCCCGACCGCCATGATCTTGCGCGCATCCACCCGGCCGAGCAGGCGCCCAACCAGCCACATCGCCATCATCGTCCCCGCCCCGCGCGGCGCGGTGACGAGGCCGGTAAGCACGACGGGGTATTGCATCTCGTTCTGCAGCATCGGCGGGATCAGCGCGAGCGTCGCGAACAGCACGACGCCGATCAGGAAGATGAAGATGTTGGAGGCCAGGAAGTTGCGGTCGCGGAACAAGGCCGGGCTCAGGAACGGCGCGGGATGCGTCAACGTGTGCACGATAAAGAGATAGAAGGCGATGGCCGCGAGGGAAGCCTCGACGACGACCTCCGGCGAGGTGAACCAGTCTTTTAATTCCCCACGGTCGAGCATCAGCTGCATCGCACCGAGGCCGAGGCTGAGCGTCGCGAAGCCGAAGAAGTCGAACTTGCCGAGTCGTTTCAGCGTATCCGGCATCGAGGCGGAGAGGCCAAGGAAGGCGAGGATGCCGATCGGCACGTTGATATAGAAGACCCAACGCCAGCTGTAATTCTCGGTCAGCCAGCCGCCGAGCGCGGGACCGAGGATCGGCCCCATCGTCACGCCCATGCCCCAGATCGCCATGGCGCGGCCGTGGTTTTCGGGCGGGTTGATGTCGAACATCACGGCCTGCGACAAAGGCACCAGCGCCGCGCCGGAAATGCCCTGCAGCAGGCGGAACAATACGATTTCCGGCAGGCTGGTCGCCATGCCGCAGAGCGCGGAGGCCATCGTGAACCCCGCGATCGAGAGCAAAAACACCTTCTTGCGCCCGAACCGCCCCGCCAGCCAGCCGGTCAGCGGGATCATGATCGCGGAGGCGATGATATAGGATGTGAGCACCCAGCTCATCTGGTCTTGTGTGCCGGAAAGCGTGCCCTGCATCTTGGGCAGCGCGACGTTGGCGATGGTGGAATCGATGGCCTGCATGATCGTCGCGGCCATGACGGAAACGGTAATCAGCGCGTGGTTGAGCGGCGGCTCGTCCACATGCTCCTGCGGCGGCGGCGGTATGGCCGCGCCGATGCCGGCTTCTTCGGCAACTTCTTCGATGACGTCCGGCGATCCGGCGGTCATGTTACAGCACGCCTCCGCGTTCCATCCGCGTCTTGCCGGTGTCGACATCGACAAGCGCGCTCAAGCCCGCATGCATGGCAACGCCGGCGTCGGCGTTATCGAGGCTGATGCGCACCGGCAGGCGCTGCACGACCTTGACCCAGTTGCCCGTCGCGTTCTCCGGCGGCAGCAGCGAGAAGCTGGAACCCGTGCCCGCGCCGAGGCTTTCGACCTTGCCTTTGAAGACGCGGCCCGGATAGGTGTCGATGCGGATCGAGGCTTCCTGCCCCGCCTGCATATGCGTCAACTCGGTTTCCTTGAAGTTCGCCTCGACCCACACGTCGGTCGCGGAGACGATGGCGAAGACCGGCGTGGCCGCCTTGATATAGTTGCCGACCTGCAGCTGCTCCACGCGCGCGGCGATGCCGTCGGCGGGCGCGGTGACGATGGTATACGAAAGCTCCAGCTGCACCTTGTCAAGCGCAGCCTGCGCCTGACGGACGGACGGATGCGCGTCGATATCGGCGTCAGGATCGTCGCCGAGGGAGATGCGCACGTTCTCGCGCCCCTGCTCGGCGCTTGCGAGCTGCTGTTTCGCCTGGTCAAGCGCATGTTGCGCCTTGTCGAGCTGGGATTGCGACGAGATGCCTTGCGCCGCCAGCTTTTTCTGGCGGTCGACATCGGTCTGGGTATAGGTGAGCGTGTCGGTCGCCGCCTTCACGTCGGCGGCGCGCTGCAGATAGGTCGCCTTGAGCGCGGCGATGCGCAGGCGCGCGTCGGCCAGCTTGGCCTTGGCGTCTTCGACGGCGATGGCATAGTCGCGGTCGTCGAGCCTGAACAGCACATCGCCCTTCTTGACGGGCTGGTTGTCGTGCACGTCGATCTCGGTCACGCGCCCCGCGATATTGGCGCTGATGTCGGTGCGCGCCGCCTGCATGTAGGCGTCGTCGGTCGACATGTAGCGGCCGCCGGTCAGGTAGAAATACCCGCCCACGACGAGGAACACGAGGGGGCCCAGGACCAGAAGGATGCGGCGGAGCGGCTGCAGGCCGCTTTTCTTTTCGTTTTTCATGCGGTTTTCTCCATATTTCCAGTATAGCCTTTTCCCGCTTCTGTGATAATATCACATAATATTAATATACTATTCGTCATGGTCGAATAATGCGCGGAACTGAATTCGCCGAACTGCACGCCTTCCTCGCCGTCGCCGAGCGCCGGAGCTTCGCGCGCGCGGCGGAGGCGCTCAACCTCGCGCCCTCGACGCTCAGCCAGACCATCCGCGCGCTGGAAAAGCGCCTCGACATCCGCCTGCTCAACCGCACGACGCGCAGCGTGTCGCTGACTGACGCTGGCGAGAAACTGTACGCCCGCCTGCGCCCCGCCTTCGGCGAAGTTTACGGCGCCGTCGAGGCGACGCGCGACCTGCGCGACAAGCCGGCGGGCATCTTGCGCCTCAGCGTCTCAACCATCCCGGCGCACATGATCCTGGCACCGTTGCTCGGCGATTTCCGCGCGGCCTATCCCGACATCACGCTCGACATCGAGATCGACGACGCCGGCGGCGACCTCGCCAGCGGCCGCTTTGACGCCGGCATCCGCTACGGCCGCCGCATCGCGCCGCATATGAAGCTGGTCAAGGTCAGCAACGAGGCGCGCATCATCGCCGTCGCCGCGCCATCGTATATCAAGGCGCACGGCGCGCCGAAGACGCCCGACGAGTTGCAGAACCACAACTGCATCCGCTACCGCATCGCGCCGCAGGAAATCATCGCCTGGGGCTTCGAGAAGAACAAGAAGGCGATCGAGATCGAGGTCAACGGGGGCCTCATCGTCAACAGCCCCGCGCTGATCGTCGCCGCCGCGCGCGCCGGCGCCGGCATCGGCTACACCATCGAGGAATACGTCGCCGAGGACATCCGCAAGGACACGCTGGTGCCGCTGCTGTCTGACTGGTCGCCGGTGCAGCACAGCTATTATCTTTACCATGCGAGCAACCCGCGCCTGCCGGCGCCGCTCAAGGTCTTTATCGAGTTCATCCAGTCCCGCCGGAGGGTCAAGTAATGTCCAAGCGCGGCGTCGTCCTGACGCTCTTCCTTGCCGTGATCAATGCCTATATCGCGTTCTGCATCCTGCGCCGCTGGCCGCAGGCGGCGGGAATGTGGGGCATCGCGCCGCTGTTCTTTTTGCTGCAACTGCTCGCGCCGATGGGTATGCGGAACTTCCTGCCGCACCTGCGCCTTGCCGCGCCAAGATGGGCGATGGCGGTCAACTGGGTGTCCTATTCGGCGCTCGGGCTGATGACGATCCTGATGATGTATTGCTTCGTCGCGGATATCGTGCAGTTCATCCTCTTCGTCTTCTCGCCGGAAGACATAGATGTGCCGGTGCTGGTCGCGCTTGGCGCGGCCACGTCCCTCACGGTGCTCGCAGGCCTGCGCCATGTGATCGGCGGGCCGCAGTTGAAGCGGGTCGATGTTCCTCTCGACAACCTGCCCGCGGCGCTTGACGGCTTCACCATCGCGCAAGTTTCCGACTTGCACCTCGGCGAAACCTTAGGCGCGGGATATGCGCGGCGCGTGGTCGAGAAGGTCAACAGCGCCAAGCCCGACCTGATCGCGCTGACCGGGGATTTCATGGACGGTACCGCCCGCAATCTCGCACCCGATGTCGCGCCGCTCAAGGGACTGCACGCGCCGCGCGGCGTCTTCTACATCACCGGCAACCACGAATATTACTGGGGCGCGCTGGACTGGATCGAGACGTTCCGCCGGCTCGGCGCGCAACCGCTCATCAACGAGCATGTCGTCATCGGCCACAACGGCGCGGCCTTCGTGCTGGCGGGCGTCACCGACTATGTCATGGGGCGCATGATACCGGGACATGCGTCAAACCCGCATAAGGCCGCCGCGCAGGCGCCGGAGGGGCTGGTCAAGATCCTACTCGCGCACCAGCCGGGCAGCCGGGTGGAGGCAGAAAAGGCGGGCTTCGCGCTGCAGCTCTCAGGCCATACGCACGGCGGGCAATACTTCCCCTTCACGCAGATGATCCGCTTCTTCCACCGCTATTACAAGGGGCTGAACCGCTACAAGGGCATGTGGCTCTATATCAACACCGGCACCGGTTACTGGGGCCCGCCGTTCAAGACGACGCCGCCCGAGGTCACCTTGCTCACGCTGCGCATGATGAAGAGCGCCGCGGCGCCCAGCACCAGGAAACCGGCCGTCACCGGGTAAAGCGTGCCGTCATAAGCTTGCCCGATCAGCGTGCCGAACACGAGCGAGATCACCGACGACGTCGCGCCGATCACCGCCGAGGCGATGCCGGCGATATGCCCCATCGGCTCCATCGCGAGCGCGTTGAGGTTGCCGAACAAGAGCCCCATAGCGAAATAAGCCATCGCCACATAAACAAGGAAGGGCACCAGCGCCGCGCCGAAGACGAAGCACCACGCGAAAAACAGCAGCGACGCCACGATGATGCCGGTGGCCGCGAGGCGGCACAGCGGCCGCATGCCGAAACGCTCGACGACGCGCGCGTTCAGCAGCGACGACGCGCCGAACACCAGCGCAAGGCCGCCGAAATAGGCGCTGAACAAGGCGCCCGTCTGGAACAAGCCTTGGAAGATCTGCTGGGTCGAGTTGAGGTAGCCGACGAAGCCGCCGAACATCAGGCCCATGCACACCATGTAGGCGAAGGTCTCGCGGTGCGAGAACACCTCGCGGAAGCCGAGCGCGATGTCGAGCGCGCGCAGGCGGATGCGCCGTTCGGGCGGCAGGGTTTCCTCGAGGCCAAAACGCACCCACACCGCAAGCGCCAGCGCCACCGCCAGCAGCAGCGCGAAGATATGCCGCCACGAGAAGAAGAACAGGATCGCCTGCCCGATCATCGGCGCGACCGAGGGCACCAGCACGAAGATCATCATGATGAGCGACATGATGCGCGCCATCTCCGCCCCGCTGAAACGGTCGCGCACGATCGCCAGCGCGCTGACGTAAGGCCCCGAAACGCCGAGACCCTGCAGCAGCCGCCCCGCCAGCATCACCGGCAGCGTGTCGGCATAAAGGCAGACGACGCTGCCGAGCGCATAGACGGCCAGGCCGGCATACAGCACCCGCTTGCGCCCCACCGCGTCGGAGATGGGCCCGCAGACCAGCTGCCCCGCGGCCATGCCGGCGAAGATCAGCACCAATATATATTGTACGTGGTTCGCCTCCGCCACGCCGAGGTCGCGGCCGATCAGGCCGAGCGCGGGCAGCATGGTGTCGATGGACATGGCGACGGCGGCCATGAAGGCGGCCATCAGGATGATGAAACTTTTCATGGCCGACATGAAAGCAGGTTTCGCGGCGAATGACAACGATTGACGCGGAAACGGCGATCAATATAGACTGCGCCCATGAAAAACAAAAAGACCCTCCTCCCCCGCAAACCGGGCCTCTACCTCGCCGCCGCCGGCTTTAAAGGCCGCGGCGTCTTCTGCACCGCCGACATCCGCAAGGGTGAAACGCTGGAGCGCTCGCCCGCCGTGCTGCTCAACGACCGCGACACCACGCGCATCGACGATACGTTTCTGTGCGACTACGTCTTTACGGTCGGCAACGTCTCGAAAAAGGCACGCGCCGCCGCAGGCATCAAGACGCCGGGGAGCTGCTCCGCCGTCATCATGGGCGTCGCCACCTTCTGCAACCACGACGAAAACCCCAACGCGACGATCGAGTGGGAAGAGGTCGACGGCACCGTCTATTACTCGCTCCGCGCGCTCCGCCCGATCAAGAAGGGGCAGGAAATCGTCACCAGCTACGGCGACACCTGGTTCTCCGACCGCGCCTAAGCACCTGTATTCATTATATATGAAAACCCCTTGTGCCCGCCGGCCAAGTGGGGCAGTATCTCCATCTTAGAATTCAGTTTCTGAAAAATGGAGGGGCCCATGAAGGTTTTTTCTAAATTAAAGCGATTCATCCATGATGTCCGCACCACGCCGCTGGTCGGATTCTACAAACCCAGCGACGACCATGACGACCATATCGTCATCCCGCTGGAAGATATCCGCGCCGAAAGCCCCGCCAAGATCGCCGTGATATATAAGGACAGGGCCAAGGCGTTCCTCAAGAACATGACGCGCGGCTTCGGCCTGCTGTCGCGCTTCCTGATGCCGCCGATCCTGCCGCTGATGGACTACGCCTCGCACCGGTGGCTCAAGAAGACCCATAACCCCTACCTCCAGGAAATCGAGGCGACCGCCAAGGCCGTGCGCAAGCCCGGCGTCTACATGATGGCAATGAGCTACGAATGGGGCTGCACCTCCGGCGCTTACGCGAGCGCACCCAACACCATCACGCTGGCGCGCGTCATGGACTGGCCGTTCCCGCTGCTCGGCGACAACCTCGTCGTCGCGCACCAAAAGGGCGCGGCCGGCGAATTCTACAACGTCACGTGGCCCGGCTATAACGGCGTGGTGCAGGCGATGGCGCCCGGCCGCTTCTCCGCCGCCATCAACCAAGCACCCGACAACCGCCCGGCCAAGAACGCCTTCAAGAACTGGCTCAAGGACCGACGCCGTATCAACAAGGCCAAGGAAGGCACGCTGCCGCCGACGCATGCGCTGCGCAAGGCCTTCGAGACCGCCGCCTCTTACGACGCCGCGAAAAAGATGCTGATGGAAACGCCGCTGACCTGTCCCGCCATCTTCACGCTGGCCGGCACCAAGGACGGCGAAGGCTGCGTGATCGAGCGCACGGCCGACAAGGCCTACGTGCGCGAGATGAGCGGCGACCGCGTCACCGTCGCCAACATGTTCGAAAGCGCGCTCAAGGATTCCGGCGACAACTGGGTCTGCCGCCGCGGCAACAGCCACCTGCGCTCGGCCTACGCCCGCGCGATCCCTGCGTCTGACATCCAGACGACAGGCGGCTTCCCGTGGTTTACCCACGCGCCCGCCGAAAGCTGCCTGCGCAGCTATTTCAGCCGCGTGGTCATGACCGCGAACGCCGCGACCGGCACCTTGCAAGTCATGGGAACCGCTGGGGAAAAGCCCGTGACGCAGGTTTTCAGGCTCCCGTAAGCCTCTTAACCGAAAGTTAAGGGCTGCACGGTATTATGTAGCCTATGAAGTTCGGTGAATCAGGCCTTGTCCGCCACCCCTTGATCGAGAAAGCCTTCGACGCCGGCCATGCCGCGACGACCGAAGGCGCGAGCCTCAAGGCCGCCGCCGACAAGGTGCGCCACAACATGCAGGTGTGGTACGACCAAACGCTCGACTATTACAAACAAGGCTCCTTCACGCCCGCCGACCTCGCCTTCAACAAGAAAGGCCTCGACGCGCAGATGGCCGATTATCTCGCCGGCGCCGACGGCCTTGCGCGCGACATCCTCGAGGACAATTTCTCCATCCTGCAACTGACGCCTGCGCGCGACCTGATGGATTACGCCGAAAATCCCGCGCCACACCTGATCGCCGCCACGCTGTTGCTACCCGGCGTCACCGGCGACGACGACATCGAGAAAATCCGCCGCGACTTCGGCGCGGAAACCGCCGACATCGTGCACTCAATCCGCCACGTCGCCGACGAGCCGGATGCCGAATTTTATGATGCCGAGGAGCTCGCCGCGATGAAGGCCGGGCCGGAAGATCCTGAGACCGTGCTCGCCAATATCGCCGCCTTCTCGCCGGAGGCGAAGACCGTCTACCTCGCGCGCACCGCCGCGTTCCTGCGCCATGAAGTCGACACCGAACGCGCGCGCCTGCGCGGCAACCCGCAGGAGAAGCTGGAACTCGCCATCGGCCGCGACGAAACCGTTTTCAGGATCGCGCAAGCGCTGATGGGCGACAACCCCGAGCTCGACCGCCGTCTGCGCGACGCCTTCAACGAGTTGGCCAGCCTTGCGTCTTCGAAGATGCGCCTCTCCGTCGACCGCGTCGGCGACCTCGTCCTCAAGGAGGAAGAGGAACCGGTGCTACAGCAAGTCAAGCCCAAGGAGAAACCGAAGAACGACCCTCCGTCCATCGAGGTAATTGGATAAAGACGACAGCAAAAAAAGGAAAAAAACATGTCTGACGATGCAAAAAAGCAAATCAAGTACGAACAGGGCGGGGACAACTACATGGTGCAGCTCAGCGCGCACTATGATCCCACGACCGTTTTCGGCCTGATCACGGGCGCCGAAATCACCAATGGCTTCGACCGCATCGCCGGGCATCCGTCCCTCAGCGGGAAAAACGGCGAAGAACTCGTCTCCGGCATCTTGGCCTTGTCGTCCCATATGGAAGCAGGGATTTACAAGCTCGAGCGTTTCAAGAACGGTGCACGCAGCGACGGCCCCAAAGGCGAGCCCGCCCTGATCGAGTTCGGCGACAAGGGCATGACGATCAATCACTATAAAGACGGCAAGCTCAACGACGGCGCCGCCGGCCAGCCCGCCGTCCAGGTGTTCAAGCAAGTCAAGGACGGCTATACGCCCGCCGAAGTCAAGAGCTTCAAGGACGGCGTCGAAGGCGCGGTGACGGGAGACGTCAAGTATTCCATCAAGCGCGTCGTGCCGTCCGCCGCGCCAAAGCCCGCCGACTTCCGGCCGTGATGCCGGTCACCTATATCATTGAATACGCGGACGGGCAGGATGTCCACAAAACCATCCTGTCCGTCTCCGACCCCGCCGTCATGGCGCGCGCGCTCAAAAGCGATGCGATCAAGGGCAAGAAAAACGAGGAACTCGCAATCGCATTGGCCGAAGCCCTGCGCGGCACGGCGCCGCTGATCGTGGAGCGGTACAAGAACGGCGAACGTCATGACGCCCGCGACGGCACGCCGGCCACCGAGACCTTCGACGCCAACGGCCAGATCGCGATGTGGAAACGTTTCAACGAGGGCCGCCTGCACGACGCCGATGGTGAACCTGCCATGGTCGTTTTTGCGGACGGCGGCTTTTCCTATGCGGCAAGTTTTAAATTCGGCGCCAAGCAGAAGACATTGACGCCGCAGGAATGCACGGAAGCCTATTGGGCCTGGGGGAAGAAGCACGCGAAAGCGGCGCCCGACGGCAATATCGCGCCCGGCGTCGCGTACGGGAAGCCCGTCTAGGACTGCGCTTCCGTCTTCTTCAAACGCTTGCTTTCGGATTTCAGCTGGCCGCACGCGGCCAGAATGTCGCGACCGCGCGGGCGGCGCACCGGCGCGTCGTAGCCGGCGCGCTCGAGGATGCGCGCGAATGCGTCGATGCGCGCGTCGGGCGAGCAGGTGTAGCCGCTGCCCTCCCAGCCGTTGAACGGGATCAGGTTGACCTTGCACGGGATGCCGCGCAGCAAGACGGCCAGCGCGCGCGCATCGTCGTCGCTGTCATTGACGCCGTCGAGCATCACGTATTCGAACGTCACGCGGCGCACGTCGCTCAAGCCCGGATAGTTGCGCACGGCGTCGAGCAGGTCGGCCAGCGGGTACTTGTTGTTGATCGGCATGATGGCCGAGCGCTTCTCGTCCGTCGGCGCGTGCAGCGAGATGGCGAGGTTGACGCCCAGTTCCTCGCCGCAACGCACGATCTGCGGCACCACGCCGGAGGTCGAGAGCGTGATGCGGCGCTTCGACATCGCGAGGCCTTCCGGATCCATGCAGATCTTCATCGCCTGCGCGACGTTGTCGTAGTTGTACAAAGGCTCGCCCATGCCCATCAGCACGATATTGGTCAGGTCGCGGCCTTCCCCTTCGGTCTTCTCGCCCGGCTTCGGCCACTCATCAAGAACGTCGCGCGCGTGCAAAATCTGCTGCAAAATTTCATGCGCGCCGAGGTTGCGCACCAGTGGCTGCGTGCCGGTGTGGCAGAACTTGCAGGTGAGCGTGCAGCCGACCTGCGAGGAGACGCAGAGCGTCGCGCGCTTGGCTTCGGGGATGAACACCGCCTCGACCTGCTGGCCGTCGGCCATGGCGAGCAGCCACTTGATCGTGCCGTCTTCGGAACGCTGCTCGGTCACCACGCGCGGGCGCTCGATGGAATATTTTTCGGCGAGCGTCTTGCGCAGCTCCACCGACAAATTCGTCATGACGTCGAAGTCGCGCGCGCCGCGCTGGTACATCCACTGCCATACCTGTTTCGCGCGGAACGCGGGCAGGCCCTCTTCGGCCATCGCCGCCTGCATTTCGGCGAGGCTCATGCCGACCAGCGCGCGGCGGCCCTGCGCATCAGTGCGCGGGGCGGCGAATTTAACGGCATGCGAAACAACGCTCATGACAGGTTCCCTTTATATAAGCGCCACAATATGCGCAACAAACTTGATTATGTCAATATTAATCGTGAGTTTCCTTGATTTTTCAGCAAGATAGTCCTAGAAACGCTGTATATTTTGGAGGTTCATATGTCGCACCAGATTCTTTCTTACCTGCGTATCCTCATCGTCGGCGCATCAGGGACCTTGGGCCGCGCGGTCGCCGCCGAGCTGCACAAGCGCCACGAGGTCATCACCGCCGGCCGCAAATCGGGCGACATCCGCATGGACCTGACCGATCCCGACAGCATCAAGGCCGGCCTCGCGCAAGCCGGCAAGCTCGACGCCGTCATCAGCACGGCGGGCAAAGTCGCTTTCGCGCCGTTTGCGGATTTCAAGCCTGCAGACGCGGCGGACTCGCTCTATACCATGGGCCTCAAGGACAAGCTGATGGGCCAGGTCAACCTCGCCCTCGCGGCGCGCGACCACTTGAACGACAAGGGCTCGATCACTCTCACCTCCGGCATCCTCAGCGAACACCCGATCGTGCAAGGCACCTCGGCCAGCATGGTCAACGGCGCGATCGAGAAATTCGTGATGGCGGCGGCGGTCGAGATGCCGCGCGGTTTGCGCATCAACGTCGTTAGTCCCTCGGTGCTGACGGAGGCGATGGAGGCTTACGCGCCGTTCTTCCCCGGCTTCGAGCCCGTGCCTGCCGCACGCGCCGCGCTCGGCTACAGCCGCAGCGTCGAGGGGCCGGAAACCGGGAAGATCTACCGTATTTTCTAATTAAGCCTTGCGGCGGCGGTGAAAGATGCCGCCCTTCTTCGTTTCATCCGATGACGTCCCGCTGCGGAGCGACGCCGATTGCCCGCGCTGGGACATATAGGCGTTGCGCTCGTCCGCCGACAGGACCTTGACCGGCGTGCCGTAGCTGTAGCGGATCGCGATCAGCAGTTTTCCGTCGTCGGCGAAGACCAGCTTGGCCGGGTCGCCGTAGATGCCGTCGGTGAGCTGGTCGTTGCGGTAGCGCTCTTCGCTGGCGATTTTTCCGGCGTCGTTATAGGCAACCACAGCTGCCGCGCCGTCATCCGCATCATTCAGGACGCCGTCACGGTAGCGCTCGGTCGCAATCAGCGTGCTGTGGCTGTTGTACTGGCGGTACGCCGGCGTGCCGTCGGGCATATCGTTCAATTCCCCGCGCGCGTTGTAATGCTCGCGCGAGACGACATGGCCGTCGGCATCGGCGGTGGTCTTCACTGAATCTTTCGCCGGCGTGACGGAAGTTTCCGCCGGCGCGGCATTCTGCGGAGACTGCGCCGCCGCGTTGAACATCGTTGCAAAGACAAGAGCCGCGCCCAGCGCCAGCTTTTTGACACCCATGACCGCACCTTCAAAAATGATAACCAATATATCCAGCAATAGCCGCTGCCGCCGCCCCTGTCAACGGAGCGGCTTTGCCTTGATTCTTCAGGCGATTGCGACTACAAGAAAAATCATGACCGGAAAAATCGCATTTCAGGGGCGCGAAGGCGCCTATTCGCACACGGCCTGCGTCACCGCATTCCCGCACCTGACGCCGCTGCCGTGCCCGACCTTCGCCGACGCTTTCAAGGCCGCCGAGAGCGGACGCGCCGACATGGCGATGATCCCGATCGACAATTCCATCGCCGGCCGCGTGGCGGACATCCACCACCTGCTGCCGAAATCGCCGCTCTCGATCATCGCGGAGCATTTCATCCCCGTGCATCACTGCCTGCTCGGCGTGCCGGGGGCGAAAGTGTCGGACATCAAGACGGTCTACAGCCACGCCCATGCGCTGCCGCAGTGCCGCAAGATCATCGCCAAGCTTGGCCTCAAGCCCGTAGTGTTCGAGGATACCGCCGGATCGGCGCAGAAAGTCGCCGAGATGGGCGACGTGCATCAGGGCGCGATCGCTTCCGCGCTCGCGGCGGAGCGCTACGGCCTCTCCATCCTGAAAAAGAACATTGAGGACGAGGCAGGCAACACCACGCGCTTCATCGCGCTGGCCAAGAATGCACGCGTGCCGGAGCCACAGAAAGGCAAGACCTACCTGACCTCGATGATCTTCGAGGTGCGCAACATTCCCGCCTCGCTCTACAAGGCCATCGGCGGCTTCGCCACCACCGGCATCAACATCACCAAGCTGGAAAGCTATCTCGGCGGCAACAAGTTCCAGTCCGCCTCGTTCTACTGCGAGGTCGAGGGGCACCCCGACGACACGTCATTCGAATACGCGATGGACGAGCTGCGCTTCTACGCCGCGCAGATCCGCATGCTCGGCACCTACCCCGCGCATACGTACCGCGCAAAACTCAAGAAAGCTTAAACGGCCGGCGCGGCACGCACCGGACGGCAGCTATATTGGTTGAGGATGACCGAATACCAGTTGTTCTGTTCCCCGCCGAAATGGACGATGTACCTCTGGTTATTCTCCGGCCGCGCGCTTTGCGACCAATAGCCGGTGGCGGTGCCGAATTTCTGCTTGCCCTCATCCGCCGCTTCCTGGAACGTGCCGCGCAACGCACCCTTCGTGCGCGCGGCGTGCAGCATCTCCAGTTCCGCCCGGTCCGGCAGGCGCCAGTCGTCGTGGCCGAGATAATTCTCGCTGTTGAGCTTCTCGATCGCCGCCGCGGCGGTATTGAAGCTCACATAGACATCGGCATCCGCGGGTGCCGCGAAGACCAGCGTCGGCGTCGTGCCCGGTGTCACGCCGGCGAAGACGCTGCCGTCCGCCATGACGGCGCCGACGGCGGGCGGGAAGAAAACCTTCTCGTCGCGGATGCGCGCAACGGCCTGGCGGAACGCCGCCAGGCCTTGGGTCTTCACGTTGATTTTTCTGCCACCTTTGGCCGACATGGATGAAACCTTTTCCGGAACAGTCAGTTTTATCCAGAATATGGCCAATGATCAAGCGCGAAAATAACGTGCGGGCGGGCGGGAACCCATGGTACGATCTGCCTTGAAACAATAGGGAGTTTCCATCATGGCCACCTACGCCCACCTTGCCGCCAAGCTCTTGCGCGACGCCGCGACGTTCTTCCGCAACGTCGGCGCACAAAATGCCCCGCTCAAGGACCAGATGGAAGACAACGCCTCGGTTTATGAACAGGTCGCCGACCTCGTCGAGCGCGACCCGAACGGCGTCCTCGATCTCGCCGACGACACGCAGAAGTAATTCCGTCCAGCCGCCAAATCAGCTACACTGTCCCTGGGTGTTCAAGCTTCAGGGAGTGTCGGTTTCATGGCGTTTTTTTCGCGTTCTGCGTCGCGTAAATTCAAGGGCAAGAAAGACAACGCGCTCCCGCTGCTGCCCGCTTCCATGCAGGGCTTCCTCGCCCAGCGCGTGACCGACGTGCAGGGCGCGGTGCTTGCAGTGTCCGGCGCGGCGCTCGCCCTCGCGCTGCTCAGCTTCGACAGCCGCGACCCTTCCTTCAACACCGCCGCCGCGGGCGCGGACATCCACAACATCTTCGGCCGCACCGGCGCGTCGGTCGCCGACATGCTGCTGCAGACGCTTGGCCTGTCGTCATACCTTTTTGCCGCCGCCTTCATGACATGGGGCGCGCGCATCTTCCTGCGGCGCGAGATGAACCCGCTCTCCACGCGTCTCTCCTGCCTGCTGGTCGCCGTGCTCGGCGTCGCGGTTGCCTTCGCGCGCGTGCCCTCGTTCGAGAGCTGGGGCATCGGCGCCTATCTCGGCGGCAGCGCCGGCGCGCTCATCTTCGGCACGCTCGGCAACCACTTGCAGCCGTGGCTCGGCCAGATGGCCTTCGTCTTCGTCGCCGTCTCCGCTTTCGCGGCAGGTGCGCTCGCTTACGCTTATGCGCTCGGCGTCAGCTTCGGCGAATGGGCGACAGGATTTGAATTTGCACGCGAACATGCAGCCGCCCTCGCCGCAAAAGCGGCATCACTGACCGAACGCCTGCACTTCCAGCCCGCCCGCACGGAAGCCCCCGTGCGCCGCGCCACCCGCGTACGTCTGCGCGAAAGCGAACCGGTCGAGGCCGAAAACGAAATGCCGGAAATCGCGGCCAACGACGCACCCGTCGCCGTACCGCTGGCCGCGCGCCGCAAGCCTGTCGTCGCCGCGCCCGCCGCCAAGCCGAAACCGGCCGCCACCAAGGACGACCGCCAGAAGAAGCTCGCGCTGTGGTCGGCGGACGACGAATGGCAGTTGCCCGCGCTCGACCTTTTGGAAGACCGCACCAACGCCAACGCCGGCAAGCTCGACGAAGCCGCGCTGCAGAAGAACGCGCAGATGCTGCAATCCACCCTGCAGGATTTCGGCGTCGAAGGCGAGATCCTTAAGGTCAGTCCCGGCCCCATCGTCACGCTGTATGAGATGGAACCCGCGCCCGGCACCAAGACCTCGCGCGTCATCGGCCTCGCCGACGACATCGCGCGTTCGATGAGCGCTGTCTCGGTGCGCATCGCCGTCGTGCCCGGCAAGAACGTCATCGGCATCGAGTTGCCGAACGCCAAACGCGAAACCGTGTTCCTGAAAGAGATGCTCGCCTCGCGCGACTACGAGAAGACCACGGCGCGCCTGCCGCTGGTGCTCGGCAAGAACATCGCGGGCGAGCCGACCATCGCAGACTTGGCCCGCATGCCGCACCTGCTGGTCGCCGGTACCACCGGCTCGGGTAAATCGGTTGCGGTCAACACGATGATCCTGTCGCTGCTCTACCGCCTGTCGCCCGAGCAGTGCCGCTTCATCATGATCGACCCCAAGATGCTGGAGTTGTCGGTCTACGACAACATCCCCCACCTGCTCACCCCCGTGGTGACCGAGCCGCACAAGGCCGTCTCCGCGCTGAAATGGGCGGTGCGCGAGATGGAAGACCGCTACCGCGCGATGAGCAAGCTCGGCGTGCGCAACATCGACG
>CAYZCE010000003.1:0-101732 GCA_964476835.1 uncultured Rhodospirillaceae bacterium
TGTCGATGGCGGGGAAGACGCGCTTGTCGGCGACCTTGCGGTCCAGGATGATTTCCGAGTTACCCGTGCCCTTGAATTCTTCGAAGATCACTTCGTCCATGCGGCTGCCGGTATCGATCAGCGCGGTGGCGATGATGGTCAGCGAGCCGCCTTCCTCGATGTTCCGCGCGGCGCCGAAGAAGCGCTTGGGGCGCTGCAGGGCGTTGGCGTCCACACCGCCGGTCAGGACTTTGCCCGATGACGGCACGACCGTGTTGTAGGCGCGCGCGAGGCGCGTGATGGAGTCGAGAAGGATGACGACGTCGCGCTTGTGCTCGACGAGGCGCTTGGCCTTCTCGAGCACCATTTCCGCGACCTGCACGTGGCGCATCGCCGGCTCGTCGAAGGTGGAGGAGATGACCTCGCCCTTGACGGAGCGGTCCATGTCGGTGACTTCCTCGGGACGTTCGTCGATCAGCAGAACAATCAGGTAGGCATCCGGGTGGTTCGTCTCGATCGAATGCGCGATGTTTTGCATGATGACGGTTTTACCGGTGCGCGGCTGCGCGACGATGAGCGCGCGCTGGCCGAAGCCGATGGGGGCCACCAGCTCGATGACGCGCTGGATATTGGATTTCTTGGTCGGGTTGTCGAGCTCGAGCTTGATCTTGCGCGACGGATAGAGCGGCGTCAGGTTGTCGAAGTTGACACGGTGCTTGACGTGGTCGGGGTCTTCGAAATTGATGGTGTTGACCTTGAGCAGCGCGAAGTAGCGCTCGGTATCCTTGGGCGAACGGATCTCGCCTTCGACGGTGTCGCCGGTGCGCAGGCCGAAACGCTTGATCTGGCTCGGGCTGACGTAAATGTCGTCGGGGCCGGGCAGGTAGTTTTCTTCAGGAGAGCGCAGGAAGCCGAAGCCGTCCTGCAGCACTTCGAGCACGCCGTTGCCGACGATGGGGATGTCCTGGTCCGCCAGCTGCTTGAGCAGCGCGAACATGATTTCCTGCTTGCGCATGGTCGAGACGTTTTCGACGCCGGCGCTTTCGGCATAAGCGAGGAGGTCGGCGGGCGACTTTTCCTTCAGCTCCATCAGGTTGATGGCCTTGTCGCCGGGGGCGCGCACGGTGGCTTGCGCTTCCATCAGTTCTTCTTCGGAGGGGCCGGGATGACCGTTGCCGGTGTTGTTGCCGTTATTGCGGGGAGGGCGTTTATTCACGGGGATGCTTTTCTGTTGAAAGAGGCGAAAAATGTGGGGAAGGGTCCTGGCAGGGCTTTATAACCTCTTGCCGGACGCCCTTAGTAGAGCAAATCGACCCCTGCCCTGTCAACTGCTTAAAAGGGCTTCACCACCACCATGACCACGATGACGATCATGAGCAGGGTCGGGATTTCATTCACCTTACGGAAGAAAGCGGCCGTATGGGTGTTGCGGTCGAAGACGAAGGCCTTGCGCCAGCGCGACAGGAAGGCGTGGAAGACCTGCAGGCCGATCACCGCCGCCAGCTTGGCGTGCAGCCAGCCGCCCTGCAGCAACGCAGGGTTGGACGCGATCATCGAGAGCCCCAGCAGCCACGACAGGATCATGGCGGGGTTGATGATGAGGCGCAGGAGCCTGCGTTCCATGATCTTGAGCGTCTCGGACAGTTCAGACCCCTTCTCTGCGTTGGCGTGGTAGACGTAGAGGCGCGGCAGGTAGAGCATCCCTGCCATCCACGACATCACCGCGATCACGTGGAACGCCTTGAACCAGAGGTAGTGCAGCGCGACGAATTCAGCCATGTTCGGTGCCTTCCTTATTGAGCGTGGCGTCCTCGAGCGACGCCAGCACGATGTCCTTGAGCCCACTGATGAACAGCGGATGCGTGCCGACCGCGGGCACGCGGATATAGAACGGGATGCCGAGCTCCTCGGCGCGGTGCTTGTATTCGATATCCAGCTCGACCAGCGTCTCGACGTGTTCGGAAACGAAGGCGGAAGGGTAGACGACGACGCCGACCTTTTGCTCCGCCGCCTGCTTCAGCGTGTCGTCGATCGAGGGGCCGATCCACTTCATCGGGCCGACGCGGCTTTGGTAGCAGAGCTTCCAATAGAGCACGGGCAGATTAAGGTGATTGACGATCGAGGCCGCGGTGATGCGGCACTGGTCGGCGTAAGGGTCGCCGTCGGCGATGATCTTCTCGGGCAGGCCGTGCGCGGAGAACAAGAGGCGAAACGGCTCGGTCACGCCGCTGATCGCGCGCGCGATGAGGTCTGCGGAAGCCCCGACGAAGCCGGGATCGTCCGGATAGCACGGCACGATGCGCGTCGGTGCGATGAGCCCGGCGCCCTTTGCGGCACTCTCCCAGTCCTGGATGGCTGAGAATGTCGTGGTCGTCGAGAACTGCGGATAGAGCGGCAGCAGCACGATGGTGTCGGGGGCATAGGCTTTCACTTCCTCCACAACATCGCTTGCCCGCGGATGCCAGTAGCGCATGCAGACGAAGACGCGCGCGCCGGGCATGGTTTCGGCCAAGGCGCCTTCAAGCGCGGAGGCTTGCGCGCGCGTGTTTGCGAGCAGCGGCGAGACGCCGCCGAGTTCCCCGTAGGATTTCTTCGCGGCGCCGCGGCTGCGCGTCCACGAAATCCACTGCGCGAGCAGATAGCGGAACGGGTGCGGCACGCGCAGAATGTTGCGGTCCATGAAGAAGTTGAAGAGATACGGCCGGATCGTCTCCGGCCCCGACGGCCCGCCAAGGTTGAAGAGGATCACCGCCACTTTTTGCTTGTCGAGCGGCTTCATGCGCCGTGCGCCTTGATGATGGCGGACAGCTGCGCGACATGCGCGGGCGGCGTTTCCTTGATGACGCCGTGGCCGAGGTTGAAGATGAACGGCAACCCGCGCGCGGCGTTCAGGATGCGCGTCGCTTCTTCTTCCAGCGCGCGGCCGCCTGTGAGCAGCGCCACGGGATCGAGGTTGCCTTGCAAAGCCGCACGACCGAGCGATGCGATGGGCTGGTACTGGTCAAGTCCGACGCCGTCGACGCCGGTGGCTGCCGCGTATCCCGCATAGAATGCGCCTGCGCGGCGCGGAAAGCCGATGATCGGCGCGGTGACGCCTGCTTTGCGCAGAAGCTCTACAATACGTTGCGTCGGCTTGACAACCCAGCGCGTGAATTGCGCGTCGGGCAGAAGGCCTGCCCAGCTGTCGAAAATCTGCACGGCATCGGCGCCGGCCTTCACCTGCGCGATCAGGTAATGCGCGGTCGCTTCCACCAGCGTGCCGATCAGCGCGTCAAATTTTTCCGGCGCGGAGAAGGCATGCGTCTTGGCCTTGATGAATTCGCCACCGCCTGCGCCGCCTTCGATCATGTAGCAGGCGATCGTCCACGGCGCGCCCGCGAAACCGATGAGCGTCTTGTGCGGCGGCAAGGCAGCGCGCACGCGCTTGACGGTCTCGTAAACGGGTGCGAGCTTTGCGTCGAACGCAGCCCAGTCGACGACGTGCAAATCCGGCAACGTGCCGAGCTTCGGCCCTTCGCCTTCCACAAACGTCAGGTTCTGCCCCAGCGCGTAAGGCACGACGAGGATGTCGGAGAACAGGATTGCCGCGTCCATGTCGAAACGGCGCAAGGGTTGCAGCGTCACTTCCGTCGCCCATTCGGGATTGAAGCAAAGGTCGAGGAAGGAGCCGGCCTTGGCGCGCAGCTCGCGATACTCGGGTAGATAGCGCCCTGCCTGGCGCATGAGCCAGAAGGGCACGGAGGCGCCTGCTTCGCCATGAAGCGCGCGGAGGATCGGTTGAGCCTGATGAGACGGGACGGGTGTCATGTCCTTACTAATAAACCTTATTATATTATTAAAGGTAGTGGTAGGTGGTGGTGCGGTGGATAACCGGGACAAGCGCGAGTATATAGATTTGTCCCCAGCGCGGCGATGTTTTTTGCAAGGGACAAGGACTGTATAGGGCGTCTCTTTCATTGGAAGAACAAGCTGGTTTGCGCCCGTGTGGATAACGGGGGCAGAATTTTATCCCCGCTTTTGATATTCAGAATCCAGCGCTGGAAAATCGGCGGGAGCTTTCCCGGCTTTGCGTTGATATGTCCTTAACTTTTTTCCTGCATAAGTTCGTGAACAGGGTTATCCCCCGACTTATCCACTTTTCATTTCGGCAACGCAGGATAAGATAAGGGGAGACAAGGGGTTGTACATGAGCGAAGACTGGCAAAAAATAGATTCTGAAAAAGCGGCGCGCATGCTGGCCGAGATCAACCCGCACCTCGACCCTGTCCCTTTCCGCGCGGAGACGACGACGCTGCGCACGCAGAAGCTGTCGTTCTACCGCGACTATGTGCTGGTCGAGCTGACCGACCTTTCCGTCGTGCCGGGCGCGCGCAAATATGCGCTCTACAAGCCGGGCGACGTCGCCGTCGTCAACTGGACGAACCAGCCGATCTACGACGTCAACGAGAAATCGCCGATCGTGCTCAACAGCCGCAGCGTGGTCGATTACGTGCGCTTCTTCTTCAACTACGTGCGCGGCCGCCACGGGCGCTTCGTCATCATCGAGACGATCGACGACATCCGCTGGCAGGTCGACCCGCCGCTGCAGGGCCGCAAGGTGATGCAGGAGATGCTGGAGCCCGTCACGCTGACCGGCGAGGACGACGACGGGACCTATACGCTCGACGCCTTCATGATCTTCAAGGATTCGCTCTTCAAGACGAAGGTGCACGTGAAGAAGGGCGGCCTTGTCAGCATGTCGAGCGAGGAACTGAAAATCGAGGGAATGCCGATCCTGCAGGACGCGATGGCGTGATGCCGCCCCTCTTCCCCGAACCCGCGGCGCGTGAAGCGCGCCCGTCGTGGAATGAGGTGCCCCCTGCCCTTGTCGCTGAAATCGAGACGCTGCTCGGCGAGAAAATTCTCGGTGCCGAGATCGCCTATGGCGGCTATTCGCCCGCGGCTGATTTCATCGTGCGGCTTGCACGCAAGAAGGTCTTCATCAAGGGGACGCACCCGCAACAGGACGCGCATGGCGCGGAGATGCTGCGGCAGGAAGTGGCGGCGTACCAGGCCTTGCCGGTCTTGCGCGACTTGTCGCCGGCATATCTCGGCACCGCGGGCGATCCGGGACCTGCGGATAACGGCTGGCTGCTCGCAGCCTTTGATTATATAGACGCCGCGCCGACCTTGCCGTGGACGCAGGAAAAGTTGGCCGCGGCTTTTCGCCTGCTGGGGCGTATCCACAATCATGCGAAAACGGGGTTGCCTGACGCGCGCGCGAAGAACTACGTCGAAAAGTTCCTTAAACCCGAAGGCGGCTGGCTGCGCTTTGCCGCAGAGCCGCAGACGGCGGCGAAATTCCTGACGCTGTTCGAGGATGCCGATGCAGGACGCGCCTGGCTCGCCGCCGCGCTGCCGTTGCTGTGCGGCTTGCAGGAAAATATAGGCGCGCTGGGTGGGCCTGCGGGCGTCCTGCATCAGGACTTGCGCTCGGACAATATCCTCTTCGGTCTTGACGGCCGCGCGTGGCTGGTGGACTGGCCGAATGCGTGTTACGGCCCGGTTGCGCTGGATCTGGCGTTCTTCCTGCCGTCGGTGACAGCGGAAGGCGGCGGTGATATCCGCGCGCTGTCCGCGCTTTACCGCGACGTGACGGGGATTGAGGTTTCCCGGCAGGACATGACGTGGGCGCTGGCCTCTTATGCCGGGCATATGGCGGATAACGCCTATCGCGCCGTCCCCGCCCGGTTGCCGCGCTTGCGCTGGATGCAGAAAAGCATATTGTGGGCGATGCTGGAAGGATTGACGGCATTGGCGGATATCCCGCCGCCGCCGCGTTTCAAGGGAATGATGTCATGACGATGCGCGCGCTTCTGGTCTCCCGCCGGTTCATGCCGCTATTCATCACGCAATTCCTCGGCGCGCTCAACGACAACATCTTCAAGAACGCGCTGATCATCTTCGTCCTGTTCGCGCTGGAGACGCAGTCGGCCGCGTTTTACGCGACGACGTCGGCAGGCGTCTTCATCCTGCCCTTCGTGCTGTTCTCGCCGCTGGCGGGGCGGCTGTCGGACACGCGCGACAAGGCGAAGATCATGCGCGTCGTCAAGCTGGTCGAGATCCCGATCATCTTGCTGGCCGTTGCCGGTTTCGCAACGCAGAACGGCGCGGTGCTGTTGGCGGCGCTCTTCCTCTCCGGCGTGCATTCGGCCTTCTTCAGCCCGGCGAAATACTCCATCTTGCCGCAACATGTGAAGGACAACGAGCTGGTCGCGGCCAACGGGCTTTTGTCGCTCGGCACTTTCGCGGCGATCCTGATCGGCACGATGATCGGCGCGCTAGGCATCGTCGGCGCGCACGGCGTCGAGCTGACGGCGGGCATCATGCTCAGCTGTTCGTTCATCGGCCTCGGCACCAGCCTGTTCATCCCCCCTGCCCCGCCGGAGCGGCGCGAGAAAATCAGCTGGAAGCTGGACTGGCGCGATGCGCGCGCCACGCTGTATCTCACGTGGGACGACAAGAAGCTGCGCATGCCGGCAGTGGCTATTTCTTGGTTCTGGTTTCTGGGTGCGACGTACCTGACGCAGTTCGCGAGCGTGGTGAAAACATCGCTGCACGGCGACCAGCGCACGGCGACGGCGTTCCTCGTCATGTTCACGCTCGGCGTTGCGGTAGGATCTTTGCTCTGCGAAAAACTTTTGCGCGCGAAATCCTCGGCGAAGCTGGCTGCGCCGGCGGCGCTGGGCATGGTGCTGTTCGGTGTCGATTTCTGCCTGGCCGCCTATGCGGTGGAGCCCTCCACGCTGCGCCTGATGCTCGACCTTTTCTGCACGGCGGTCGCGGGCGGCATCTTCTATGTGCCGCTCTATGCCCTCATGCAGGGGCATACGCCGTTGCACAACCGTGCGCGCGTCATGGCGGGCGTCAGCCTGCTGAACGCCCTTTTCATGGTGGGATCCAGCTTGCTGGGGATGATCATGCTGGCGCTGGGATTCTCCGGCCTTGACGTGATTCTTGCGGCTGTCCTGCTGACGCTTTCGATGGTTTTCTACACGAAAACCCGCTGAATCCACACGTAAGTTTGCATAATTTTGTAATTTGCCTGCTTTTGTCGGCAAAGAAGGGAGTTGTTAACCACCTGTGTTGCAAGATGTAATCGTAAACAACGCGGGTAAGGGTCCCTACTGCGGGACTCGAAAAGATAAAAAGTCGGAGGGTGTGTTTATGACCAAGGAATTCGATCTCGAGAGCGACGCTTCCGCCCTCAAGCCCAAGACCGGCGGTTTCCGCACCGCTTCCGACCGCCTCCGCCGCGGCAAGGAAAATCACCTCTCGCACCGCCCCAGTCTGGACTGGCGCACGGACCGCGACCGCGTCTGCGACGCGGGCGCCGAGTCCGCCACCACGGTCGGGATCGAGGAGCTGACCGCCCTCGTCCGCACCTCGATGACCGGCGCGGCCTTGTTCGAAGGCGCCGGCGCGCTGGCCATCCACTACGACCGCCAAGTCCCGATGTCGCAATTCTACCCGCGCGGCGACGAAAGCATCATCACGCTGAACCCCGACCGCCCCAAGGGCGACCTCATCAACATGATGGTGCGCGAACTGCGCCGCGCCTGGCAGCACCGCCACGGCGCGCTGGTCAACCCGATGGGCTTCGAACCCGACGAAGCCGTGCTGGTCAACCGCGCACAAGCCGCCGACGTGATGATGATCTCGGTCAAGGTTGCGTGGGAACTGAAATTGGCCGGCGAGAGCGAGGCCTGGGATTACACGATCGCCTCCCCGATGTCGGACGTCTCGCGCATCTTCGAACTCAGCGCGCAGAAGGATTTCCGCACCCTCAACAACGGCGAGGCCGCGCGCGCCGCCTACGACAAGTTCTTCGAGAACAGCCGTACGCGCCTGCACGACAAGCGCATCATCCACCAAATGCTGCTCGACGACACCGGCTACATGAAGGCGCCGCAGAAAAACGGCCGCGCCGGCATGGACCTCTTCGCCAAGCTCGGCGAGATGCCGAACGGCCGCAACTACCTGACCGCGAAATCCAGCCGCGCGCCGAACGACACGGTCTACGCGACGGTGGAAGACCGCTCGAATGCGAACTTCCTCTGGTTCATCAAGTTCGAGCGCAGCTTCCAGGAAAAGGAACTGCAGATGCTGCAGGACTCCGTGAAGGCTTCGGCGGAAGTCGTCGACTTCACCCGCTGGACGGCGCGCCACGCCCCCAAGCCCAACGCCTGACATGACGGCGCGCGCTCGCTTTAAACTCGACGCGCGCGACGGCTCTCCCTTCGCATCCATGCTGCGCGTGCTGGAGATGAGCCCGGCCGGCAATGCCTTGATCCGGACGGCGCAAGACGGCGGGCTTTCCATCGGATGCGACCCGCTGTTGGAGCCGGGCAGTTACTTCTTTTATCCTGCACAACGGCATCTCGACCTCGGCACCGCGCATCACCTGACATGCCTGATCGGCGGCTTGCGCCACTGCGTGCACGCCATGAACGGCCAATATCCCGACGCCGACGAAAAAGATTTCGCCCGGCGCTGGCGCGTGATGGAGGCGGATATCGTCGCCATCACCCACCTGATCGCGTGGGAATTGCGCGCGGCGGGCGCAGCGTCGCTGTGGCGTCATTTGCTGGGCGGTGGCATGCATGACATCGCGCATGTGTTCGAGCATGCGGCGCCGTTCAACAGCACGGCGCTGGCGGCTGCGTTCCATCAATGGTTCGTCGACGAAACCCGCATCGCCGCCTGCAACCGGGCAGGGGCGGAATTGCTGGATATGGCCGAATTGGCGCGTGAGAAGCGGGGCTTGACTCGTTCCAATATTTGACATAAGATGCATACATCTTAAAATCAAAGGAGCGATTCTCATGAAAAAGACCCTCAAGAACGTATTTCAGGCCACCGCTTTCGTGCTGGCGCAGGTTGCTGTGGCTGAACCGGCTGCTGCTGCCCAATCCGCAGGCGTCCTGTATGACAACATTGCCTCCGGCCTGATGGGTCTGAAGGTAAAAGCTCTTTTCTCTTCAAAGCCTTAATAATACTCTGTCTATTTAACAGAATATTACCCCCTATCGGTGATATAATCAGACTTGGAGGAGTGTGTCCAAGTTTGAAGGAAGGGGGTGGATGCCATGAGTCGGCCGAACCCGGCAGAGGTCGCGCTGATCGCTGAGATCGAGCACGCCATCGAGAACTACAAAAAACCAAATCGGGATGACGCAGTTGATTTCTGCTTTGTCCCGGAAGCCGTCTCCGCATTCCAAGACCTGGCCCTCAAGGTCGCGGTCATCATTTCCGACCAAGGCGTCGAGAATACCTGCGGACAGATCCTTGCCGTCGCGGCGGAGATCAAGAAGCTCGACGACATCGAATGGAACCACGCCGGATCCATCGGCCGCGCCTTCGAGCACGGCATCACCACCGACATCGTCATGTCCGACAAGAAAAACCCGCTGGTCAACGCAAAGTTGCCGCCGGTCCGGAGCTTTGAGCCGTAATTATTACTGCTCAGCCATATCCAGCAAATGCGCTTCGTCTTTTTTCTCGAGCCAGCCGCGCGCCATTTCGCGCGCGCGTTCCTTATCGCGGCGGCTGAGCTGCGCATAGATGGCGTCGCGGTCGGCGCGCGCGCGGTCTTTTTCCGCGCCGTCGGGATAATGCACGATGGCGATGTAGAGCCACATGAGCGCCTTGACCGGGTCGGACGAGACGCCTTCGCCGCCGTAGTACATGCTGCCGATGTGATGCTGCGCCAGCGGGCGGTTGGCTTCCGCGGCGCGCGACAGAAGATCCATCGCCTTCGCCGGGTCTTTCGCCACGCCCTGGCCGAGGCGGTACATGATGCCGAGCAATTCTTCCGCCTGGTGCTGACCGTTCTTGGCGAGCGGCTCCAGCAGGGTTGCGGCCTGTTCGTACTTGCCTTGCTTGTAGACGGCGACGATGTCGCTGATCGTCATGACTTGCTGCGACTCTTGCGACACCGTCGTCGGCAACCCGCTGTCGTCCTGCGCCTGCGGCGCTTGCTGCGCGGTCGCGCCGGGCATCAAGAGGCCGGGTTTGACGTCGTTGTATTCGTCCATCGTCGGCGCAACGGCGTCTTGCGCGTGGGCGGCGGTGACCAGCAGGAGTGAGAAGAGGGCGGCAAGCAGGAAACGCATCATGATCTCCGTTCAGGGCTTTTGCAGGACGAGGGCGCGCCAGTCGCCGATCTTCTCGGCGTCGATCAGTTTCAATCCGGCCTTCACATGCGCGGCCACGACATCGTCTTCCTGACGCGCGAGCAGGCCGGAGAGTACGGCGAAGCCGCCGGAGCGCAGACTCTTGACCAGCGCCGGCGCCATCTCGATCAGCGGATTGGCGAGGATGTTGGCGGCGACGATATCATAAGGGCCGTTCTTCGCCACGGCGGGCACGTTGTAACCGTCGCCGCAGTAAGCATCGACCTTGTCTGCTGCGCCGTTCATCGCCGCGTGGCGGTTGGCGACGACGACGGATTCTTCCTCGATATCGACAGCCGTCACATGGATGGCGGGCCAGAGCTTGGTCATCGCGATCGCGAGGATGCCCGAGCCGCAGCCCATATCCAGCCCGCGCTTGAAGTCGTGCGCGGCCTTGAGCTTCTCGAGCGCCTGAATGCAGCCGCGTGTCGTTTCATGCTCGCCCGAGCCAAACGCCGTGGCGGCGTCGATTTGCAGCGGGATGGCATCCTTCGGCTTCTCGCCGCCGTAATGCGAGCCGTAGATGAAGAACGACCCAATCCGCACCGGCGGGAAGTTGTCGTGCACGTGCTGGAGCCAGTCCTTTTCCGGAAGGCGTTCGGCGATGATGCCGTCGCGCGTCAGGAACGGCGCCAGCTCGGTCACGCGGTTGAAAATGTCGTCGAGATCGGGCGCGCCTACCGAGGTTAGGGTGATCGACCAGTTGTCGCCGTCCGCCGACTCGCTATTATGGAGAAGGACGGTGGCGACGGCTTCTTCGAGCGCCTCCGACAGCTGTTCCGCCAGCGCGCCGTCGAGCACGCGGTCGAATTTGAAGGTAACCGACCAAAGCTCATGCGGGATGTTGTGATCTGCGTCCATGAGGGTATATATTATTGAGCCTCATTCCATTGTCCACCGCAAAGGAGACCTGTCATGGAAAAAAACGTTTATATCGCCGGTTACGTGCGTTCGCCCTTTACCTTTGCCGGCAAGGGTGCGCTGGCCGACGTGCGCGCGGACGACATGGCGACGGCGGTGGTCGCCGAACTTCTCAAGCGCACGGGCGTCGACGCCCATGACATCGAGGACCTGATCCTCGGCTGCGCTTTCCCCGAAGGCGAGCAGGGCTTCAACCTCGCGCGCATCATCGTCAGCATGGCGCGGCTGCCGATTTCGGTCGCAGGCACGACGGTCAACCGTTTCTGCGGATCGTCCATGCAGGCGATCCACATGGCGGCCGGCGCGATCCAGATGGGTGCGGGCGACGCCTTCATCTGCGGCGGCGTCGAGAGCATGAGCCGCGTGCCGATGGGCGGCTTCAACCCGATGCCGAACCCGGTGCTGGCGAAAGAATATCCGCAAGCTTACATCAGCATGGGCGAGACGGCGGAGAACCTGGCGCACAAATACAGCATCGACCGCGCACGTCAGGAAGCCTTCGCGCTGTCGTCGCAGCAAAAAGCGGCCGCCGCACGCGCTGCTGGAAAACTGAAAGACGAAATCGTTGCCATCGGCCAAGTCACCGAAGACGGCTGCATCCGCCCTGAAACCACGCTGGAAGGCCTCGCAGGCCTCAAGACGGCGTTCGACGCGAACGGCTCCGTCACCGCGGGCACTTCGTCGCCGCTGACGGATGGCGCGTCGATGACGCTGATCGTCTCTGAAGATTATATGAAGGCGCACGGACTCAAGCCGCTCGCGCGCATCCGTTCCATCGCCGTTTCCGGCTGCGCGCCGGAGATCATGGGCATCGGCCCGGTCGGCGCGTCGCACAAGGCGCTCAAGCGCGCCGGCCTCACCATCAACGATATCGACATCATCGAGCTGAACGAGGCCTTTGCCGTGCAGTCGATGTCAGTGATCGAGGAACTCAAGGCCGACGTCTCCCGCGTCAACCTCGACGGCGGCGCGATCGCGCTCGGCCACCCGCTCGGCGCCTCCGGCGCGCGCATCACCGGCAAGGCGGCGAGCCTGCTCAAGCGCGAAGGCAAGCAACTCGCGCTCGCCACCATGTGCATCGGCGGCGGCCAGGGCATCGCGACGGTGCTGGAGGCGGCCTGATGAGCCTCGCGTCGCTGCCCAAAGTCGACCTGCACGTCCACCTCGAAGGCACGATCCTGCCGGCGCGCGCGATTGAACTGGCGCAGCGCAATAACGTCACGCTGCCCGACGGCCTGATCAAGGACGGCGAATATGCATGGGACGGCGACGGCACCGCGGCTTCCGAGCTGGTCGGCTTCCTCGGCGCCTATACGGCGGCGACCGCGGTGCTCAAGACCGCGCAAGATTACACCGACATCACCTATGATTACCTGAAGGGCGTCGCGGCGGAAGGTTGCATCTACGCCGAAGTCACCATTTCCGCCGATCATGGCGCGATGGCAGGGCTGTCGTACCAGCAAATGGTCGAGGCCATCGCCAAGGGATACGAGAAGGCTAAGGCCGAAACGGGCATCGAGGCGCGCTTCATTTCGACCTGCGTACGCCACTTCGGCCCCGACGAGGCGCTGAAAGTCGGCAAGATGACGCACGACCATCCGCATCCGCTGGTGACGGGCTTTGGCATGGCGGGCAACGAGAACGCTTTCACCGTCGCCGATTTCAAACCGGCCTTTGATGCTTCCGGCCTTGAGCACCGCACCGCGCATGCGGGCGAAGCGGCGGGCCCGGAGAGCGTCGCGGCCACTGAACGGATTCTCAAGACGCGCCGCTTCGGCCACATGGTGCGCGCGATCGAGGATGCGTCGCTGATCCAGAAACTGAAATCCGATAACGCTGTGCCGGAAGTGTGCGTCTCGAGCAATCTGACATTGAAAGTATATCCTGACTATGCGGCGCACCCGTTGCGCAAGCTGTTCGACGCCGGCCTCAAGGTCACGCTCGGCAGCGACGACCCGAGCTTCTTCCACACCACCATCGGCCGCGAATACCAGATCGCGCACGAGAAGTTCGGCTTCACGGAAACGGAGCTGCTGCAAGTCTCGCGCAACGCGATCGAGGAAGCCTTCCTCGATACGCCCACGCGCACCAAGCTGATGGCACGCATCAATGCCTACGGCCAGCCGCAGAAGCCGCCGTCGCCGAAACTCTAACTGTCATTGCGAGCGTAGCGAGGAATGACAGTTAGAACTTGGGACGGGTGTGGATGTTCTTCTCGACCATCTTCACGATGCGTTGGCCTGTCGGCGTGTGCGCCAGTTCCGCCTTCGCGGCATTGAAGGCGCGCATGGCGGAGAAGTGGTCGGCGTTGCGTAAGTTCGTCATGAGCGACGCGGCCGGCTGGCGGTCGCGCGCGTTGAACTCGTGTTCGCGGCGGCGCAGCATTTGCGCGGCGACGTAGAAGGCGGCCAAGGCGCGTTCGGCTTGCGGACGCTCGGCCGCGGCATCCAGGAACGCGGCGTCGAGCGTCACGGCGCGGAAGTCGGCATTCATCCGGCCTTTCACGTCGCTGAGGTCGTCCCTGTCCTTGATCCGCACCATGCGTTTGTTTTTTCCTTATTGTTTGTATATGGTATTCTACTGCAAGATTCGTTACCAAAGCGTAAAAAATTACTAACATGCTGAAAATATGAAGAAATATGACGTCATTGTTGTGGGGGGCGGGCATGCGGGCTGCGAAGCGGCTGCCGCATCCGCGCGCATGGGCGCCAAGACGCTGCTGTTGACCCACAAGATCGAGAGCATCGGCGTGATGTCGTGCAACCCGGCAATCGGCGGCCTCGGCAAGGGCCATCTGGTGCGTGAGATCGACGCGCTCGACGGCCTGATGGGCCGTGTGACGGACAAGGCCGGCATCCAGTTCCGCATGCTGAACGCCAGCAAGGGCGCGGCGGTGCGCGGCCCGCGCGCGCAGGCGGACCGCAAGCTGTATCGGCAGAACATGCAGGAAATACTGCTTAACTACACGAATCTCGACGTCCTCGGCGACAGCGCGGAGGAAATCCTGCGCGACAATGATGGCCGCGTACGCGGCGTCATCACCGGCACCGGCGCGGAAATTGCCTGCGGCGCGCTCGTCATCACCACCGGCACTTTCCTGCGCGGCATCACGCATTGCGGCACGGTGCAGAACGCGGCGGGTCGCGTGGGCGAAAAGCCTTCGGTTGGCCTTGCCCTGAGCCTTGAAAAGCTGGCGCTGCCGCTCGGTCGTCTCAAGACCGGGACTCCGGCGCGCCTCGATGGCCGCACGATCAATTGGTCGATCTTGGAAGAGCAACCGGGCGACAACCCGCCGCAGCCGTTTTCGTTCCTGAATACCGCGATCACGGTGTCGCAGATTAGTTGTCATATTACATACACCAATGAGAGGACGCACCAGATCATCCGCGACAACCTGCATCAGGCGCCGATGTATTCGGGGCAGATCAAGTCGGTCGGGCCGCGTTATTGCCCCTCGATCGAGGACAAGGTCGTGCGCTTCTCGGATAAAGACCGTCACCAGATCTTCCTCGAGCCGGAAGGGCTGGACGACCATACGGTATATCCCAACGGCATTTCGACCTCGCTGCCAGCGGAAATTCAGGCTGAACTTCTCAAGACCATTCCCGGCCTGGAGCAGGCAGTGATTTTGCAGCCGGGCTATGCAGTCGAATACGATTACGTCGATCCGCGCGCGCTGAAGCATACGCTGGAGACAAAGAGGGTCGCTGGCCTGTTCCTTGCCGGTCAGATCAATGGCACCACGGGCTATGAAGAAGCGGGCGCGCAAGGCTTGGTTGCGGGTATCAATGCGGCGCTGTTGGCTTCTGGTGCGGCGGAGGGCTTCGTGCTCGACCGCGCCGACGGCTATATCGGCGTGATGGTCGATGACTTGGTTACGCAGGGCGTTTCGGAGCCGTACCGCATGTTCACGTCGCGCGCGGAATACCGCCTGTCGCTGCGTGCCGACAATGCCGACCAGCGCCTGACCCCAGCCGGGATTTTCATCGGCTGCGTCGGATCCCAACGCGTCGAGGCCTTTGAAAAGAAGCAGCAGGCGTTGGCCGTCGGCCGCGCGCAGATGCAGGATTTGTCGCTGTTGCCGATCGAACTGGAGCGACTCGGTTATAAAGTCAATCAGGACGGCGTACGCCGTTCCGCGCATGAAATGATGCGCTATAGCGAGATCGGCTTCGCCGTACTGACGAAAATCTGGCCGGAGCTCGCCAGCATTCCTGCTGATATCGCGGAACAGCTGGAGATCGATGCGCGCTATGCCGGCTATATCCAGCGGCAGGAAGCCGACATCAAGGCTTTTCGCCGCGATGAAGAACTGTTGATCCCCGAGACGCTGGACTACGCGGCGGTCGGCTCGCTCTCCAATGAAATGCGCGTCAAGCTCTCTACCTATCGCCCACAAACACTGGGCGCGGCGAGCCGTATTCCCGGCGTCACGCCTGCAGCCATCGTCGCCCTGCTGCGCCACATCAAGCGGAAAGAGAAAAAACTTGCCTGATTTTACCCTGTTCCCTTTTGAGAGCCACGGCCTCGATGTTTCACGTGAAACACGCGAAAAGTTTAACCGCTATGCCAAGCTGCTGCTCAAGTGGCAGAAAGCGATCAACCTTGTCAGCCCGACGACGCTGGAAGACATGGCCGAGCGCCACTTCCTCGACTCCGTCCAGCTAATCCGCCAGATCCCGGAGAAGGGGGTCAAGCTGGCGGATCTCGGCTCCGGCGCTGGTTTCCCAGGGCTTGTGCTGGCGATGCTGGGCATTGCGGACGTTCACCTGATCGAATCCGATGTGCGCAAAGCCACCTTCCTGCGCGAAGTTTCACGTGAAACAGGCACTAAAGTCACCGTCCATGACGACCGGATTGAAGATGTGACCATCGAAGGCCTCGATTTCATCACCGCGCGGGCGCTGGCGCCGGTCAAGGACCTCTGCGGCATGGTTGCCCATCTGGCGGGGGAAAAGCCTGTCACAGCTCTCTTCCTGAAGGGTGAAAAGACCGAAGAAGAACTGATCAAGGCTAAAAAGTCCTTTAATTTCAGTATCGAAATCTTCGATAGCGTGACCGATCCCACTGGTAAGATATTGAAAATCAAGGACTTGACCAAGAAATAGCCCCCGGCTGTTTCACGTGAAACAAGGCAACTTAATTAGCCTTATTCGCCTTGCCTGGACTCGTTTTACTGCTGTAAAACTCTTCTATGACCCAAGCATTGCCCCAAACCGAGAATTTACCCGCCATCACGGGCGGCCCCGCCGCACCGGGAACCCGTTATATCAGCGTTTCCAACCAAAAAGGCGGCGTCGGTAAGACGACAACGACGATCAACCTCGCCACAGCCCTCGCGGCGGTGGGTAAGAAGGTGCTGGTTGTCGATCTCGATCCGCAGGGCAATGCCTCGACCGGCCTCGGCGTTGACCGTTCGAACCGCATGCACGGGAGTTATGAAATCCTGTTCGACGAATGTGACCTGGATCAGGCCGCGCTGCCGACCAAGGTGCCGCGCCTCTTCGTCGTGCCGTCGTCCATCCACCTCTCGGGCGCCGAGATCGAATTGATCGACGTGCCGAAGCGCGAGAGCCGCCTCAAGACCGCCCTGGCCAAATCGACTACGAATTATGACTATGTGCTGTTCGACTGCCCGCCGTCGCTCAATTTGCTGACGCTGAATGCGCTGGTCGCGTCCGACGGCGTACTGGTGCCGATGCAGTGCGAATTCTTCGCGCTCGAAGGCCTTAGCCATTTGATGAACACGATCGAGCGCGTGCGCGGCGCGTTTAATCCGAGCCTGTCGCTGCAGGGCATCGTGCTGACGATGTTCGACCGTCGCAACCGTCTGTCGACGCAGGTCGCTGACAACGTGCGCGAACATTTCGGCGACGCGGTCTACGACACTGTCATCCCGCGCAACGTGCGCATTTCGGAAGCGCCGTCGTTCGGCCTGCCCGCGATCGTGTACGACATGGGCTGCACCGGCTCGCAAGCTTACCTGCGCCTCGCGCGCGAAGTGCTGAAGCGCGAAAAGAAACTCAACCAACTTTCGGGAGAAACCGCATGACCTCCGACATTAAAAAGCGTGGCCTCGGCCGCGGACTCGACGCGCTGTTCCAGGGCGCACGCGACGAAGAAGCTTCCTTCGCGCCGAAGATCCGCCGCGCGGACGAGATTGTGGCCACCGCGCAGAAAGCCGCGCCGACCAGCGCGCCGCAGAAGCTGGCGATCGACCGCCTGCGCCCCGGCAAGTTCCAGCCGCGTCACCATTTCGACGGCGCAGCGCTGGAAGCACTGGCGGAATCCATCGCCGTGCACGGCGTGATCCAGCCGCTGCTGGTGCGCGCCGTCGGCGGCAACACGTATGAGATCATCGCCGGCGAACGCCGCTGGCGCGCCGCGCAAAAGGCGCAGGTGCATGAGCTGCCCGTCGTCATCGCCGACCTCAGCGACAACGACGCGCTCGAAATCGCGCTGATCGAGAACCTGCAGCGTGAAGACCTTAATGCGCTCGAGGAAGCCGAAGGCTACCAGCGCCTGATGGATGAATTCCACCACACGCAAGACGTCCTCGCGCATCACCTCGGCAAGAGCCGCAGCCATGTCGCCAACATGTTGCGCCTGCTCAAGCTGACGCCGCGCGTGAAGAAGTATGTGCAGGAAGGAACCTTGAGCGCTGGCCATGCGCGCGCGTTGCTCGGCTGCCCCGCGGCGGACGAGATCGCGCAAACGGTCATCAAGCGCGGCCTCTCGGTGCGCCAGACCGAAAAGCTCGTGCAGGGCGCGATCGGCGGCAAGGTCAAGAAGGCCGCGAAGCCGCAGGCGCGCAAAGGCCTCGTCTTCAAGGATGTCGACGTGCTGGCGCTGGAAGAGAAAATCTCCTCCATCCTCGGCATGCGCGTGACGATCAACGGCGAGGGGCCTGCGGGCACGCTCGTGGTTGATTACAAGTCGCTCGAGCAGCTCGACGACGTCGTCGCCCGCTTGTCTCGTGCGCCGGTCAAGAAGATTTAAGGTTTTATTGACATAAAATATATATATAATACAATACTTCCATATCTTTGGAATCGGGAAGCACACGATGTCGCTGTTCAATAAAACCGTCAGTCGTTTGCGCTGGGCCTTCACCTCCGCCGCGCGCAAACACGCGCTGGAGCAGGAAGCTTATACCCTGATCGCGTTCGATCCGCGCGTCGGCGAGCTTCTCGCACAGGCGCGCAAGGACGGCGTCAAGATCATGTTCGAGCCGCGCCTCGGCGGCAGCAAAACCGGCGGCGACTATTCAGTTTCCGACAAAACCATCCGCATCAACCCCTACCCTCATGGCGAGATGGTCACGTCGTCTGCCATGGCGGAAACGCTGGCGCACGAGTTGCGCCATCACTGGCAGCACAAGGAAAGCAACATCAACTGCGATTCCGGCGGGCACAGCCTGACGAACGTGCCGCGCCTGTCGTTCATTTATAATCGCGTCGCCGAAGCGGATGCCTATGCCTTCCAGAAAACCTTCACGCATATCATCGTCAGCTTCAATAAAATCATCGAGGACGCGATGAGCGGCATGAGCGAAGAGGGGAAGAAAGACCCGGTAGCGCTTATGGCTGCGCTGTCTTCCAGTGTGACTATCGCGGCCACGATGAGTCTCTATGGCGATCTTCCGTTCCGGATGCGTAACCTGTTCCTGTCGGAACTGGCGACCGAGAAGCTGTCCGGGAGCTACGATCCGGAACATGCGCGGCATCTCGCGGAACTGCATGCCACAATGCCCGGCACGACGTTCGTTTCAGATGTAGAAGCGGCGACGCTGGCCGACATCAAGAAAATACCCGCCGAATACCTCGGCCCCATGAGCGATGCGAAGTTCAAGGAACTGGTGCTGGAACATGCCAACCCGCTGGCGCGCCAGACGGTCGACCTCATCGAGCGCTTCCGCATCGCCGCAATTGCCAACGACAACGTCAAGAGCGAGCATATCCGTCAGCACGTACTGCAGAACGTCCGCAAGCTGGGTTGATCTTTATATATTATGAAAATGATAAGACGCGCCCTTGTCGCGCATCTTCGCCTGTGCCACTCTATAATAGTTGACGAAAGCGGCAAATATCAGTAGTTTGCAGCACTTGTCAGGGAAGTTTTACCCCTATCGTTAAGAATCGGAATAGAGACCATGAAAAAGACATCGTCCATCAAGTCGCTCAAGAGCCGCGACAAAAAGAACAAAGTTGTGCGCCGCCGCGATGGCAAGGGCAAGATCCGCCTTTACGTCATCAACAAGGAAAAGCCGCGCATGAAGGCGAAGCAGTAACCTGCCGCCGTCGCCCCGACCGTCCGGTCGGGGTTTTTTCCAGCGACAATCCAGCGAAATGAAGTGAGGGGTTTCATGTTTGCAAAGCTTTTAGGCCTGATGTCCGCCGATATGGCGATCGACCTCGGTACCGCCAACACGCTCGTCTATGTGCGCGGCCAGGGCGTCGTGCTCAACGAGCCGTCGGTCGTCGCCATCACTATGATCAACGGCCGCAAGCAAGTGCTGCGCGTCGGCGAAGAAGCCAAGCAGATGCTCGGCCGCACGCCGGGCGACATCATGGCAATCCGCCCCTTGCGCGACGGCGTCATCGCCGATTTCGAGATCGCGGAAGAAATGATCAAGCACTTCATCCGCAAGGTGCACAACCGCCGCAGCTTCGTCTCCCCGCAGATGGTCATCTGCGTGCCGTCGGGCTCCACGGCCGTCGAGCGCCGCGCTATTCAAGAAGCCGCTGAATCCGCAGGCGCGCGCAAGGTCGCGCTGATCGAAGAACCCATGGCTGCTGCCATCGGCGCAGGCCTGCCCGTCACCGAAGCCACCGGCTCGATGATCGTCGATATCGGCGGCGGCACGACGGAAGTGGCCGTCATTTCCCTCGGCGGCATCGTGTATTCGCGCTCCGTGCGCGTTGGCGGCGACAAGATGGATGACGCGATCATCAACTACATCCGCCGCACGCACAACTTGCTCATCGGCGAATCTACCGCTGAGCGCATCAAGAAAGAAATCGGCTCCGCTTGCCCGCCGGAAGACGGCGAAGGCCGCATGATGGAGATCAAGGGCCGCGACCTGATGAACGGCGTGCCGAAGGTTCTCGTGATTTCCGAACGTCAAGTCGCCGAAGCGCTGGCCGAACCCGTCGGCGCGATCATCGACGCGGTCAAGGGCGCGCTCGAACACACCGCACCTGAACTCGCTGCCGATATCGTCGACCGCGGCATCGTCATGTCGGGCGGCGGCTCTCTGCTCGGCAACCTCGACTATGTGCTGCGCTACGCGACGGGCCTCGCGGTCACGGTTGCGGACGATCCTCTGTCTTGCGTCGTCCTCGGCTCCGGCCAGGCGCTCGAGAACATGAAGACGCTGCAGCGCGTGCTGATCTCGCGTTACTGATCATCCTTTCAAGAACAAAAGCGCGGCGTGATATCATCACGCCGCGCTTTTGCTTTTAATGTCATTCCGAACGCAGTGAGGGATCTTCAAGATAAGCCGTACGGCCGCCATTTAAGATTCCGCACATCGCGCGGAATGACGCCAGGAGAATCGGTTTTTACCAGAACCCGGCCAATGATGGAAAAACCCTCATTCTTTCAGTGGGTTGCCTGGGATGGTGCTTGTATTTGTTAAGAATTACGCGCTATACTTGAATCCAGACGAGGGGGCTTGAGCGCGTGGTAACCCATCCGCCGAAAAAATTCATCGAATCAATGCCGTTGCAGACGACGACGCTGCAAACCGTGCCTTACCTGCTCTCGCGCGCTGCGCCCGCCCTTCTCATCCTTTTCTCACTCACGCTGATGCTGCTGCAACGCGCCGATGCGCTGCCGGTCGAACGTCTGCGCGTGGCGATCGCCGATGCGGCGGCGCCGACGCTGGCCGCGATGTCCGCGCCGATCAACGCCGTGCTGGAAAAAATCGGCGGCGTGAATTCGCTGCGCGACCTGCGCGCGGAAAACATCCGCCTCAAGGCCGAGAACGACAAGCTGCAGCAGTGGTACGACACCGCGCTCAAGCTGCAGGCCGAGAACCAGTCGCTGCGCGACCTGCTTAACGTCAAGGCCGACCCCGCCGTCAGCTTCGTCACCGCGCGCGTGATCTCCGATGCCGGCGGCGCGTTCGTGAAGAGCGTGCTGCTGCCGGTCGGCGCGCGCGACCGCATCGCCAAGGGCAGCGCCGTCATGTCGGGCCGCGGCATCGTCGGCCGCGTCACCGAGATCGGCGAACAATCGTCGCGCGTGCTGCTCATCACCGACCTCAACTCGCGCATTCCCGTCATCATCCAGAACACGCGCACCAAGGCGATCCTCGCCGGCAAGAACCAGGACCTGCTGCGCCTCGAACGCCTGCCGCCCGACAGCGGCATCATCGTCGGCGCGCGCGTCATGACCTCGGGCGACGGCGGCCAGCTGCCGGCGGACCTGCCGGTCGGCACCATCGTTGCCGCTGGTCCCGACGGCGTTTTCGTCAAGCCGCTCTCCGACATCGACCGCCTGACGTATGTGCAGGTCGTCAACGCGCATCTCGACCCGTCGCTCTCGACCGGCGATATCACGCCCAATACCGACGCCACCGACGACGATAACGACAGCCGCGAATGATCTGGGATGAATCCGTGTTGCGTACTGTCGGACGTTGGGGCCTTTCCCTCCTGACGCTCGGCATCCTCATCGCGCTTTCCATCGTGCCCTTCCAGGTCGCGCATCTCGGCGACATCCGTCCTTCGTTCGTGCTGATCGCGGTTTATTACTGGAGCGTCCTGCGCGCCTCGCCGCTCATTGCATTGCTGGCTTTTGCCGTCGGCTTGCTGATCGACCTCGTTTCCGGCTATCCGATCGGCATGCACGCGATCGCTTTCGTGGCGGCGCAGTGGGTGACGTCTGCGCAGCGCCGCTTCCTGATGGGACAATCTTTTCCCGTCCTCTGGGCGGGTTTCGCGCTGGTCGCGCTGGGTGTGGGGCTGTTGCAATGGGGCCTGTTCTCGCTGTTCAATTGGACGCTGGTCGCGCCCAAGCTGATCCTCATCAGCACCGCGCTGACGGTTTTCCTTTTTCCGGCAATGGTGGTGCCGCTTTCCATCGTGCACAAAGCGCTGGCTGACGACCCGTCATCCATGCAATAAATTATATCCATGAACAGGGATATGGAGAGGCATAAGGAGTTCTCCCGCCGCGCCATGCTGCTCGGCGGCGGCAAGCTCCTCGTCTTCGGCGCGCTGGCCAGCCGGCTCGCCTATCTCCAGATCATCGAGCAGAAGAAATTCCAGACCCTCTCCGACCGTAACCGCATTTCGCTGCGCCTCTTGCCCGCCCAGCGCGGCGAGATCATGGACCGTTTCGGCGTGCCGCTTGCCATCAACCGGCAGGATTTCCGCGCTATCCTGGTGCCTGAGCAGGCCGACGACGTCGATGAGACGCTCGACCGCCTCTCAAAACTGATCCCGATTTCCAATGATGAGCGCGCCGACATCATGGCCGACATCAAGGGCCGCCGCCCCTTCGCGCCGATCCTCGCCAAGGAAAACCTGACGTGGGACGACATGGCGAAGGTGGAGCTGAACCTGCCCGACCTCGCCGGCGTGTCGATGGAAGAGGGGCAGATGCGCTCTTATCCCCTCGGCACCGCCACCGCGCATATCATCGGCTACATCGGCCGCGTCAGCAAGGCGGAGATGACCGACGACCCCGTCATGAGCATCCCCGGCTTCCGCATCGGCAAGACGGGCGTGGAGCAGAAATACGACCTCACCCTGCGCGGCGAGCCGGGGCAGATCCAGGCCGAAGTCAACGTCGTCGGCCGCGAAATCCGCGAGCTGTCGCATACCGAGGGCAAGAAAGGCCACCGCCTCACGCTCTCGATCGACGCCGACCTGCAAATGCAGGTGCAAACTTATCTCGCGCGCCAGCAGAGCGCGGCGGCGGTCGCGATGGATGCCGACACCGGCGAAGTCTATGCCCTCTGCTCGCATCCAAGCTTCGATCCCAACGTGTTCTCAAGCGGCATCCCCGCCGACCTGTGGGAAGAGCTGCTCGCCAACCCGACCAACCCGCTCACGAACAAGGTCATCTCCGGCCAGTACCCGCCCGGCTCGACCTTCAAGATGGTGACGGCGATGGCGGCGCTCGAAAGCGGCGCGATCGACGCCAATACGCATGTGTTCTGCCCCGGTTATTACATGCTCGGCAACAACAAGTTCCACTGCTGGGAAAAACGCGGTCACGGTTCGGTCGACGTGGTGGGCGCGCTGCAGCATTCTTGCGATTGCTTCTTCTATGAAGCCTCGCGCCGCACCGGCATCGAGGCGATCGCGAAAATGGCGCGCCGCCTCGGCTTCGGCGACAAGCTCGATTTCGACGTGCCGGGCGAAGGCCCCGGCCTCGTGCCCGACAGCGCATGGAAGATGCGCCGCTACAAGCAGAAATGGACCGGCGGCGAAACCATCATCGCCGGTATCGGTCAGGGCTATATGCTGGCAACGCCGCTGCAACTCGCCACCATGACCGCGCGCCTTGTCAACGGCGGCAAGGCGGTCAAGCCTGTCCTGGTGCGTTCGATCGAGGATGTCGGCAGCCAGATCCCGCCGTGGCCCGATACGGGCTTCAAGAAACCTTTCATCGATTTGGTCCAGAAGGGCATGAACGCCGTCGTCAATATACCCGGCGGCACGGCCTACGCCTCCCACATCCGCGAACCCGGCCTCTCGATGGCAGGCAAGACCGGCACGGCGCAGGTGCGGCGCATTACGCTTGCCCAGCGCGAGGCAGGCATCAAGAACGAGAGCCTGCCGTGGAAATTCCGCCACCACGGCCTCTTCGTCGGCTACGGTCCCGTTGAAAACCCGAAATACGTCACCGCCGTCATCGTCGAGCACGGCGTCGGCGGCGCCGCGACTGCGGCCCCCATCGCGAAAGACATCATGATCGCGATCCAGAAACGCGATCCGCGCACCATCCGCGCCGTCGACGACGCGCAAGGTGCTGCCGCTGCCGCCGCGCCGGACAAGAAACAGGAGGCCAAGCCATGAGCACACGCACCGGACGCGGCGTCGGGCAGGATTACCTGCCGCTGGTCGAGAAGCTGAGCCTGATCAGCTGGCCGTTCCTCATCCTCATCACGCTGGTCGCCTGTGTCGGCTTCGTGTCGCTTTATTCGGCCTCGGGCGGCAGCCTCGACCCCTGGGCGGGCAAGCAGATGGCGCGCTTCGTGATCGGCATGTCCATGTTGGTTGTGGTGGCGATGATCGACATCCGCGTCTGGCTGCGTCTCGCTTACCCGATCTATGCCGTTTGCGTCCTGCTGCTGATCTACGTCGACATCCGCGGCCATATCGGCATGGGCGCGCAGCGCTGGATCAACCTCGGCTTCCTGCAATTGCAGCCGTCCGAAGTCATGAAAGTCGCGACCGTGCTCGCGCTCGCGCGCTTCTTCCACGGCGCGACGGCGGAAGACGTGCGCAACCCGGTCTTCCTCGCCTATACGCTCGGTATCATCCTGGTGCCGATCGGCTTTGTCCTGATCCAGCCCGACCTTGGCACCGCGCTGACCATCATGATGGCGGCGGCGGCGATCTATTTCCTTGCGGGCGTCAGTTACCGCATCTTCGGGGTCGTGGTCGCGGCAGGCCTCGCCTTCCTGCCCATCGCGTGGCATTTCCTGCACGACTACCAGAAAAAGCGCGTGCTGGTGTTCATGGATCCCGAGAGCGACCCGCTGGGCGCGGGTTACCACATCACGCAGTCGAAAATCGCGCTCGGCTCCGGCGGCCTGTTCGGCAAGGGTTTCCTGCACGGCAGCCAGAGCCACCTGAACTTCCTGCCCGAAAAGCAGACCGACTTCATCTTCACGCTCTTCACCGAAGAGTGGGGCTTGGTCGGCGGGCTGTTCCTGATGAGCCTTTTCGCCTCGATCATCGCCTACGGCTATTTCATCGCGCTCAATTGCCAGAGCCAGTTCGCGCGCCTTTTGTCGATGGGCATCATCGTCAACTTCTTCATCTACGTCTTCATCAACATGGGCATGGTCATGGGCCTCTTGCCCGTGGTGGGCGTGCCGCTGCCGATGATTTCCTATGGCGGCACGGCGATGCTCTCGGTATTGTTCGGCTTTGGCCTTGTGATGTCGGCGCACGTGCACCGCGACGTCAAGTTCACGCGCCGCGGCTTTGATATGGCGTAAGGGGAGGGGCGCATGGCGACGAAAAGAAAATCCACGCTTCTCGACATCGTCACCCCGCGCGGGACAGGCGCCGGGCTGATCCTCTGCGACCATGCCAGCAACCGCGTGCCGGCCGTGTTCAAGAACCTCGGTTTGCCCAAGGCCGAGCTGGAACGCCACATTGCCTACGACATCGGCACCGACGCGGTCGGCCGCCGTCTGTCGCGCGCGCTCAAGATGCCGGCGGTGCTGGCGCGCTATTCACGCCTCGTCGTCGATCTCAACCGCGCGCACCGCCATCGCGAATGCATCCCGAGCACCAGCGACCGCACGAAAATCCCCGCCAATGCCAAATTGTCGGCTGCCGGGCGCGAAAAACGCCTCAAGCGTTACTTCCATCCCTATCACGCCGCTGTCGAGAAGCGCATCGACGCGCTGGTCAAGAAACACAAACTGCCTGTATTGGTCGCGGTGCATAGCTTTACGCCCGAGATGGACGGCGTCAAGCGCCACTGGCACATGGGAATCCTGTGGAACCGCCAGGAAAAGCTCTCGCGCCGGGTGGTGGCCGAGCTTCGCCGCAACAACCCCGAAATCCTCGTGGGGGAGAACGAGCCTTACAGCCTCAAGAACGAACGCTTCCCCGGTTCCACCGTCTGGCGCCATGCGGAGCAGCGCGGCCTCCCCGCCATCGTCGTCGAATTCCGGCAAGACCTCATCGACACCCCGGCGGGCGTCCGCAAGTGGACCGACCTTTTCCTGCGCGCGCTCAAGCCCGTGCTGCGCGACTTGGAGCAGTTGCACAATACGTAAATCAAACGGCGCGCAGGAGGAACCGATTATCCTTCCGTTTTGCGCCCCCGCTGATTATAATTTCCCCATCTTTCAAGATGTTTGAGCAGAGGAGGGGAATCCATGAAATTCACCATCGAACGTGCGGATTTATTGCGTGCCCTCAATCACGTGCACAGCGTCGTCGAACGCCGTAACACCATTCCAATCCTCGCCAACGTGATGCTGCGCGCAGAGAAGGACTCCCTCTCCCTCACCACCACCGACATGGACCTTGAAATCGTCGAATCCGTCGCCGCGAAATCCGGCACGCCGGGTGCGACCACTGTCCCCGCGCATACCTTCTACGACATTGTCCGCAAGCTCTCGGGCGATGCGCCGGTCGAAGTGACCAGCGCCGCCGGCGAAACCTCGCTGACGATCAAGTCGGGACGCTCCACCTTCCGCCTCGGCTGCCTGCCGACGGAAGACTTCCCCAAGATGGGTTCCACCGAAAAGTTCCCTTACGTCTTTTCGATCCCCGCGGCTGACCTGCGCATGATGATCGACCGCACGCGCTTCGCGATCTCGAACGAGGAAACGCGCTATTACCTCAACGGCATCTACATGCACGCCGCTGAAAGCGAAGGTGTCGCCGTCCTGCGCGCCGTCGCCACCGACGGCCACCGCCTCGCGCGCTTTGAAATGCCGCTGCCCGACGGCGCGCGCAACATGCCCGGCGTGATCATCCCGCGCAAGGCGATCAACGAGATCCGCAAGCTGATCGACGAAGCGGCCGACCGCATCGAAATCAGCCTCTCCGACAACAAGCTGAAGTTCGGCTTCGACCACGTCATGCTGACGACCAAGCTGATTGACGGCACCTTCCCTGATTACGACCGCGTCATCCCGAAGAACAACGACAAGGTCCTCGAAGTCAACCCGGCCGCCTTCGCTTCCGCCGTTGACCGCGTCTCGACCATCTCGGTCGAAAAGTCGCGCGCGGTGAAGATGATGCTGGGCGGCAAGACGATGACGCTCTCGGCGTCGTCGCCCGACAGCGGCTCGGCGTCCGAAGAAGTCGAGATCAGCTTCAACGCGAGCCCGATGGAAATCGGCTTCAACTCGGCCTACCTGATGGACGTCGCGCGCCAGATCAACGGTGACAGCTGCCGCATCTTCCTGCTCGACGGCGCCTCGCCCACCATCATCAAGGACGCGGGCGACGCTTCGTCGCTCTATGTCCTGATGCCGATGCGCGTGTAATGCCCGAGCTGCCGTTCGCGGACACCGTCTTCCTGCATAATACCTTGGCGCATTGGGCGATGGCGCTCGGCGTCGCGGTGTCGTTCTTCCTCTTCTTTTACCTGTTGCGCGCGTTGATCGCAGGGCACCTGCGCGCTCTTGTCGCGCGCGTCGGTTTCGAATGGCCTGGCTATGTGGTTGAGGCGCTGGCACGCACGCGTTCGCTGATTCTCTTCGTCTTCGCCCTGCGCGCGGGTATGAATGTGCTGACCATCCCCAAGGGCGCCGAGGCATGGGGCGACCGCATCGCCTTCCTCGCGCTCGCGATCCAGTCCGGCATCTGGGCGACGGCCTTCCTGCGCGCGTGGCACCAGGCCTGGTATCGCAGCCACTACGGCCAGAGCCCGGCTTCCACCACCATCATGGGCGCGGCCAAGGTCTTCGTCGACGTCATCATCTGGATCGGCGTGTTCCTCGCCATCCTGCATGTGCTGGGCATTGACGTCACCACGCTGGTCGCCGGCCTCGGCATCGGCGGCATCGCGGTGGCGCTCGCGGTGCAGAACACGCTCGGCAACTTGCTCGCCTCGCTCGGCATCATCATGGACAAGCCTTTCGTCATCGGCGATTCGCTGACTGTCGGTGACTTGCAGGGCACCGTCGAGAAAATCGGCCTCAAGACCACGCGCATCCGCAGCGTCTCGGGCGAGCAATTGATCTTCTCCAACGCCGACATGCTGAACGCGCGCATCCGCAACTTCGGCCGCATGCAGGAACGCCGCGTCGTCATGAACATCGCCGTCACCTACCAGACGCACATCGAGAAGCTGGAAAGCATCCCCGGCATCATCAAGTCCATCGTCGAGGCACAGCCGCACACGCGCTTCGACCGCGCGCATTTCAAGACGCACGGCCCGCATAGCCTCGATTTCGAATACGTCTATTTCATCACGACGGCCGACGCCAACACCTACATGGACATCCGCCAGGCGATCAACTTCGCCCTGCACCGCCGCTTCGTCGCCGACGGCATCGCCTTCGCTTACCCGACGCAAACCGTCATCATCGAAAAAAGCAACGGCTGATGCAGCGCCTCTTCACCATTTGCGCCGCGCTGTTCGGACTCTCCGGCATCGCGCTGGGCGCCGTCGCTGCCCACGCCATCCCCGATCCTGTCGCCGCCGCCCGCATCACGACCGCGTCTCTTTACGCTCTTATCCATGCTGCCGTTCTCCTCGGCTGGCGCGGCGAAAGCGCGATCGTGAAGGGCTTGCTTACAGCGGGAACGCTCCTGTTCAGCGGATCGCTGGCAGTGACTTATCTTGCGCATATCCCCAACGCCCTTGCCCCTGTCGGCGGCAGCTTGTTGCTCTTGGGCTGGGCGGGGATGCTGGCTGTTTCTGTACGCGGAAAATAAAAAAGCCCGGAACAATGTCCGGGCTTTTTTGAAAGATGGAGCAGGCGAAGGGATTCGAACCCTCGACATCAACCTTGGCAAGGTTGCACTCTACCACTGAGCTACGCCTGCATCAGAGCTGTGTTTTTAAGGCACAACGCCGACTGAGTCAAGTTTTTCTTACAGCTTCGGCCAGTTGACCGGGGGCTTGGTGTCCTTCTTTAAGCCGTTGTTATCATTTGCAGATTTAAATCCGTCCTTGGCCTTGCCCTTGAGGCCGAACAGCTTGGCGAAGAAGCCGCGGTCGGCATCTTCACGCAGCTTCGGCGCGGGAACGCCGTTGGGCTTTTCGCGCAGGGGCTTGCCGGCCTTGGCGATCGACATGATGCGATCCAGTGTGCGCTTGTCGTGCACGAGTGCCATGAAGTACTTGCGCTCTAGCCCGCGGACGTAGTCCTGCGACACGGTCATGGTGACGTCGGCCTTTTCGCCGCCGGTCAGTACGCGCGCGACGCGATCGGAAACGACGACGTCGTAGGGCGTTGCCTTGCCGCCCAGGTAGAAGCCGTCAACCGCAAGGCTGAGTGCCGCGAGGCCGGCTTCGCCCGGCAGCTTGAGATCGCGCGGCAGCTCGGGCTTGTAGTCAACCGCGAGTTCCAACGCCTTCTTCTTGGCATCGGCCAGCAGGCGCGACTTGTTCATCGTAATCCCGTCGGTCTTGCGGAGGTAGCCGATGTCTTGCGCCTCTTGCGCGGACATCGACATCTTGGCGGTGCTGATGGTCTCGAACACCTTGGCCACCGGCGGCATCGGCCCGCCGGGCAGCTTGCCTTCGGCCTGTTGCTTGAGCGCGCGGGTCAGCAGTTCGGTCGAGCCGCCCCAGGCGGGCAGCAGGCCGACGCCGACTTCGACGAGGCCGGTGTAGAGTTCCGCGTGCGCCTGAACATGTGACGAATGCAGCAGGATCTCGCAGCCGCCGCCGACCGCCACGCCCGCAGGCGCGGACACGACGGGGAACTTCGCGTACTTGAGGCGCTTATAGGTCTCTTGACCGTCGCGCACCAGCTTGTCGACCAGCCAGTACTGCTTGAGCGTCAGCGCGATCGCCGCCTTCTTCAGGTTGGCGCCGCCGGAGAAAAGGCTGGGCGCTTCGTTGTGGATGACGAGGGCCTTGTACTTGCCTTGGCTACCTTCGATGAGGTCGCAGGCCTTGTTGATGCCGGCCATCGTGTGGTTGTCGAGCGAGTTGCCCTTGGTGATGAATTCCACGCAGAGGACGCCATCGCCGATGTCCCAGACGCTGACAGACTTGTTCTTGAAGACCGGCTTCGACGATGCCTTGACGTCGGAGAGCAGCAGCACGCCTTCAGGACGCTTGATCTCGCCGTAGTTGCCGTCCTGCTTCAGGAAGCCTTGCTTGCCGGCTTCCGTCTTGTAGAAGCTTTTGCCCGCGGCTGCCTGCAGGAATGCGGGGATCTTGTCGCCTTCCTTCTTCATGCGGCTGATGACATAGTCGACGCCGACGGCGTCGATCATCTCGAAGGGACCCTTCGACCAGCCGTAGCCGAGCTTCATCGCATCGTCGACGGAACGCGCGTCGGCGGCGATTTCATGGGCGTGTTCGGCTGCGTAGATGGAGGTCTTCTTGAAGACGGCCCAGGCGTAATCGCTGTACTTGCCGCCGAATTCGAAGACAGCCTTCATGCCGCCGTCCTTGGCCGCGTTGAGGATGTCAAGTTCCAGTACGCCCGGCTTCTTCTTGCCGAAGAGTTTCTGCAGGAAAGAGCCGGCGGGCTTGACCTTGATAGCAGGCTTGGTTTCGCCGGTCTTGAGGTCGAGCGCGAACTTCTTCTTGTTCGCGTCGAGGCGGTAGAATCCGCCCTTGCCGCCCTTGCGGCCGGTGAAGCCGTTCTTGAGCATGTCGTCGATCAGCGGATAGGTCTTGTTGCCGAGGACGTAAGCGTCGTCCGCGGGGAGCTTCGAGGTGAGGCTCTTGCTGATGTTCGGCATCAGGTCGACGCCGACGACGTCGATGAGGTCGAATATGCCGGTCTTCGGCACGCCCATCGGCTTGCCGTAGATCGCGTCGGCTTCCTCGATCGAGAGGCCGCGCGCGAAGGCTTCGTTGACCGCGGTCTGCAGCCAGTAGGTGCCGATGCGGTTGCCGATGAAGCCGGGGGTGTCGTTGCACGGGATGACGGTCTTGCCCATCTTCTCGTCCATGAAGCGGGTCAGCTCGGCGACCTTTTCCTTGTCGTTGTATTCCGAGGTGATGAGTTCCAGCAGCGGCATGTAGCGCGGCGGGTTGAAGAAGTGGGTGATGACGAAGTCGCGCTTCAGCGCCTCGGACTGGTCGGCGATCAGGTCCTTGAGCGGGATGGTCGAGGTGTTGGACGCGACGATGGCGCCCGGCTTGCGATAGGCGTCGATCTTCTTGAAGATGTCGGACTTCACCTGCGGGTTCTCGTACACGACTTCGACGACGAGATCGCAGTCGGAGATGCGCGACATGTCGTCATCGAGGTTGCCAGGACGGATGAACTTGGCGTTCTTGGGGTGCATGAAGGGGGCGGGTTTCGCCTTGAGCATGCGGTCGATCGCGCCTTTGGCAATCGCGGTGCGGTCGTCGCTGGTGGTGTCGGTGCGGTCGATCAGCTCGACCTCGATGCCGGCGTTGGCCAGTTGGGCCGCGATGCCTGCGCCCATGACGCCTGCGCCGATGACAGCTACTTTCTTGATCGTCATTGAAGTGCTCCTTAAGCCTTGGGGCCGTTGTATTTCTTCAGGACGGTGGCGATGCCTTGGCCGCCCCCGATGCACATGGTCGCAAGCGCGTGTTCGCCGCCCTTGTCGTGCAGGATCTTAGCGGCTTCGCCGGTAATGCGGGCGCCCGAAGCGCCGAGCGGGTGGCCCAGCGCGATCGCGCCGCCGTTTTGGTTGATCTTGGCCGCATCGTCCTCGAGGCCGAGTTCCTTGATGACCGCGAGCGATTGCGCGGCGAAGGCTTCGTTCAGCTCGATGACGTCGATCTGGTCGAGCGTCAGGCCGGCCTTGGCCAGCGCCTTCTGGGTCGCTTCGACCGGGCCGATGCCCATGATCTCGGGCGCGCAGCCGGAGACAGCGAAGGACTCGATCTCGGCGAGGATGACGAGGTTGTTCTTGATCGCGAAGTCTTCCGAGCAGACCAGCACGGCGGAAGCGCCGTCGGTGACCGGCGACGAGGTCGCGGGGGTGACCGAACCGCCGTCAGCCTTGAACGCGGGTTTCAGCCTGGCGAGGTCTTCCAGCTTGGACTCGGGGCGGGGGCAGCCGTCTTCGGAGACCACCTTGCCCTTCGGCGTGGTGATGGGAACGATTTCAGAGGCGAATTCGCCGGCCTTCTTGGCCGCAGCGGCCTTGAATTGGGATGCGAGCGCGAACTTGTCCTGCTCTTCGCGGGTGATGCCGTACTTGGCGGCGAGGTTCTCGGCGGTTTCGCCCATGCCCATGTAGTTCTCGGGGTGTTCTTTATATACCTTAGGGTTCGGCGAGGGGTTGAAGCCGCCCATCGGCACGCGGCTCATGCTCTCGACGCCGCCTGCGATGACAGCGTCCGCCATGCCCATGGCGATGGCGCCGGCTGCGTCGTGGATCGCCTGCATCGAGGATCCGCAGAAACGGTTGATGGTGAGGGCAGGAACCTTGCCCATGCCGGCCTGCAGCGCCACGTGGCGGCCGAGGTTGAGGCCCTGCTCGCCTTCCGGCATCGCGCACCCCAGCTTGAGGTCTTCGATCAGCGCGGGGTTGACGCCCGTCTGCGCGATCAGGCCTTGAACGGTCTGTGCCATCAGGTCATCTGCGCGGACGTCTTTCAGCTCGCCTTTGTTGGCAGGCGTGAAGGGGGAGCGGACGAAACCGGCGATAACGACTTTTCTGGATTCGGTCATGGGGCTAAACCTCTCTATATAAATAAGCATGGGTCAGGATTGTGGAATATCGCAAAGAGGATAACCCATGCTCAGAAGGAGGTAAAGGCAAAAAACATAATATGGTTATTCATTTTTATTGAATAAAATCAATGATGTTTTTTACCTACTCCGGACTCGACTGTGACATTATTACAACAGTTATGTCAAAGAATCAGTGCTTCTGCCCGCCCGTCCGGTAGAGCGAATAGAGAATCCCGGACGAGAGCAGCCCGACCACCACGCCCAGCGAGATCATGGGCGGGAACTCGTGCATGCCGAGCGCCTTGATGATGAAGATCTTGCTGCCGATGAAGACCAGCACCAGCGCCAGCGCGTACTTGAGGTACTGGAAGCGGTTGAGCACCGCATCGAGCGCGAAATAGAGCGCCCGCAGGCCCAAGATGGCGAAGATGTTGCTGGTGTAGACGATATAGGTGTCGGTGGTCAGCGCCAGGATGGCGGGCACGCTGTCGACCGCGAAGACGATGTCGATGCACTCGATCACCACCAGCGTCAGCAGCAAGGGGGTGAACAGCATCCGCCCCTTCTCGCGCACCATGAAGCGGCCGCCGTGCAGGCCGTCGGTGACGGGCAGGTACTTGCGCGCCGTGCGCACGATCGGGTTCTTCGAGATGTCGGGGTGCGCGTCGCTCTTGGAGAACAGCATCTTGACGCCGGTGAACATCAGGAAGGCCGCGAAGACATAGAGCACCCAATGGAAGTTGGCGACGATCTCCGTCCCCGCCGAGATCATGATGCCGCGCAGGACGATGACGCCCATGATCCCCCACAGAAGCACATGGTGCTGGTATTTCCGCGGCACGGCGAAATAAGAGAAGATCAGCGAGATGACGAAGATGTTGTCGAGCGACAGCGTCTTCTCGACGAGATAGCCCGTCCAGTACAGCTGCGCGCTGTCCGGCCCCAGCGTGTACCAGACCCAGCCGCCGAAGGCGAGGCCGATCAGGATATAGCCGGCGCTGTAAAGCAGGCTTTCCTTGATGCCGATCTCATGGTCCTTCTTACGCAAGAGGCCGAGGTCGGCAACGAGAAGGGCAACGACGACCGCGATAAACACGGCCCACATCCAAAGCGGCTTGTCCATTTAGCTATGAATCCAGAGGTAAGAGAAAAATGCGGTCAAGACCGCGGCCCAGAAGAGATAAAGTGAATTGCCCTTGAGGCGGAACACCGCGCCGCCCGCCAGCGCCGCGACGGCGGAGGCGAGGAAAAGCGCAGCCGCGCGCACCAGCATGACGATGATTTGCGCGGCCGGCGTCGGGGTCGGCACGGTCCCGTCGAGGTAGGCTTGCAGGAAACCGAGCTTCACCGCGTGCACAAAAGGAAACGGCCCGTTGTAAATCGTCGCGAAGATGCCGGCGAGCGCGAAGATCAGCGTCAGGCTGATCAGCGGCGGCGCATGAATCCGCGGCATGTGCCATGCCCTGGCCGACTGCTGCTCTTCCTTCGCGGCCTGGCGCATGCGTTCGGCGATATTGGATGCGGGATGGTGGGGCTTTTCCTGCCAGTGCGGCTTCATCTTTACGCTTTCACGATATTGGCGCGCTCGGCCACGGCAGCCAGCGCGTTGCGCGTGTCGACGACCAGCTTTGCGTTCTGCGCGATCATCTTGTAGTCGATGTTGTCATGGTTGGTGACGATCAGCACGGCATCGGCCTTCTTCACGGCGTCCGGCGTCAGCGCGACGGAAGCGCGGCCGGTAAAGGCCGCATGCTCGCGCGTCGGCGGTATCGCGTCGACGTAAGGGTCATGGAAGGCGACCTTGGCTTTCGCCTTTTCAAGATGCTCCATCACCGCGAAGGCCGGGCTTTCGCGGATGTCGGCGACGTTCTTCTTGTAGGCCATGCCGATGATGAGGATATTCGCGCCGTTGAGCGGCCTGGCGAAGCGCGCGTTGAGCGCCTCCGCCGTCTTGGTGACGACGTAGCCGGGCATGGCGATGTTGATCTCGCCGGCCAGCTCGATGAAGCGCGTGGTGATGTTGAACTCGCGCGCCTTCCACGTCAGGTAGAAGGGGTCGATCGGGATGCAGTGCCCGCCGAGACCGGGGCCGGGGTAAAACGGCATGTAGCCGAAGGGCTTGGTCTTGGCGGCCTCGATGACCTCCCAGATATCAATGCCCATCGCGTCGTAGATGACCTTGAGTTCGTTCACCAGCGCGATGTTGATGGAGCGGAAGATGTTCTCGGTCAGCTTGACCGCTTCGGCGGTCTCGGCGCTGGAGACGGCGACGGTCTTCTCGAGGAATTCGCCGTACATTGTCTGCGCGATCTTGAGCGACGCCGGTTCCAGCCCGCCAACGACTTTCGGCGTGTTGGTGGTGTGGAACTGCGCGTTGCCGGGGTCTTCGCGTTCGGGCGAGAAGGCGAGGAAGAAATCGACGCCGCTCTTGAGGCCGGTCGCCTCTTCCAAAATCGGCTTCACCACGTCGCGCGTGGTGCCCGGCCACGTCGTCGATTCCAGCACGACCAGCTGCCCGCGCTTCAGGCGCGGCGCGATGGTTTGCGCGGTCTTGACGATATAGGTCATGTCCGGTTCGCGGTTGCGGTCGAGCGGCGTCGGCACGCACATGATGATCGCATCAACCTCCGACAGGCGGTCGAAGTCGGCGGTGGCTTCGAACTTGCCGCTCTTCACGAAACCGCTGACGCGGTCGTTGTGGATGTTGCCGATGTAGGATTCGCCGCGCGCGAGCTTGTCGATCTTGCTCTGGTCGATGTCGAAGCCGATGGCGGTGAAGTCCTTCGCGCACATCGCGCAGGCCAGCGGCAGGCCGACGTAGCCGAGGCCGATCACGCCGATCTTCACCTTGCGCTCGACATAGGCGCGGCACAGGGACTCGACGTTGAGCGGCGTTTCTTGCTTTGACATATGATAAGTCCTTATCAGGGGCATTCAAAACTGCCCGAGCTTACCATTCTTCACAGGGCGGAATAAAGGAACTTCGGCTTATGCCCGCAGTTCCGCGCGGGGGCGGAACGGGATGACGACGCCCCAGCTCTCGCGCGGCGCGGCGGCGGGTGCCGGCTGCGCCTTGCGGCGGACGGGGACGCCCGAGAATCGCGGCGCGTCGTCGGCCGAGGCATGCAGGATGTCTTGCTTGTTGAAGGCTTGCTCCACCATCAGGATGCTGATGTCGAGGGCGCGGGCGTGGAAGATGCTCAGGCCCAGCTCGACGATGGCCTTTTGCGGCTGCGCGTATTCCTCGCCGTCGAAGGCGATCTTGGTGACGGTGTAGGAAATGCCGGTCTTTTCGGCGTGCAGGTAGAAGCTTTCGGTATAGGACTGGTGGAAGCGGCCGGTATCGTCTTCGTAGTTGTGGCGCGCATGGCTGAGTTCCGCGATGAGGCGCTTGCCGCCTTCGATCAGGCGGATCTCGGCGAAGCCCGACAGCTCGCCGGTTTCGGCGTCGAAATAGTGCCAGCGCATCTGGCCCTTTTCCTTCACTTCGGGGGCGCCCATCTTGGCGAGAAGATCTTGCAAGCTGTACATCATGGCGTCTCTCCTTTGTCACCCTCACCGTAGCGGAGAAAGGTTTACAAAGGATGAAAGTAAAAACCCGGCCGCGCTTTCGCGGGCCGGGTTCTTAAGCTGTTGAAACCGCTAGTTATTTTTTCGCGGGTGCGGGGGCAGCGGCGTCGGGCTTCTTGCTGCGCGCGTCGGCGATCATCTTCTCGAGATCGGACTGTTCGTAGGCGCCGAAGGCGATCTGGTCGCCGATGATGAAGGCCGGCGTGCCGGACAGGCCGAGGCTGGCCGCAAGGTTGCGGTTCTTCTCGATCTGCATCATCACGTCGGTGCTGCCGGCGTCCTTCTTCATCTGCGCGATGTCGAGGCCGGCGGCGCGCGCGGCCTTTTCAAGCGTCTCGTCGTTGACGGGGCCCTTGTTCTCCATCATCGCCTTGTGGAACTCGAAATACTTCTTCTGCTTCTGTGCGGCGAGCGCCCACTTGGCGGCGGTCTCCGACGTAGGGCCCAAGATCGGGAAGTCCTTCATGATGAAGCGCAGGTTCTTGTCCTTGTTCATCAGCGACAGGACGGTCGGGAACGACTGCTTGCAGTAGTGGCAGTTGTAATCCATGAACTCGACGATGGTCACGTCGCCCTTGGGGTTGCCGATGGTCGGCGCGTCGGCGTCGTTGTAGACGGCGTCCTTGTTCTTCTTGAGCGCGGCGTCCTGGTTGTCGCGCTGGGACTTCTTCTGGTAGTCGTCGACCGCGGTCAGGATCGTCTCGGGGTTGCTGATGATGTAGTCGTGCACGATCTTCTCGACGTCGGCCTGCGTCAGTGCTTTCTGCGCGGGCGCGTCGGCCGCCAGCGCGGGCGAGGAGACGGCAAGGACGATGGCGAGGGCGGCGAGGATACGGCGGAGTGCGGTCATGTCATGTTCCTTCTGGGTTAAATAAACTTGTCTTGAATCTGGAAGCTTGCGGTCGCGAAATCAATCCCCTTTTTGCTGTTTTTTCAAATCCGGCACGGCGTTGAGGATATCCTGTGCGCGCAGCCATGCGGGCGTGCCGGTCTTGAGGTGGGTGAGCGCCAGTTCCGCTTCACGTTTTGCGAAATCCGGCTTGTTCTGCATCATCGCCTCTTCCGCGAGGTGCAGGCGCGACAGCCCTTCCTCGCCCAGCTTGCCATAGGCGATGGCGAGCAGGTAATGCGGCTCCGACGTCTGCTTTTCCCGGGTGAGGGCGAGCTGCAATTGCTGCACGGCTTCGGTCAGGTGCGCTTTCTGGTCGCCTTTCTCCTCGATCAACGCGTGCGCATAAGCGATGCGGATCAGGCCGGAGAACGGCGCGAGCGTGACCGCGCGCTGGTAAGCCGCCGCGGCCTTGTCGACCTTGCCGGCATCGAGCAGCACCTGCCCGTCGAGTTCGTGGAAGTACGGGTTCTTCGGCTCCGCCTTGATGAGGCCGTCGATCAAGGCAAGGGAGTCGTCGGGTTGGCCTTTGCGGAACAGCGCGATGGCGCGCGCATAGCGGCCGTCGATGCTGTCATCGGATTTTTTCTGCAGCACGCGGTCGGGATAGAGGTAGCCGGACAGCTTCGCCTTCATGCGGCGGTGCAGCTCGAACCACGCGTCCGGCATGGCGCCTTGCGGCATGGTGTCGACGACATGCTGCAGGAAATCGACGCGGTCCTGCGACAGGGGGTGCGTCATCACGTATTGCGACTGCTGCGTCTCCGGCAGCAGTTCCTGCGATTCAAGCTTCTTCATGAAGCTGAGGAATCCGGTGACCGGCAGGTGCGCGCCTTCGAGGAAGCGCACGCCCGCCTGGTCGGCCGAGCCTTCCTGCGTGCGTGTGTGGTGCAGGAACTGGCGCGTGGTGATCGTGGTGCCGATGCTCGAGGCGGCGATGCCTGCGTCCGGCGCATGCGCCGCGATGCCGACCGCAATGCCCAGCACGCTTGCCAGCATCGCCTGCAGCGTCAGGCCCGATGCGGCAGTCGCGCCGAGGAATAGGTGGCCGCCCGCGATGTGGCCGGTCTCGTGCGCGATGACGCCGACCAACTCGGCAGGGTTCTGCGTCTCAAGGATCAGGCCGGTGTGCAGGAAGATGTTCTGCCCGCCCGCGACGAAGGCGTTGAGTTCAGGGTTTTCGAGGATGACGAAGCGGATGCTGTCGGGCGCAAGGCCTGCTTGCTCGAAGATCGGCTTCGTCATGACCTTGAGCGATTGCTCGATCTCTTCGTCGCGGATGATGTTGAACCCGTCGGCGCGCGCTGGCGTGGCAGAGACCATCGCCGCCAGCGCGAGGGCGGCCGCTATGTGCTTGAGCGGGCGCATGTCAGTTCAGGAACATCCCTTTGGGCGTATAGGCGCCGACGATGCCGTGCGTGTACCAGTCCACCAGCTCGATCATGCCGTAGCCTTGCTGGAACAGGCGGTCGTTCTGCGCGACCAGCTTCAGCGTGCGGCGCTTGTCGATGTCGGAGAGTTCGTAGAAGGTCGGGCCGAGTTCCAGCACCGGCATCTGGCCGTTGCGCATGTAGCTGCGCTCGAAGATGCGCGCCTTGAAGAAACGTTGCACGGTGTTGTCCGCCGTCCACCATGAATTCCATGCGGAAGGGTCCCAGCCTTGCCCATGACCCGCGTCGGGATGCGGGTCGCGGTTGGAGACGAGCGGCGAGAATTCGTAGTAGTCCGGCTTGTCGAACATGTGGTCGGGATAATACGGCACGCCCTTGGTGTCGCGGTTGGCGGTGCGATAGTCGGCGGCGTGCGCGGCGGGAACGGCGACAGAAATCGCCAGCAATACCGCAAGAATCCTGAAGATCGTGGCCATGAAAACCCCCTGCCCCCACTATAGACCACTATATAAATAAAAAGTTAATGCTTTATATATAGAATGGAAGAACGGGCAGGAGTGGAATCATGACCGATACGCTATCCATCGCTTTGAGCGGGCTGACGGCACAAAGCCGCCGGTTCGGCACCATTGCAAACAATATCGCCAATGTGGGCACGGTGGGCGCGTTGCCGACCGCTGCATCTCCTGCCTCGACCGTCTATAAACCCCAAAGCGTCAGTTATGCCGCGCTGTCTGCCGGTGTCCGGGCCGATGTGACGGAAGATGCACAAGGCTATTCCGCAGCTTACGACCCCACCTCGCCTTACGCCGACGCGCAAGGATTGGTCGCAGCGCCGAATGTCGACTTTACGCAGGAATTGACGTCGCTTATGGCAACCAAGACGGCCTATAAGGCCAACATCTTTGTCATCCGCACGCAGGATGAGACGATAGGCGAACTGCTCAATACCTTATCTTAAACAAAACCTTCTGAAAACACCCATTGACTGATTTTTCCGGAACTCTATAGTTCCAGTATTCCCACTGGAACAACCTATAGATTTTGGAGAAAGTCATGAGCAAGAATCCCGGCTTCAACAAGCTGAAAGACGTATTCAAGAAATTTGCCGACAACTACGCCAATGACAATTTTGACGTCAAGGGCATCCACATCGCCGCCGCGACCGCCAAGGCCGCGATCGACACCGCGCAGCAGGAATTCCCCAAGCCCCTCGCCGCCCGCATCGCATCGGATTTCTACGCGACGCTCACCGGCAAGGAATTCGCCGAGAGCCTCAGCGCGACGATCCAGTACTTCGATGAAGAGACCGTCAAGGCACTGCTCGACAAGCAGCTCGAAGAGCTGAAGAAGCCCGAGACGACCCTCCAGATCGCGCGCGCCCTCAAGAAGGAACTCGCGAAGGCCGATGCCACCGGCGTCGAGCCGTCCGAACAGCTCGGCAAAATTCTCGAGCAAGTCGGCCTGCCCGCCGGCGCGCAGCTGTTCGTCGAGGCGCTGATCGGCCAAGTCGGCCCGATCTTCGACGACATGAAGAATTCGTCCGACGAAGAAGTCGCCGACAGCATCGTCGACCTCATCAACATGATCCCGACCGACCTCATCGCGATGCAGGTCGGCACCTTCACGGCCATGATCACGCCTGACGTCATTGAAGGATATGCGCAGCTGGCCGTCGGCTTCCTGCCCTCGCCGAAGGCGACCGCGGAACTCCTGCACGGCGTTGCCGGCGAAGCCAGCAAGTCGCTGGGCGAAATCGCCGTTACCGAGAGCAAGGATGACATGAAGGACATCGTCCAGATGTTCCTCGTCAACGCGCTCGACGTCGTCAACAGCGTCTACACGAAGGACCAGGCGCCGAAGAAGAAACCCGGCAAGCCCGGCTTCAACGTCTAAGCCTTATTCGCCGCAAAGAAAAAAGGCGGCAGTATCGACTGCCGCCTTTTTTCTGCGTGCAATTCTTAAGCGGCGATCTTTTCCTTGACCTTGTAGAACATGCCGCCCCACAGGCGCGGCGGCGTCTCGCCGAAGGCGCCGTCCTTGGAGCGCCAATAGGCCAGCACTTGCGGGAACTGGTTGAACTCCAGCTCGCCCTCGCGGATGATGCGGCGGTCGAGCGGCAGGATGCGGAAGCCTTTCAGCCTGGCGCCGCGGTCGCGGTATTCCTTCGCCTCGAGGAAATCCTGCAGGATGGAGCTGAGGATCTTCGCGCTGTCGGTGCCGAGGCGCGCGTTGGCTTCGGCCTTGCGGGCGAGCAGCGCTTCCATCGCGTCGCGCGCGGCGTCGGCCATGGGCCCGCGGCTGATGCGCGCAACGTAGATGGCGCGGCAGATATGATGGAGCGCGGCCTGCCCGATTTCGGGCAGCCAGATGAGTGCGCCGGACTGCATGCGGTCGATCTTATCGATCTGGAAGCATTGGTGGCAGAACGGGCAGGCGGTGGCGTAGTGCTCTTCGCCCGTCTCGTTGCCTTTGGGCCCGATGAAGTTGACCTCTTGGTACTTAAGCGACATGAAGCCGCAATAGCGGCACGTGTGGTTGTCGCGCACCAGCACCTTGTTCTTGAGGTCTTCGGGAACCTTGTGAACGTCCTTGGATAAAGGACGCCCGGTGTCAGACAAAGCGCTCACACCGGGCGTGATCTTCAGGTAAGCCATGTGGCTCGTCGGTTTCCCGCTTAGCCGCCAGCCTGGACGCCGTTGAAGGTCGCCATGCTGCCCGTTGCGGTACCGCCGGCGTTACCAGCGTTGATGTTGCCGACCATCGCGTCGGTCAGGAACGGCAGTGCCAGGAGGCCGCCGCCTGCGCCGAGACGGACAAGGCCGTCCTTGAGCGGGGTTTGACCCGGGCTGTCAACGTGCGCCTTGAGCTTGAAGACGCCGGCGACGCCAAGACCGATGCCGCCGATGTAAGCGACGGTCGAGATCAGGCTCGGGATGCGGCTGGACGCCGTCACGATGTTGTCGGACAGGTCGCTGAAGTTTTCAGCGAAGGCCGCGTTGGCCTGGCCGACGAGAACGCCGGCGGTGACCGCTGCTGCCAGTTTGTGCGTAAGATGCTTTTTCATGTTTTACTCCTCCTTGAGTGTAGCCCCGTTTAAGTTGTAGTCCCTAGTATCATAGTACCATGGTTCCTTTTTAGCCCGCTAGTTAAATGTAATGCCGTTGGTAATCCCCACCGTTTGTTGAAGCACGTTGACAAGGTCACCGAGGTTGATCGCCAGCGCGCCGCCGAAGATGAAGGTGAGCGCCTGCGCGAGCGAATGCTGCTGGTGGTGGCCGTCGGCAAAGGCCTTGAGCACGAAGAGGCCGCGCACGAAGGCGATCATGCCGACGATCAGGATGAATGCCATAACCGCATTCACAACGGATTCAATGCGCTGGCGGTCGGTCGCGTCCGCGATCACGCTGCTGCTGATCGAGGACATCGTGTGCGTCGTCGCGCCGCCGCCGAACAGGCTGTCGGCGAAAGTGCCCGCCATGTCGCCATAGGCGAACAGCGCGCCGGAAACGAGGAACGTCATGATCGTGCCCATGCCCGTCGGGCCGCGCGGGCCTTCCTGCGCCGTTTTGATCAGGCGCGAAATACCGTTGATGAGCAGGACGATCGCGCCGATATAGGCGAAAGCCGTGATCATCGTCGCCATCGGGCCGTAGATGTCGGTGATGAACTGGACGATCATGTGATCCATGCCGCTGCCCGAGCTGGATGTCGGGTTGCCGCTGACGCTGATGGCATTGCCGCCGGTGCCGATCACGCTGCCCTTGGCGACGTCCGCCACATACGGCAGCGCCAGCATCATGCCGCCGGCGAGGAAGCGTTTCACGCCCGCGCTCAGGTGGTTGTGCACCGGGTTGTCGACGTGGTCCTTGAACTTGAAGATGCCGTCGACGGCGAGATAAAGGCCGGCGATATAGGCGAAAGCGGTCAGGATCGTCGGGAAATTCGCGAAGCCTTGCGTGACGCGCGTAATCACGCCGCCCAGCGTGCCCGATGTTTGCGCAAAGGCCGGCTCGGCCGCCATCAGGAGCAAAGCGGCAGTCAGAAGGACTCTATGAATCGACCGACGGAAACTCATTTTTCCCACCCTTGGCGCATCGTCGTGCTCATACCTATATTAAACCACCTTTTTGCCACCCCGGCAAATCAGGCCTTTGTTATTAAAGAGCAAGTTGGTTAATAACCCCTTGATAACAATTACATAACATGAGTACGCTTTTGTTTTTCCGAGATACACAAAATTAGAGCTAAATTTATCCGAATCGGAGTCGAAGCGGGTGTTTTGCCTGCGGCTGAGGGGCAGACTTACTGCGACAGACGGCTGGCCGTGCCCACGACAACCCAGCGGCCGAGGCTGTCCTTGTCGATGACGGTGACCTTGCCGATGCCGCTCAGCATATCGCCGACCGCGACGGTCTTCAGCTCGTTCGAGTTGGGGGCGGAAACCCAGGCCATGCCGGGCTTGGCCGAGCGCAGCACCCAGGCAGGTGCAGCGGCCGCATGCGCGGCGGTCGCGGCGGCGTGATGTTGCGGCTTTTTCGCGGCGGTTTTCTTCTTCGCCGGCGCTTTTTCCTTCACAGGCGCGGCGGCAACGGGTTTCGCCTTCGATTGCTCAAGCGCGTCGATGCGGTTTTGCAGTGCGCCGATATCATCCTTGGTCGCAAGCTTCGCCTGCAGCGCGTTCAGCGTCTCTTCAAGGTTGCCGAGGCGCTTGTCGATGCCGTCGATCTTGTCCTTGTCGTCGGGAGACAAGGCAGCGGCAGGCGCTTCCGTCTTGGCGGGCGCAGGCAGTGCAGCAGCGTCTTTCGTTTCCGCTGCAGGCGCCGGCATGTCCATCGTTGCAGGCGGCGCAGGTGCGGCGCTATCAGGGACGATTTCAGCTTGCGCGGGCGCAGCTGCGGCAGGCTGTTGCGCATCGGCTGCGGCGGTCTGCGCCGCTTTTTGTCCCTTGGTCGCGGGCGCGTCGAAATCGAGCACGTCGTCGGACGATGCAGCGGCCGCAGGCGCCTTCGCGGCGACAGGTGCGGGCAGCATGTCCATGTCCGTCGTGGCCTTCGGCGCTTCAGGCTCGGCGGCTGTGGTATCCGCGGGCTTGGCGAGAGGTTGCGCGGTGTCCGCAGGCATCGGCGCCGGCGTTTGCGCGGCTTGCTGTTGTTGCTGCGGTTGCGGCGCGGGCTGCTGGTTGCCCGGGTGCGGGCGCAGGACGAAGAAGCCGATCGCGCCGGCGGCGATGACGCCGACGACGGCCTTGAACATCAGGCCGGAGCCGGGTTTCTTTGGCGGCGCTTCGCCGGTGTCGATGGCTTCGGCGTCGGTGGTCTCTTCCGTCAGCTCGTCGTCGGCGACGGGCTCGTCGCGGCGCGGCGCGGAAACGGAGTTTTGCTCAACGTCAAGTTCGGTGTCGAAATCGTCTTGATTGCTCATTGTCCTGCGTCCGCTGTTGTGACTTGGTCGATGAAGAACATGCCCATCGTGGTGCCCTTGGCGATCTTGACGGTGACGGGGCGCTTGGCTTGCGTCTCGATCATGTCGCCGATGACTTTGGTGGATTCTTCCACGCCTTTATAAATGCTTTCCTTGGCGTCCGGCTTGGGCGAGGTTGCGACCTGACCGCCGCCCGAGGTTTGCGACACCTGCGAGCCCGTCTGGCTCATGGAGCTGCCGTAGCCTTCGATGAACTTGGCGGCCGCGGGCAGGACGATGCGCGTGAAGTAGTGGTGCTCCACGTCGGTCGCTTGGCCCGTCAGCTGCGTCTGTTCGTCCATCGCGATCGCGTTGACGTGATAACTGACGGTATCGAGCACGATGGTCTGGAACGTCAGCACCATGTAGTCGGCGAAGTCGCTCTTGACCTCGATCTTGCCGATGGCGCGGCCGCCTGCGAAGGGGCCCGACATGATCTGCACGAGCACGGGGCCCTGCAGGTCGGAATTCAGTTCGTTGATCAGCTGGCCGTAGGCGATGGTGCCTGCGGGGATGATGGTCTTCTGCGCGATCTGGTCGATGTTCTGCGCGGCGGCGCAGGCGGAGCCGGTGCAGTCGCCAGGCATGACGCCGGCGGCGCCGGTCAGGCCGATCGCGCCGGGGGTGCCGCTGTAACCGGCGGCGAGGCCGTTGGCTTGCGCCTTCTTCTGCTCTTCCTCGTCCGTGATCTTTTGCTTGTACGGCGACACCACCGAGGTCAGCACCTTGATGTCGGCCTTTTCAGGCGTCTGCGCCGCGATGATCACGCGCATCTGTTCGGAGAGCGCCTTGGCGGCGTTGGGGTCGCGGTGGAATTCCGCCGGCTTGCGCACGGGCTGCACGACGGGAATTTCCGGCGGCGGGCTGCCGGCGGCTTGCGCGGGCGCTTCCTTCTCGACTTCCTGGCGGCGCGCTTCGGTGGCCTTGCGCCATTCGATGAGCGGATCGGTCTTGGGTTTTTCGGGCATTTCCTCGACGTCGAGGCCGGCCTTCTTCATCGTGCCGGTCGGGGTCGGGATCGCGCTGCCGCCGGTCTTGGCGGCGACGTCGGCGGCTTTCTGGTTGTTGTCTTCGACCGCCTTTTTATAAGCGGGGTCGAGTTCCTGCTGGCCGGGCGCCTGCTTGGCGTCGGCGCCGTTGGCGAGGCGGATGACGGCCTTGCCGGTGTCCTCATGGCCGCCGAAGAACACGAAATAGCTGCCCGCCGCCAGCGCGACGCCGAGCACGATCGCCGCGACCTTGAGCATCGGGTTGTTGTCCCAGATCTCCTTCAGCGACGGCTTTCCGCCGCCGGGTGCGCCGTTGTCGCCACCGAGATCGCCGCCGTCATCGACATCGATGTCGAGATCCAGATCGTCGTCGTTATCGGCCATTGGTCACCTCGTCTTCGCCGGCGATATGCGCGCGCACCATGCGGCCCTCGTCGGAGAGCAGGATGACCGGCGCTTCGTTCATCGTATAGACGTTCATGCCGTCGGCGGAAGAGACGCTCGCGTCCCACGACGGCGAGAGCAGCGTCAGCGGCGTGCGCAGATAAATATGGCCCGACAGGCGGAAAGCGGTGGTGCGACCGTCGACGCCCTCGATCTTCATCTTTTCGGCCTTGGGCGGCGGCACGCCGTCGAGCACCTGCACGAGGTTCTCGTCGCCGCCGACCGCGGCCTTGAGGCCGCCGTTCGCGATCAGCGGCGTCTTGGCCATCGGGCCTTGCTTGGGGATGCGCGCGTCAAAACGGTAATAGACTTCGTCGAGCCCGGTCTGCAGCGTGAAGGTGATCGGCGTGATGAGGTCGACGAGGCGGATCGAGATGTTGCCCATGCCGTGCGCGGTGAGCGGCGTGACGCGGATGACGTGGCCGCCTTCTTCAGGGCCGACGACGTCGAACTTGCCGGCCCAGCTGACGTCCTGGATCGGCCACGGCGCGCCGGTGGCGTCCAGCACGGTCAGCGTGGTGACGCGCGTCGGCGAGGTCTTGATGACGGGCGGCGCTTCGGAGGGGTCGAGCGAGATCGTCTCGACATGCACCTTGGGGTCGGGCACCGCGATCGGCGTCTCGGCGGCCTGGCGGCTGTCCTTGAAGGTGTCGAGCAGCTTGCGGATCTGATCGGGCTTCATCGGCATCAGCACCTTGAGCGCTTCGTTGAAGGTGTCTTCGTCGATCTTCTTTTTCTGCGCCTCGATGTCGGCTTCGGCGGCGGCTTGCGCCTCTTCCGGCGTCATCGGCGCCTGCGCCTGTCCGGAGAGCGCCTTGGCGGTGGCGGCCTGCGACAGCGGCGATGCGGCGAGCGGCGATTTGCCGTCGACCGGCAAGTTCGCGGCGGGACCCAGCGGGCTGGCCGTCGTCTTCATGCCGAGCGGGCTTTCGTCGCTCTCGCCCGCGCTATCGTCGGCGGCATCCGCCTTATCGGCGAGCGGGGAGGCGTCGGGTGCAGGCGCTGCATCTTTCTTGTCGGCGACCTTGCTCGATTGTTGCGCTTGTCCGCGCGTGGCGGGCGCGTCGAAATCGTCGTCGCGCGCGGCTTCGGCTTTTTGCTTGAAGGCCTCGACCTGGCTGTCGAAATCCGCGGCATCCTGCGCGCGCGCGGGCGCCGCGGCTAACAGCGCCGCAGCGACGAAAATCAGGAATGGGCGTTTCATAAATTCAATCATCGACACAGTCATTTATACCCATAGCGGCGCAAAAACACACGGCTTTTTAATAGACATACCACTCCGCAATGCCGATGGCGGCGGGGTTGTCGGCGGTCGGCACCTGTTCGAGCACCACATGCACCGCCTTGGTCGAGACCGTCTTGACCGCGCCCGAGCGGAAGGTGATCAGCATCGTCTGGTCGAAGGCCCAGCGGTAGCGGCCCTTGTCGAGGCCTTCCCATGTCTGCGTCGGCTCGCCCTGCGGCACTGAGGTGACGATCTGCTGCGCCGAGATGATGTTGTCGACGAGGTGCGAGTCGATCATCGCCTTCCGGAAACTCTTCCAGCCGTCGGCGGTGAAGTTACGCTGCGAGAGGTCAAAACGTTGATCGATATCGTTAAATCCGAAGGTCAAAATCTGCGTCACAGCCTGCGACACCCACTGCGCCATCGCCGTCCTTCCCATATTAGGCAGCGGCAGGCCGACCATGCGCATGTGGCGGCCCTCGACGGTCTCGGCGAAATAGTTGTCCGTGCGCTGCACCGTCTTCACATAAAGGGTGAGTAGCACGACGAGGCCGGCGATGATGATGATCTGGATATTGGAAATCCAGACCAGCATGTAGAACCCGTCGCGGAAAGTTTCGTTGCGCTGCCATTCGGGATGCAGCGGCACGCTCTTCCGCGCCGGCGTTACATCTGGGTTGCGATCCATTGCTCGATGCCCACTCCGTTGGGGTTTTCCAGCGACGGCACGCGGTCGATGACGAGGCGCACAGCCAGGTTGTCGTTACGCGTCGCCGTGCCTGCCTGGTAGGTGACCGCGAGCGGGAAATCCACGACCCAGCGGTAGCGCCCGTTGAAGACGCCTTCCTGCACGAGCACCGGCGCGCTGGACGGTTGCGCCGTCACGACCTGCCGGTTCGTCTCGATCGATTCGATGATGCGCGACTTCTGCAGCGCGTCGGTGAAATTCTCCCAGCCGTGGCGCGTGAAGTTGCGCGAGGCCTGCTGCATGCGGCGCTGGTAGTCGTGGAAACCGAAGGTCATGACTTCCGTCGCCGATTGCGCGGCCCACGACATCAGCGCAGCCGTGCCCATATTGGGCTGATCCAGCGGCACCAGCTGCATGATGCGGCCGTCAGCGGTGGTTGCGAAATAATGGTCCTGCGGCTTGGTCGCGTTGGTATAGACGATGAAGGTGAGGATGAGCGCGACGATGATGACCGCCTCCGCGATCGCCACGCGCAGCATGTTGCGGAAGCCGTCGCGGTAGAATTCGTTGCGCACGACGACGGTCGCGAGCGGGCCGGGCGGCATCGCTTTCGTCGTGCCGGGTACCGCAGGTGCGGCTGCGGCGGTTACCGCGGGCCTTGCGGCAGCCGGTTTCGCCGCCGGCGCTGCGGCTGCCGGCTTCTTGCCGCCGCCGAGCACGGCGGTCAGTATTTTATAAAGTGCGTTGTCCGGCACTGCGGACGGCTCTTTGTCGGTTTCGGCCATGACAGGTCCCCCTCAAGTCCAAACACTATTATATAAGATAGCATTCAATCGTTAACTGTTTAAGAACTATATACATTTTGTGCATTACATAAGGGGGTTGCAGGTTCTGGCACGGCTCTTGCTAGAAGACGGGAGGAAAAGACTGTTTAGGGCGGATCCGTCCGCCAAGGGAGGCATAGAGCCGTGACATTATCGATTGATTCAGCCGTCTTGGGCCTCCGGGTCGCGCAACAGGCGCTCGATACGGTGTCGAAGAACATCTCGAACGCCTCGACCGCCGGCTATACCCGGAAAATTCTGCAGCAGGAGAACCTGATCATTGCCGGACAGGGCGTGGGCGCGCGCGCACTGCCCGAAACCCGCAACGTCAACGCCGCCCTGATCGCCGACCTGAACAAGCAGACCAGCGTTTCCGCCGGTTATGACGTGCAGGTCAAATACCTGCAGCGCATCCAGGATTTCCACGGCGCGTCGGATTCGACGCAGTCGCTGTCGGCGCAGGTGACGGCGCTGGCTTCGGCCTTCACCGACCTCTCGTCGTCGCCGAGCGATCCCGGCCTCATGGCCTCGACGGTCAGCGCGGCACAGCAGCTGGCGGGCGGCATCAACAATTTCTCGACTCTCCTGAGCCAGATGCGCGGCGACACGGAGTCCGACATCTCCACCGCCGTCAATACCGTCAACCAGGCGCTCACCACCATCGCGACGCTGAACCAGAGCATCACGCACCTGGCTGCGACCGGCCAGAGCACTGCCGACCTCGAGGACCAGCGCGACACCGCCGTCAACACCGTTGCGCAGTATCTCAACACCTCCACCTACAAGAACGGCGACACGCTGATCGTCATCACCAAGCAGGGACAGGTGCTGGCAGATACCGCGGCGCACAAGCTTTACTTCAACCAAAGCACGATGCAGCCGGACAGCTATTATCCGGGCGGCGGCCTCGACGGCCTGCACATCGGCAGCGAGACGGGCACCGACATCGCGCAGACCGACATGGGCGGGCAGCTGGGCGCCTTGTTCAACTTGCGCGACAGTGCGCTGCCGCAATACCAGGCGCAGCTCGACGAATTCTCGCAGCAGCTGGCGGAGCGTTTCAGCAACGAAGGCCTCAAGCTTTTCGTCGGCGCCAACAACCAGGTGCCGCCGGACGACCCCACCGCTTCATCGCCGACCGGCTATAACGGTTTCTCCGGCCAGATCAGGGTCAACCCCGCCATCGTCTCCGACCCTAACCTGCTGCGCAACGGCACCAACGGCGGCACCGAACTTTCCGGCTCCAACGAAGTCATCCGCCGCGTCGCGCAGTTCGCCTTCGGCGCGTACAAGGCGCAGCAGGCGCTGGGCACGCGCAACATCAACTTCCCGACGGCGGCGACCGTGCCCGTCAACAGCACGGTGCCGCTCACGCAAGGCGTTGCCGGCACCGTCGACCTGTCGGCCTATACGGCCGGCGCGCCCGGAACTTTCACCATCGCGCTGGGCGCAGGTGCACCGCAAACCGTTACGGTGCAGGCAGGCGATAGCGCCACCGACATCGCGGCCAAGATCAACGCGGCCTGCGGTTCCACCGTCGCCACCTTCGACGGCACGCACCTGTCGCTCAATTCGGGCGGCGCCATCACGCTGGCCGACGGCACCTTTGCCTTGTCCGGCCTCGACCTTGCCACCGGCACCACGACGCCGCTGCTGCCCGTCGCGCCGCGCAACACGGTTGCGGGCAGCGTCAACCTCTCTTCCTACGCGACGCTCGACCAGGTGCCGACGGCCGGCACCCAGCTGCCCGGCACCTTCACGCTCACGATCGGCGGCGTGCCGAAGACCATCACGGTGAATGCGGCTGACACGCCGGCCACCCTTGTGTCCAGCATCAACACGGCTTTCGGCTATACGGTCGCCTCCATCAACAGCGCGGGCGCGCTCAGCCTGAGCTCCACCAGCGACATCGGCGTTGCGGCCGGCAGCATCAACGCGGCGGGCGTTTCCGCGCTGGGCCTGACGGTCGGCACGAAGGCGCAGCCGGCGGCTAGCTTCCAGGTGCAGGTCGGCACGCGTTCCGCCGTCACGATCACGATTGCCCCGGGCGATACGACCGCGACCTTGCTCAATAAGCTCAACACCACCGTGCCCGGCCTGGCGGCGACGCTCAACGCGTCGGGACAGCTGCTGCTGCAGCCGACCGAGGGTGGCGACATCTCGATCACTGACGGCACGGGTTCGCCGCTGTCGGCGCTGGGCATGTCGGTCTCCAACGTCGCGCAGGACCCGTTCCCGCAGACCGGCCTCGGCCCGTCCGGCACGCTGTCGAGCGGCCTGCTGGCCAACAGCACGCTGCAGGACTTCATCAGCAACATCATCTCGACGCAGGGCGAGCAGTACAATGTCGCCGATAACGGCCAGGCGCAGGAAAGCTCGTTCCTGCAGACGCTGCAGACGCGCAATTCGAACACGTCCGGCGTCAACATCGACCAGGAAATGTCCGACCTGATCCGCATCCAGTCCGCCTACAGCGCGGCGGCGAAAATGATTTCAGCGGCGCAGCAGATCTTCGACGAACTGCTGAACGCCATCAACCGTTGATAGGAGGAATACCTCATGACGATCAATAACAACGTCTCTTTCCTGGCGCAGAGCACCGTGCAGTCGGCCCGATTGTCCGACCTGCGCGCCACCTTCGACGAGCTGCAGCGGCAGGTCACGACGCAGAAGAAATCGGAAAACTACGCCGGCCTTGGCACGGACGCCACCAACGTGCAGCGCCTGCACAACATGAAGTCGCTGACCGACAGCTACCTCAAGAACATGACCAGCGTCTCCAACCGCATGAGCCTGATGAGCTCGACGATGACGCAGATCTCCGACCAGGCCAAGTCGCTGGTCAGCACGGTCAACAACATGGGCGGCGCAACCAATATCGGCACGATCAACCAAGTCGCCCAGCAGGCGCTCGATTTCATCGCCGACATGACCAACCAGCAGCTCGACGGCCGCTACCTTTTCGCAGGCTCGGATTCCGGCACGCCGCCTTATACCAACGTCGCCACCGCCAAGCAGAACATGAGCCAGCAGGTCACGCAGTGGCTCTCGGGCGCCAGCTCGACAACCGCGTTCCTCTCCAACACGGACGGCATGTCGGCGACCAACCTCGGCCTGTCGTCCGGCCTTGCGACGTCCGGCGCCGTGACGGCGCGCATCTCGCAGAACATGGACGTCGACTACACGGTCAAGGCGGACGACCCGGCGTTTCAGGACATCATCAACGCCTGCGCCTTCCTCGCCAACCTCAAGCAGCCGGATGCGGCCAACGGCGACGTGGCGACGACGACCGATTTCAACACGGCCGTCCAGCACGCGGTCGACCTTTTGAACAAGGGCATGCAGGCGATGGACGGCGCCAACCAATCCTTGAGCAGCAAGTTCGCGCTCATCGGCACGATCAAGGACCAGACGACCAGCGACAACGCGCTCCTGCAGACGCAGATCGACGGCATCGAGAACATCGACCCCAATACCGCGATCATCAACCTGCAGTCGCTGGAAAACCAGCTGACGGCGTCCTATCAGGTCACCAATATCGTCGGAAAGCTGTCGCTGACCAACTTCATGTAAGGGAAATCAGGGCGCGCCCGGCTTGAAGATGCGCGGGCGGTGCTTTTTCGGGCCCGGGGCATTGTTGTTGGCGGGCAGCTGCGGCTTTTTCGCGGGCGCGGTCACCATCACGTAATAGCGGTCGTCCCACGTCTTGCCCTGCAGCGTCTTGAGGCCGACGAGCGGCGCCTTGTCCTTGGTCGGCGGGTTCACCGAATGAACGCCTTGCTTCGTCACGCGCATCACGTCGCCGTTGTTGGCGCCGACGGTCTTCTTGCCCATCTTCTGCATGGCTTTCTCGCAGGCGCTGCGCTGTGCGACGTTGCCGTGCACGGGCATCACGCATTTCGGGTCGGCGAGCTTCACGAATTCGACGATCTCCGGCAGGCGTGCGTGGGCATGGGAATAGAGGATGTCGTCTTCGCGCGTCAGCACCTTAAAACCCTTGGCGGCGAGCGTCGAGAGCAGGCGCTGGCGCTGCGCTTCCTGTCCTGGCATGACGGGCGCGCAGATGAGGATGATGTCGGTGCGTGGGTTGAGCGTGAGCGCGGTCGAGCGGTCTTCCGCCGCGCGCGTCAGCACGGCGTTGGTGTGGCCTTGCGCGCCGGTGACGACGATGACGGAATCCTTCGGGCGGCAGGCGGCGAGGTCGCGCGCCGACTTCCCCGGCGTCAGCGTCCTGACCTCAAGGTCGGCGCCGAGCTGTTCGCCCAGCGACATGCCGTTGGCGGCGAGCGCGTCCAGGGCCTGTTCGTGCGCGGTGCCGGAGACCCACAGGGTGCGTTCGTATTCGGCGGTCACCTGCGCGACGGAAGCGAGGTTCTCCTCATAACCGCCCATCACGGCGACGACGAAGCGCTTGTTGGGGTTTTCTTCCATCAGCTCGCGCAGGGTCTCGCGCATGTCGTGCTCGGTCAGTGTCGGGCCGTCCTGCTGCGCGCCGGTGGAATCGAGCAGCAGCAGGTCGACCGGCTGCGACACCACGCGCTTGAACTGGTTCTCGTCGAAGGCGGGGCCCCAGATGACGGAAGGGTCCAGCTTGAAGTCGCCGGGGTTGAGGATGGTGCCTGCGGGCGTCTCGATGAAGAAGCCGACCGATTGCGGCGTCGAGTGGCTGACCCAGAACGAAGTGACGGAAACGGGGCCTTCGACGACCGGCTTGCCCGGCGCGACCATGAAGATCTCCGGCCATTCCTGCGGGTCGAGGCCGGCGTTGCTGAGTTCTTGCTCCAGCCGCTTCGCGGTATAGGGTGTCGTGTAGATTTTCGGCAGCTTGTAGCCCATCAGCAGCAAGAGCGGGAGCGCGGCCATGTGGTCGGGGTGGTTGTGCGTGAGGAAGATGGAATCGATCGGCGTTTCCGGCACGTGGCTCGGGTCTTCCTTATTATAAAGGAAGCGCGCGTAATCGGGCAGCACGGTGTCGCAATCGTCGAGCGCCGGGTCTTCGAGCCAGTGGCCGCTGGCGAGCAGCACGCCTGCGTCGAACAGCAGTGTCTTACGGCAGGCCTTGCCATCGGCGTCGATATAATCGTAAGTGCACAGCCCGCTGTTGCCGCCGATCTGGTGCTTGTTGTTGCCGCCGAGCACATGCCAGAGCAAGGTGCCTTTGTCCTTATGATGCGTCATGCAGCGTTCGCCCCGTCCTCGTTGGCCAGGCGCATCCATGTCCAGAGGATATGGTCGAGGTAGGCGGGTTTGGGCGGGGTGGGCGCATCGGCGAAGCCGGGCAGCGCGCAAATCATCCGGAGAAGGTCGTCATGCGTCCGCGACAGGCGCACCGCATCGGGGTGCTCTTGAAGAAGCGCGGTCGCGATTTCGGTCGCGTGTGACCAGGAAAGCGGCATCGGGGTCTTTTCAATGATGTGTCAGACAGGCCGCTATCCTAACAGGACTTATGATTCCAAATTCGGGTCATTTCACGAAATAAAAAAATAATAATGAAATACAGGGGGTTACAAAATGTACCCACATTTCATAATCTGATTACTGGATGGTGCCTGCGGAAACGGCCGTCGGCGGCTTCTGGCGGTCGAGGTCATGGCCGTACATGGCTGCTTCCATGAAGAGCATTTCTTCCTGCCGGCGATAGAGGTCGTTCATCAGCTGCAGGCGCAACGCGTTGATCGACCCTTGCTCGCGGATGACTTCCTCGGGGCTGTTGATGAGGCGCGCAAGGTAGTCGGGGTCGCTAAAGCGTTCCTTGGTGATGGCCTGGCGCAGCTCGCTGTAGCTCGGGTTGTCGGAGGCTGCGCTGGCGGGCAGGCCGGCGCCGGTGCGCATGGACTTGAACACGCTGCTCAGGCTGGTGTCGGCGGGGACCGAGATGCGCTCCGCCATCATCTGCGCGACGACGTTGTATACCGCGTTGCGGCGCGCGATGTCGGCGCGGCGGTCGAGTATCGACTGGTGGCCGGTCGCGGTATCGACGGCGGTGGGCGGGATCGGGTTGTCGGCGGCGGGAGATGCGAATGTGCGCAGGGCGCCCGAGACCATCGTGACGTTCTCGGGACTGGAGAGGTCGATCGTCTGCACCTGCCCCCACAGCAGGTTGGACATGTCCTTGTTTGCGCCGGGGCGGGCGCCGGGCGTGGTGCCGCAACCCTGATCGCCGTTGGCGGGGTCGCAGAAGGTGCTGACGTATTCGTCCCACTGCGACTTCATCTCGGCGGCGCGGCCGGTGGCGGCGGGCGTGCCCTTGGCGTTGCTCATCGTCTTGGCCGCGTCCTTCGTCATGCCGCGGTTGAGCGCGCGGGAGACCTGGTAGGCCTTGGTCTGCTGCGGCGCGGTGGTGTCGGCCTGGCAGGTGGCGACGCCGGCGGGCAGGTAGCGGTGATAGGCTTCCTGGTTGCGCTTGCGTTTTTTCTGGTTGGTGTCGTTTTGCTGCATCGCGTCGGTCATCGAGCCGATCTGGCGCGTCTGGTCGACCTGCGCGACGGAGAGCTGGCGCGTCATCGTCTTCATCGAGGGGAACAGGCGGTTGTCCCACCAGTCCTGCAACCACGAGCGGATGTTGGAATCGAATTCGTCGAGGCGCGCCTTCATTTCATAGGTCGCGGTGTTGGTCAGGTCCTGCTTGGCGAAGTTCTCGACCTCGCTGATGTAGTCGTTGAGCGAATCCTCGTTGTCCTGCGCGGCGTTCTGGATGGCGTTGCTGGCGCTGCCGACGTTTTCGCACTGCGCGAAGGCAGGCGATGCCGCCGCCGTCAGCGTTGCGAGGAGGAAGAGGAGGGCAACTTGTTTTTTCATGCCATCCCCCTTATTGCACCGGCGCGGTGTTGAGGCTGCCGCCGCGGCCGGCGCCGAGCTTTTCCAGCATGTTCGAGGTCTCGATCGCGTAAGCCGTCGAGATCTTTTCCTGCTTGGCGATCATGTCGTAGAGCATCACCAGCGCGTAGGCCTTGAGGTAGAGTTCCTTCTGCGTCATCGTCGCGGGGCGGTCGCCCAGCTCGACATAGTAGCCGGGATCCCACAACTGCTCGACGATGGCGGCGCGGATTTCGCGGTGGCTCGGCGTATGCGAGGCGAATTGCGCGGTATGCGGTGCCAGCACCTTGTCGCGCATGTCGTAGATGTCGTCGTTCTTCTCGCCGGGCGCGCGCTCGGCGACCACGCCGGCGGCCAGCGCACTGACCGAGTCCATCTGGGCCGCGTATTCGCGGTTCTTCTGGCGCTGCTGCAGGCCGGCATTGGAATTGACGGCCGAGGGCGGGATGATCGCCGGCGCCTCGTATCCCGTGATGTTGAACAGCAGCTGGTTGACCGCCGTGTTGGTGTCGGCGTTGGTCATGTCGATGGTGTCGTGGCCGAAGACTGTCTTGCTCGGCTGCACGTCGGCGCCGACCATCGTGCCGGGCGTGGTGCAGCCGGCATGGCCGGCGTTCTGCGTCGGGTCGCAGAACTTGGACTTGTAAATGTCGATGCGCGCCTTTTGCAGCGTCTGCGGGCCGCCGCCGGCCGGCGAGTTCTTCGAGGCCTGGCCGATCTTGTTGAAGTCGAGCGCATAGCCCGTCGTCAGGGCACGGCTGACGTAAGCGCTGTTGCCGAGCGATTTCGCGACGGTGTCGAACTGGCAGGTCTGGTTGCTCGGCTGGTAGGTCTTGACGGCCTCGTATTCCTGCTGCAAACGCTGGCGCGTCGCGGCCTGCGCGTTGTCGCCGTCCATGTCGCTTTCGCGCTGGCGGCTCTGGTCGATGACGCTGCTGTGCAGCTGCTGGATCATCGTCTGCAGCGCGGGCAGGGCGTCCTTATCGGTGCTGCCGTCGGAATTCTGCTTGTTGCCGAGGTTGTTCCACCACCAGTCGAGCTTGCCGATGATGTTCTGGTCGCTCTTGTCGAGTAGGTCGAGCAAGGTCTTGGTGGTCGTGCCCGTGCTGCCGTCGGCGAAGGAGGTGATCAGCTCTTTCAGCGTCTGCGTCATGGCTTCCACGGTCGCTTTTTCCGTCGCCTGGCAGGCGGAAGCGACGCCGCTCGCGCCGATGTCGCACTGCGCGCGCGCGGGCGACGGGACGAGCAACAAGGACAAGGCGAAGGCCGCGGCGGCGGAGAGGAGAATGTTTTTCTTCATCATGCCATCCTCCTTACTGCACCGGCGCGCGGCTGGCCGCGTTGATTGTGCGGGATTCTTCCTGGTCGGCCATCATCGAGACTTGCACCGAGAGCACCAGCGCGGTGCGTTCCAGCAGCTCGTAATAATCGCGCAGCTGCATGAGGTAATAGGCATTGAGCGTCAGCTTTTCCATCTCCGCGCCCGCGGCGTCGCCGATCTGGCCGTCGGCGTATTTGCCGGTGTTGAAGCGGTCGATCGTCTCGGCGTGCATGATTTCTTTATAAGACGGGTTGTCGGAGAGGTCGGTCGTCGGCGCGCCGGATTCCGCGCGCAGCGCCTTGACCCATTCGCCCATGTTGCTGCCCGGCATGCGCCAGCTGGTGATGAGGCCCATGACGGAGCGCGCCGCCGCGTAGCGCGCGAGGTAGGAGCGGCGGTCGAGCATGTTTTGCTGGCCGCCCGCGCTCTTGAGCGCGCCTTTCGACATCGGGTCGGCCGAGGGCACGCCGGAGAGGTTGTTGTTGATCGTCTCGACCGTGGTTTCCATCTTGGGGTCGGTGACGTCGATGGTCAGCTGCTCGGTGATGAACTTCGTCGGCTGGGTGTCGGCGTTGACGTATTTGGGGTCGGCGCCGGAAGGGCAGGCGTTTTGGCCGCCGTTGCCGTCGGGGTCGCAGAAAATCTGCTTGTAGTCGTCGTAGCGTTTGCGCTCGGCGTCGAGCGCGCCGGTCGCGCCCGGCGTGCCTTTGGTATTAAGGCCGGTCTTGAGCCCGCTGACTTCCCACGCGCCGCGCATGGTGCGCGAGAACGCGGCTGCGCGGCCCTGCCCGCCCGCCACCGTGGCGTCGCCGCAGACGTTGGGCGGGATGACGGTCTGGCGCTTCGCCTCGATGTCGCTGGCGGCCATCGTGCTCTCGGCCTTGACGACGGTTTCGGCGTCGGCGGCGGATTGCAGCACGCGCGACTGGTCGGCCGTCGCGGCGGTCATCTGGTCGGTGGCGCTTTGCAGGGCGGGGTTGAAGTTCTTGGCCCACATGTTCTTCCACCAGCTGATGATGTCGAGCTCGGTCTGGTTGAGGCGCTCGAGAAGCTTCTTCATCATCTCGTCGTCCTTGTCGCTCATGTGCTTGACGACGTCCTTGGCGGATTGCTTCAGGTTGTCCTTCAGCTTCTTGAGGTCCTGCTCGACCGTGTTGGCGGTGCCGGGGCTGTCGCAGACCGGGTCGCAGATCCATTCGCTGCCCGAGATGGAGGACGAGGAATTCACGTTGACGCTGTCGCCGCCGCCCGTCTGCGCCTGCGCGGGCGCGGCGGCCAGCGCGAGCAGGAGGACGGAAGCGAGGATGATGAAACGGGGCTGCGTCATCGCGTGGTCGCCCCCATCGCGGCGGTGCCGGATTTCTTGTCGCGCCTGACTTCGTCGCCGACCTGGGCCGCGAGCATCATCGACCAGCGGTCCATGAGGTCGAGCTGGTCGCTCATCTGCATCAGCTGGAATGCGGTCTGGGTGATCATTTCGCGCTGGTTGTTCTCCGGCTCGTCGATCTGGCTGGAGGCGTATTTACCGGTACGGAAGCGCTCGCTCATCATCGCCTGCATGATCTCGTTCTCGCTCGGCTTGTCGGAGATGAGGCTGGCGGGGATGCCGGCTTCCTCGCGCATCGCGCCGACGAAATCCTTGAGCTTGGACGAGCCGGGCACGCGGCGCGCGACGATATAATAAAGGCTGTCGTAAACCGTCTGGCGCTTGGCGGTATAGGCCTGGCCCGCCAGCTGCGCGCGCTGGCCGTCCTGGCTGTTGACCGCGTTGGGCGGAATGGGCTGGCGCACGAAAGGCTCCGCGACGTTGGTGAGCAGGTCGTCGACGGTCTGCTTGGTGTTGGCGTCGGTGACGTCGATCGTCTCGCGGCCGAAGACGGTGCCGGCGACGTCGACGTCCTGCCCGGCATAAGTGCCGCTGGTCGTGCAGCCGGCGTGGCCATTGTTGTCGTCCTTGTCGCAGTAGCGCGATTTATAATCGTCCCAGCGGTCCTTCATGTCGGCGGCAGGACCTGCGGCGGCGGAGATCGGGTTGCCGTAGGCGTCCTTCGTCGCGTTCGACGAGCGCGCCGCGCGTTCCGACGGCGCGGCGGAGCCGTAGGCCTGGCGGATGGTGTGGGCGGTCGTCATGCCGCCCGCGACGGTCGCGGTCTGGCAGGTGCTTTCGCTCGGGCGTTGCTCGCGCTGGCTGTCGATCTCGCTCTGCGCGAGGGCGGAGACGTCGCGGTTGGCGTTGGCGGCGTCGCGGATCGAGGCGAGCTGGCGTTCCTGGTCGGGCGTCAGGGCGGTCAGCTGGTCGGTCATCTCTTTCATCCCCGGTTCCATGCTCTTGAGCCAGAACTGGTCGATCCAGTCGGTGATGTGGTCGGTGACGTTGTCGCCGCCGTTGGTGTCGGGGCCGATCTTCAGCGTGATTTCTTCCTGGAAGTTCTCATACGCCTCTGAGATATAGGCGGAGATATAGCCTTGCGCTTCCTCGATCGCGGCGGTCACGGTGCCGCAGAGCGACCCGATGGCGCCGGTGAAGGACCCGCTCGCGATACAAGGGCCTTCGGGGCAGTCCGCGCGGGCGGCGGTCGGCGCGCCCAGCAGGAAGGCCAGCGCCAGCGCCATCAATAATTTTTTCGCCGTATCCTGCATCCGCTTGCGACTCTTCCCCCGTCGAAACGACCTGACCTTATATCCTCAATTTTATCACACTATTTAGATAAATATGAGACTTTTTAATAAAGGCTTTTATATCAGACTCTTAGTTATGGAGCGCATAGACGTTGATAATGAGCACGTCGCGACCGCCCTGAACGTGGTGGAGTTCACCATAAGGCTGCGGACGCGCCGACTTCATGGCGTTAAGCAGGCCGCCGACGGCTTCCTGGAAGGAGCCGCCGTAAGAGACGTCCTTGGTCAGGCGGTAATCGTAGTCAGTCGACCAGTAAAGGTCGACGCCGGCCTGGGCCGCCCACTTTTCGAGAGTGTCCTTGAGGGAGGCATCACGGCTTGCGATCCATGCGGCGGGTACCGGGGCGGCAGGTGCTGCGGCGACCGGTTGCGGCGCTGCGGCCTTGGGCGCGGGGGCGATTTCCTCGGGGAAGGCGTTGCTGACGCGCACGGTGTGGTTGTCGACGTAGAACGCGAGGTTCTTCGGCGCCAGCATCGCGCCGAGCACTTCCTTCCACGGCTTGCCACCCTGCCACGAGACGGAAGCGTTCTTGTTCACGTTGGCGTCGAATGCCGGTTGGTAGCCTTGGGGCACGACCTGGTCGACCGCAACGGGGAGCGGCAGGTTGGAGCCGAAACCGGAGACGATGCTGTTGTTGGTGTCCTGCATCGGCGCCGGTGCGGGAGCGGGCGCAGCAACGGGAGCCGGTGCGGGCGCCGCGGCTTGCGGCGTCAAGGCGATCGGCGCGTTGGAAGCGGCGACAGGTGCAGGCGCGGCAGACTTGGCAGCCAGCACCACAGGCGCGGGCAGCGGCGCGGCCTCAACAGCCTCGACCTTTTCCGCGGGGATGGGCGGCGCTTCAGGCGCAATGGGGGTGGGCGCCGGCTTTGCAGCAGGCGCGGCTGCAACTGCAGGTGCGGCGGGTATCGGAGCGGGTGCTGCGCTTGCGGTTTCTTCCTTCTTCTTGCCGGCGAAGAAGTCATGCATGCGGTCGAACCAGTCGCGATGGCCGGGGTTGACGTCGCGGCGCGACGCGACCGAGCCGCGGCGGCCGGTATGGCGCATGATGGGCGGTTCGTCTTCGCCGATGACGGTGTCGTCGAATGCAAGGTCGCTGGCGCGCGCGGCGGGCTTCGCGGGCGTCACTTTGGGCGCGACGGGTGCGGGTGCTGCGGCTTGAACGGGTGCGGGCGCCGGTGCAGGCGCCGTCGCTGCCGGCGCGATCGCGATGACATTCTTGTTCAGCGTATAGCTCAGCTTGCGCGTGGCGAGCATGTCGGCAAGCGTCTGCGGCCATGCCTTGCCGCCCTGCCACGACACGGTCGCGCCCGGATCGACGCCGGGCATGAAGGAAAGCTGGTAGCCTGCAGGCACGACTTGCTGCAGCGCGACGACCAGCGGCAGGTCGGTGCCGAAGCCGGTCAGCGCGGGGGCAGGGGTTGCCGCAACGGGTGCGGGCGCGGCAGCGGGCGCCGGGGCGGCGGCTGCGTTCTGCAGCACATCCTGCGTCGTGATGACGGGCGTCTTGTTGGGCGCTTTCCACTCAAAACCGGCGACGCCGTCCTGCGACGCGGCGGTCATCAGGATCCCGCTTACGGCCAGCGCGGCGAAACCGGCGGCGCCCTTCTTGAAAATCTTTTTTGTCATCGCTTGGTCCCTCATCAGTTCGAGCCCGTGTCGATCATCTTGCGCTTGCGCGATGGCTGCCACGCGGGGCGGTATTTGCCGCCGAACCACAGGCGCAACGCGCGCATGGCGGCGGAGAACGACAGGCCTTTGCGTTCCAGCATCCAGAAGATCATGAGAACGACCCCCATCAGCCCGAGCGTCCACACGCGGAAATGCACGAGGACGAGCAGGATGAAGAAGCCCGCGCGCGCGTCGAAGCGGAAGAAGCGCACCGGTTTCATCGTGTTGCGCCAGTGCCAGGTGCGGACGTTGTCTTCCGGTCCCGCCATCAGTGACCGCCGCCTTCGGCGCCCTTGGTGCCTTGCGCGTAGATCAGGTAGAAACGGCGCTCGATCAGGCCGGCTTCCATCGCTTCCTTGGCGTCTTGTTCCATGGTCTTGCCGTATTTGGGCACCATCTGCATCAGCTCCGCCGGCCACTTGTCGAAGGTGAGGCTGAGCATGTGCTCGCGGATTTCTTCGGTGAAAGGCATGTATTCGCGCAGCGCCTGGCGGCCGCCGCCGATTTTCGGCACCAGCGTCTGCGTGACGATCAGGCGCACGGTTTCCATCAGCGAGAAGGCGCGCTCGGATCGCTCCGACGGCTCGAAGGTCGAGACCATGCGTCGGATGGTGGCCGCGACGCCGGTGGTGTGGACGGTTGCGAAGACAAGGTGACCCGTTTGTCCGGCCTCGATCGCGGCGGAAATGGTTTCGCGGTCGCGGGCCTCGCCGACGAGGATGATTTCAGGCTTGCGGCGCAGCGCGTTGCGCACGCCGGCGGCGAAGGTCGGCAGGTGGCGCGGGATTTCCGACTGCGCGACGAGCGAGCGGCTCGACGTGATGGTGTCGTAGGTGAATTCGATCGGCGCTTCGTAGGTCAGCATCTTGCCGCAGCCGTGCGGGCTCTCGATCAGCATGCGGTTGCCGGCGGCAAGCAGCGTCGATTTGCCCGAGCCGGTGGGGCCGGTGACGAGCACGAGGCCGTTGCGCGGACGCCAGTGCTTGATGATCTCTTCGTTGACCTTGAGCTGCTTCATCGTCGGCGGGGCCGAAGGCAGCGTCCGCATGGTGATCTGCACGCCGTCGCGGCCGTCGGCCAGGATGGCGGTCATGTTCACGCGGAAGCGGGTGCGCGTGAAGCGGTCGGTCATGATTTCGTACGACAAGTCGATGTCCGCGCCGCCCGAGAGGATCGCGAGCGCTTCCGCGCCGTAGAGGCGGCCGATGATCGCGGCCATGTCCGCGCCGTCGAGCTGGCGGTAGGTGGACGGATAGAGCGTGCCGGACAGTTCGCTATAGACTTGCCGGTTGGTCTGGAAGGTGATGTCGGAGGCGCCCTTCTTGACGCACCACAGGAGGAACGGGTCGACGTGGGCGTCGGTGAACCTGTCCGGCTCGTTCGGCCAGGTTTCCTTGAGGTCGTCGACCCCCTTCTTGAGGAGGCTTACCGGTCTGCCGGCTTCCATAGGTCCGCCTTTGTGGTGAGGAATTTCGAAGGTCCGGTGATGCGCAGCGCGCTGTCGCCGACGCGCATCTGGTTGTCGTCGCCCGTCACGCCGCGGTCTTCGTGCATCGCGTAAGGCGCGGAGATCATGCCCTGCGCCAGCAGCACGCGGTAGCGCACCATGCCTTTATAGTCGGCCTGCACGCGGTTGACGTTGGATTCGAAAATCTGCTCGGCCTGTTCGGTGCCGGCCTGCCAGCCTTGCTCGACCCAGCGGTTCCAGTCGCGCTGTTCCTCGGCGGTCTTGGGCCACAGGATGCGCGGCGGCGGCGGCACGTCGCCCCAGCTCTGGATCAGGTATTGGCGCCAGTCGCGCGGCGCGGAGACGATCTTGGCGCGCTTGTTGATTTCGTAGACGGCGTTGGCGACGGCCGCTTCTGCGCCGCCGTCGGTGATGAAGATGGCGTCGGTCGCCTGGCTGACGATCGGCGGCTCGATCAGCAGGCCCGACGGCGCCTTGACGAGCAAGGCGCGGAAATTGAACACGCGGTCGAGCGCCGGCTCGAAGCCGCGGATGTTCTCCATGATCGCGTAGCTGCGCTTGGCGAGGCCGCCGCGCGCGCCGTACGACAGCGCCGCTTCTTTCTGCGCTTCCTTGCGCAGGTCGACGGAGACGGACTTGCTGACGAGGTCGTCGCCCGTGTCCAGCGGGTCGCGGCCGCCGAGCGTCTGGTTGACGTACTGCAGGGTCTCAAGTTCCGGCGGCGGCGCAGGCTCGCCCGTCACGTCGTCGGTCTTGAGGAAGCCTTTGGCGGCGGCGCGTTCCTTCTCGGCTTTGGTGGCGAGCAGGTTGGCCTTATAGGCAGGGCTGTTGGGGTCGTTGATGTCGCCGGCGTTGCCGCGGATCTCGGCGGTGCGCGGCGGGTCTTGCGTGTTTTGCGGCAGTTGCCCTTGTTGCTGTTGTCCGGGCTGCTGGCCTTGTGCGTAGTTGTAGAGCGCGCGCTGCTGCGCCGCACGCGCATCGCCGCCGGGAACGGAGCCGTTGGAGACAGGCGGGGTGCCGTAGCTGGAGGCAACGCGCGGATCAGGGCCGGCGTAAGACGTCACGGGCGTATCCGCGCGCGCAACCGTCGCGCCGGCGACCATCGCGCCGCAGACAAGGAAGCGCAGGATGTTATTCGCTGAAATTCGACGCATAATCGAGCTCTACCATCCGGCGGTCGGGATCGACTGCCACGTCGGCGCGGCGGCCGGCCTGCAGGCCGATGTCGCGCAGCACTTCGATTACCGATTTTTCGCGGCTATGCACGGAGACGATCATCGGCGCGGGCGGGCGCGTGCCGTTGATCTCGAGTTGGTAACCGGCGCGGTCGGCCAGCGTCTTCGCCATCGGCTCGATCGGGCCGTCGTAATCGACGGAGATGATGCGGCGCAGTTCCTGCGGCGCGTCGGGCACGGCGGCGATGGATTGGGACGGGTTCTTCGCCTGCTCGATCGCGGCGAGAGTCGACAGCGCGCTCGAGGCGTTGTCGGCGGCCATCGCGAGGCGCAGGGTGACGGGATCCGGCTCGGCGACCAGCTGCTGGTCGACCTTGCGCGCGGAGCATCCCGACGCAAGCACGAGCGTCATCGCCGCCACGAACAAAATGTTTTTGTCCATAAACTTCACTTCATGAATCCCCGAGGTTCGCGATCTGAACACATGATGTCGGAGATGGTAGCTTTTTTTGGGGACAAAGCAAACAGGCAAGCGCCTGTTTTCTCGATTTTTTTATTGGGGGAGAGCTTAGCCCGGATTGCGCGCGCGGTTGGCGGCGGCAAGCAGGTCTTCGGGGCGGCGGACGAGGCGGTACTTCTCCATCGCGCGGACGACCTTCTGCTTGTAGTTATGTCCAAGCGACGGCGTGGCCGAGTGGTAATGCGCGATGCCCTGCTCGAGAGTGCCGGTCTGGTTCATTTTCGTGCGCAGGATCCACGCGCCGACGCCGATGTTGACGCAGGCGTCGTCGCGCACGAGGCGCAGGGCTTCCTTGGGCTGCACGCCCCAATAGCTGGCGAGCGACGGGATCCAGATCGTGTTGATCTGCATGGGGCCGAGGTCGTAGGTGTTGTTGGTGTTGCGCGAGGCTTGCCCGATGCGCCCGCCCTCGACGTTGAGGATGCCGAGGATGACCGACGGCGGCACCACATAGGTTTGCGAGGCGGCGAAGATGCAGGTGGCGAGCAGTTGCGGCGTGATCATGGGGTCCTCGTTACTTCAACTGCATGAATTCGGACGGCAGCAGCATCTTGTTCTCCGGCCGGCCGACCAGTGCGACGATCTTGCCGTCGGCGGGGCGGCGGTAAAGCGTGAAGGGCGGCGTCGGCAGGCGCCATTTCTTCACCAATGCCGTATTGGCCTCAAGGCGCGCGGCCGCGCCGTCCTTGATCTTGTCCGCGCCGAGCGCGCCTTGGTCGCCGGCAGCCCAGGCCTTCCATGCAGCCATCGGGTCGGTGGCGGAAAGCAGCGCCGCGCCCGCCGTGCGGTTGGCGTCGGCATCGCCGAAGGGGATCAGGCGCACCTGGAAGCGGCCTGCGGCAACCTGGTCGGACAGGTCGGCCCAATAGTCGCGGCAGTGGTCGCAGTTCGCATTCATGAAGACGTAGAGATAGGGCGCTTGCGCGTTGCCCAGCGCGACCCAATTGGCCTTTTCAGCTGCGGCATACAGCTGTTCGGCGGGCATCGCCGATTTTTCCGCGCCGGGCGTGGCGGCCTGTCCGCCGCTCATTTTCTGCTCATAGGCCTTGAGCTGGCGCAACGTCTCCGACGAGCCGTCGGGCGCATAGAGCGTGCCTTTCAGCAGCGCGCCGTCGGGCGTCGTATAGATGTATTGTGTGTCGCCCTTGGGGCTGATGAGGATCCAGCCGTCGAGGCCGTGCGCGTTGCCGAGGTAATCGAACTTGCCGCCGGCTGTCTCGAAAGCGTTGAGCGCCGCCTGTCCGCCGGGCAATTGCGGCTCCGCCCGCGCGGGCGTGCAGAGGAAGGCGATGGTCGCCAGCGCAAGGAGAGCGCCGCTTTGACGCGCGGTTTTCACGGACAGGCCTTTCCCGTTTCCCAAAAAAGTCTTCGTCGAACTCATAACGCAAACACCCCGTCGCTTCAAGCCGCAACCCGGACTTACAATGTTTAGTTTACCACAGAACAAGGCCGAATCCGCGCTGATTCCTGCGCGCGCCCGCAAACGCCGTTAAGTTTATTATGGACATAAAATTCGGCAAAGATGGTTAATATTGAAATATAATTAGTATTTATTTGCATTGACTGTAACTAACAGTAAGAAAATCTGGAAAATAGGCTGAATTTTCTTGATTAAAGATTGGTTAACAGTTACCTTATGCAAACAGGACATATCAATAAAAAGATCGGCAAGGGGACCTGAATGTCTGATAACGCCTACGAAGGCTCTCGTTACCTGATTGACGCCGAGAACGGCCGTCAATACATGGTTGATTTTTCCAGCAACGGCCGCAAGCCGAAGGTTGATGTCTTTGCTGCCGATCCGCGCGATGCCGTCTTCACGCCGGGCGAAACCGTTTACGCCTTCGACGATGATATCCAGTATGAGAGTGTTGGCTCCCACATCTACCTGAAAACCCGGATCTTCGAAATCAACGCCAACAGTGCCGGCGAGGCCTACGACATCAACTTCTCGCCGGAAATCCGCTACGACCTGAACGTTTCGGCCGACGGGATGTCGGCGAAGTGGAGGCTGACCCAGGACGCGCGCGCGCTGATCACCGGTGAAGGCATCGACGTTCTGGCTGTGCCCGACAACATCGCGATCGACCTCACGGACATCGCGGATTTCGACACCAAGGGCCGCCCCGTCATCGATTACAACGACTTGAAGCTTTTGCCGTTCCCGCCGCATCATGCGGGCGGATCGGCGGCACTCGCGCGCGCCGGCGCCAAATCGTCCCCCCGGCAAGCATTCAACCAAGTTTCCAACCAACGTCAGAGGAACAAACCAGTGGCTGACTATACCCAGAACGACAATGCCCTCGAAGGCGCGCTGAAAAAGTACTGCGTCGACCTGACGGAACAGGCTGTGGACGGCATGCTCGATCCCGTCATCGGCCGCGAAGCCGAGACGAGCCACGCGCTCAAGATCCTGACGCGCCGCAAGCAGTCGAGCCTGTGCTTCACCGGCGATTCCGGCGTGGGCAAGACCGCAATGTTCTCGGCGATCGCGCAGCGCATCGTCGACGACAAGGGCGAACTGCCGGAAAGCCTGCGCAACGCGCGCGTCCTGCAGCTCGACGTGCAGGCGCTGACGGCGGGCACCAAGTACCGCGGCGACCTCGAAGACCGCGTCAAGGTGCTGGTCAAGGGCCTGACCGAACGCGAAGGCGTGTTCCGCGGCCAGAAGATCATCCTCGCCATCGACGAACTGCACGCGCAGCTCGCTTCCGGCGGCGCCAGCGACGCCAACAACCTCGGCAACCTGCTCAAGCCGTTCTTCACCTGCAAGGGCATCTCGGTCATGGGCGCGACCACCGATGCGGAATACCGCAAGTACATCGAGGCGGACGCCGCGCAAGTCCGCCGCTTCGAGCGCCTTTACATCGGCGAGCCCACCACGGAAGCGACCGTCGCCATCATCAAGAAGCTGTGGCCGCTGACGCGCGCGCACAACAGCCTCGCGGCCGACCTCTCGGATGAGGACATCCGCTACATCGTCACCATGACCGACCGCTATGCGCCGCAGGAATGCCAGCCGTCCAAGGCCGAGAAGGTCATGAACACGGCGGCCGCCAGCGCCGAGTTCAACCACCGCGACCATGTCGCGCGCGAAGACATCATCGCCGCCGTGGCGCAGATGTCGGGCCTGCCCGTGTCGTTCCTCAACCAGAGCGACGACCAGCGCTTCCTCCAGCTCGAGCAGGAACTGCCGAACGAGATCCTCGGCCAGCCCGGCGTCGCCCGCGTCGTCGACGGCCTGATCGGCGCGCGCTCCGGCCTCACCGACGAAAACCAGCCGCGCGGCTGCTTCGTCTTCCAGGGCCCGACCGGCACCGGCAAGACCGAGCTTTGCAAGGCACTGGCGCGCAAGCTGTTCGGCAGCGAAGACGCGCTCATCAAGCTCGACATGTCCGAATACGCCGAGAAGTTCGCGATCAGCCGCCTGATCGGCGCGCCTCCGGGCTACGTCGGCTTCGACAGCGCCGAGCCGGCGCTGACCGAGAAGATCCGCAAGCGCCCGTACTCCATCCTGCTGCTCGATGAAATCGAGAAGGCGCACCCGGACGTCTTCAACGTCCTGCTGCCCGCCCTCAACGACGGCCGCATGACCGACAACCAAGGCAAAGTCGCGCTCTTCAACAACGTCATCGTCGTCATGACGACCAACGCCGGCGCCGCCGCCGCGACCGCGCTGCTGCAGGGCGAGAAGAAGGGCATCACCTTTGGCCTGCCCGACGTCTTCAACGAGTCGGCCTCCGACATGGAAGAGCAGATCAAGAAGATCTACAAGGAAGCGGTCACCAAGCCGCAAGGCCCGGACAAGCCCGCGCTGTTCCGTCCCGAGATGATCAACCGCATCGAGGAGCTGGGCGGCTTCATCCAGTTCGTCCCGCTCGCCAAGAGCGTCGTTAGCACGCTGGTGTCGCGCGAGATCGACAAGGTCAACGTGCGCCTCTCCAGCCAGGCGGGCGCCAACGTCAAGGGCCTCAGCATCGAGGTCACCGACGCGGTCAAGGCGCAGCTCTCCGACCTGGGTTACGACCCGGCGATGGGCGCGCGTCCGCTCCGCAAGGTGGTGCGCGAAAAGATCTCCAACCGATTCGGCAAGTGGCTGCTCGCCAACCGCGCAGCGGCCGAGGCCTTCATCGCCGAGAACGGCCCCGCCAAGATCGTGATCGACAATCTCGATACCTTCACCGGCGCGCTCGTCAAGGCGACGGCAATTGCGAACGACAACGCGGAAAAGAAAGCCGTCGCGCCGCGCAAGAAGAACTCGATCACGCCGAAAAAGTAAGGCGCGCATCCGACGCTCGCGAAAAAGGCCCCGGAATCCGGGGCCTTTTTTGTTGCCGGTTCTTTACGGCAAACGAGGGTTGGCAAGCCGGGCATCTTGTTGTATTCTTGCGGTCGGTTTGAGAGGAAAGAGGGATTGTTTCTTGGGATTTCGCCTGTGCGACATTTTCCGCCGTAAAGCGCGTCGCGGCACGCAGCCCGACCGCAGCAACACGCCCTTATATAAGGCCGTGCGCGAAGGCAATGTCACCAAGGTCCGTCGCCTGCTGGAACGCGGCGCCGATCCCAATACCTGCGGCGCGCATCACCTGAGCGTCCTGCACATCGCCGCCTATTGGGGCGAGACGGAAATCGTCAAGCTGCTGATCGAGCACAAGGCCGACGTCAATTTCGACAACGGCGGCAAGGGCTGGACGCCGCTGCATTCCGCCGCGCTTGCGGGCGGATTCAAGAACCACGGCGAGATCATCTCCCTTCTCGTAAAGGCCGGCGCGAATGCCGAAGCCGCCGATCGCGCGGGCTACACGCCGAAGGATTATATGATGCTCTGGGAAACCGACGCGTTCGCGGCGGTGCGCATCAAGGCGCAGATGGCGCAATTGACGGGCATGGGCGAGTCCACCGTCTCCAGCGTTCCGCACAAGCCGCAGCGCGTGCACACGCCGCCGCACGCCGCCTGATTTTTTTCGCGCAACGGATACGGAAACTTGCACGCAGCGCGTGATGCGCTGTCGTTCACCAGAATCCCGCGCTGATAATTTAATCTTCAAAACGCATACCAAATCGGCAATACTATTTCTTTGTGTCATGGGGGAACTGACGCAGCATGCCGACCGAACTTTCATTCATGGGATTGCCGCGGCCCGAGCCGCAGTCCGTCAACCAGCCGCGCGACGCGGACCGGATGACGTACCTGCACGAGCTGTGCAAGCGCGGCGCATCCGCGGAAGCGATCAAGGACGCCGTTCTCGCGCTGGGCGCGGACCTCAATGCGCTGACGGCAACCGGCGTCTCCCCGCTCGGCGTCGCCCTCCACTACGGCCATGCCGATGCGGCGCGCGCGTTGCTGGACCTCGGCGCAGAAACCTTCATTCATGCCGGCGGCGACAAGTTCTTCAACGCCGCCGCTGAAGCCGTGTATTGGGGCAAGGGCGACATGCTGCCGCTGCTCGCCGGATACGGCGGCCTTGCCGACGTCAACAAGCCGAGCATCCGCGGCGCGGACTGCATCGCCATCGCCGTCGAACAGCGCTATCCGCATTTGATCGAGCCGCTGGCGCGCGCCGGCGCCTTCCTCAACCGCGAGAACATGAAGGACGGTCTGACGCCGCTCCAATACGCCTGCCGCATCGGCTACGCCACTTTCATTGCGCCGCTGGTCGCGATGGGGGCGTGGCCCGACCAGCCCAACAGCCGCACCGGACGCACCGCGATTCACGAGGCTTGCCAGCAGGGCAACCTCGATTGCCTCGAAAAGCTGCTGGCCGCCGGCGCCGACCCGCATGTCAAGACGCCGGAAGGCCGCACGACATTGATGCTCGCGGCTGAATCCTACCGCGGCGCGTCCATCCTGCGGCAATTGGTGAAAGCCGGCGTCGCGGTGAATGCCCGCGTGCCGGCCACGCGCGAGACCGCGCTGCACATCGCCGCGCGCACCGGCAGCGAGGCGATGGCCGACGTGCTGCTCAAGGGCGGCGCCGACCCGCTGCTGACCGACCAGTTCAACCTCACCGCCGCGCGCCGCGCGCGCCAGAGCAACAACTACGATACTGCCCGCACGCTCGAGCGCGCCGAGCAGGCTGCCGAACACGCGTACTTTGAAAAAACCTGGAAGAAATTCAATCATGGTTGAAAAACGCCGCATCACCGCAAACCAACGCGCCCATCGCATCGCGACGGGATCGCCGCCGGAGGAGCCGCCTGCGGCCGCCTTCAAGGGCGCGGTATACCGCCAGCCCGACAAGCTGGCGGATGCGGCCTCGGGCCGTACGCTGCTGATCGACGCGATCCTGAAGAAGGACGAAAAGAAGATCGCCGCGCTGGTGCGCTCCGGCGCCTCCCTCTCGAAATGCGATAAGGACGGCCGCTCGCCGCTGCACCATGCGGTCAAGATGGGCAATCCAGAAGTCGTCGCCCTGCTGCTCAAGAACGGCGCGCCGGTGAACATGCGCAGCAAGACGCTGGCCACGCCGCTGTTCGACGCGCTCGGCGGCCCGCAGCCGCTGGCGATGGTCAACCTGCTGCTCGCGGCCGGCGCCGACGCCAATATTCCCGACAAGCAAGACCGCGTGCCGCTGCACGCGGCCGCCGCCAAGTCCAGCCGCGACACCGTGCTCGCGCTGGCGCTGGCCACCGACAATCCCGCGCGCCCCGACAGCGCCGGCGTGACTGCCTTGCATGAAGCATGCAGGTCCAACGGCATCGAGGCCGTGCAGGCCCTGCTCGCCCTGCGCCTGTCGCCCTTCACCGCGACGCGCGACGGCGACACCGCCTTGCACTTCGCCCTGCAGCGCCAGGATTCCGCTGTTGCTTTCTTCCTGCTGACGACCGATGCGGCGCGCCTCGCCAATGCCGTCAACCTCAGTGGCGTCACGCCGCTGCAGCTCGCGGCCAAGACGGGCAAGATCGACATTGCCCGCCGCCTGCTCGCGCTGGGCGGCGACCCGAACCAGGCCGACAAGCAGGGCATGTCGGCGCTGCACCATGCCGCCGCCGCCGGCAACGTGGCCGAAACGCTGCTCCTGATCCAGAACGGCGCCGATGTCGCGCGCATCAACCCGAGCGCCACCACCACGCCGCTCATGCAGGCCGTCAACGGCGGCAACGTCGAGGTCGTGAAGGCATTGCTCAATCACGGCGCCGATCCCAACCAGAACGGCCGCTCCGGCACCGCGCCGCTGATGATGGCGATCTACCAGCGCAACACGGCGATTTTCGACCTGCTGCTCGACGCCGGCGCCGACCCCAACGTCGTCTGCTCGTTGCAGACGCCGCTGCACGCCGCCTGCAACTACGGCCTTTCGCACATGGCCGAGCGCCTGCTCAAGGCGAAAGCCAACCCGAACGTCACGACCAGCGGCGGCCGCACGCCGTTGCACATGCTGACCGATTCCGACAGCGTCGTGAACCTCAAGCTGATCTCTCAGATGCTGGAAGCCGGCGCCGACCCGACTAAGCGCGATAGCTACGGCAACACCCCTTACGACCAGGCCTATACGCATGGCCGCACGGCGGTGACGGAAATGTTCCGCAAGAATCTGGCGGAAAAGAACACGAGCTACAAGCCCAAGCGCACTTCTTACGGCTGGGATTACTGATCTTGCGCACGGTTGCCGTCCTTTGCCTGTCGTTGTTGCTCGCGACGCCTGCCGCCGCGCAGAACTACCGGCGCGCCGGCGACACAGCCGCCGCACCCGCCAGCAAGACGCTGACGATCACGTCGCCGCAGAAATGCTACGACCAGATCGGCCCCGCCGAGGCGCAGGATGTCCGCAACAACTTCGAGCGCCCGTATGAGGAATGCCTGCGCCGCCTCGGCGAAAAGCTGAAACGCGACCAGCAGGCCGAAGCCGATAAAGCTAAGGCCACCGCCGAAGAATCATCATCGCCCGCCACCACGCCGCATTACTACCGCGTCCAGAAAGACAAGAAGGACGATGCCAAGAAGCCCGCTGAAAAAAAGTAAGCGGCTCCTGCCGGCGCTTTTCGTGGCGCTGCTGTCGTCGGCCGCTTTCGCGCGCGCCGGTTCCGGCATCGTCCCGCAAGGCGCCTTGATGCCGGATGTTTGGCCGAAGGGCGCAAAGCTCGACGCGCCAGCCCCGCAAGTGCCGCAGGATGCCTGTGCCGCCATCGCCGCCGATGCTACGGCTTATGCAGCATGCGAAGACCGTCTTGCGCGTATTGCACGCATGCGTGAAGCCGCTGCTGCGCGCCGTGCGGCGTTCCAGGACGTTCCCGGAACGCAGAAGTGATTTTCTTCAAAATTTTTTCAGCTGCGAGCGTGTTGAATTCCTGAATTAATCCGTTTTTCGCTGCGCCGCCTCCGCATCGTTTTGAAAAAACGCGTTGACGAATGCGGAACAATTCCGTACGAATATACACATGCTCGCGAAGTGTCGCTGAGTTGAATGAATGAAAACGCGGTTCCGTCAGGGCCGCGTTTTTCGTTTCCGGGGATTTTCATGGCAGACAAGAAGAAACCGCGGCGCCCGGCGCGCCGCGATCCGGAGCGCCTGCGCACGCGCATCGACGCGCTCACCATCATCGAGACGCTGGAACAGCACGTCATCGGCAAGAAGAAGATGTCGCCGACGCAGGTGCGCGCCGCGCTGGCGCTGCTGCAGAAGACGCTGCCGGACATGACCGGCGTCGCGCGCCAGAAGGACGTCGCGGCGCACGAAGACGCACTCAAGGACCTCGAATAAAGACAGGACAAGATGAACAAGCGCGAGCGCGAGATCCGACTTCGGCTGAAGACGGATTTCATCCACTACGCCGCGAAGTGCCTCAACGTCCGCACCAAGCAAGGCGCGATCGTGGTGCTCCGGCTCAACGCGGCACAGAAGCATATCCACGAATGCCTCGAGCGCCAGTTGCAGGAAACCGGCCGCGTGCGCGCGGTCATCGTCAAGGGCCGCCAGCAAGGCGTCTCGACCTATGTGCAGGCGCGTTTCTACTGGAAGTTGACGCATGCGCAGGGCTTGCGCGCCTTCATCCTGACGCACCTCGACGCCGCGACGCGCAACCTCTACCAGATCGTGCGCCGCTTTTACGATTATTGTCCGCTGCCCGTGCGCCCGCACGCAAGCCGCGCCAATAGCCGCGAGCTGGCCTTCGACCGGCTCGATTCCGACTACCACGTCGGCACCGCGCGCACCGGCGGGGTGGGGCGCTCGAACACCGTGCAGCTCTTCCACGGATCGGAAGTCGCCTACTGGACGCATGCCGCCGACCACATGGCCGGAATTTTCCAGTCGGTTCCCGATGCGCCGGGCACCGAGATCATCCTCGAGAGCACCTCGAACGGCGCCTCGGGCAAGTTTCACGCGCTCTGCGAAGAAGCGCGGGCAGGGCGCACGTCCTACCAGTTCATCTTCGTGCCGTGGTTCTGGCAGCCGGAATACCGCAGGGCCCCGCCGCCCGATTTCGTCGCCAGCGCGGAAGAAGCCGCGCTGCAAAAGGAATTCAACCTCGACGCCGCGCAACTCTACTGGCGCCGCCTCAAGATCGATGAGACCGGCAGTATCTGGACGTTCCGCCGCGAATACCCTGCGACACCGGAAGAGGCTTTCCATGCCGACCGTCCCGGTGCGCTGTGGAATCGCGCCATGCTACAGGCCAACCGCCGCCACGACGATGCGTTGCCGGAGATGAAGCGCATCGTCGTGGCCGTCGACCCGGCCACGACCGCCAACCGCAACAGCGACGAGACCGGCATCATCGTCGCCGGCCTCGGCGTCGACGGCCATGCCTATGTGCTCGACGACATCAGCGGCAAGTACACGCCCGCCGAATGGGCCAGCCGCGTGATCGACGCCTATTACCGCCACCGTGCCGACCGCGTGGTCGCCGAGGTCAACCAGGGCGGCGACATGGTCGAACACACGTTGCGCAGCTTCGACCGCGACATCGCCTACAAGGCCGTGCACGCCAGCCGCGGCAAGATCGCGCGCGCTGAACCCATCGCCGCGCTCGACGCGGCGGGCCGCATCCACCATGCGGGCATCTTCGGCGCGCTGGAAGACCAGATGTGCCGCTTCGACCCCGCCGCGCACGGCCCCAGCCCCGACCGCGTCGATGCGCGCGTTTGGGCGATGACCGAACTGATGCTGAACCACCAACCCACCCAAGGCCCGAAAATGTGGCGCGGCTGACAACGAACAACGGAGAGAAAATCATGAACTGGAAAAACTTTTTCAAGCCGCGCGAAGTCAAGGCCAGCGCGACCGCGCCCTTGCTCGTGCAGTTCGGCGCGCATCAGCCGCGCTTCACGCCGCGGCAATACGATCGCCTCGCCGACGAAGGCTACCGCAAGAACGTGATCGCCTACCGCTGCATCCGTCTCATCGCGCAGAACGCGGCGGCGGTGCCGTGGATCGTTTATCAAAACGGCCGTGAAGTCGAGAAGCACCCGCTGCTCGACCTGCTCAACCGCCCGAATCCGGGACAGGGCGGGGCGGAACTGTTCGAGGCGCTCTACAGCTTCTTCCTGATCTCCGGCAACGGCTACCTCGAAGCCGTCGGCCCCGGCTACGGCGCGCCGATGGAACTGTGGGCGCTGCGCCCCGACCGGATGCGCGTGGTGCCGGGCAAGGCCGGCGTGCCGGAAAGCTACCGCTACAGTGTCGGCGGCCAGTCGAAAGACTTTCCGGTATCGCTGATGGGCGGCCGCAATCCGCTGCTGCACCTCAAGGCCTTCCACCCGCTCGACGACTGGTATGGCATGAGCCCTCTTGAGGCCGCCGCCGTGAGCATCGACCAGCACAACGACGCCGCGAAGTGGAACGCCTCGCTGCTGCAAACCGCGGGCCGTCCCTCGGGCGCCATTGTCTACCGCCCCTCGGGGTCGGATTCGCCCGATACGCTGACCGCCGACCAGCGCCAAGCCCTGAAACACGAACTCGAACACCACTTCTCCGGCGCCGACAACGCGGGCCGCCCGCTGATTCTCGAAGGCGGCCTCGATTGGCGCGAGATGTCGCTGTCGCCCAAGGATATGGACTGGCTGGCGGGCAAAGACGTCTCGGCGCGCGAAATCGCGCTCGCCTACCATGTGCCCGCGCAGCTGATCGGCATTTCCGGCGCGCTGACGTTTTCGAATTTCGAGCAGGCGCGCTTGGCGCTCTACGACGACGCCGTGCTGCCGCTGCTCGACCGCGTCAAGGACGGCCTCAACAACTGGCTCGCCCCGCAATTCGGCGAAGACGTGCGCATCGACTACGACCTCGACAAGATCGAGGCGCTCGCCCCGCGCCGTCAGGAAGTCTGGTCGCGCCTCGCGGGCGCCGACTTCCTCACCGTCAACGAAAAGCGCGAAGCCCTCGGCTACGACCCCGTCGAGATCGTCGACGGCAGGGAGAACGTCTGATGCCCGCCGCGCTGCGCTATAAAAACAAGACCTACGACGTTACGGCCGACTTCGCGCTGGTGCGCGAGATCGAGCGCGAGCTGGGCAACATCGTCGCGCTCGAGCGGCGCTTCGCCGGCCTCGAGTGGCAAGTCTGTGACCTCGTGACGCTGACGCAGATGATGCTGCAATCGGTAGGCGAGACGGTCGATTACGTCACGCTCGGCAACGCCATCCTCAAAGGCGGCCTGCAACGCTATCTCGCCGCGTCGCAAGACTTCCTGCAACTCGTCATTTCCGGACACGACGCATGACGCACGCCAGCTTCGGTACTTCCTTCGAAATCAAGTTCCTCGCCGAGACAGGTGCGTTCGAAGGCTATGCCTCCGTCTTCCATGTGACCGATAGCGTCAACGACCGCGTCGCCCCCGGCGCCTTCCGCGGCAGCCTCGCGAAATTCGGCGAGGAAGGCCGCCTGCCGCCGCTCCTGTGGCAGCACGACACGTCGGAGCCGATCGGCGCATGGCGCGAGATGTACGAAGACGAACACGGCCTCTATGTGAAGGGAGAGCTGTTCGTGCATGACATCCCGCTCGCGCGGGAGGCGATGAAGCTGCTCAAGGAAAACGTGGTGACCGGCCTCTCTATAGGCTACCGCGCCCAAGCCTCGCACCGCGACCGGAAGACCGGCGTGCGCGTGCTGACCGAGGTGGACCTGCACGAAGTCTCGCTGGTGACCTTCCCCGCCAACGACTACGCCCGCGTCTCCAAAATCAAGCGCCCCTTCAACCCCGAAACCCCGCCCAGCGTGCGCGACTTCGAAACTTTCCTCCGCACCTCCGGCCTCAGCCGCGCCCAAGCCAAAGGCATCATCGCCAAGGGCTACAAAGGCCTGACCGTCACGGAAGAAGACGAAGCCGCCGACTTGATCGCGCAACTACGCAACGGTACACGCCAACTCAAGTTCAGCCAAAACCAGCCGCGCGTACCGGCGGGAAACTCCGGCGGCGGCCAGTGGACGGGAGGCGGCGGCATCGGCAGTACCATCATGAAACGCGTGCGAAAAGTCGGAAATAATTTAGTCGAGGTCGCTAGAAATCATCCATTTGCCACAGGTATCGCTTTGGCTATGGTTCCGGTCGCCGGGCCAGAAGCTGATATATCTATCTTAGCTGCCGAAGGAGGCGGTGCTGCGGGAACGGCTGCGGAGGGGGCTGCCGTTGCGGCAGAGGGATTGGAAACGACTGCGGCAGGAAATCTACCAGTTGTAAAGCCGGATACTATAGAAGGAGGAAGTAAATTTGGCGAAAAGTTTATAAGTAAACAAAGTGAGAAATTAACCGGACACGGTCAAGAGAGAATTGAAGAACGCTTGACATCACAAACAGATGCTGAAGATATTATACGTTCTGCTATCAAAAATCGAACAATTAAAGAGAGGCTTGGAACGTATAAAACAAAGCAGTATCACTACTTGGGCGAGAATGGAAAGACAGTTATTCTTGAAACGTCAGGTAGAAACGCCGGTAAAATTGTAACAATTTTAACAGGAAAGAAATAGGAATGTTAACTCTTGAGAAGATAAAAGCCATATTCTGCGATCACGATGTCGAAGGCTTTATCGATATCGGAGCTCCTGACGATGAATACGACTCAGAGGCTAAGCGCATTTTTGCAGAGATACAAAATCTCGGGACTGTCCTTTTGACGGAAGAATCTCTTATGAAGATTGTTTGCTCTGAATGGGAAAGAAACTTTAACTTGGATGAAGATGACTTGTCTAAAAGAGTGCCTAATTTGCGTAGGGTAGTTTTAGATATACTAAAGGCAAACTAGCGCTCACTGTATGAAAACCGACTAAATGACATGCGGCCTAATCGGGCCTATCAAAAATATGGTGCAGAGTATGTGATTTATCGTCACTGACTAATGCACGTTATATTTGTACGTATCACCACAGTCTATGCTATCTAGCTTCCATGAGCGGCCTTCTTTGGCCATTCCGTAAATTGTCGGAGGGGCATCTGAACCCCCTTTTGAAGCTGATTTTTCTATGAAAGCAGTTTTGGCATCTGATTTCAGTGTTCTATAAAACGAGTTTTTTAAAGGAGGGGCAAAGAAATCTCCACAAATAATAACATCCATATCTATATGTTGATCTCCTTTTTCTGCGTCTGACCAAGATTCTTGTAGTGAGTGCGTAAATAAATAAGAATATTCTTTAACACGCGCTGCATTGTAAGGAGCGCCTGAATCGCCATTAAAAAAAAGATCACCTAGTTTTTTTTCTGCGTCCATTTTTAAAATTTTATCTAAGTGTTTTTCTGGGGCCGTTCTTGGGGGATGAAAAGATGAATCCTGCGCACAGGCTTGGAACGTGCTGCAGAAGAAGATAGTTAGTATAAGCGTAAAGACTGATAAGGGTTTGTTCATTAACATACTCCTGAGTTTAGAAAAGAATATATCTTTTTTAGCAATATGACCAGCTTCGATACGTCCTTCGAAATCAAGTTTCTCGCCGAGACGGGGGCTTTCGAAGGCTACGCCTCCGTCTTCCATGTGACCGACAGCGTGAACGACCGCGTCGCGCCCGGCGCCTTCCGCGCCAGCATCGGCCGCTTTCATCAGGAAGGCCGCCTGCCGCCTCTGTTGTGGCAGCACGACACGTCGGAGCCGATCGGCGCATGGCGCGAGATGTACGAAGACGAACACGGCCTCTATGTGAAGGGAGAGCTGTTCATGCATGATATCCCGCTCGCGCGCGAGGCGATGAAGCTACTCAAGGAAAACGTGGTGACTGGCCTCTCCATCGGCTACAGAGGGTGCGACAGCTGCTTCTGAGCTTGCGGAAAGCCAAGCTATAGTGAAGTCTGGGAGTGGTTTTGGAGAGGAATTTATTCAAAAACAAAGTGAAACGCTAACTGACCACGGTGGGATACGGGTCGGACAACGTCTGGTAGCCGTGCGTATCGGTAGGTCGTCTACTTTGAAACTAACCTGAAAACAACAAATAAAGAATTTCCGGCTTTCCCTGCGTGACGCAGGGGAGGGCGGGGGAACGCGGCCGGGGTGTCATCGCATCCGGCGCGCGAGAGGCCTTGTGTCTGCGGCGCGGGAAGCGCGCGTGGATGCGGCGGTGACATGACTCTATCTTTCATCAACAAACGAAACCTCAAAGGAAAACACATGACGAACCATCTTCCGCCCTCCACCCTCTATGAAATCGGCAAGTCCTTCGCCGAGTTCAAGGACGCCAACAACGAACGCCTCGCGCAGATCGAACGCAAGGGCCATGCCGACCCGCTGACCGAAGCGAAGGTCAACCGTCTCAACGAAGAAATCGGCCGCCTGCAGGAAACCGCGCAGAAAAGCAATGCGCTGCTCGAGACCATCAAGAACCGCTCGCCCCTCGGCGGCACCGATGCCGACGCGACCGCGGAAGCGCAGCTCTTCTCGCTGGAACGCAAGAGCCACCTGCGCGACAACCTCGAGCTCGGCGAATACAACCAGTACAAAGCAGCGCTCAAGGCCTATATCCGCAAGAACAACGCGGGTTCTGGCTATGAGGAAGTCAAGGCGCTCTCGGTCGGCTCCGACCCCGACGGCGGCTTCGCGGTCACGCCCGACATGTCGGGCCAGATCGTCTCGCTGATCCGAGGGAGTTCGCCGATGCGCCAGATCGCCAACGTGGTCACCATCGGCTCCGACGCGCTCGAGGGCATCAACGACCTCAACGAAGCGACGAGCGGCTGGGTCGGCGAAACCGAGGCGCGGACCGAGACCGACACGCCGAAGATCGGCGAATGGCGCATCCCCGTGTTCGAACAGTATGCCGAGCCGCGCGCGACGCAAAAGCTGCTCGACGACGCGTTGTTCGACGTCGAAGGCTACCTCGCGGCCAAAATCGCCGAGCGCCTCGCCCGCATGGAGAATACCGCCTTCATCAACGGCAACGGCGTCAAGAAGCCGCGCGGTATCCTGACGTATGCGGCTGGCACGCCCTCCGCCTCCAACTTCTCGGTGATCGAGCAGGTCGTGAGCGGCGGCGCGGGCGACTTCGCGGATGAAGTTCCGGGAGACGCGCTGATCAACCTCGTCTATTCGCTGAAGTCGGCGTACCGCGAGAACGCGTGCTTCCTGATGAACCGCTCGACCGCCGCAGCTGTGCGCAAGCTCAAGGATGGCAACGACAACTACCTCTGGCAGCCCGACTTCCAGAACAAGCAGAGCGGCACGCTGCTCGGCTTCAACGTCGTCGAGGCCGAAGACATGCCGGACATTGCAGCCGGAAGCCTCTCGATCGCCTTCGGCGATTTCAAGGCCGGCTACCAGATCGTGGATCGCCAAGGCATCCGCATCTTGCGCGACAGCTTCACCGCCAAGCCCTACGTCAAGTTCTACACGACGAAGCGCGTCGGCGGCGATGTCGTGAACTTCGAAGCCATCAAGCTGATGAAGTTCTCGGAATCCTAAGCTGGCGCGCCGCGGGCTGTCGCACGAACCCCCTCCGGCGGCAGCCCGCACCCTCTTTAACCCATGAAAGGAAACATACATGCATAACATCACCAGCAACATCGGCGTGGCGCAAGCGCTCGCGCCGCAGACCATCATCGCCTCCGCGCTCAACAGCGGCGTCCTCGACTGCCGCGGCGCGGAAGCGGTGGCCATCGCCGTCCTTGTCGGCACGGCGGCGGATACGCTCAGCGGTTCCGTCCACGTAGCGCTCAAGATCGAGCACGCCGACGACGACGGCACCGGCGCGCCGGCGGCCTTCGCACCTTGCGCGGATGCCGACGTTCTCAACGTCTCCGGCCTCGCCGCCGGCGTCTTCGCCGACATCAACAGCGCGGCGAAAGACGAAAAGCGCTACGTCATCGACTATTGCGGCGGCAAGCGCTTCGTCAAGGTCACCGCGACGCCGACCGGCCTTAGCTCGGGCATGCCCATCGCCATGCTGGCGCTCAAGGGCAACCTGACGCAGCTGCCCGCCGCAAACGCCTGATCTCTCCCCGCAGGCCTCGGGGGCGGGGATGCGTGACGAACGCACCCCCGCCCCTTCTTTTTCCCGCAAAGGACACTCCATGCCATACCCGATTTACCGCCTCGCGGAGACGACACCGCCCGCCACCGAGCCGTTGACGCGGGCCGAGGTCAAGACGTTCCTGCGCGTCGACCACGATGCCGACGACAGCCTTATCGACGCGCTGATCTCCGTCGCGCGCGATGCTTGCGAAACAGCCACCGGCCGCAGCCTGATCACGCGCGGCTACAGCCTTTACCTCGACTGCTGGCCCGGCACCACGACTTTGCCCTGGTGGGATGGAGTGGAAGAGGGCGCGGACGTGCTGTTCGGCGGCAATGCCCTGTTCCTGCCGCGTCCGCCGCTCTTGTCGGTCGCGCGCATCCGCGTCTATAACGCCGACAACAGCTACGCCGACATGCCGACCGCCAATTATACGGTCGACGCCGTCACGTCGCCCGGCCGCATCGTGCTGGCCGACGGCGTCCTGCCGCCCGTTTCGGGCCGCGTCGCCAACGGCATCGAGGTGCAGTTCACCGCCGGCTACGGCGCCAGCGGGGACACTGTGCCGCCGATGTTGCGCCAGGGCATGAAGCAGCTAATCGCGCACCTCTACGCCAACCGTGGCGACGCCCCGGCGCAGGCGATGATGGCGTCTGGCGCATCCACCTTGTTCCAACCCTATCGCCTCGCGAGCCTTGCATGATCGGCGATCTCACACATCGTGTCACGTTGCAGGCGGTGACGCGCACGCCTGACGGCGGCGGCGGCTTCACCGAAAGCTGGAGCGACCTAGCCGATGCGCCGACGGTTTACGCCGCCATCCGCCCGCTCTCGGGCGCGGAAGTCTTCCGCTTCCGCCAGGTGTCGACCGAGGCCACGCACCGCATCGTCATTCGCTACCGTGCCGACCTCACACCTGCGCGCCGCATCGTGCATGCCAGCGACGTCTATGACATCGTCTCGGTTGTCGATGCTGACGGTCGGCGGGAGTTCCTCGATATCACGGCGATTCTGAGGTAAGCAGCTGTTAAAAAATATAATCTGGAATAAATATACCTATACGTCTCGTTTGCATTGAATCCGCAAAGAATCTTTCTAGAAAACCTTTATCAAAGTAGCTTTACCGTCACCGCGCCGCCGGCTGCCACGCCGCCGCTTCCTTTTCCGCCTGGGCGACTTTGTCGGGGGTGAGGAGTTTTTGGGCGATGCGGGCCGCGGCGTCGGCGGACATCTGTTGATAGGCGGATGAGCTGCGCGCGGCGATCTTGAACCACTTATACGCTGTGTAGGGATCCGACTTCAGGTCGTCGGTCTCGCTCTTGTTGCCGCGCAGGATTGTGGCGGCATAGAAAAACGCGCCGGCGGGGCTGCCGGTTTCGGCGGCGCGGCGGAACCAGTCGGCGGCGGTGATATAGCTTTGCGTCACGCCGTCGGCGTTCACGTAAGTGGCGCCGAGCGCCAGCATGGCGTCGGCGTTGCCCTTGGCGGCGGCGCCGGTGTAGAGGTCGATGGCTTCGTCGATGCTCCACGCCACGCCCAACCCGTTCGCGTACATGTTGCCGAGCACCACCATTGCGCGGTCGTCGCCGGCTTCGGCGAGCGGCCGCAGGTTTTCGACGGCCGTCTTCCAGTCTTTCGCGTTATAGGCGGCGAAGCCTTCCTCGAACCCGGCGCGGGCAGGGGCGGCGGACAAAAGGGCGAAGCACAGGGCCATGAGGACAATGCGGAACATGGCTCCAGCTTAGGCAAGTTCCGCGCTTTTTACAACTTTTCGGAGAATGATATGTCAGCTCTCAGCCTTTGGGACGTGCAAAGCGGCGTCTATAGCCGCCTGACCGGCCATGCCGCGCTCACCGCGTTGCTGCCGGCGGGCGCGAACGGCATTTTCGATCACGTGCCGCAGCAGACCGCTTTTCCCTATGTGGCGATCGGCGAGACCGCGTCGCGCCCGCTGGATACGCAGGGCGGCCATGGCCACGACACCAGCTTGTCTATCCATGTCTATACCCGCAGCGCGGGCATGCGCGACTTGCGCCGGATCATGGCGGCGGCCTATGACGCGCTGCATGACGCCGATTTCACGGTGCCGGACCAGGTGCTGGCGCTGTGCCGCTGCCAATCCATCGAAAGCGCGATCGAGGGCGACGGCATCACGCGCCACGGGATCTTGCGCTTCCGGATCATCACCGAACCTGCGGAGGACTAATCATGAGCATCCAGAAAGGCCGCGACCTGCTGCTGCAAGTCGGTGACGGCGCGGAAGAAGAAAACTTCACCGACATCGGCGCGGCGCGCGCGACGGCGGTCGCCGTCAACAATCATCCCATCGACGCCACGACGCTCGACGACGACGTGCAGGTGTTGCGTGGCGAGGCGGGCGTGCAGTCGATGGAAATCTCCTTCGACGGCCATTTCCGAGACGGGGCGGCGGAAGAGGTTCTGCGCGCCGCCGCCTTCAGCGGGACGGCGCGCACGTGCCGGCTGGTGTTTCCCAACGGCGACGCCTATCAGGCCGCTTTCGTCGTCACCGCCTATCGCCGCGCGGGCGATGTGGAAGGCCTTGAGACGTTTTCAGCAACGCTGGCGCGCAGCGGCGCCGGTTCATTCACCGCAGGAGGTTGAGCATGGCGACAGACATGGACGGCAACGCGCTTTTCACGCAGGTCATGGATGCGATCGAGAAAAACAAGGGCATGCTGGCAGAGCAGCAGCGCCGCGACACGGAGGCAATGGTCAATGCCGCCGTCACCAAGGCGGTGCAGCGCGAGGTCGCTTCTGCGCTCCAGCAGATGTTCAGTGGCCAGTCCAATGGCGCGGGCGGTTTCGACATGGGCGGAATGAACGACAAGTCCGTCTCCGACGCCCTGGGCAGCGGCTCGATGACGTCGTCTTTGCTGCGTGCCGTCTACGGGCTGAGCCCGCTTTTGCTGAGCCGTTAAGGAGACCCGCACATGACAACCATATGGCCGAATGAGCTCCCCGCCTATCCGCTTCTCGACGGCTTTCACGAGACCGTGCCGAACACGGCGATCCGTACCGACATGGAGCAAGGCCCCGCCAAGCTCCGCCTGCGCACCACGGCGGCGGTGTCGAGCTTGAGCTGTACTTATTTGATGAGCAAGGCGCAGGTGGCGGCGCTCGATACGTTTTATCTCGCGACGCTGCAAGGCGGTTCCCTGCCGTTCGCCTTCGTGCATCCGCGCCGCAACGTGACGGTCTCCGCGCGCTTCACTAAGCCGCCGGAATATGCGGCCGGCAACAGCGGCTTCTTCCGCGTCGCGATCGAGCTGGAGATCCTGCCATGAGCCGCAGCATCAGTAGCCTGACCCGGCAGGCGCTCTACGCGCCGGAGACGGGAGACGCTTTCCTGATCCTCCTCACGATCACGCATGCGACGCTGGAAGAGCCGATCCGCGTCACCAGCGACGCGGTCGATACGGTCAGCCGGGGCGAGACGTTCGTGGCCTTCCCCTTCGACCTCGTGCTGCCGGATGACGGCGAGGGCAGGGCGCCGCGGGCGAAATTGACCATCGACAACGTCGACCGCACGATCGTGCAGGCCGTGCGCGGCCTGACGTCGTCGCCCGGCGTGCTGATCGAGATCGTGCGCGCTGCGGATGCCGATACGGTCGAGGCGCGTTTTCTCGATTTCAAGCTGATCAACGTGTCCTATGACGCGCAGCGGGTCGAGGGGGTGCTGACCATCGAGGACTTCACGGCGGAGCCGTTTCCCGCCGGAACCTTCTCGCCGGGGCTGTTCCCAGGGCTTTTCTAGGCGTTAACGTCTCGTTAACTTCTTATATGTTAAGATGTCTTTACGCCAAACATAATAAGGAGATCGACCCCATGACCCGCCCGCTGAAAAAAGAATTCGAAGCTGCCAGCCGTGGTCCTGAAGGCCGATATGTGACGGCATCCCTCAACTTCATGGCGGCGGATACGCGCGGCAGCCTGAGCGCAGATGCCGTCCGTGACTTGGAAACCATGCGCGAATACGTCTCACGCCACCCGGAGCGTGCTGATATCGTTGATTATATGGCGCGCGCAACGCGGGGGCAGCCGAGCGCGGCACCCCAGTCGCGCCCCGACGCGCCGGGCGCTTAACACTGTTTAGATAACAAGATTTTGTCCTGAAAAAACCCGCCGCATCCCGGCGGGTTTTTTCATGGCCGCTGACAAGAGGTTTCCCCCATGCCTGTTCCGTTTTGGGCTGGCCGTGACGTGGCGGCTGCCGTACTGACCTTGTTCAGCACATTGATCGCGCACCTGCTCGTGACGGTCTGGTGGGCGGCATCATTGACCAAGCGCGTCGACCATATCGAGCGCTGGATCAATAACAACGAGCGCACGGCCGAACGCCTTGCCGCGCTCGAGCAGCAGATCAACAGCATCTCGGGCGCGCTGTCGCGCATCGAGCGTTTCCTGAGACCGAAGGCCTGACCCATGACGACGCTTTTTCTGCCCCGCGGGATCCGCAACAACAATCCCGGCAATATCCGTTTGTCCGGCGCCAAATGGCAAGGGCAGATACCCTTGCAGCCGGATCCGGACTTCGTGGTTTTCTCGGCTCCCCTTTACGGCTTGCGCGCACTGATGAAGCTGCTGTTGACGTATCACATCAAGTACGGGCTCGATACGGTCGAAAGCATCATCAACCGTTTCGCGCCGCCGCACGAGAACGCGACCGACAACTATATCCGCATGATGTCGCGCGCGCTCGGCGTGCGCCGGACCGACAGGATCGACCTGACGAAGAAACCGGCGCTAACCTGTCTGGCCGCGGCCATCGTCGTGCACGAAAACGGCCACCCTCCCCCGGGCACGCCGGACAAGTGGTTCGCACCCATGCTTTATGAGCAGGCGGCGGACCTCGCCCTCTCCCCCACCACGTAACAGAAAGGAAATACCATGCAGGATATCCTCATCACGCTGATGCAGTTCTTCACCGACAACGCGGCTGCGGCGGCAGGCGCCATTGCGGCAGCATTGGCGGGCGCTCTTGCCTTCGCGCTCAAGGCCTTGTTCGCCTGGGCTGCATCCCTGGCAGGCAAGACGTCGACCGATATCGACGACAAGATCGTCGCGGCGACCAAGGATGACTTCAAGCAGAAAGCGCAGGACTTGTAATGCTGGCCGATGCGCTGCTGCTGGGCGGGATTGTTGCGGCGTTCCTGTTCTCGGTCTACCGCCTCGGCACGGATGCGGCGCGCAGCGACAACGACAGGCAGGTGCTCGATGACATCGACAAGGCGAATAAAGCGCGCGATGAGCTGTTGCGCGATCCTGCTGCTGCTCGGCGGGTGCGCGAACGGTTCACGCGCAAGCTTCTGTGACATCTACAGGCCGGTTTATCATGCTGCCGATGACACGGAAGAAACCCGCCGTCAGGTCGACGACAACAACGCAGCCTGGCTGAAGCTCTGCGAATAGAAAAGCGCCCTGCCCCGGGAAACCGGCGGCAGGGCGCTTTTTTTTATGCCTGGAATCTGGCGTGGTGCGCCATGACCTTGAGGAGCACGCGTTCCAGCTCCGGCTGGTGATGGCGGGCAGCGACGTCGCGGGCGGTCATGCCCTTCTTGTCCTCGCGGAAGATGTCGATGCCGGCGGCGATCAGGATGCCGGCCATGATCGCGTCGCCGCGCGCCGCGGCCACATGCAAGAGACCGGTGCCAAGCAGCTTGTCGGCGGTCTTGAGCGATGCGCCGCGCTTGATGAGTTCGCGCGCAACCGCATGGCGGCCTTGCTGCACCGCAAGATAGAGCGGCGTATCGCCGAAGGGAAGCACCGGCGAATCGACTGAAGCGCCGCCGGCGATCAGGAACTTGACCATGTCCATATGACCGAAGAAGGCCGCTTCGTGCAGCGGCCTTCTTCCAATTTCGTCGGGGATGTCGAGGTCGTGTCCGGCGTCGAAGACGATCTCGGCGCTCAGCACGTCCCCCTCCCGGGCCAGGTCGTGCATGAAACTTTGCCGCACGAGGCCGAAGGGACTTTCGGCCAACCTGTGGATAAGATCACTGTTCAGATTGAAATTGTGGACGGTGTGGTCGTGGGTCACGGACTGGGTCATCTAAACTCTCCTTGGGCAAGAAGTGGTAATGACGTCTATATCTGGTGGGTAAGACCATTATACACCACAAGGAGATTAAGAAATGGTTAATTGGGGATAATTTTTACAGCGATTCCATTGACATAACTAACTTAACGTCAGTTATGCAGGTACTGCTGGAGGCACAAGAGGCGCAAATGCGCTTTGCGATGCAGGTCTTTTTCATCGAGATGCGCTTGGGCGAGGGCGGCGCGCACGTCGGCGTCGCGGTCATCAATCAGCCATTTGACGAGATGAGGGTCGGGATGCTCGCGCTGAAGCTCGGCCGCGAGTTCTTCGGTATCGGGCGAGAGCGTGGGGCGCGTTGGAAACTCGAAGCGGGACATCGACATCAGCCCTTGCGGCGCTGCTCGACTTTCGCTTTCTGTTTCAAGGGCTTCATTTCATGTGCGCGGCGGAAGACCAGGTAGGTCTGCGTCGCGATGAAGCCGGCGGCCAGGAAAGTCTCGATAAAGGTCAAAAACGTCATTTAGATACCTCTTATGTCACACCTCTATTATATGTGCGAAAGGTAAACAGCTGGTTAACGGCTTTGCCGTTTCGCAGGCCCGCATGATGTGGTTTAATGGGCGGCATAAAAGGAGATATTTCATGAGCGCAAGCTTCACCAAGCCCGAAATCGCCCGCCTGCAGAAATACCTGCAGCAGAAATTCGGCAACGCGAAAATCACGCTGGCCGAGCGCAAGGGCGCGCAGGATTCGGTCGAAGTCGAGATGGACGGCGAGTTCCTCGGCACTATCTACAAGGACGCTGAAGACGGCGACGTCTCCTACGACTTCAACATGGCCATCCTCGAGATGGACCTGCCGACGGCGTGAAAATCTACGGCAAGAGCATTGTTGACGTCTTCGGTGAGCTGCCATGGCCTTACAGGATCTTGGTCGTCGCGGGCGTGCTGTTCCTTGCCTTCATCGTCATGTACCTGCCGTATTGGGTGTTTTCGTCGGCCAAGCGCCCACCGGCGCCGGCGGCGATCACGATTTCCGGCACGTCGACCTCCGGCATCCTCGACCCTTCCGTCGCCTATGATTCTCAGGCAAAGACGGCGTGGATGGCGTATGCCTCTCAGGAGCAGGGCGGCCTGATCCATGTGCGCGTCGCGCGCGGCACGAGCATTTGCGAAAGCTGGGCGCAGACGCAGGGCGGCATCCCGGCGAAATCCGACGATATCCTCGCGCCTGACGGGCAAAGCGTGTTCCGTTCCGGCGCGTGGCGCGTCGAGACGCCGTCGCTTGTCCATGACCCGGACGACAAGGGGCGCGAGTGGAAGCTCTTCGCCTATAAATATTTCTGGCCGACCGAGAAATCTCAGGCGCTGCAGGTGGCGCAGCATTACGGCATGATCGTGATGCGCACCGCCAGCGATCCCGCGCGCGAATGGTCGCCCGAGCAATGGCTGCTCTCTCCCGCTGCCGATTACCCGCCGCCGCCTTACGAGCAGATGGTGGCTTTCCACCTCAACGACCTGTCGCCCGATCTGCAGGACGTCGTCACTTATGCACGCCCGAGCGTGATTGCCGCCGATGGCGTCTTGCTAATGTCGCTCTCTGCCTTCACGGGCGCCGCCACGCCCGACCGCATCGTCATGGTTGCTTCGCGCGACCATGGCGCAAGCTGGCAATATGTCGGCACGCCGTTGAAGCATGCGGACATCGCGGCGCTTGGCCCTTACACGACGCTTGCCGGCGCGACGCTGGCGGTGCAGAAGGGCAAGGTCTATCTTGTCGCCGCGCTGGGCGACGCGGCGATGACGGGCCGCGGCACATTCGTTTTCGCTTTCGACGATCCGGGCCGCGGGCTGCTGCAACGTGACGGCAAGGGCGTTCCCGTCATGGCGCGCCAGCTGCCCCTGACCGCGAAGGCGCATGGCGCGCTGGGCGGCGGCGTGGCGACCTATTCGGAATCCTGCCCGCAAGGCTTCTTCGTCGGCGAGCAGACCCCGGAGGGCTTCCAGATTTTCAAGTCGTATCGCGCGCCGGCAGCGGAATAACCTCTCGCACGATTTATCGCCGCTGTGCTATGCTGTGTGCATCACAGCATCAAGGACACGCGCATGGCCTCCCTTTACTTCAAGTACGCCGCGATGAACTCCGGCAAGTCGACGCAGCTATTGCAGGCGCATTACAACTATACTGAACGCGGCATGCACCCTGTTGCGATGACCGCGCGCCTCGACACCCGATCCGGCGAAGGCAAGATTGCCGCGCGCATCGGCATCGAGTTGCCTGCGCTCACGTTCGATGCGACGACCGACATCTTCGCCGAGATCTCTGCCCTGAAGAAGAAAGGACCGGTCGACGCGCTGCTGATTGACGAAGCGCAGTTTCTCAGCGAGGCGCAGGCTTTCCAGTGTGCACGCATCGTGGACGAACTGGGCATCCCCGTCATGTGCTACGGCCTCAAGACCGATTTTCTCGGCAAGCTCTTCACCGGATCGGAGGCGCTGCTGCGCTTGGCCGACAACCTTGAAGAGATCAAGACGATCTGCTGGTGCGGCAAGAAGGCGACGCAGACCGCCCGTGTGTCCGACGGCCATGTCGTGCGCGCAGGCGCGCAGGTGCAGATCGGCGGCAACGACATGTATGTCGCACTCTGCCGCAAGCATTTCACCGCCGGCAAAGTGAGCGCCTGATGGGTGTCGAGGCGGAACGCAAATTCCTGCTGAAAGACGACAGCTGGAAGGCGGGCGTCGCCGACAGTTTCACCATCACGCAGCGTTACCTCTCCACCGATCCTACCGTGCGCCTGCGTACGACCAGCAGGGGCGAAGCCTTCCTGACGATCAAGGGCAAGGCGCCGGTAGGTTCCATCGAGACGCCGGAATTCGAATACCCGATCCCCCTCAAGGAAGCGCAGGCGATGATGGCTTTCGCGCTGCCCGGCGAGATCGTCAAGACGCGCCACCACGTGCCGTTCGGCAGCCATGTGTGGGAAATCGACGTGTTCGACGGCGACAACAAGGGTCTCATGATCGCCGAGATCGAACTGGCGCACGGCGACGAAACCTTCGAGAAGCCCGCATGGGCCGCCGAGGAAGTCACGCACGACAAGCGATGCAAGAACGCCTACCTGCTGGCGCACCCTTTCTCGACGTGGGAAAAGAAATGACAAAAAAGCCCCGGCGCAAGGCCAGGGCTTTTTTGTCATTTGTGCCTTGTCAGACGTCGAGGTTGGCGACTTCCAGTGCGTGTTCCTGGATGAAGTCGCGGCGCGGCTCCACGATGTCGCCCATCAGGGTGGAGAAGATTTCCGAGGCGCGGTCTTCCATCTCGATCTTCACCTGCAGGAGAGAGCGGGTTTCGGGGTCGAGCGTGGTTTCCCACAGCTGTTCGGGGTTCATCTCGCCAAGGCCTTTATAGCGCTGGATGGTCAGGCCCTTCTTGGCCGTTTCTATGACCTTTTTGTAGAGGTCATAGGGGCCGGTGACCATGGTTTCCTTCCCGTCGGGGGCGAGGAGGGAGCCGGGGCCGGGGAAGAATTCGGAGAAGACTTCGTGCAGCTTGGCGAGGCGCTGGCCGTCGTGGCCGTCGAGGTGCTCGCGGCCGAGTTCGATGCGGGTTTCGACCCCGCGCACGGTGCGCGAGAGCACGAAGGAACCGCTTTCCAGCAGCTCGCCCTTCCAGCCCTTTTCGTAGGTGGCCGAAATGGCGTCGAGGCGCTTGGCGATCGCGTCGGCGGCTGCCTGCGTGCGGTTCTCGGGCGCGAAGGCGTTGGCGGCGGCGGCCTGCTCGACGACGTTCTGGTGGCCGAGGCGGTCGATGATCGGCTCGATGCTCTGCTTGACGCTGCGCGCGATGTGCATGATGCGCTGCAGGTCCTTGCCCGTGGTGACTTCGCCGGAGGACAGGCGGAAGCGCAGGTCCTCGACGGCGCCGTCGATCAGGTAGTCTTCGAGCATGGCGTCGTTCTTGATGTATTGCTCGCTGCTCTTGCCGCGCTTGACCTTGTAAAGGGGCGGCTGCGCGATATAGAGGTGGCCGCGGCGGATGATCTCGGCCATCTGGCGGTAGAAGAAGGTGAGCAGCAGCGTGCGGATGTGGGAGCCGTCGACGTCCGCGTCAGTCATGATGATGATTTTGTGATAGCGCAGCTTGCCGGGGTCGAATTCCTCGCGCCCGATGCCGGTGCCGAGGGCGGTGATGAGCGTGCCGATTTCGGCGGAGTTGAGCATGCGGTCGAAGCGCGCGCGCTCGACGTTCAAAATTTTGCCGCGCAGGGGGAGAATAGCTTGGTTGGCGCGGTGGCGCGCCTGCTTGGCCGAACCGCCTGCCGAGTCCCCTTCGACGATGAAGATTTCGCAGAGCGCCGGATCTTTCTCGGAGCAATCGGCCAGCTTGCCGGGCAGCGACGAGATGTCGAGCAGGCCCTTGCGGCGGGTGAGGTCGCGGGCCTTGCGCGCGGCTTCGCGCGCGGCGGCGGCTTCGACGACCTTGCCGACGATCTTCTTGGCTTCCGACGGGTTTTCCTCGAACCATGTGGAGAGTTTTTCCGAGAGGATGGTCTCGACGACCGGACGCACTTCGGAGGAGACGAGCTTGTCCTTCGTCTGGCTGGAGAACTTGGGGTCCGGCACCTTGACGGAGAGGATGCAGTTCAGCCCCTCGCGCATGTCTTCGCCGGTCAGGTCGACTTTCTCTTTCTTGAGCAGGCCCGAGCTTTCGGCATAGTTGTTGATCGTACGCGTCAGCGCGGCGCGGAAGCCGGCCAAGTGGGTGCCGCCGTCGCGCTGCGGGATGTTGTTGGTGAAGCAGAGCGTGTCTTCGTGATACGCGTCCGTCCATTCCAGCGCGGCCTCGACGGTGATGCCGTCGTGCTCGCCGCGTGCGTAGATGGAGTCGGTGTGCAGCGCGTTCTTGGAACGGCCGAGGAACTTGACGAAAGCGATGAGGCCGCCGTCATACTTGAACTCGACGGTCTTCGTCTCTTTCTTGCGGTTGTCGGTCAGCGTCAGGCGCACGCCGGAATTCAGGAACGCGAGTTCGCGCAGGCGGTGTTCCAGCGTCGCGAAGTTGAACTCGGTCATCGTGAAGGTTTCGGGGCTGGGCGTGAAGGTGACTTCGGTGCCCGTCTTGTCCTTGGGCACTTCACTTACGGACTTCAGCGGCGCCTCGGCGACGCCGTGGCGGAAGCGCATCGTCCATTCCTTGCCTTCGCGCCAGATGCGCAGGTCGAGGATGGTCGAGAGCGCGTTGACGACGGAGACGCCCACGCCGTGCAGGCCGCCGGAAACCTTGTAGGAGTTCTGGTCGAACTTGCCGCCCGCGTGCAGCTGCGTCATGATGACTTCGGCGGCGGAGACGCCTTCTTCCTTGTGAATGGAAACCGGAATGCCGCGCCCGTTGTCGCGCACCGAGACGGAGCCGTCGGCGTTCAGCGTGACGTCGACGCCGTCGCAATAGCCGGCCAGCGCCTCGTCGATCGCGTTGTCGACGACTTCGTAGACCATGTGGTGCAGGCCCGAGCCGTCATCGGTGTCGCCGATGTACATGCCCGGACGCTTGCGGACGGCATCAAGGCCCTTGAGAACCTTGATTGAATCCGCGCCGTAATCGTCGATGGCGGCCTGCTTTTCAGACTGTGTTTTGGCGACGTCGGTCATGGGTTTTCCTGTTCAAAAGAGATCGGCAAAATGTAGCATACTTTGCCCCCTGCCGGGAGTCTTTAAAACGCAAAATAATCCTTTAAAATCAATAAATTATTTAATTTACGGAATGTAATTTCGGGGCCGGGGAAGCGGGCAGCAGCCGCACCATGCGCGCCTCGCTTGCAAGGGGCGAAAAGACGCTCTCGTCCGTGCCGGTCAGCCACACCTGCCCCTGCAGGGCGCGCAGTTGCGCGAAGAGTTGCGCGCGGCGCGCGGCGTCGAGATGCGCCGCCACTTCGTCGAGCAATATCAGCGGCACGAAGCCGCGCTGCGCCTGCATCATGCGCGCGTGCGCGAGCACGATGGAGACGAGCAGCGCCTTTTGTTCGCCAGTCGAGCATTGCGCCGCGGGCAGGTCGCGGCCGCCGAAGAAGACGGCCAGGTCGCTGCGGTGCACGCCGACGGCGGTGCGGTTCGCCTCGCGGTCGGCGGCGCGCGATGCGTGCAGTTTCGCGCGCAATTCATCTTCGACATCGACGCCGGCGCGGGCGGCGATCTGTTCTTCCGTCCAGCCTTGCGCGAATAGCTGCGGCAGCGGGAAGGCCGGCGCCACGGTGCCGAGCGCGGTCGCGTGCTGCTGCAGGCTGTCGATCATAGCGCGGCGTTCGGCGGCGATGGCGACGCCGTCGGCGGCAAGCTGTGCTTCGAGGCTTGCGATCCATTGCGCATCGCCGTTGTTGTGCAAGAGGTTCAGGCGCTCGCGCAGCGCCTTGTCGTAGCGGTTGAGGTGCGTTGCGTGCGCGGGCGACGCGGCAGCGACGAGGCGGTCGAGGAACTTGCGCCGCGCCGACGTGCCGTCGAGGAACAATCGGTCCATCTGGGGCGTCAGCCATACGGCGGCGACGAGGTCGGAGAGTTCGTTCTGGCTCCTGGCGGTCTGGCCGTCGATGCGGATGACGCGGCGCTTGCCGTCGCGGTCCTCGCCGGTGCCGATGCGCAGAGTGCCGCCTGTGTGCGTCTCGACCTCGGCGGAGACGGCCCAGAGGTCGTTTGCATCTGCCGCGCGGCTTTTCAGTTCCGCCAGTTCCGCGCTGCGCAGGCCCCGTCCAGGGGCGAGCAGGCTGACAGCTTCGAGCACGTTGGTCTTGCCCGCGCCGTTCGGCCCGGTCAGCACGATGGTGCCGGCGGTGGAATCAGGCCGGCGCAGGTCGAGCCGTAGCGCGTCATGGCTGCGGAAATGGCTGATATTGATCTGGCGCACAAAAAGGGACACGGCCCAAGATAGCGGATTTCCCATTGATTCATAATAATAAAATAAGAAAAACGGTTTTACAGAAGTCTTGACGATTCATACATGATTGTTTATAAAGGATATTCAATTCCATATCATTTCGAGGTTCGACATGCTGTTCGACGCTTCCCACCCCGATGACACGAATAAGCCGATCGGCGACCGTATCCGCGACATCATCAACCCCGCGATGGCCGATGCCCGCCGCAAGAAGATCCAGCTGGATTACCTCGACGGCCAGTTCGCGATCTATGAGCAGAACATCGCGATGATCCTCGAGGAAGCCTTCGCCAAGTTCTCCAACAAGGTGGCGCTGGCCGAACGCAAGGGGGACGACGTACGGCTCCGCTTCATCATCAACGCGCTGATGATCGTGCCCGACAACGCCCCGCCGGAATATATGCCGATTCTGCAGTACAACCTGCCGATCGTCAACGCCTTCACCGATTTCACCGCCGAGGAAGTCAAGAAGCTGCCGAACTACATCAAGCTGCACTTGCGCGCCCGCGAACTCAATGTCGCCCTCGACTTCACGGGCCTGCTCGCCGGCGAAGGCCGCATGGGCCCGCCGCAGCCGGTCGTGACCATCGACGCCCTCAGGACGTACGAACAAGGCGCGCTGGATAATGCCGAGCTCTATCCCAACCTGCCCGACCCCACGCCGACGCTCGACCCGAACCGCGGCGGCAGGCTCAGGCTGAAGTAAGCACGCAGGCTTTATTTCTTTTCGCTGAACAGCGTAGCACCGGCGTCGACGAAGGCGTCGGGGCTCGACGCAGGGGCGAGCCACGCAAGGCGCGGCTTGAGCACCGGCGAATAAGGCGGCGTTTGCGAAAACGCGCGCGCGTCGACTTCCTTGAGCAATGCGCCGCCCAGCGTCAGGCCGAGCGCGACAAGCACAGCCGCCCACGTGCGGCGGCGGCGCGTCATCCATGTCGCAAGCCCAAGGCTGCCGAAGACCAGCGCGAAAAGGATCGCGCCGGAGGTGATATAGCCGAAAGCTGCCGACACGCCCGCGCCGAACAGGAAGTCGGCATAGGTTTCCGCCACCCATGTAAACGCATTGACGGCGAGGTAAAGCCCGATCAATGCCGCATGTCCCGAGAACGCCGGCCTGCGGTGCAGCAGGCGTCCGGCCGCCGACCATAGCGTCGCCCAGACGACGATGGTGCCGAGCGCCGCGACGCCGGCGATGCCGGAGACCGTCGCCGGCTGGTCCGTCCAGATGTTGAGGAAAGCCCACAAGATCACGGCGAACAGCCCGGCGGCGACGCCGAGGCCTGCCTGCCGCGGCCGCGTGAGCCAGAGCAGTGTCGGCGCCACGTTCTCGAGCGGCTGCGTCGGTGCGACGGCGTGGCCGGGTGCATAGAACCGCAGCACCGTGTGCCCGATGCGGAGGGAGTCTCCCGACGCGACAGTCACTGCGCCGCCCTGCACGGTCTTCTTTTGATGGCGCAAGCCGTTCTCGCCGCCGGTGTCGTGCACGCGCCAGCTGCCGCCGTCTTGCTCGATCTTCAAATGCCGCGCACTGACGTAAGGGTCGGGCAGGATGACGTCGTTGTCGAAGGCGCGCCCGACGAAAGCTGGGAACGCGTCGATGCGATGATGGCGCGGCGCGTCGAAGAGCGGAGATGCGATTTCAATCACCAGCGTCATGGCTTCGTCCCCGTATCGGGAGCGGGGCGGATTTCTTGCATGAAGCGCTTGGCGAGCGCCAGCGCGTTGCCGCGCGAGACGCCTTCGGCGGCCAGCTCGACGGTGAAGGCCTTCTCGCCCTCGCCGACCATCGCCATGACGAGCGAGAGGTCGAAGATGGCTGGGTATTTCTTGTAGCGGCGCAGGCAGAGATGCGACTTCCACGTATGGCCTGCCAGCGCGACAAAGCCGCTGCGGCACTTGAAGTTGGTGGCGTCGTCTTCCTTCACGTTGTCGTAGTCGTCGTCGTCGGGCTTGAGGGCGGTTTCATAGAGGCTGTAGAAGCGCGACAGGCCGAGGCTTTCCTTCGGCGTGATATAGCCGTAGCGGTACGAAAGCCCGCCGGTCTCGAAGTCTGTGTCGAGGAACAGGCGGTCTTCGACCGAACAGACCGACACGAAGGAGTCGAACGGGTCCTTGTCCGCGCTGTCGTCGCCGCCCCAGCATTTGAGCGCGTCGTGGATGCGCCCCGGCACGCGCACGGGGCCGAAGGACACGCTGTCCCATTTCTTGCGGTTGAGCAGTGCGCCGATCGTGTTTTCCTGGCTTTGCAGCAGTTGCGTCTCGATGTCGTCTCCGCGGCCGGTCGTGCGGTATTTCGCGCGCAGGCGGACGAGCGGTTCCACCGGCACGAGGAAGCTGATCTGGTTGCCCGCGGTTGCCACGTTGATGCCGACCACATGGCCCTGCCGGTCGATGGCCGGGCCGCCGCTCATGCCGGGGTTGAGCGAGCCGGAGAAGTGGATGCGCGTGGCGAAACTGTCGTGCGCGAAGCCGCTATGCGTGCCTTCGATGATGGTGAAGCCGATGTCGTGCGGGTTGCCGAGCGCGTAAAGCTTCGTCCCCGTCGGCAGCGCTGAAGCGCCGGGCGCGAGGAAGTTCTTGCCCGGCTTGTCCATCTGCAGGATGGCGAGGTCGTGCGCGACGTCGACGGCGAGGATCTTGAGGTTGCCGCGCTCGCCTTTGTCGTGCAGGAACTCGACACGGTTGCTGGCGGGGCGCTGCACCGCTTCGGACACGACGTGATAGTTGGTGGCGATCAGCCCTTTTTCCGCGAACTGGAAGCCCGAGCCGATGCTGCTCTTCTTTCCCGTGGTGATGTCGATGACCTGCACCTGGTAGACGGCATCGCCGTAAGCTTGATACAGCCGTTCCGCCTCGTCGCTGGCGGCGCGCGCGGGTGCCGCGAGCAGCAGCATGCAGGCGGCGAGCAGGAGGATGAGCTTATTTGCCGGCATCTTTTTTGTCGCCGCTGTGGCGGCTCTGGTCGATGGCGCTTTCGAGCGCGTCCTGCTCGGCGCAGTCGGTGCCGCCGCAGGTCATGCGGATCACCTGCAACTGCTCGAGCGCGCGGGCGAGGTCGCCTTTTTCAAGGTAGAGGTCGGCGAGATACTTGTTCGCGCCGAGGTGCGTCGGGTTGATGCGCAGCGCGATGCTGTAATTCTTCATCGCTTCCGACGGCTGGCCGAGCCTCGCATAGGCGAAACCGCGGTAGGTATAGGCATCGGCATTGTCGGGGTGGCGCTTCAGCACGTCGCTGACGGTCTCGAGCGCCGCGGCGTATTTGCCGGCGGAGAGCAGGTATTCGGCCTTGGTCAGGCCGGCGTCCTCACGGAACGGCATATCTTCGGCATGCGCAGGCGTGGCAAGGAAGAGGGCAGCGATGAACAGGAGGAGGCCGGCGCGCATCAGTCCGCTGCCATGACGAGGCAATTGCCCTTGAGCGTGCCGCAGGCCTTTGTCGCCGCGCCGCGGGCAAGGCCCGTCAACTTGGCGTGGAAGATCAACCCGCGGTTGGTCATGAGCGGGGTGATGAGCGCATTGCTCTTGGCGCCTTCCTGCCCGCGCAGGGTCTTGCGCGCCGCGTCGATGGCTTTTTGTCCGGCGTCGCGGCTGGCGAAGGTGCCGATCTGCACCGCCCAGTTGCCGCCCGCGCCGGGCGCGACGGAAGCGGCCTTGACGTCGCCGACGGCATCCGCATCGCCCTGATCCATGTCGTCATCGTCGCGGCCGTCGTCAGGCGCGGAAACGGTCACGGCCGGCGCGGCGGAGGCCAATAGAGTCGGGCTGATGGGGGCGGACGGCATCAGGCGCTTATCGGGCGACGCGGCGGCCAGCGCCTGCGCGCGCGACTGGTTGGTGCTGGCGAAGCCCTGGTCGAGCAGGTGCGCCATCGCGACGTTGCGGCTCTTGGCCGTGCGGCCGCCGAAGACGACGCCGATCAGCCGCGTGCCGTTGCGTACGGCGGAAGCCGCGAGGTTGAAGCCTGAGGCGTAGACGTAGCCGGTCTTGAGGCCGTCCATGCCGCGGTACATGCTCATCAGGTGGTTGTGGTTGATGTAGGTATTGTCGCCGTAGGTGAAGCTCTCGGTGCTGAAGTAGTGGTACTGGCGCGGATAGTCGCGGATCAGCGCCTGCGCGAGGATCGCCATGTCGCGCGCCGAGCTGTACTGCGACTTGTTATGCAGGCCGCTGGCGTTGACGAAGTTGGTGTTGTACATGCCGAGCTTGCGCGCCTTCGCGGTCATCATCTGCGCGAAGCGGCTTTCGCTGCCGCCGCCGATGGCTTCGGCGAGCGTCACCGCGCAATCGTTGGCCGACTTGGTGGCGATGCCGAGGATGACGTTCTCGACGCGGATGGTATCACCTTCGGAGAGGCCGAGCGACGACGGCTCCTGGCGCGAGGCGTGGCGCGAGACGCGGATGTACTGGTTCTTGTCGAGCTTGCCGTCCTTCATCGCCTCGAACGCGAGGTAGAGCGTCATCATCTTGGTCAGCGAGGCGGGGTAGAGGTGCTTGTCGGGGTTGCTGGCGCTGATGACATAGCCGGTCGAGGCCTCGATCAGGATATGGGCATAACGGTTGGCGGGCGGCGTATAGGCGCGGTGGCGGCGCTTGGCGGCCTCGGCCGGCTGCAGGGCGGAGACCAGCAGCATCGCCGCGATCAGCGCGACCGTCAAAATTCGCTTAAAGTTCAAGCAAAAAACCCCTTTATCATCCCCTTGCCGGCCAGTGGCCGACCCCAGAAGATATGGTATTCTGCAGTTCTGCTAAAGTCCAGCCGAGTTTTTGCCCGGTTTTCCTGAAAACACCATATATTTCAAGTAGGTGCACGGCTTGCGGATTTTTCCGTTTCCCCTCTCCGGCAAAACGATTTACTCTTAAGGGAGAGGGGGCGATGCCGTCCTCGGGGCCAGAATTGATGCAAATACCTGATAAAAAAGAATTTTTATCTTCCGCCCCGGGCGATATCGGGCCGGGCGGCGACCGCCAGACGGGCGTGCTGACCCGCACGCGCCCGCAGGTGCGCAAACCCGCGATGTACCGCGTCCTGCTGCTCAACGACGATTTCACGCCGATGGACTTCGTCGTTCACGTGTTGGAAAGGTTTTTCAGCAAGAATAAGCAGGAAGCGACCGAGATCATGCTGCAGGTCCACCGCCGCGGCGTCGGCACCTGCGGCATCTACACTTACGAAGTCGCCGAGACCAAGGTCACCCTGGTGATGGACTACGCCCGCAAGCACGAGCACCCGTTGCAATGCACGATGGAGAAAGAGTAGCCGCATGTTGTCCCGCAATCTCGAACAGACCCTCCACCGCGCGCTCGGCCACGCCAATGCCCGGCGGCATGAATTCGCGACGCTGGAGCACCTGCTGCTCGCGCTGACCGAGGATCAGGACGCGCAGGCCGTCATGCGCGCCTGCGGCATCGACGTCACGCGCCTGCGCGCCGAACTTGTCCAGTATATTGACGTCGAGCTGGCCAACCTCGTGCACCCTTCCGCCGACGAAGCCAAACCGACCTCCAGCTTCCAGCGCGTGCTGCAGCGTGCGGCCATCCACGTGCAGTCGTCGGGGCGCGAGGAAGTGACGGGCGCCAACGTGCTCGTCGCGCTGTTCTCGGAACGCGAGAGCAACGCCGTCTTCATGTTGCAGGAGCAGGAGATGACGCGTTTCGACGCCGTCAACTATATCTCCCACGGCATCGCCAAGGTGCCGGGGCAAAGCGACAGCCACGCGGCCAGCGGCGCCGAAGAAATGGTCGGCGGCGATGAAGCGCCGATCAAGAAAGGGCGCGAGGCGCTCGACAGCTATTGCGTCAACCTCAACGTCAAGGCCTCGAAAGGCGGCATCGATCCGCTGATCGGTCGCGAGGCGGAGGTCGAGCGCACGATCCAGGTGCTATGCCGCCGGTCCAAGAACAACCCGCTCTACGTCGGTGACCCCGGCGTGGGCAAGACGGCGATTGCCGAAGGCCTCGCGCGCCGCATCGTCGAAGGCGATGTGCCGGAGGTGCTGAAGAACGACGTCATCTATGCGCTCGACATGGGCGCGCTGCTGGCAGGCACGCGCTATCGCGGCGATTTCGAGGAGCGCCTCAAGGCGGTGCTCAAGGAACTGGAATCCATCGACGGCGCGGTGCTGTTCATCGACGAGATCCACACGGTGATCGGCGCCGGCGCGACCTCGGGTGGGGCGATGGATGCATCCAACCTGCTCAAGCCGTCGCTGGCCAACGGCGCGCTGCGCTGCATCGGCTCGACCACGTATAAGGAATACCGCAACCACTTCGAGAAAGACCGCGCGCTGGTGCGCCGCTTCCAGAAGATCGACGTCAACGAGCCGTCGATCGAGGACGCTGTCAAGATCCTCAAGGGCCTCAAGCCTTACTATGAGGAACACCACAAAATCCATTACTCCGACGAAGCGCTGCGCGCCGCGGTGGAGCTGTCGTCGCGCTACATCGGCGACCGCAAGCTGCCCGACAAGGCGATCGAGGTGATCGACGAGGCCGGCGCCGCGCAGATGCTGCTGCCGCCCGACAAGCGCAAGAAGACCATCAGCGTGAAGGACGTCGAATCCATCGTCGCCAAGATCGCGCGCATCCCGCCGAAGACGGTCACCAAGGACGACAAGGCCGTGCTCGCCAACCTCGAGCGCGACTTGCGCACGATGGTGTTTGGGCAGGACGCGGCGATTGTTGCGCTGTCGTCCGCCATCAAGCTGGCGCGTGCGGGATTACGCGACCCCGATAAGCCTATCGGCTGCTACATGTTCTCCGGCCCCACCGGCGTTGGCAAGACGGAGATGGCGCGGCAGCTGGCCAAGACGCTTGGCCTTGAGCTTCTGCGTTTCGACATGTCTGAATATATGGAGCGTCATTCGGTGTCCCGCCTGATCGGCGCGCCGCCGGGCTATGTCGGCTTCGAGCAGGGTGGCCTGATGACCGACAAGATCGACCAGAACCCGCACGCGGTGCTGCTGCTCGACGAGATTGAGAAAGCGCATCCCGACATCTACAACATCCTCCTGCAGGTGATGGATCATGGCAAGCTGACCGACAACAACGGCAAGACCATCGACTTCCGCAACGTCATCCTCATCATGACGACTAACGCGGGCGCGTCGGAGATGGCGAAAGCCGGCATGGGCTTCAACGCCGGCATCCGCGAGCACGACGCGGAAGACGCGATCAACCGAGCCTTCACGCCGGAATTCCGCAACCGCCTCGACGCCATCATCCCGTTCCGCCCGCTTGATCCCGCGATGATCGACCGCGTCGTCGACAAGTTCATCATGCAGCTCGAGGCGCAGCTTGGCGACCGCGCCGTCACGATCGAGCTGACGGAAGAGGCGCGCCGCTGGCTCGGCCGTAAGGGCTACGACCCGACGATGGGCGCGCGCCCGCTGTCGCGCATCATCCAAGAACACGTCAAGAAGCCGCTCGCCGAAGAACTCCTGTTCGGCCGCTTGACCAAGGGCGGCACGGTGAAGATAGACGCGGCGGACGACCAGTTGACCTTCGCTTACGACGCCGAGGTCAAGAAACCCGTATTGGAACCGGTGAAGTAGCATGAAATGGGAAGTCACAGGCGGATCCGCGTTCCCGCTCCTGCGCATGGAGCTGGCGCGCGGCGAGGGCATCAAGTCGCAAGCCGGCGCGATGGTTGCGATCAGCGAAGGCTTGAAGCTGGAGGGCAAGGTTGACGGCGGCCTCGGTCGCGCGCTTGGGCGCCTGTTCTCGGGCGAGTCCTTCTTCATGCAGCATGTGGTGGCCGAAGAAAAAGCAGGCTGGGTGCTCTTCGCCTCGCCGGTGCCGGGCGGCATCACTGATATCGAGATCAAGGCCGGTCAGGAAATGACCGTGCAGAAGAACGGCTTTCTCGCGGGCACGCCGGGCGTCGAGGTCTCGACCAAGGTGCAGAGCCTGACGCGCGGCCTCTTCGGTGGCGAAGGGCTTTTCGTGGTGAAGCTGACGGGCGCGGGTCACGCATTCCTCAGCAGCTACGGCGCGATCATGCCGATCGACCTCGCGGCGGGCGAGCAGGTGATGGTGGATAACGGCCATCTCGTCGCCTGGGACAGCCGCATGAGCTACGAAATCACCAAGGCGGCGTCGAGCTGGTTCTCGGCAATGACGTCAGGCTCTGGCCTCGTCTGCCGCTTCACGGGACCGGGGCGCGTTTATATACAGACGCGCAACCCCTGGGGCCTGGGCAGCTGGGTCTTCCCTTACCTGCCTTTGCAGCAGATCCAAAGAAATTAGTTTTACGACTTCGACATCATCCGTGCGGGCAGGCCGTTGGCGGTGGTATCCGCTGCGGCTGCCGCGTTCGCGGTGTCGAGACGCTCGATGTATTCCGAGAGGTCCATGAGGTCGACGAAGTTGTCGGCCTGGCGGCGCAGCTCGTCGGCCACCATCGGCGGCTGGGTGCGGATGGTGGAGACCACCGTCACGCGCACGCCGCGGCGCTGGATGCTCTCGACAAGGCGGCGGAAATCGCCGTCGCCCGAGAACAGCACGATATGGTCAACATGAGTAGAAATGTCCATCATGTCGATGGCCAGCTCGATGTCCATGTTGCCCTTGACCTTGCGGCGGCCGGTCGAATCGGTGAATTCCTTGGCGGGCTTGGTCACCATCGTGTAGCC
>CAYZCE010000004.1:0-89726 GCA_964476835.1 uncultured Rhodospirillaceae bacterium
TCATTGGCGAAGTCAAGATGCTCCAGCCCGCCCTCACCGATCATTTCCAGACCCCGATGGGCTGGGCCGACGCCGTGCGCCGCATGCGCGTGCGCGCGAACGCGGAAACGCCACTCGACGCCGAAACCGCCCGCCGCTTCGGCGCGGAAGGCATCGGCCTCTGCCGCACCGAGCACATGTTCTTCGACCCGACCCGCATCCTGCATGTGCGGCAGATGATTTTGGCGGAAACGTCGGATGAACGCCGCGCCGCGCTCGAAAAGATCGAGCCGTTCCAGCGTCAGGACTTCGTCGATCTCTTCAAGATCATGCAGGGCCTGCCCGTCACCATCCGCCTGCTCGACCCGCCGCTGCATGAGTTCCTGCCGCAAGGCGAAGCCGAAGCGCGCGAACTGGCAACGGCGCTGTCGCTCCCGTATGAAAAGGTCGCGCAACGCATCGCGCGCCTGCACGAAGCCAACCCGATGCTCGGCCTGCGCGGCTGCCGCCTCGGCCTTGTTTACCCCGAAGTGTACGAGATGCAGGTCAAGGCCATCTTCGAAGCCGCTGCCGAGGTCAAGGACGTGAAGCTCGAAATCATGGTGCCGCTGATCGCCACCAAGGCCGAGATGGATCTGCTCAAAGCCATGGTCGAAAAAGTCGCCGCCGCCACCGGCGCCAAAGACTACATCACCGGCACGATGATCGAACTGCCGCGCGCCGCCTTGGCCGCGGGCGCGATCGCCGAGACGGCGGAGTTCTTCAGCTTCGGCACCAACGACCTCACGCAGACCACCTTCGGCATCAGCCGCGACGACGCAGGCTCGTTCCTGCCCGACTACCAGCAGCGCGGCATCTTGCCTGCCGATCCTTTTGCCTCGATCGACGTCGACGGCGTGGGCGAGTTGGTGAAGATCGCCGCCGAGCGCGGCCGCAAGACCCGCGCGGGCCTGAAACTCGGTGTCTGCGGCGAACACGGCGGCGATCCGGCGTCCATCGCTTTCTTTGAAAAGGTCGGCTTGGATTACGTTTCCTGCTCGCCCTACCGCGTGCCGATCGCACGTCTTGCGGCGGCGCAGGCAGCGCTCAAGAAATAATCAGATATTGACGACCGGCAACCCGAGCCGCTTGCGGGCCTCGTTCTCGAGGTCCTTGAGGTGGAGGATGCCCGGTTCCATCTCGGAAATGACGAAGGTCGCGCGCGTGATCGGGCTGCCCTTGGTGTTGTCGGGGAATTCCTTGCGCCAGCGCGTCATCTTGACGACCATGCCGCAGAGGACGGAGCCCATACTCGCATAGTTCTCCTCGATCTGCCGCTGCAGCTGCGCAAACGAGGTGCTGTTGATGTTCTGCCAGAACTGCACGAAGCTGGCGTTGAGCTGCTCGAGGCGCTCGCGGATCGACATGGAGAGGAAGCGGATTGCCGTTTCCACCTGCTTGCAATGCGCCAGCGTCTTGGGCGAGGAAATAACGTCGCGGTGCGACTTCGCCTCGTAGACCCAGAGCAGGAAGCGGTCGATGTCGGCCGCCGCGCTCTCGAAGCTGTAGCGGTAATAGGCGACGGCGAAAAGGACGTCGCTGTATTCCTTGATGAAGTTCGGGATGTCGTCGATGGCGATGCCGGTCTTTTCCGACATGATCTTGAGGTTCTCGCGCACCTTGGCGACGTCGGGATCGCGCAGGATTTCCTGCAGCGCGTTCTTGCCCGGCTCGGTATCGGGCGCGTGGCCGCGGCCGAACAGCTTCTCGATCAGAGGATGGATGAAGTGGTGGCTGTATTCGGCCAGCTTTTCCTTCATGTCGCTGGACAGCTCGAGCGATTCCACGTCGGTCGGCTCGACGCCCAGCTTCTTGAGGTTGGTGCGCAGCGAATAGACGTCGAAGCTGTGCAGCGCGGCGAGGCTCTTGATGATCTCGTGGTCGAGCGGCGACACCGCCATGTAATCCTTGATTGCCTGCGGACTGATCTGCAGGCTGCCGGTGAGCGGGTCGTTGTAGAGCTCGACCGTCGTCTCCATCCGCGCATTCTTGATGAGCTTGGCGCCCTTGAGGGTGTTGCTGGCCAGCGGGATCGACGCCAAAGGCAGCATGTCGATCGCGTCCTTGTCCGCGTTCGCGCGCTTCGACTTGTCTTTCTCTTTGTCTTTTTTGTCGACCATAAACCCCTGGCTCTCCCCAGAACCAGTTATGATTATATCGGCAAAAGCATGCAGCCGCCAGACTTATTCATTTTCCAAGTTCAGCCAGCCCGGCAGGTGCGCGGTGGCCGATGCGCCCGCCGCTGTCGTCAGCACCGCGCCGAGCGATGCCAATTTTATGACAGCCAATCCCTTGCTGCCGTCGCTGTTGACGCTGCGGATATCGCCGACAGCATGGCCGTCGTGCAGCAGCTCGCCGGGCGTGAGCCCGTGGCCGGAGACGATGGCCATACGCTTCTTCACAGTGCCGCGGTTCTGCGTCATCGCGGTGATTTCCTGACCGAGATAGCAACCCTTGTCCCACGAAACCGCATTGAGGCGGTCGAGGTTGAGGTTGGCGGCGGTATCGCCCTCCACTTCCATGTCCGGCGTCCCTTCAGGAATGCCAAGCGCGATGCGGCGGTCGCGGTAGACGGCGGCCGGCTGCGCGGTCAGTTCTTCCTGCGTATAGAAACGATGGCCGAGCGCCGGCAGGCGCGGGTCTTCAAACGCGCCATGGCGCGCGTCGCCGGTGACGTAGACGTTCATCTCGATCTTCTCGATCGCCACCTTGCTGCGCAACCTGAACATCGTGAGGCGCCGGATGAGGTCATCGCGCCGCGCCGCTTCGCATTCCAGGAACATCCCGCCGCCCGGCGCACCGGAGATGAAGAAGTCATGCAGGAAACGCCCCTGCGGCGTCAGCAGGCAGGCATAGAGCGCACGGCTGGCCGCAAGTTTCGTGATGTCGTTGGTGACGAGGTTCTGGAGAAACGCCGCGGCGTCATCGCCGGCAACCTTCACCAGCGCGCGCTCGGTCAGATGGCACAGCGGCAGGTCATGCGTGGCATTCGGCTGGATGGACATATCATTGCTCCTTGGGCGTGATTTTACGGCACTTTCAGCCCCCTTGTCATCCCCTGTGTAAGTCAGTATTATGCCGCCATAAAGGCCCCTGTGGTGAAATTGGTAGACGCGCCTGACTCAAAATCAGGTACCGAAAGGTGTGTTGGTTCGAGTCCGACCAGGGGCACCATTTTATAGTTCTGCGTTCTTCGCGATATTCAGCGCGGTTGTATGCGTCACGAATTTCATCTTCTTCCGCATGGATTATGATGCTGGCAAGTGTTCGGAAGCTGGCTGGACTGTAAAAAATGAAACGCTTTTTGCCAGTCAGTTCATATTGCTTTCACATCGCCTTTAACTTTTCCCGACCTGCCCTTCAATCCGGATTTTTTGTATATGGGAGCGAAAACGCATATTTACCAAGGCTTTGAATTTAGCATCATTATTTATTAATCCTTTTATGAGATAAATAAGAATAGAGAAAAATTTATCTAAAACAACTAAAAGAAAGTAAGTCCTATGAAAAAATCTTTTCTTTTTGTCTTAGGTATCGCGGCGCTGACCGGGCTGAGCAGCGCTGCGCGCGCCGAAACTGTCTGCTTCCCCGCCAATGATGGTCTCAGCATGTTAAACTGCGGCGGTATGGGGCAGTATTGCGTCGACGATGACTGGAGCGAAAGCTGCATGGCCGCGGCGCTGCCCATTGGCTCGCTTCTTGGATCATCGAATACGGTGACAGGCGTGGTCAAGCCCAAGTTTTCCCTGCCCATGGCGGAGAGACAAAAGTTGTTCGCGAGCAAGGTAAAGGCGAATATCGGGGCGACGGCAGCGGGAATAGCACCTGTAGTAACGACGCCGTTGACGCTGAAGGCGCCGGCAGTGAGAATACCACCTGTAGCGGCGCCTGTAGTGGAAGCGTCGCCCCGCCACTTTTAGACGGATAGTACGCAAGGGTTGTCAGTTCGTGTAGTTCGATGCCGTTATATACGGCTCGGCTTCGCGTTCCTAAGAAGCCGCCACGCCCAAATCCTTTCAGGGTTTGGCAAGCCAGCCTTTTTTATTTATTCCGAACCTTCCCGAAATGACTGGCCAGATGCAGCCCGATCACGAGGCCGCCTGCGATCGTCACAATGAAATCCACATTCAACCCGAACGCCACCGGATGGCGCGACAGCAGGCCGAGGCCGAGCAGCAGGTTGAGCGCGCCCCACAGGACGTTGACGGTCGGCGATGAAAGGCCGACGCCCGGCGGCTTGGCGAAGGGGGATTGGAAGGGCATGCCTTGAAGCCCCGCGACCAAGTGCGGGATGCCATTGCAGAGGAAAGCGCCCGCGAAGAAAAGACCGATATATTCCATGTGTCACCTCACAGTTCTTATTGCCTCACGCTGCGTTGACGAAGACAATGGGGCTATGTTAGCGTGAACGCATGACGACATTTTCTCTTTCATCATCCAAGCATCTCGGCATCGCCATCACGGCGGCGAGCGTCGGCGTTCTGGCTGTCGTGCATATCGCGCAGTTCGGGTTTGGGTTGCAACCGTGCCAGTTGTGCTATTACCAGCGTATTCCTTACTTCATCAACATCGCGCTCGGCCTCGCGGCGGTTTATACGCGGCAGCGGGAAGTTTTATATGCGGCGGCGGTCGTGTTTTTCGCGGGCGCGGCGATCGCCCTCTTCCATGCGGGCGTCGAGTATAAATGGTGGCCGGGGCTGCCGTCGTGCAGCGGGCAGATCTTGCCGGAGAATGCTTCGCTCGACGACCTCAAGCGTATCCTGACACAGCAGCCGATCGTACGCTGTGACAAGGCGGCCTGGACATTGTTCGGCATCTCGATGGCCGGGTATAATTATTTGCTGTCGCTCGCGCTTGGCGCGGCGACGGTGTTTTTCGCGAGGAAAGCGGCATGACGAAAAAAGCCGTCCCCCGCAAGCTCAAGCGCACGCTGCCCGGCGATACGGGCGGCGCGGACAGCATCGACAGCATGATCCGCGTCAACCATGCCGGCGAATACGGTGCGCGGCGCATCTATCAAGGGCAGCTGGCCGTGCTCGACCGCGACCCCAAGATGAAGAAGCTGCTGGAGCATATGGCCGAGCAGGAAGAAGTCCACCTCGCCTATTTCGAGAACGAGATCGTCGCACGCCGCATGCGCCCGACTGCGCTGCAACCGCTGTGGCACGTGCTCGGCTACGCGCTCGGCGCTGCGACCGCGCGGATCAGCCCTGAGGCGGCGATGGCCTGCACCGTCGCGGTCGAAAGCGTCATTTCCGAGCACTATGGCGAACAGCTCGGCGCCCTGAAAGGCAACGCGCGCGAAAAGAAGCTCCGCGACGCCATCGCGAAGTTCAAGGCCGAGGAAGAAGAGCACCACGACATCGGCATCGACAACGACGCCGAAGAGGCTGTGGCCTATCCCCTGCTCAGCCGCCTGATCAAGTCGGGCGCCAAGCTGGCGATCGGGATCGCCAAGCGGGTTTAACCCGCTTGATATTTCTGTAAAAATTACCTATCATCCAGCCCTTCACGATTTTCGCAGAAAGGCGACATGACCCATGGCCGCAACCGATCCCTTTTTCAAGAATTCCGACCTTACGCCGGAGCGCGCCCGCGCCATCATCCTTGAGGGCCTCAAGGACGCCGAGTACGGTGAGTTCTATCAGGAGATCACCGAAACCGAGACGATCACCAAGGACAAAGGCGAGTACACCAACATCGCCGTCGGCAACAGCCGCGGCGGCTTCGGCTTCCGCGTCGGTCAGGAAGACCGCGTCGGCTATTCGTTCAGCGACGTCTTCAATGAAACCGCGCTGCAGGCCGCCATCGCGCAGGCGCGCCAGGTACTCAAGCCCGGCGTGACGCCGGCCACGCCCGCGCCTTCGGGCCGCGCGCCGCAACAGCTCTACCCCGCACAGAACCCGATGGCCGCACTGTCACTACAGGAAAAGATCGCCAAGATCGACGAGATCGAGGCCTACGTGAAAGGCCTCAGCAACAGCATCACCAACGTGACAGTGTCGTATAGCGCAACGTCGAAAGCCGTGCATATCGTGACGCCCGACGGCCAGAGCATGGTCGATCAGCGCCCCATCGTGACGCTCAGCATTCAGGTCGTCGCGGCAGATGCCGCGGGCAAGACGGAAACGGGCTACGCGCTGATCGGCGGCCGCGTCGATTGCACCGAGGTTTTCGATGTGGAGGCCTACAAGAAAGGCGCAGCCGACGCGCTGCGCATGGCGCAGGAACTGCTGATCGCCGAGGAAGCGCCCGCGGGCGTGATGGACGTCGTGCTCAGCCCCGGCTGGTCGGCGGTCATCCTGCACGAAGCGGTCGGCCACGGCCTTGAGGGCGACTTCAACCGCCGCGGCATCTCGGTCTACAGCGGCAAGATCGGCCAGCAGGTCGCGGCGCCCGAAGTCACCGTCATCGACGGCGGCGACATGCCCGGCGAGCGCGGCAGCATCCACTTCGACGACGAAGGCATCGCGCCGCGCCAGAACGTGCTGATCGAGAACGGCGTGCTCAAGGGCTATATGCAGGACCGCCAGAACGCGCTGCTGATGGGCGTGGAACCCACCGGCAACGGCCGCCGCGAAACTTACGCGCACACGCCGATGCCGCGCATGACCAACACCTATTTCGCCAACGGCACGCACGACCCGGAAGACATCATCAAGTCGGTGAAGGACGGCCTTTACATTTCCGACATGGGCGGCGGGCAGGTCGACATCGTCTCGGGTAAGTTCAACATGAACGCGCGCCTCGCCTACCGCATCCGCGATGGCAAGATCTGCGAGCCGGTCAAGGGCGCGACGCTGGTCGGCGACGGCCTCACCGTCATCAAGTCGATCACCATGGTCGGCAACGACCTCAAGATCGAGAAAGCCGCCGGTTCGTGCGGCAAGAACGGTCAGAGCATCGTGGTCAGCTGCGGCCAGCCCACCGTCTGCGTCTCGCACATGACAGTCGGCGGCGCGAAGAAAAAGGGAGCGTAACATGTCGAACAAGGCACAGGCCGATTTCCTCAAGGCCGCCCGCCCGCTCGCCGAAACCCTGATCGCCTACGCAAAAAGCGCGGGCGCGGCCTACGGCATCACCGACGCCAAGGTGAGCGTCTCGTCGTCCGACCGGCAGGAAAACGCCGTCGAGAAAGGCGAAGTAGTCAAGTCCGTCTCCGGCGCCAGCTGGAACGTCTCGGTTGTGCTCTACGCCGGCGACCGCGTGATGGCCTTCACCTGCAACACGCTGGATGCGGACACGCTAAAAGAGTCGATGCTGCGCAACATGCAGGTCATCCACCTCGTGCCGCCCAACAAGGGCAAGCGTTTGCTGGAAACCGACAAGGTTTTCAAGGGCCCGTCCGCCGACTTCGACCTCTACGACCAGAACCCGCCGACGGCGGCGCAGCTGATCGCCTACGTCAAGGCGCTGGAAAAGGCGGCGATGGAAGTGCCCGGCATCAAGGCCGCGCGCAGCGTCAGCCTGACCGCGGGCAAGAGCCATTCGCTGGTGCTCGCCACCAACGGCCTCGACCGCGCCGAAAGCATGACGACTTACTCCGCCGGCGCCAGCGTGGTCGCCGAAGACCAGAACGGCATGGAGATCGACGGCGACGCCAGCTTCGCGCGCCATTTCGCCGACATGGTCGACCCGGTCGCCCTCGGCAAAAGCGCGGCGCAGGAAGCGCTTTGCAAGCTGTCCTCCACCCTGCCCGCCACCGGCCATGTGCCCGTCGTCCTCAGCCCCGAGGCGGCGGCGGATTTCTTCTCCAGCGTGCTGTCGGCCGTCAGCGGCACCGCGGTCTATCGCGGCACCACGATGTTCAAGGACAAAGTCGGCCAGCAGGTGCTCAGCCGCGGCATCACCATCGTCGACGACCCCGCCATCCCGCGCGGCATGTCGTCGGGCGCCATGGATACGGCAGGGCTTGAGATGAAGAAGATCACTTTCGTCGAAGACGGCGTGCTCAAGGGCTACGACCTCACGCTGCTTGAGGCGCGCCAGCTCGGCCTCGAACCCATCGGTCGCGAGAATGGCGAGACCAACGTCAGCGTGCTGAACGGCGCGCAGACACCGGACGCCCTGATGGCCGACATCGCCGATGGTGTCTACATCAAGGGCTTCAGCGGCGGCACGGTGGATATCAACAACGGCATCCACTCGCGCCAGGCCTACGGCATGCTCATCAAGGACGGCAAGGTCACCGACGTCGCCATCTCGGGCTTCGTCGTCTCGGGCAACCTGCGCGACATGTTCATGAACGTCGCCGTCGCCAACGACGCGCCGCAGCTCCCCAACCCGCGCCACTCGATGTCCGCACCGACGACACGGATCGAAGGCGTGACGATCGCTGGGAAGTAGCCGCATCCCGCATTTCCTTTATGTTTATGCATGCCATAATTTTATCCTGTTGATCTTGTCCTGACCTCTGGTTAAAGCTGGGTCATACTCAACAACAGGAGAAGAAGTATGTCTGATGGAAATGGATTTGCCGCCGTGCTTAGCGTTATTTTTATTGGTGGTTTGGGTACACTTGCCGTTGCCATGTTCAATGATGCAAGCAAAGAATCCCGCAAGCTGGATACGCAAATCACCGCTATTTTCAATGAACGCGGGTATAAGACCGAAGCTATCGGCTCCCGCGATTATCTCCATTCCGGCCGCGACGATCACATGGAGATGATCAAGACCTACACATTCAGCCGCAACGACAGCCTCTTCGAGGTTGACGGCGTCATGCGCGATGTGGGAAAGACGGGCTATGCGCAAGGCACAGTTGTGTCCCAAAAGTTCGTGGGCATGAAGACGAAGCCTTGATTGGAACGCCTGCGAAATAAAAAAGCCCGCAAGATTGCGGGCTTTTTTATTGTCATCCCGAGCGAAGTCGAGGGATCTGTGCACACGCAGCAAGCACTGAATATCCCTCGACTTCGCTCGGGATGACACCTGTGTTGTTGCTCGCACCTGAGTGTTAGTGCCGGTAATACATTGATATTTATTGATAAATATCTTGTTGTATTTTTATTCTATTTTATGGTAATAATCTGGCAGTCGCAATAATCCGGAGCGTCCCAGTGGCCGATCAAGAATCCATGGCTAAAATGCCCTTCGCCCTCATCCTTGCCGTCATCGTCAGCATGGGCACGCTGTTCGGCGTTTCCCTGCGCGACCAGAACAAGCGCGTCGCGGCGATGGACAAGAAGATCACCGAGACTTTCAACGCGCAGGGTTATAAAACGGAATCCGTCGCCGATACGCTGGAGATCGTTTCCGACCGCGGCAAGGACAAGGATATCTTCAAGAGCTACACCTTCAACCGCAACGACAGCCTCTACACGGTCAAGGCCGTCCTGCATGGTGATGACGGCAAGGTCGTTTCCAAGACGTTCACGGGCATGAAGCGCTAAGCCCCTGCTCCGTCACTTTCTCCTGAACACAAAATACTTCCGCGCACGGCCTTCCTGCAGGCCCTTGTTGCCGTAGCGCGTCTCCGGCCATTCGGCGGGATTGATGGGCTGCTGGACAAAGCTCGCGTGCGCGCCGGCTTTTTCCTGCAGCCATTCGGCGAGATCGGCGTGGTCGGTGGCCATGCGCAGCTCGGCGCCGGGTTTCAGCAGGCGCGCGATCTCGTCGAGCGTTTCCTGCTGGATGAAGCGGCGCTTGTGGTGGCGCGACTTCGGCCAGGGGTCGGGGTGCAGCAGGTAGAAGCGCTCGAGGCAGCCGTCCGGCAGGCGCGCCATCAGCATGCGCGCGTCGTCGGGCCAGATGCGGATGTTGGACAGGTTCTTCTGCTCGATATGGACGCAGCAGGCGGCGACGCCGTTGATGAAGGGCTCGCAGCCGATCAGGCCGGTGTCGGGATGCTCGAGCGCCTGCCCGGCCATGTGCTCGCCGTTGCCGAAGCCGACTTCGAACCAGATGGCTTTCGGTTTTGCGGCGAAGAGCGAAGCGAGATCGACGGCGCCGTCGCCCGGCGGCAGCGTGATCGCTGCCTGCGCCATCACGCTTTCAAGCGCATTGCTCCGCCTCGGGCGCAGGCCTTTCGACTTGCGGCGACCGTAGGAGCGGATCAGGATGCGCTTTTCAGCGTCCGAAGTCGGCTTTGGTGACATTGTCCGCGCGCTCGGCCGATTGGTATTTCTTGGAGGAAATCTCCGCCTTCAGCGCCTCGACGAGGTCGAGTTTTTCCCACGTGAAGCCGCCGTCGGCTTCCGCGTTGCGGCCGAAGTGGCCGTAGGCCGCGGTGCGCGCGTAGATCGGCTTGTTGAGGTTGAGGCGTTCGCGGATCGCGCGCGGGCGGAAGTCGGCCACCGCCAGCAATGCCTTGGCGAGCGCTTCGTCGGTGTACTTTCCGGTGCCGTGCGTGTTGACGTAGGTGGAGATCGGGTGCGAGACGCCGATGGCATAGGAGAGCTGGATCGTGCAGCGATCAGCCAAGCCTGCAGCCACGATGTTCTTGGCCGCGTGGCGTGCCGCGTAAGCTGCCGAGCGGTCGACCTTCGTCGGGTCCTTGCCCGAGAACGCGCCGCCGCCGTGCGGAGCCGCGCCGCCGTAAGTGTCTACGATGATCTTGCGACCGGTCAGGCCGGTGTCGCCGTCGGGGCCGCCGGTGACGAAGCGGCCGGTCGGGTTGACGTAGAATTCGGCTTCGTCGCACATCCAGCCTTCGGGCAGAATGTTGAGGACGTGCGGACGCACCATCTCGCGCACCTCTTCCTGCGTGGCGTCTTCGTCATGCTGGGTTGACACGACGATGGAAGTCGCGCGCACCGGCTTGCCGTTGACGTACTCGAGGCTCACCTGGCTCTTGGCGTCGGGGCCGAGGCGGAACAGGGCGCCGGAGTGGCGCGCTTCCGCCAGCGACTTCAGGATCGCGTGCGAATAGTGGATGGCGGCGGGCATGAGCGTCTCGGTTTCGCGGCAGGCGTAGCCGAACATGATGCCTTGGTCGCCCGCGCCCTCGTCCTTGTTGCCGGCGGCGTCGACGCCGACGGCGATGTCCGCCGACTGCGCGTGCAGGCGGATGTCGACCTTCATCTTTTCCCAGTGGAAGCCGTCTTGCTTGTAGCCGATGTCGCGCACCGCGTGGCGCGCGGCGGCTTCGACGATGTCAGTGGTGATGGATTTCGGGCCGCGCGTTTCGCCGGCGATGCAGAGGTAATTGGTGGTGGCGAGGCACTCGACCGCGCAGCGCGCGTAAGGGTCGGCGTTGAGATACGCGTCGACGATCGCGTCGGAGATGCGGTCGCAGACCTTGTCCGGGTGGCCTTCGCCGACGGACTCGCTGGTGAAGATGTACTTGTTGTCAGCCATGAGGCACCTTTCAGGCATCGTTGCAATGATGCCTGGATGCTACCCGACCGCGCGCGGCCGATCAATGGTAAAAAGGCTGTTTTAAACGGCTTTCGCGTCGTTCGACATGGCCTTGGCCATTTCAAGGATCTGCTTTTTCAGCTGCGGGCTCTTGATGCGCGAATAGGCGCGGACGAGCTCGAGGACGTCCTTCTTCATCAAGGGGTCGGCTTCCAGCGGCTCCTGGCGCACGTCGCCGAAGCCCTTGTTGAGCATCGGCTTGGCGGTGGCGCCTGGCACTTTGGGCAGCGCGAAGCTGCCGTCGAAGAAATAATCGACAGGCGTCTTCAAGGTGCGGCAAATGTCGATCAGGCGGCTGACGCTGATGCGGTTGGTGCCACGCTCATACTTTTGTACTTGCTGGAAGGTCAGGCCGATCGATTTGGCGAGTTCTTCCTGGCTGAGGCCAAGGATCAGGCGTCGCGCCTTAACTTTCGCCCCCACGTAAATATCGACCGGGTTCGGGCCGTCCTCTTCGGACTTATTGCGGGACATCTCAAGCTTTCTAAATCATATCAGGGCAATCAGGATATATATTGATTTTACAGGATACAAGCGTAGATTGTCAACATATGTATGTATTCACAGGGCTTTTGAGACTGTCGCAGCCGCTCCGGATGCGCTATGATCAAGCCATTGTTCACTTTTTTCGAAGGAAGGCTCCCCATGAGCAAAACGCTGGATGTCGCGATTATGCAGCTGCCGCACGCCAAGGGACTGGCCCTGCCGCATTACGGGACGGAGCACGCGGCCGGCATGGACCTCGAAGCCGCCATCGAAGCGCCCCTCACGCTGAAGCCCGGCATGCGCGCGCTGGTGCCCACCGGCCTTGCGATCGCCCTGCCCGAAGGATACGAGGCGCAGGTGCGCCCCCGCTCCGGCCTGGCTGCGAAGCACGGCGTGACGGTGCTCAACTCGCCCGGCACGATCGATGCGGATTACCGCGGCGAGATCAAGGTGATCTTGGCCAACCTCGGCAGCGAGGACTTCACGATCGAGCGCGGCATGCGCATCGCGCAGATGGTGGTCGCCGCTTATAGCCGCGTGACATGGCAGGCGGCGGAAACGCTGGACGAGACGGCGCGCGGCGCGGGCGGCTTCGGCTCGACCGGCACGCAGTCGAAGAAAGCGTCGGGATGAACGTCCACGACCGCATCTGGGATACCATCGGCAACACGCCGCTCGTGCGCATCCCGAAGCTGTCGAAGGAGTACGGCGTCGTCGCCGACATCCTGCTCAAGCTCGAGTTCTTCAATCCGCTCTCCAGCGTCAAGGACCGCCTTGCCTTCGCGCTGATCGAGGACGGCGAGAAAAACGGGCATCTCAAGCCCGGCACCGCCATCATCGAGCCGACGTCGGGCAACACCGGCATCGGGCTGGCCTTCATCTGCGCGGCCAAGGGCTATCGCCTCATCCTCACCATGCCCGAGAGCATGTCGTACGAGCGCCGCAAGATGCTGCGCCTCTTCGGCGCCGAGATCGTGCTGACGCCCGCGGCGGAAGGCATGACCGGCGCGGTGAAGCGCGCGGAAGAATTGTTGAAGGAACACGCCAGCAGCTGGATGCCGCAGCAGTTCAAGAACCCGGCCAACCCCGCCATCCACCGCGCGACGACCGCCGAGGAAATCTGGCGCGACACCGACGGCCGCGTCGACGTGCTGGTCGCAGGCTCGGGCACCGGCGGCACGATCACCGGCGTCACGCAAGTCTTGAAGCAACGCAAGCCGGGCTTCCGCGCCGTCGCGGTCGAGCCGGTCGAAAGCCCGGTCATCTCCGGCGGCGCGCCCGGCGCGCACAAAATTCAGGGCATCGGCCCCGGATTTATTCCCGAGGTGCTCGACGTCTCGCTGATCGACGAAGTGTTCAAGGTCACCAGCGACGAAGCCATCTTCATGTGCCGCCATGTGCCGAAGGCCGAGGGTATCCCCGTCGGCATCTCATCCGGCGCCGCCATCCATGCCGCGATCCAGATCGGCAAACGCCCGGAAATGGCCGGTAAAGTGATCGTGGCCATCGTCCCCGACATGGCCGAGCGCTACCTTTCCCTGCCTGCTTTCAAGGACTTGGAATAGGCGTTCAGCCTTCCTTAACCCGTCTTCCCGTAAAATAGAGGGGTGGAGTGGAGTCCATCGCACTAAATCTGAATGATTCTCGTGGGAGCGAAATCATGAACACGACCAACGTCAACGTCTATCAACCCGCCGTTGCCTACCAGGGCGGCGCGGTTGGCACGTCCGAGCAAGAGCCGAGAACCGGCCAGACGCAGCCACGGCAAGCGCCTGCCGCCGACACGCAGCGCAGCGCCGAGGACAACGACGACCGCCATGCGGCTTCCGACCGCGGCCGGAAGGTCAATATCCTCGTGTAGCGACCTCTCTCTCGCCCGCGCGCGATCGCTCTTGCGCGGACGCGTATGCCCGTTTGCAAACATCGACAGCCTCCCTCTCGGGAGGCGTTTTCGTTTTTACTGGAAGGCGACTTCGCTAAACGTGCGGAGCTTGCGGCTGTGCACGCGGCCGTGGCCGAGGCCGCGGAGTTTTTCCATGGCGAGCAGGCCGATCTTCAGGTGCTGGTCGACGCGTTCGCGGTAGAACTTGTCGGCCATGCCGGGCAGCTTGAGCTGGCCGTGCAGCGGTTTGTCGGAGACGCAGAGCAGCGTCCCATACGGCACGCGGAAGCGGAAGCCGTTGGTGGCGATGGTCGCGGATTCCATGTCGAGCGCGATGGCGCGGCACTGGCTGAGGCGCTGCACGGGGATGCGCTGCTCCCACAGTTCCCAGTTGCGGTCGCTGACCGTGGCGACGGTGCCGGTGCGCACAATCTTCTTCTGTTCATAGTCGCTGAGGCCGGTGACCTGCGCCACCGCGCGCTCGAGCGCGATCTGGATTTCGGAGAGCGCCGGGATCGGCACCCACTGCGGCACGGCGCTGTCGAGGACGGCGTCGTCGCGGACATAGCCGTGCGCGAGGACATAATCGCCGAGCTTCTGCGAGTTGCGCAGACCCGCGCAGTGGCCGAGCATCAGCCACGCGTGCGGACGCAGCACGGCCACGTGGTCGGTGATGGTCTTGGCGTTCGACGGGCCGACGCCGATGTTGATCAGCGTGATGCCGGTGCCGTCGTGACGCTGCAAATGATACGCGGGCATCTGCGGGATGCGCGGCAGCTTGTTGCCTTCGGTCAGGCCGCGCTTGTCGCCGGGGATGTTGGCGTTGTGGGTGATGATGTTGCCCGGCTCGACGAAGGCAGTGTACTGGCTGCGGTGCTTTGCGGTCTCGGCGTCTTCGGCGGCTGTCATCAGCTCCTGCCCGAGGCGCAGGAATTCGTCGACGTAGAATTGGTAGTTCGTGAAGATGACGAACTTCTGGAACTGGTTGGCGGTGGTGCCGGTGTAGTGCTTGAGGCGTTGCAGGCTCAAATCCATGCGCGGCGCGTTGAAGAGGGCGAGCGGCCACGCCTCGCCCGATTGCGGCACGTAGGTGCCGTTAGGAACGGTATCGTCCATGACGGTGAGGTCGGGCTGGTCGAAGACGTCCGGCAGCGCAGCCAACTGTGCGGCGGAGAGGTCGCCCTCGAGATAGAAATTCTCGCCGAGCGCGAAGTGCAGCGGGATCGGCGTGTCGCTGACGCCGACGGTGAGTTCGGATTCCGGGTGATTGTTGAGCAGCAACGCGAACTGCTCGAGGTAGTAAACGTCGTAGAGATCGGGACGCGTCAGCGTCGTGCGGTAGGTACCCGGGCGAGAGAGGAAGCCGTACGACAGGCGGTTGTCGACGACCGGCGCCTTGCGCGTGGTGATCTCCATATAGGGATAGTGCGCATGCACGCGGCCCGAGGGCATGTTCCCGTGGGAAAATTCCTGGAAGGCATGGCGCAGGTATTCCACGTTGCTCGTATAGATCTCGCGTACCCAGCTCAGCGCCTTTTCGGGATCGCTGAAGCTCTTGGTGGTCATGAGGCCGTCTTTGATCGGCGCCGGCGATTTTTTCATCATGAATGTAATCCCATCAAACTGCGGGCGAAGTCGTGCGCCGAGAAGCGGCGCAGGTCTTCGACCTTTTCTCCAATACCTATAGCATGAACCGGCAGCGCAAATCTCGCGGCAAGTGACACGAGCACGCCGCCTTTCGCCGTTCCGTCCAGTTTTGTGACGATCAATCCCGTTATGGGAACGGATTGCTTGAACAAATCGACCTGCGCATGCGCGTTCTGCCCCGTGGTGGCGTCGAGTACCAGCAGCGTCGCGTGCGGCGCGTCGGGCAGTTTCTTCTTGATCACGCGCGTGACTTTTTCCAACTCCGCCATCAGGTGCGCCTTGTTCTGCAGGCGGCCGGCGGTGTCGATCAGCAATACATCCACGCCCTCGGCAATCGCGCGGTCGACAGCCTCGAAGGCCAGCGCGGCGGCGTCAGCGCCCTCTTCCTTTGCGATCACCGGGCAGTCGGTGCGCAGTGCCCACTCCCGCAACTGCGCGACGGCGGCGGCGCGGAAGGTGTCGCCGGCGGCGAGCATCACGGTCTTGCCGTCGTCCTTCAACTGCTGCGCGAGCTTGCCGATGGTGGTCGTCTTGCCCGTGCCGTTGACGCCGGCCATCATGATGACGAAAGGCTTGGCGCCTTCGACGGTCAGCGGCTTTTCGACCGGGTGCAATATCTTCTCGATCTCGGCGGCCAGCGCCTCGCGGATTTCAGTGTCGGTGACTTCCTTGCCAAAGCGCGTTTTGCCAATCTCCATCGCCAGCTTCGCGGCAAGCGCAGGCCCGAGGTCGGCGGTGATGAGCAGCTCTTCCAGCTCGGCGAGCGTGTCGTCATCCAACTTGCGCTTGGTGAAGATATCGGCGATGCCGGTGGTGATTTTCTGCGACGACTGGCTGAGGCCTTCGCTCAGCTTCTTGAATATCTTCAGCATGGCATTCCTTTCAGCACGCCATTCTCGGCGGCGAGAATCTTGACGGGGATCAATTGACCCGGCGCGACATCGGTTGCAAACGCGACGGCGCTGAAATATTCCGTGTGCCCCTTGTTGCCGCGCTCGGTCAGCACAGGCAGCGTCTTGCCGACCAGCGATTGCAGGTGTCGGTCGAGCATACGGTCGCCGAGGTCGCGTAGGCGTTTCGCGCGGTCCTTGCGCAGCGTGCCGTGCACCTGCGGCATGCGCGCGGCGGGCGTGCCGGTGCGCGCCGAGTACGGAAAGACATGCAGGAACGTGAGGCCGCAATCCTCGGCGGCTTTATACGTGTTCTCGAACATCTCGTCCGTCTCGGTCGGGAAGCCTGCGATGATGTCTGCGCCGAAGACGATGTCAGAGCGTAAGCTGCGCGCCTTCTCGACCACCGTGAACAGGTCCTTGCGCAAATGGCGACGCTTCATGCGCTTCAACACCATATCATCGCCTGCCTGCATGCTCAGATGCAGGTGCGGCATCAGGCGCGGCTCTTCCGCGATCAGTTGCCAGAGGTCATCGTCGATCTCGACGGGGTCGAGGGATGAGAGGCGCAGGCGCTTGATATCCGGCACCAGCGCCAGCAGGCGGCGCATCATCTGGCCGAGCGTCGGCTTGCCCGGCAGGTCGGGGCCGTAGGACGTAATATCTACGCCTGTCAGCACGATCTCGTGATAGCCGCGCTCCGTCAACGCGCGCGCCTGCTCGACGATCTCGCCGATGGCGACCGAGCGTGAATTGCCACGCGCGAAAGGAATGATGCAGAACGTGCAGCGGTGATCGCAGCCGTTCTGCACTTGCAGAAACGCGCGCGCATGGTCGTCGAAGCCACCGATCATGTGGCTGGCGGTTTCCTTCACTTCCATGATGTCGTTAACACGCACGCGCTCGCCCAACTGCCAGCCCTCGGCCTTGAGCTTGAGGTCGTTGCCGATGACGTGGGAAACTTCCGGCATCGCGCCGAAGCCCTGCGGGTCCAGCTGCGCCGCGCATCCGGTGACGATCACCTTGGCATCGGGGTTCTCGCGCTTGGCGCGGCGCACCGCTTGGCGCGCCTTCTGCACGGCTTCGTTGGTGACGGCGCAGGTGTTAATGATGATGGCGTCGTTCAGCCCCGCCTTTTTGGCGTGGTCTTTGATGACTTCGGATTCATAAATATTCAGGCGGCAGCCGAAGGTGATGACTTTCGGCCCCTCGCCGCTTTGCTGCGCAAGCTGTATTTCTGCGTCAGGAAGATCTACGATTTCTTCTTTATCCGGACTCATTTCCATCCATGCTCAAGGTAATGCTTGCCGCTCAGAATTGCGTCAAGAGCGTCACGAATATAGGGGATTGTGTTCTGCGGCAGCGCATCGAGCGGAAAAAAATCGAGTCCGCCGCATTTTTCAGGTTCCGCGTTGACGATGTCTCCCTGCCATTCTTCGGCCAGAAAGAAAAGATCTATCGACTCACGGTCAGGATCCAGCCCGTGCATGACAAGCTTCATTGTCAGCGCGTCAGCGGGAATATCGATGCCGATTTCCTCTCTGACTTCACGGCGCAAACCTTCGGTGGCGGGTTCTCCGCCGTCAAGATGGCCGGACACCAGCCCATATTGCCCGTCTGCATAACCTGTGTTTTGCCTTAAAGACAGAAGGATGCTATTTCCTTTTTTAAGGATGAGATAAACGACAGGGATAAGCTTGAATCGTTCCTGCGCCACTTCGTCTTTATCCTTTGACTAGAGATTAATCGTTCCGCGATAGACTTCCTCGGCGTCGCCGGTCATGAGGATATGGTTATCGCTTTCCCGCCATTCAATGTCCAGCGTTCCGCCATCCAGCACGACCGCGGCCTTGCGCGCGGTGAGCCCGCGCCGCACGCCCGCCACCACCGTCGCGCACGCGCCGGTGCCGCAAGCTTGCGTTATGCCAACGCCGCGCTCCCACACGCGCATGCGCAATTTATCATGTGCGAGGACTTCGGCGATCTCGACGTTGACGCGTTTGGGAAACAGCGGATGATGCTCGACCTGCGGCCCGAGCGTCTCGAGCGGCACCGCGCTCACGTCGGCGACGAAAAACACCGCATGCGGATTGCCGACGTTGACGCCGCTCGCCTGTTTCAGTTCGCCGATGTTCACGGGAATAAAATTGACGTCTTCATCTTGCAATAGCGGAATTTCCTGCCACGCTAGATGAACAGGACCCATATCTACCGTCACCTTGTCGCTGCTTTTCCATGCTTCGAGCGTGGCGGCGCGGGTCTGCAGTTTCAGCGGGCCTTCCTGCATCAGCAGCTTCGCCACGCAGCGGCTCGCATTACCACAGGCGCCAACTTCGCTGCCGTCCGCATTGTAAATGCGCATGAAAGCGCTCGTGTCGGGGTCGCGCGGCGGCTCGATCAGGACGATTTGGTCAAAGCCGATGCCCGTCCGGCGGTCGGCCCAGAGCCTGATTCTTTCCGCTGAAATATCAATTGCTTGCGCGCGGACGTCGATAATGACGAAGTCATTGCCGAGGCCGTGCATTTTGACGAAGGAGATTGCCATGAACTGCTTATAAACCTATTTTCTCTGTTATACAATCCGTTAAGGCCCTTCCCTCATCTAAAACATTGAGTCAAGGGTGTTTTTTTGTCCATAAACCGCCAAGACGGGTTGATTTCCTGTTTTCGGGAAGACTATAATCAACACGGATTCTGAACATAGAATATTGAAAGTAAATGAGGACGTTATGTCGGAGAAGAACAACGTGCGCCTAGCCCTTATCCTGATCGTGATCGTCGCGATCGGCGTGGGATTGTTTTACATGTCGACGGGCTCGAAGCCGATCGATCAAACGGCAACGCCGCCCGCACCCGTGGCTTCCGCTGATGCGACAGCACCGGCAGCTGACACGTCCGCACCGACGCCTGCAACCGACGCAGCACCTGCTGCAGATGCCGTAACGCCGTCTGCGGCGGCGGCGACCGATGCAACTCCCGCTGCTGCCCCTGCTGAGGCCGCTCCGGTTGCTGAAGCCGCCAAGCCCGCCGACGGCAGCCTGCTGGCCGCGCCCACCGCGCTGACGATCGACGTCGCCGCCGCCATGAAGGACCGCGTCATCGGCAAGGAAGACGCGCCCGTCACCATCATCGAATACGCCTCCCTCTCCTGCCCGCACTGCGCGCACTTCACCAAGGACATCCTGCCCGAAGTGAAGAAGCAGCTGATCGACACCGGCAAGGCCAAGCTGATCTTCCGCGACTTCCCGCTCGACAGCTTCGCGCTCAAGGCGTCCGAGATGGCGCGCTGCGCGGATGCCGACAAGTATTTCGGCCTCATCGAAGTCATCTTCAGCAGCCAAGAACGCTGGACGCAGGCGAAGGATCCGCTTGATGCGCTGGCGCAGATCGGCGCGCTCTCGGGCATGGACACCGACACCTTCAAGGCCTGCACGACCAACACCGAACTCGAGAACGCGATCCTCAAGGGCGTCAACGACGCGCAATCGCAGTTCAAGGTGCGCTCCACGCCCACCTTCGTCTTCAATAACGGCGAACAGACGCTGACCGGCGCGCAGGACGCGTCCGACTTCGTCAAGATCGTCGACAAGCTTAGCGGCGGCAAATAAGAATACAGGGGGAACGTCATGGTACAGTTCAACAAGCTCAAGCTTTCCGGCTTCAAGTCCTTCGTCGAACCAACCGAACTTGAAATCGGCCCGGGTCTCACCGGCATCGTCGGCCCCAACGGCTGCGGCAAGTCGAACCTCGTCGAGGCGCTCCGCTGGGCGATGGGCGAAAACTCGCCCAAGCGCATGCGCAGCTCGGGCATGGACGACGTCATCTTCGCGGGCACCGACCAGCGCCCCGCGCGCAACACGGCGGAAGTCATCCTGACGCTCGACAACACCGACCGCACCGCGCCCGCCGAAATCAACGACAGCGACGAACTCGAGATCTCCCGCAAGATCGAGCGCGAAGTCGGCTCCGTCTACAAGGTCAACGGCAAGAGCGTCCGCATGCGCGACGTCCAGCTGCTGTTCGCCGACAGCTCTATCGGCGCGCACTCGCCGGCTCTCGTGAGCCAAGGCCGCGTCGCCGACATGATCAACGCCAAGCCGCAACAGCGCCGCATGGTGCTCGAAGAAGCCGCCGGCATCTCCGGCCTGCACGCCCGCCGCCACGAGGCGGAACTGAAGCTGCGCGCCGCCGAAACCAACCTGACCCGCGTCGAAGACGTCCTCGGCTCGATGAACACGCAGCTTGAATCCCTCAAGAAGCAATCGCGTCAAGCATCCCGCTACCGCAACCTTTCCACGCACATCCAGGTCGCCGAAGGCGGCCTGCTCTACAAGCGCTGGATGGAAAGCACCACCGCCGTCACCGAAGCGCTCGCCGCGTTCGAAGCCGCCGAGAGCATCGTGCGCGAGAAGACCCTCTCCGTCACCCAGCTGACAACCGCGCAGACCGAAGCCGCCGCCGCCGTGCCGCAGCTCCGCCAGAACGAAGCCGAAGCCGCCGCCGCGCTGCAACGCCTCAAGCTCGCCTACGGCAGCCTTGAGACCGAAGAGCGCCAGGTCATCGAAGAGCGCACGAAGTCCGAGCAGCTGCTCACCCAGTACAGCAACGACGTCAGCCACGAAAACGTGCAAAAGTCGGAAGCCAACGACACCGTCACCCGCCTGAACGATGAGCACGCAACGCTGGAACAAGACAGCGAACAGCAGGCCGAGAACGAAGAAAGCGCCCGCCTCCTCGCCGAAGAACAGCAGCAATCGGTCGAAAAGTCCGAAGGCGAAGTCTCCGAACTGACCGAAGAAGTCGCCGCTCAGGACGCAGCCCGCAACGCCGCGCAACGCGCCCTGCAAGACCTCGAGCGCCGCCACGCGCACATCGTCTCGCGCAAGGAAAGCCTCGAGAACGAATACGCGACCCTCCTCGCCAACACGCCCGCCAAAGCGCAGTTGGAAGAAGTCGCGGCCGCGATCGTTGTCTCTGAAGAAACCTATGCCCAAGCCGTCGCCGCCTTCGACGCCGCCGAAGCGACCCGCGCCACTGCTGAAACCGCGCAATCGGATGCGACCGAGCAGTTCCAGTCCGTGCAAAAGACTTTCGGCCAACTGACCGCCGAAGCCGACGCGCTGCGCCGCATCCTGAAGAGCCAGCAGTCCGACTACCAGCCTGTCCTCGACCTGCTTGCGGTCGAAGCCGGCCTTGAAAAGGCCATGGCCGTCGCGCTCGGCGACGACCTGCAAGCGACGCTCGACGGCTCCGCGCCGATCTTCTGGCGCGAACTGCCGGAATTCTCGGCATCCGCCACCCTGCCCGCACAAGCCAAGCCGCTGACGCAATTCGTCCAAGGCCCCGCCGCGCTGTCGCGCACGCTGTCGCAAATCGGCGTCGTCGATACGGCTGACATCGCCGAAGCGATCATGTCCGAACTGCAGCCCGGCCAGTGCCTCGTCACGCTCGACGGCGGCGCATGGCGTTGGGACGGCCTCGTCGTCACGCCGAACGCAGAAAACGCCGCCGCGATCCGCCTGCAGCAAAAAAACCGCCTCGCCGACCTCGACGCCGAGATCGCCGTCGTTCAGGTAAAGCTGGATGAAGCGCGTGCGACGCTTGACGCCGCCCGCCAAGCCCGCAGCGCCGCCATCGACGCCGTCAACGCCGCGCGTCAAGCATTCAAGTCGTCCGAGGAAACCCTCAACGGCCAGCGCCGCAGCCACGCACGCCTGACCGCGCAGCTGAGCGAAGTCACCGCCCGCCTCTCCGGCCTCGAAGCCTCCATCGGCAACGCGGCTGAAGAAGTCGAAGCGCTGTCCGGCCAGATCGTAGAAGCGCAAACGGCTTATGCCGCACTCCCCGATACCGTCGAGAGCCGTGAAAAGATCGTCGCGCTCAAGACCTCCCTCGGTGAAGCGCGCCAAACGCTGGCCGAGCGCCAGGCCTCCTACGCGGAAATCCGCCGCGCCGGCGAAGCCCGCAATCGTCGCATGGCGCAGATCACCGACGAAGTCGGCGTCTGGAACTCCCGCCTCGAGCGCATCGACCTGCGCGTGATCGAGCTCGAAGAACGCATCCAGCAGGCGCAAGACGTCATCAACCGCCTCGCCGAGCGTCCCGCGCAAATCGCGCAGGAGAAGCAGGGCCTGATGAGCCACATCTCCGACGCCGAGCAAAAGCGTCAGGATGCCGCCGACGTGCTGGTCTCCGCCGAGAACACCTCGAACGAGCTGGCGCGCGAGTTGCGCGCGTCCGAAAGCGCCCTGTCCGACGCCCGCGAAGCCCGCGCCATGGCGCAGGCGAGCGTCAACACCTCGCAGCACACCCAGGCGGGCATCGAGGCGACCATCCATGAAAAGTTCGCCTGCACGCCCGAAGAAATGGTGGCGCGCCTCGAACTCATCGTCGCCGAACTCCCCGGCATCGAGGAACTGGCGCAAAAGCTCGACCGCCTCGTCCGCGAGCGCGACAACATGGGCCCCGTGAACCTGCGCGCCGAAGTGGAAAGCCAGGAAATCACCGAGCAGATGACCACGATGCAGACCGAGCGCGACGACCTTGTCCAAGCGATCGAGAAGCTGCGCGAAGGCATCAACACCCTCAACAAGGAAGCGCGCCAGCGCCTGCTGTCGGCCTTCGACACGGTCAACGCGCACTTCCAGAAGCTGTTCACCCGCCTCTTCAACGGCGGCTCCGCGCACCTCAAGCTGATCGAGGCGGACGACCCCCTCGAAGCCGGCCTCGAGATCTTCGCGCAGCCCCCGGGCAAGAAGCTGCAAGCCCTCTCGCTCCTCTCGGGCGGCGAGCAGACGCTGACCTCCATCGCGCTGATCTTCGGCATGTTCCTCACGAACCCCGCCCCGATCTGCGTCCTCGATGAAGTTGACGCCCCCCTGGACGAAAGCAACGTCGACCGCTATTGCATGCTCCTCGAAGACCTCGTCAAGGAATGCCGCACCCGCTTCATGGTCATCACCCACCACCGCATGACCATGGCGCGCATGGATCGCCTCTACGGCGTCACCATGAGCGAACGCGGCGTGTCGCAATTGGTCTCCGTCGACCTCAAGCAACACGACCTGAACCTCGAAGCTGCGTAAAGAGGGCTGTTTCCGTCCTCTTTCCTGTAAAAAAGCCGCCTTGCAAAGGGCGGCTTTTTTGCGCTAGGACTCTTGTATGTCCAACGCCTCCTACATCGTCGCCGCGCTTTACAAGTTCGCCCCCCTCGCCGACCTGCCGGCGATGCAGGCGGAGATCTTGGACGTCTGCAAGCGGAACAACATCTGCGGCACCCTGCTGCTGGCGCAAGAGGGCATCAACGGCACCATCGCGGGCAGCCGCGAAGGCATTGACGAGACGCTGGCGTTCCTGCGCTCTTATCCCTACCTGCACGATCTTGAACACAAGGAGTCGACCGCGACAGAAGAGCCGTTCTACCGCATGAAGGTGCGCCTCAAGAAAGAGATCGTCACCATTGGCCTGCCCGAAGTCGATCCCAACGAGACGGTCGGCACCTACCTCGAGCCGGAGGAATGGAACAAGGTCATCTCCGACCCCGACACCGTCGTCATCGACACGCGCAACGACTACGAAGTCAAGATCGGCACCTTCAAGGGCGCGGTCGACCCGCATACCAAGACCTTCCGCGAATTCCCGAACTATGTGCAATCGCACTTCTCGCCGGACAAAAACAAGAAAGTCGCCATGTTCTGCACCGGCGGCATCCGCTGCGAGAAGGCGTCGGCCTACATGAAGAATCTGGGGTTCGAGGAGGTCTATCACCTCAAGGGCGGGATCCTTAAATACCTCGAGACCGTGCCGAAAGAGGAAAGCCTGTGGGAGGGCGATTGCTTCGTCTTCGACCAGCGCGTGTCAGTCAGGCATGGCCTGCATCAGGGCGATTACGTGCTCTGCCCCTCTTGCCGCCATCCGGTCGGGCCCGAGGACCGCAAGAGCGCGAAGTATATCGAGGGCGTCGCCTGCCCCAATTGCCACGACGCGCTGACGCCTGAAAAACGCGCCGCCGCCGCCGAGCGCCAGCGCCAGATCAAGCTGGCCGAAGCGCGCGGGGAAAAGCACATCGGCGCGCTATACGCGGCCGAGGGCGACGAGGATTAACCCTTCTTTTTCGTGGCGCAGCCGTCGCCTTGTTCGCAGGCGCGGCATTTGTCGCGCTGGCCGTCCCACTTCTTCTGGAAGTCATCGCCGTCGCCGTAGTCGATGAAATCGTAATAACGGTCGTGCATGCCTTTGGCCTTCTTGGCGTGCTTGATCGGGCACCAGTATTGCTCGGTGCGGCCGGCGACTTCGCGCGCGTAGGCGATGACGCCGTTGCCGTACTCGCAATAGATGCAGTTTATTTTCTGGATGATGTTGAGGTACGCGAGATACTTGCGGTCCATCACCACGTATTCGCCGCGTTTGACCTTGGGGATGCCGTAAACCGGGAAACAGATCGCCTGATAGAACGTGATGAACAGGTCGAGCAGCACGAAGGGAATGATGCAGCTGTAGATCACCGGCGCCGTCACGAACATCATGATGGGCGACGTGCGCAGGAAGCGCGACAGCTTCATCCGCAGCAGGCGGTGGCGGACGACGACTTCCTGCTCGAAGACGACGCGCTCGCGCTCGAGGCGGTAGCGGAAGCGCGTGCGGCGTTCCTCGAGCCCCTGTTCGACGTCGTGCTGGATCTCGGAGAGCTTCTCGCGGATCTTGTCGGCCAGTTCCATGTGTTTCTCCTTCGTCTGTAATTCTATTCTGGAAAAATAGGCGCGGTGTGAAATCTCCCCGGGATTGTGCTATATTTCGCGGGCATGACAAAGACCTTCCTCAAATATTTGTCCGACGAAACGCAAGCGTTGAAGGACAAAGGGCTGTATAAAGCCGAACGCATCATCATTTCGCCGCAGGCCGCCGAGATCGCGACCGAGGCTTCGGGCCACGTCGTCAACCTTTGCGCCAACAACTATCTGGGCCTTGCAAACCACCCGGCGCTGATCGCCAGCGCGCGCGCTGCACTCGACCACCACGGATTCGGCATGGCCTCGGTGCGCTTCATCTGCGGCACACAGGATTTGCACAAGAATTTGGAGCGCAAGGTCAGCAGCTTCCTCAAGACCGAGGACACCATCCTTTACAGCTCCTGCTTCGACGCCAACGGCGGGCTGTTCGAGACGCTGCTCGGCGAAGAAGATGCTGTCATCAGCGACGCGCTCAACCACGCCAGCATCATCGACGGCATCCGCCTGTGCAAGGCGCGGCGCTACCGCTACAACAATAACGACATGGCCGACCTCGAGGCGAAGCTCAAGGAAGCCGCGGACGCGCGATATAAGCTGATCGCCACCGACGGCGTCTTCTCGATGGACGGCATCATCGCCAACCTGCCCGCGATTTGCGCGCTGGCCGAAAAATACGGCGCGATGGTAATGGTCGACGACAGCCACGCCGTCGGCTTCACCGGCAAGACCGGCGCGGGCACGCCCGAATATTGGGGCGTGCAGGACAAGGTCGACATCATCACCGGCACCTTCGGCAAGGCGCTCGGCGGGGCGTCGGGCGGCTTCACCTCGGGCCGCAGGCAAGTCGTCGAGTGGCTGCGCCAGCGTTCGCGCCCGTACCTGTTCTCGAACACGCTGGCGCCGTCGATCGCGGCGGCCTCGGTCGCGGCCATCGACCTGATCAAGGGCGAACCTCATCGGCTTGAGAAGCTGCGCGCCAATGCGGCTTATTTCCGCGCGGGCATGGCGAAGCTCGGCTTCGACCTGATCCCCGGCGAACACCCGATCGTCCCCGTCATGCTCTACGATGCGAAGCTGGCGAAAGAAATGGCCGACCGCCTGCTGGCCGAGGGCATCTACGTGATCGCCTTCTCCTATCCCGTCGTGCCAGAAGGCAAGGCGCGCATTCGCACGCAGATGTCCGCCGCGCACGAAGCCGCCCACCTCGACCGCGCGATTGCGGGGTTCGAGAAAGTCGGCAAAGAACTGGGAGTCATCAAGTGACCGCCATTTACCTGCTCCTCGCCTATATCCTGCCGATCCCGCTGATCTGGGCATGCTTCCACTACCACCTCTATGAGAACATGCCGGACATGCAGCGCATGCTGGCCATCGCCGTCACGGCCTTCGCGCCATCGGCGGTGCTGATGATCGTCGTGCTCAAGCGCCTCCTGCATTTGCTCTTTTACATCATGCTGGTGCTCGGCGCGCTCTATGGATTGCAACGCCTTGGATTTATCAAGCCATGAAAGCCCTCTATAAAAAAGAAGCCAAGCCCGGCATCTGGATGAAGACGGATGCGCCGATCCCCGAGATCGGCCCCAACGACGTCCTTATCAAGATCAAAAAGACCGCCATCTGCGGCACCGACATCCATATCTATAACTGGGATGAATGGTCGCAGAAGACCGTGCCGGTTGGGCTCATCACCGGCCATGAATATGTCGGCGTGATCGAGAAGGTCGGCGCGGAGGTCAAGGGCTTCAAGCCCGGCGACCGCGTCTGCGGCGAAGGCCACATCACCTGCGGGCATTGCCGCAACTGCCGCAGCGGCAAGCAGCACTTGTGCATCGAGCAGCGCGGCGTCGGTGTCAACCGTCAGGGCGCCTTCGCGGAATATCTGTCGCTGCCCGCCGTCAATACAGTGCGCATCCCCGACGACGTCAGCGACGATGTCGCCGCGTTCTTCGATCCCTTCGGCAACGCGGCGCATACCGCGCTCTCGTTTGACCTTGTCGGCGAGGACGTACTGGTGACGGGCGCAGGCCCCATCGGCATCATGGCGGCGGCGATCTGCCGCTTCGTCGGCGCGCGCCACGTCGTCATTACCGATATCAACGACTACCGCCTCGAACTTGCGCGCAAGATGGGCATCAAGCACACCGTCAACGTGAGCCGCGACAAGCTCGAAGACGTGATGAAGTCTCTCAAGATGACCGAGGGCTTCGACGTCGGCCTCGAGATGTCGGGCAACGCGCAAGCCTTCCGCCAACTGATCGACCGCATGCGCCCCTCGGGCAAGATCGCCCTGCTGGGCATTCCGCCCGGCGACGTCAGCATCGACTGGAGCCGCGTGATCTTCAAGGGCCTGACCATGAAGGGCATCTACGGTCGCGAGATGTTCGAGACGTGGCACAAGATGATCTCGCTCGTGCAATCCGGCTTCGACCTCACGCCCATCATCACCCACCGCTACCCCGCCGAGGATTTCGAGAAAGCCTTCCAGGCCATGGCCTCGGGCAATTCGGGCAAAGTCCTTCTGGAATGGGCGTAAAAGCTTCCGGCAGCCCCGTTATATCTATAGTTTATGTAAATATGTGGCAGCATCAAGCTTTTAGTAATTGAGCGGTTTTCGCTCTTGGGGCATGGTAGGCTCCGTCATTCATTTTTATCACCATCTGCGAAGGAGAATCCGCATGGCTGCCCGCAAACAAAAGACCAACGTCAAGTCCATCGACCTCGCCACGACCGCCGCCCACCTGCTCAAGAAGATGGGCGTGGAGAGCAAGGCGTTCACGTCGGGCAACCAGAAGGTCTTCTCGCCCATCGACGGCGCCGAGATCGGCCGCGTGGCTTACGACACGGCGAAGTCGCTCGACGCCAAGATCGCCCGCGCGCACGACGCGTTCATGGAATGGCGCACCGTGCCCGGCCCGAAGCGCGGCGAACTGATCCGCCTCTTCGGCGAAATCCTGCGCGCGAACAAGGAAGACCTCGGCAAGCTCGTCACCATCGAATGCGGCAAGATCACCAGCGAAGGCCTCGGCGAAGTGCAGGAGATGATCGACATCTGCGACTTTGCGGTCGGCCTGTCGCGCCAGCTCTACGGCCTCACCATCGCGTCGGAACGCTCCCAGCACAAGATGCAGGAAAATTGGCATCCGGCCGGCGTGGTCGGCGTGATCTCGGCCTTCAACTTCCCCGTCGCCGTATGGTGCTGGAACTTCGCGCTCGCCGTCGTCTGCGGCGACAGCGTGGTGTGGAAGCCCTCGGAAAAGACGCCGCTGGTCGCGCTCGCGTGCCAGGCGCTGTTCCTGCAGGCGGCTGAAAAGTTCGGCGAAGTGCCTGACGGCCTCTCCGAACTCGTCATGGGCGCGCGCGAGATCGGCGAGAAGCTGGTCGACGACAAGCGCATCCCCGTCATCAGCGCCACCGGCTCCACCCGCATGGGTCGCGAGATCGGCCCGCGCGTCGCGTCGCGCTTTGGCCGTTCGATCCTTGAGCTCGGCGGCAACAACGCGATGATCTTGGCACCCTCGGCCCGCATGGACCTCGCGCTGATGGCGACCGTCTTCGGTTCCGTCGGCACCGCCGGCCAGCGCTGCACGTCGCAGCGCCGCCTGATCGCGCAAAAGGACATCGCTGATGCTTTCGTCGCGCGCGTAAAGAAGGCTTACGCCTCCGTCCGCATCGGCAACCCGCTCGAAAACGGCACCCTGCTCGGCCCGCTGATCGACAAGCAGGCCTACGACAACATGCAGGACACGCTCAAGAAGGCGAAAGCCGCGGGCGGCAAGGTCACGGGCGGCGAGCGCGTGATGGCCGACAAATACCCCAAGGCCTACTACGTCACTCCGGCGCTGGTCGAAATGCCCAAGCAGGCCGCGATCGTCGAGCATGAGACCTTCGCGCCGATCATGTACGTGATCAAGTACAACAAGTTCGAGGAAGCCCTCGCGCTGCAAAACGCCGTGCCGCAAGGCCTGTCGTCGTGCATCTTCACCAACGATCTGCGCGAGGCGGAACTGTTCACCTCCTCCGCCGGCAGCGACTGCGGCATCGCCAACGTCAACCTCGGTACCTCGGGCGCAGAGATCGGCGGCGCGTTCGGCGGCGAAAAGGAAACCGGCGGCGGCCGCGAGAGCGGTTCCGACAGCTGGAAGGCCTACATGCGCCGCTCCACCAACACGGTCAACTTCTCGACCTCCCTGCCGCTCGCGCAGGGCGTGAAGTTCGACATCGAGTAACGGATGCCTGTCACCGAATTTTTCGGCGCACTCGCTGTTTTCGCGATGGTATGTTCACGCGGGAACTATTTCCGCTCGATCTTCCAAGGCAAGACGAAGCCGCACGCGTTTTCGTGGTTCATCTGGGGCACCATCTCCAGCATCGGCTTCGCGGCGCAGGTGGCTGAGGGCGCAGGCCCCGGCTCATGGGCACGCGGCTTCGCGGCGGCGACCTGCTTCATGCTCGTGATCGTCGCTTTGATGCGCGGCAAGAACAACATCAAGCGTAGCGACTGGGTGACTTTTTTCGTTTCGCTCGCCGCCATCCCGCTGTGGGTCGCGACGAAGACGCCGGTGTGGTCGGTCATCCTCGTCTGCATCATCGACACGCTCGGTTATTATCCCACGGTGCGCAAATCGTGGGAGAAGCCGGACGAAGAGGCCGCGCTCAGCTACATCTTTTCCGCGTGCGGCGCGTTCTTCTCGATTCTGGCGCTGGAGCACTATACGCTCTCGACGTGGCTTTATTCCGCGGTGCTGACCTGGTCGAACGGTTCCATGGCCTTGTTCTTGTGGGCGCGCCGCCGCTTCATCACTTCTTAACCGGTCTGTGATATATTGGAAAATAGGCCGCGTATCGCAGGCCGTTTTCGTCAGAAAGGTCAAACAACAATGAAGATAGCTCATGTTTTGATGGCAGGTGCCGTCATTGCGCTGATGTCCTCCACTACCGCCCGCGCCGCCGATGCCCCGGCTGCTGGCGCGCCGAAGGCGGAAGACTTCGCCGCGCATAAGGCCAAGATGGTCGACAACATGCAGAAGAAGCTGGATTGCGTGAAGGCCGCCAACGACCGTGAGGCGGTAGGCAATTGCTTCCCGCGCTGGAAAGGCCGCGCGGAGCACATGAAAGAGCAACACGGCGGGATGATGAAAGATGGCGCGCCTCCGGGTGACGGCCCTCCCAAGTAATACGTTTTCGCAAAAAAACACCCGCCCTTGTGGCGGGTGTTTTTTGTTTGTAAGATGCGGGCATGACAAACAAGACCATCCATATCATCGGCGCAGGACTGGCAGGCAGCGAAGCCGCATGGCAAGCCGCGCAAGCGGGCGCGAAAGTCATCGTGCACGAAATGCGCCCCACGCGCGGCACCGACGCGCACCAGACGGACAAATGCGCGGAGCTGGTATGCTCCAACTCCTTCCGCTCCGACGATGCCGAATACAACGCCGTCGGCTTGCTGCACGATGAAATGCGCCGCGCAGGCTCGCTCATCATGCGCTGCGGCGATGAGTCCAAGGTGCCGGCGGGTTCCGCGCTGGCCGTCGACCGCGAGGCATTTTCGGAAGCCGTCACCAAGGCGCTGCACGAACACCCCAACATCACGATCGAGCGCGGCGAAGTCGCTGGTCTGCCGCCTGAAGAATGGGAGAATGTGGTCATCGCCACCGGCCCCCTCACCTCGCCCGCGTTGACCGACGCCGTGCGCGCGCTGACGAACGAGGCGCACCTGGCGTTCTTCGACGCCATCGCCCCGATCGTCTTCAAGGACAGCATCGACATGTCGAAGGCGTGGTTCCAGTCGCGCTACGACAAGGAAGGCCCCGGCGGCACGGGCAAGGACTACATCAACTGCCCGATGGAGAAGGACGAATATTACGCCTTCGTCGCGGCGCTGGTCGCGGGCGAGAAAACCGAATTCAAGGAATGGGAAAAGAACACGCCCTATTTCGAAGGCTGCCTGCCGATCGAGGTGATGGCGGAACGCGGCAAGGACACGCTGCGCTTCGGCCCCATGAAAGGCATTGGCCTCACCTATCCCGAAGGACACCCGAACGCGGCCAAGTTCCCGCGCCCCTGGGCGGTCGTGCAACTGCGGCAGGACAACGCGCTCGGCACGCTCTATAACATCGTCGGGTTCCAGACCAAATTGAAATACGGCGCGCAGACCGACATCTTCCGCATGATCCCGGGGCTGGAGAACGCGGAGTTCGCGCGCCTCGGCGGCATCCACCGCAACACCTTCATCAACAGCCCGCGCCTGCTCGACGCCACGCTGCGCCTCAAGGCACAGCCGCGTCTGCGCTTTGCGGGGCAGATCACGGGTTGCGAAGGCTATGTCGAAAGCGCAGCGGTCGGCCTGATGGCTGGGCGCTTCGCCGCAGGCCGCACCGACGTGCCGCCGCTGACGACGGCGATGGGTGCTTTGCTCAATCACATCACCACAGGCGCGCAAGCCGAGACATTCCAGCCGATGAATGTCAACTTCGGCCTCTTCCCGCCGCCCGAGGGCGACCTCACCGGCCGTGAGCGCAAGAAGGCTTACACGGACCGGGCGCGTGCGGATATCTCGGGCTGGCTTTAAATTAAGGCTTGTTCCTGAAGACGTTGCGCGGCGCCGGCTTTTTCTGGAAGTCGGCGAGGTGCGATACCTGTTCCTGTTCCCACTTCAGGCGCACGGCTTTTCCAACCAGCGTCGGGTCGTCTTCCTGGCGCTTGCGCAGATAGTAAAGCGCGTCGCAGCCGTTTTTGTCTTGCAGCAACACGTTGGCGCGCGCATCCAGCAGTGCATGAATCATCTTCGGCGTGCCGTAGGTGCAGGCATAGATCAGCGGCGTCGCGAAGCCGTTGTTCTGCACGTTGATGTCGGCGCCCTTTTCGACGATCGCGAGCGCGGCGTCCTCGAGGCCGTAGAGGCAGGAGCGGATCAGCGCGGTTGCGCCGTGCGCATCGCGCACCGTCAGGTCCGCGCCCTCCCGGATCAGGCTCACGGCGCGCTTTTGGTCAACCACATCGACGATATCGAACAGCCACACCGTCATCTCATCGAAGTCGAGCACTTCCAGAAGTTCCTGCCCGCGCGCGACCGCTATGTCGTTTTCCTGCGTCATGACGTCAATTTAGGCCATTTTTATTATTCTGACAACAGGCAATAAATCTATTAATAACAAATAGATATTACCACTATGTCATTTTATTTATTGACATAATCATAAAAAAGGATATTATAACGCATTCAATTTCATGAGGAGAAAACCTATGTTCATCATTTCCAGCATCGTTGACTACTTCGACAAGCGCGCCACCAAAGGCACCCGCAACGAAGCCAGCCAGACGGTCGTCGGTACAGTCTATGACCTCAAGCGCCTCGAAGCCGCGCAGACCGAAATCCTCAGCATTTCCGCGCGCTTCAACGGCACCACCGCCGAACGCAAGATCGCCGCTGTCATCGCATCCGTCGAACCCCTGCGCACACAAGTGCAGATCTTCGATGCGGGCTGCGCCGGTGCAGGCTCAGGCAAATACGCCTTCGTCGCGACTTCGCGCGGCGGCAAGAAAACTCTCATCCGGTAAATTTGCGGTTTCTTGCGGGAACGCTTTCCACGTCTCACGCGTTATCCGTCAAAATGGGGGCTTGCATGCGTCTCTTGATGCCGATTTTCGGGATTTTTCTGCTGGCCGCATGCGCGACGTCCGTGAACACGGCATATATCACGCAAATGAACGGGTATACGGGGCTGACGGAGCGCGAGCTGATCGACGAGATGGGCACGCCGGACAAATCCTACAGCCTCGACAACTATACCAAGGTCGTGACCTATGTGCAGACGCATGCTTACCGGAGCAGCGGCGGGTTCGACGTCTGCATGGGCGGTTTCAACTCTCCCTTCGGCTATTCGGCCTGCCAAGGCGCCTCTCCCGGGCGTTACATCAACGAATATTGCGAAGTGAACTTCAACATCTTCCACGGCAAGGTCGACGGCTGGAGCCAGAAGGGCAACGATTGCCCGCGCATCAAATAAATCATTCCCTGAGCTCGACCAGCAAGGCCGCGTGATCCGAGAACGGCTGCGGAACGATGCGCAGGCTGAGCCGCGGCAGCAGGTTTTGCGAGCACACGCAAAGGTCGAGCGCCCATCGGCTGTCGCCGAGCATGAAGGTATGGTCGGTCTCGCTGCTCATCACATGCAGCTTCATGCCCTTCAGGAGCGGCCCCAGCTCCCCAAATCCCTCGAAGATGTTGAAGTCCGCAAGAATGATGGCGTCGCCGCCGTAATTGCCGACGAGCTCGCGCATCTCCAGGAACTGGCGCGCGCGCACCTTGGCTTGCAGCGAGAAGTGCGCGAAAAAAACGTGGATGCCGCACGGCAACGCGATCTCGTACACCAGCCGCTTGGAGCCGTGCCTGAAATAAGCCTTGCGGTGCTGCAACGGCGTGCGGGAGAGGAAGGCGTTGCACTTGCCCTTGAAGAAGGGCATCTGCGCCAGCAAAGTGTCTTCGCCGTATTTCCCGGCGATGTCATGCACGGGATAGTTTTCATCGACCAAGGCTTCGATCTGGTTGTAATAGCCGGTCTGCCACGATCCTTTGTCGATCTCGACAAGGCAGCATAGATCAGGGCTTTCGTGCTGCAGGATTCCGTTGAATTGCATCAGCACATCGCGTTGCTGCGCCGCGCTGGTGTAGACATGGCGGTACAGGCGGCCGATATGCTGGTTGAAACTGCCGTCGATGCCGCGGGCATAGCCCAGGTTGCTGAAAAGGATCTTGAACATGCTACAAGATCCTCTTCAGGTAACGCCCCAGACGCCCCTGCACGCGCTGCCACCACGGCAGGCTGCGGTAATAGTCCATGTCCACTTCCCGGCACGCCTGCAGGCACGCCTCGAAATCCGCGCGCACCAGGGCGACCGCCGCAGGATCCGTCATGAAGACATTGGCCTCGCGGTTGCGCAGCAGGCTCAGGAAGTCCATGTTGACGCTGCCGATCGTCGCCCAGTCGTCGTCGATGACGACGTATTTGGCATGCATGACGCCCTTTTGGTAGTGGAAGATGCGCACGCCGTGCCGGAGCAGGCGCGGGTAATAGGAATGCGAGACATGGTCGGCGATGGCGACGTCGCTGTTTTCGCTCACCATCACCCGCACCTCGACGCCACGCCTTGCCGCGCGGCGCATCGCCCGGCGCAAGAGCCATGGCGGCAGGAAATAAGGCGTGACGATCAGGATGCTTTTCTTCGCGTTGCGCATCGCCCGCAAAAGCTCGCGGTAAATCCGGTTCGGCGCGGGGCCGAATTGCGAGACGAGATAAAAGAACGCGCCGCGCTGCGCATGGCCGTTGCTGATGGTCGGCACCCTTTCCCTGCCCGCCTGCGCCCAGAGGCGTGAAAAATCCCGCTGCACTTCCGCGATGACGGGCCCGGTCAAGCGCACCTGCAGGTCATGCCATCCGGCGGTGTCGTCCCAGATGCAGACGCTGCCCGTATAACACACCACGCCGTCTACCAGCAGGATCTTGGTATGGTTGCGCGGCAGCCAGAGCGACGGCGTCAGCAGGCGGATGGGGTTGTAGAAATACGTGCGCGCCCCGGCCTGCCGCAACGCCGCGAAGGCGGGCGACAGGAAAAGGTCGCGGCTGCCGATGCTGTCGACCATCACGCGCACGTCGACCCCCGCCCGCGCCTTGTCGGCGAGAAGCGCGAGGAAGCGCCGGCCGATCTTGTCGTCAGCAAGAATATATTGCTGAAACTCGATCGACCGTTGCGCGTCCGCGCAGGCGGCGTACATCGCCTCCCAGATATCGGGGACGGCGGTATAAAGCTCCATCGTCGTTTCCACGCGCGTGTCCCGTTAGCGCCAGAGCAGCGCGATCAGGATGATGACCGGGATCGGGATACCGATCAGCCAAAGCAAAAGACCTTTACCGAAGTTCATGATATCCTCCTATGCTAGGTTTGAGTGGTTTGATTTCGCCGGCCAGGAAATGGCCAAGCGGCTTTAGATTGCGTGTGCGCTCGAACGTGATGCGGATGACCGCCAGCATCGGCATGGCAAGGACGGCGCCGGGGAAACCCCACATCCAGTACCAGAACATCAGCGACATGACCACCAGCACGGGGTTGAGCGTAAAGCGCCGCGCCAGCAGCAGCGGCGTGATGAAACTGCTTTCGGACAGGTGGATCGACAGGTAGAGAACGGCCGGCAACACGGCATCGCCGATATCGCGGCTCGTCATCAGCCCGACCATGAAGAATAGCACACCGCAAAACATCGGGCCCAGCACGGGCACATAGTTCATCAGGAATGCGATGGCGCCCCACAGCACGGCATCCTCCAGCCCGCAGAAATAGAGCGCCACGCCGGTCAAAAGCCCGACCATCGCGTTCATGAAGGTGATGGTCATCAGGTAAAGAGAGATGTCGTGCTCGATCTGCTGCGAGATGTCGACAGCCTGCCGCTTCGCATGGAAATGCGGCAATATCTCGACCAATCGCCGCAGGAAGGTGTCGCCGCTCGCCAGCAGGAAGAACAGCATCACCATCGTCAGGAAGAGCGAACTCATGAAAGCGCCCGTGTTGGCGAAGATACGGTCGTAAAGCCGCGTGCCCTGCACGGCGACCGGCACGATCTCCTGCCCCTCGCCCTGCGCTATGGTTTCGGCCTTCACGATGATCTTTTGCGCGGAATGCATGGGCGCGCTGATGAAGCTGAGCCGCTCGTACAGCTTGGGTATGCTGCTGGGCAGCTTTTCAGCCCAAGACGCGGCCGGGCCGGAAAGGCTGACGCCACCCGCAGCAATCCCGCCCATGACCAGCAGCATGACGATCAGCGCCGACAAATGGCGCGGCACGTTCAGCCTCTCAATGGCGCGCTGGATGGGCAGCAGCACCATCTTCAGCATGGCCGCGATGATGATCGGGATCACCATGTCGTCCGCCACATGCAACGTCGCCATCAGCAGGATAAAGAAGATCCCGCCGATAAAAACGGTGCTGGCTTTGGGGAACGGCAATTTCTTTTCTACAGATTTGATCATGTCCAATTCTCAGGAAAAAGCCCCGGCTGCTTGAAGCCGGGGCTTGTCCGTGTCGGGTTTATTCCGGTTTCTTCACCGCGTCCTTGACGCCGCCCCAGGTATTTTGGGCTTTGCCCTCAAGCTTCTTCGCCTTGCCTTCGGCTTGCAGTTTGGCGTCGCCGGTGACCTTGCCTGCGGCTTCGGTCAGTTTTCCGGCAGCTTGCTTGCCGGCGCCTTCAATGCGATCTTTATCCATGATGGTTCTCCTTTGCTTTGTTTACTGGTTGAATTCATTGTGTTCAGGCGCCGTAGGGGGAATGCCGTTCAGTTCGGTGTCATTCCAGTACTTGGTGCCCTTCAGCATGACTTGCGCGAGCAGGCCCGACTTCGTCATCTGGTAGATCTCGACGCCCGGGAGGACGTCAACGGCACCGCCTGTCGCGCCGCCCGATGCACCCTGCTTTGCGGCAAGGTCGGCATGGCCGGAGAGGTCGAGGCCGCGCTTGACGAAGTCGTCGAAGATCTTCCGGTCATGGAAGATGAAGACCACGCGGAAGTCCTTCGCGCCAAGGCCGAGGCCGACACCGGCGGAAGCCATCTTCATGTAAGTGTCCGTGCCGGTGCGGTTGTCGTGCGAGATGCCGTGACCGTAAGAGCCGGAGAAGAAGATGACGGCCAGGTCGGCATTGGTGAAGACGGCGGTGCCTTCAGCCTTCGCCACCTTTTCAGCGGTGCCGGGTGCGGCTTTATAAAGCCTGTTCAGCGTCGCGGACTGCATCTTCTGGATCTCGGCGCGTTGCTCGTCCACCGTCGCCGCCGTATAGGCGAAAGCGGAGGAAGCCGAGAAGGCCATGACGACGGCTATTGCTGCGATAAGTAACTTCATGTTGCTCTCCTTGAAAGGTTGATGTTGCGGCTGGTTACACGACCGGCGGCGGCGGAGACTTGCCGCTGAAGAGGTGCAGGACCGCAGTCACGAGGAATAGGATGATGAAGACGCCGAACAGAATCCGCGCCATTTCCATCGAGATCACGGCAACGCCGGTGAAGCCGAAGAGCGCAGCGATCAGCGCGAGTACCAAGAATGTGATTGCCCATCTCAGCATGATTTTTCTCCTTTTATGGATTATTGTCTGTCTTTCCGAACGTCTCGCCTGCCCGTGAAGTTCCGCGGGAAAAGCAAGTCTTTGATGTGCGGGGTAATTTAGTGGTAGGTGAAAATCCGGAACTTGCCTTCATCGAGCGCGGCCTGAAGATGTTCGCGCGCGCGCGACAGGCGCGAACGCACGGTGCCCACGGGGATGGACAACGCCTGTGCGGCCTCTTCATAGCTCAAGCCATCGACGCAGACCAGTTGCAGGACTTCCTGGTGTTCCGGGCAGAGCCGGTGGATATAGTCCATCACGATATGCAGGTCCGCGCAACCTTCCTGCGCCGGGCCGACCGAAACCTTGTCGATATAAGGCGCCGGATCGTAGCGCGTCTCGAACTTCTTCCGATGGCGGTATCCCGACACGAAGAGGTTGAACATCATTTTCGACGTCCAACTGAAGAGGTTGGTGCCGTCGAGGAAGTAATCTTTCTTTTCGAGTGCCCGCAGAATGGTGGATTGGAACAGGTCGTCTGCATTCTGGGTGTTTTTGGTGAGGCCGAGCGCGAATCTTCGCAATTTACCGATTTCATTGATAAGTGCTTGTTCTTGAAACATGTCCCCTCCTTTTTTGCTGCCTATCTTCCATATTATCAAACCCACACAACAACAAAGAAACAGGCAAATCTCAAAAAGGAAAAAGTTCTGTTTCATTTTTGTATCAAGTGCCCTACTATTCACCCGATATTTCAATTTCAGTCATTACACCCCTTTTATTAGGATCACGTCGTGACTCAAGCCACAGTTCTCGCCATCGATGACGATGCCGTCATGCAGGAACAGATGCGCCAGCATCTGGAGCGTGAAGGCTATCGCTTTCTCGCCCTTCCCGACAGCAATGACATCCTTCAGAACATGGAGGAGCAAAATCCCGATATCATCGTCCTCAGCCTGCCGCCGTCCGGGGATCATATCGAACTGCTATCCTCCATCCGCAGCAAGAGCCGCGCCGGGCTGATCATCGTCAGCTCCAAATGCGAAACGATCGACCGGATCATCGGCCTGGAAATGGGCGCGGACGACTTCCTCAAGAAACCTTTCGAGTTGCGCGAACTAGCTGCACGCATCAAAGCACTGCTACGACGCGTCCCGCCCGACGAAACCACGCCGCTGCCGCTGAACGACGCGCCGATTGAATCGCCGCTCGCGCAGGCGGAGCGCATCGTCTTCGGCAACTGGGTGCTCGACCGCCTGCAATACCAATTGTTCGACGCGGAAGGAAAAACGGCAGAGCTGACGAGCGGGGAATTCAAGCTGCTCGAGGCGCTTGTGCTGGCGCCGCACCGCGCCCTCAGCCGCCAATACCTTTTCGAGACGACTCACCACGCCAACTTCCCTGAATTCGACCGCGCGATCGACATCCAGATCGGTCGCCTGCGCAAGAAGATGAACGACGACCCGCACAACCCCACGCTGCTCAAGACGATTCGCGGCGTCGGTTACATGTTTGTGGGCGAGCCCAAAGCGGGCTGATACATAGTATATACAGCGTATAAGCCGGAATAAGGTAGGGAACCAGCCCTGCACGCTCTCCGTTGGATGTCTGCAATCCAACATAACAAGGAGAACGTTCATGAATACCATCGTCACACGCCTTTTGGCAGGCACGGCACTTACGGTCTTCTTTATCTCGGCAACACCGGCGCTCGCCGCCACTGTCGTCCGCGAGACCACGGTCACCGAGTCGGCCCCGACCGTCACCACGACGGTTGAGGAAACGACGCTGCCCGCCATCGGGTCGTCGACGTTCCGCTTCAATGACTTCGACCTGAACAACGACGGTATCCTGTCGATCGACGAAGTCGGCCGCATGCTGTTCAAGCTCTATGATAACGACGGCAACGGCTTCATCGACAGCAACGAGTACAAGCGCCGCGCCGTCATCACGGTGGTGCCGATGGAGAAGAACGTGAAGATCGCGTATGACCTTGACGGCGACGGCGTCGCCGACGTCACCAAGTACACCTACGAGACCTTCATGCAGGAGACCATGCTGACGCGCTTCGATAAGAACCGCGACGGCCTCTCGCCGCGCGAGTTCACGGGACGCGACTTCTGGTCTGCCGACGTCAACCACGACAAGGGCGTCGACCTGCAGGAATGGCAAGGCACTTATATCAAGAGCCTCGACCACTCCAACAAGGAAAAGGCACGCTTCAACAAGTAACCGTTTCTAAATCTACCTTAACTTCACAACAATAGGAGGATACGACATGACAACCCGAAACATCGCAAAGCGAACGCTGAAGAAGGCTCACAAGGCAGCCGGCAACATGGAAGTCGGCCTGGAAGACATCCGCGACGACGTCGTCGGCCTTGCCCGCGACATCCGTGACGCTTCCGCTTGCCAGGCAAGTGCGGCCGCTGAGTACGTCGCCGATTACGCGACGGACCTGAGGGACCAAGGCGCCGACGTGGTCGACAAGATCGAACGCCAGATCAAGGCCAAGCCGACCCGCAGCGTTGCGATCGCGTTCACCACGGGGCTGCTCGCCAGCCTTTTGCTCGGACACCATCGGGCATCGTGATGCTGAAGGACCCGGCAGGCATGATCGAGGACCTTCTCCTGAACGCCATTGTCGGCGAGAAGGCTCTGCCGCCGCCCCGAAGCAGGTGGGACTGGGGCTTGACCGCCCTGTCCGTCCTGCTGGCGGGCGTCGCGGTCGCTTTGTGCGTCATCGGGCTGGTGCGCTTCTTTGAAGCGCGCTACAGCCCCGATGCCGCCGCCCTGCTCTCCGCTGCCGTGATTTTTGCTGCGAGCCTCCTGGCACTGGCCGCCGCAAATATCTGCAAGAAGAGGAAGGCGCGCCGCATCAATGCCGCTCAAAACGACACGAGCAAGAACGTGCAGGCACTGGTCGAAGGCATCGCCGCCGAACTCGACGGCCCTGTCCGCGAAAACCCGAAGACCGCCGTCGCGATCGCCGCGCTCGCCGGCTTCCTGGCGGCAAAGCACTAACGGCGCTGGAACTTTGCATGTTCAAGGCCGTTGGTCTTTTATCTACAACCACAAACTAAGGAGAATGATCATGGCCAACAATATCAACGGAAATAACGGCGGCAATCGTCAAGACACTGCGCGCCCGGATGTCAGCCAGCCCGGCTATCAGCAAGGCGACCGCAAGAACGCAGACCAAGGCCGCGACAGCGACCGCAAGGTCAGCGCTCCCGACAAGTCCTCCGATATGCCGAAGAAGAACAAGGACAGCAGCAGCTGCGGCTGTACCAAATAAGTCCTTCTCCCACGGATAAGAAAAGGGACCTGGAAACGGGTCCCTTTTTTATTGTCCCGAGTTCCGCCTTAGAACTGGTACCTAATCGCAGCAAACAGCTAAGCAAGACGCAAAAGATAGTACAAAAAAAATGATAGAAGAACAGGATGAATTTAAGAAAGTATTTGCCGGTATGGAGATGAAAGTTATAAGACCTGTTTTTGTAGAAATGGCTACACATCCTTTTGCGACAAGGGGATCATGCCGCCGTCATGCCCGTGAGGTTGTTTTTATTTTTCCGGCTGCTGTTTCTCTTGTGTGAAAATATGTGAGGTGAAAGATGGCTATAAAGTTTTGTCGAGATACAGAACTTGCTGAACGATATAATGTTGATCGTGTAACAATCTGGCGCTGGGTAAAAGAAAATAAATTTCCTGCGCCAGTGCATTTTTCCACAGGTTGTACACGATCGAATTTACAGGAAATTGAAGCGTGGGAACTACGTTGTAAGGAACAAAAAAAGCTATGATTTAGGCAATTTATATGGAGGGCTTATAAAAAAATCTTCCTAAGCGGTTGATTTTATTGAGTAAATGGCGGACAGGGCGAGATTCGAACTCGCGATAGGATTGCTCCTATTCTAGTTTTCGAGACTAGCGCCTTCAACCGCTCGGCCACCTGTCCATTTCGAAGCGTGCAATCTAGCAGAAGCATCCGATTCCGAAAAGTATTTGTTTTGGCTTTCTTTTCAAGGCCTTCGAGGCCTTGACTTGCCCATGCGGGCGGCTTCTAATAATGACATGTTCGATGTATTGACCGCGGCCGAGATGCGCAAAGCCGATGCCGCCTGCATTGCCGGCGGCACGGGAAGCCTGGAGCTTATGGATGCGGCGGGCGATGCGGTGGCGCGTCAGGTCATCGCGTTTTTCAAGCCCTGCCCCGTCCTCGTCCTCTGCGGCCCCGGCAATAACGGGGGCGACGGCTTCTTCGCCGCCGCGAAGCTGAAGCGCGAAGGCTGGCCGGTGCGCGTCGCGTGCCTTGTGCGCAAGGCCGCGCTCAAGGGTGACGCGGCGCTGGCGGCGAAGGAATGGGGCGACGAGATCGAGAGCCTCAATTCCAACCTCTCCGTGCACCAGACCGGTCTTGTGATCGACGCGGTATTCGGCACCGGCTTCGACCGCGCGCTGGAGCCGGAACTCGGCATCGTCTTCGACAAGATCCGCGCGCGCAAGATTCCCGTCGTCGCCGTCGATGTGCCGAGCGGGCTTGATGCCTCGACCGGCATGGCCGCGGCTGGCACGCTCAAGGCTGATCGCACCGTTACCTTCGGACGCTGGAAAGTCGGGCACCTCCTCTACCCCGGCCGCGCCTTGTGCGGATGGGTGCATGTCGCCGATATCGGCCTGACGCCCGCGCATATCGCTGCCAGCGGCGTAACATGTTACGTGAACGTGCCCGACGTATGGCTGAAGGACTTCCCGTGGCCCGCGCCCGAAAGCCACAAATACATGCGCGGCCACACGCTCGTCTACGGCGGCGCGGCGCGCACCGGGGCGGCCTGCCTCTCGGCGATGGCGGCGCAGAAAATCGGCGCGGGCGTCGTTTCCATCGCCAGCCTGCGCGAGAGTTTCGCCCTTTATGCCGCCTGCCGCGCGAGCATCATGGTCGACGCGACGGAGACGCTCGACGACTGGAAGTCGCTGTTGCGCGACGAACGCAAGAACACGATCGTCATCGGCCCCGGCGCAGGCGCGGACGACCGCCTGCGCGCATCGGTCGAGGCCGCGCTCACGTTCAACAAATCCGGCGTGCTGGATGCCGATGTCTTCACCGCGTACCAAGCCGCGCCGCAAGAACTCTTCTCGCGCCTCTCGCCACACTACGTGCTGACGCCGCATGAAGGCGAATTCGAACGCCTCTTCGGCGCGGGTGACGGCAGCAAACTTGAGCGCGTCCGCGCCGCCGCGCAAAAGGCCAATGCCGTCGTGCTGCTCAAGGGCGCCGATACCGTGGTCGCGGCGCCCGACGGCACAGCTGTCATCAACACCAACGCCCCGCCGACGCTGGCCACCGCCGGATCGGGCGACGTTCTGGCGGGAATCATCGCAGGCCTGATCTCCCAGGGCATGCCGGCCTTCCCGGCCGCGGCGGCCGGGGTCTGGCTTCACGGGGAAGCGGCCCAAGCCTACGGATTGGGACTGACGGCGGAAGACATAATAATCAAGCTGCCGCAAGTACTTAACACCCTCTACGGCCTTGAGAAAAATCATCCGTAAAGTTTTAAATAAATACCCCTAAAGCGAAAAACATGCTACACTGGAACAATAATGGCAGCTTTGGGGATTGAGATGCAGCCACGCGACGACATGGGGATGAAAGCGACGATGCGCCGCTGGCGCGCTTCGGCTGCTGTCCTGCTTGTCGCGATTTCCCTCACCGCCGCCATCCCTGCGATTGCCGAAGACGGCGACGACCAGAGCGGCCCGAGCGCTTCCGCTTCCGACGCCACCAACGACTGCCAGAACAGCGGCGCCGACCTCAACGGCAGCTACCAGCAGAACCCCTGTAACCTGACCTCCACCAACCAGACGCTGATGGACGACGACGGCCACACCTTCGACCACACGGTGGGCTCAACGGTGACGACCCAGATCAACGCCTATCACGGCGGCGAGCAGGTGACCAACTACCTCGAAGGCTGGTGGCGCAACGAAGCCCTGCCCGCGCTGCGCGCGATGACCGGCCAGCTGAACCAGAGCCGCCTCGACCAGACGCGCCAGATCGGCTCGATGATGGACGCCGCCTCCACCAACGAGATGGCGCTGAAGGGCCAGAAGGAAGAACTGAACGCCAACCGTCGCAACGCGCCGAGCGAACTCGCCTGCACCTCGACCACGCAGCTGAAGACGATGGACAAGGCCGCCGCGCTCGCCAAGGCCGTGCCCAAGGCGCTTAAAATGGATTTCAGCCGCCGCGCCGCCGGCGCGCCCGGCACGCCCGGCGAAGTCGGCCCCGCCGCCGACCAGGAAGCGCGCTGGCGCACGTACTGCGACGTCTTCGACGATCCCGACAACAACAACGGCGTCAGCGCCTGCCCCGAGCAAGATGACGACGACACCGACAGCGGCGGCGGCATCCCCAACGGCGACGTCGCCGTTGAATCCCTGCTGCTGCAAGACACGATCGACGTCAGCGACCCCTTCAACTACGTCGCGCTCGGCTCGATGGTGCAGAACCTCGTCCAGCCGCACATCAAGCAACGCCTGCCCGAAAAGGTCGTCAATACCGACGCTGGGCATGAAGCGATCTTGAAGCAGCAGCACATCGATGCGATCCGCAACATCGCCGTGCACACGATTTCCTCCATCATCGCGCGCCGCACTTCCGTTCCGCTGGACCAGGCGGAGACCGATGCGGTCGACAGCGGCACCAGCAGCGACAACTCGGGTTCCGGCTCCAGCAGCAGCGGCACCGGCGATGACGGCACGACACAGACCTTCCACGCCAGCACGCCGATCGGCTCCTCGTCAGATGCCTGCGCGTCTTATGACGGCTCCGGCTATTCGGCCTGCTTCGCCGAACATGAAATGAACCGCCTCGCCTCCAACCAGTCGGAACGCACCAATTCGCCCGGTCCCTATACCTCCGCGAAAGCGACGTTGTGCCAGCACCTCTCCACCCTGTCGTCGCGCCGTTATTCGACCGGCGGCGAAGGCGCTTACCAGACGTGGAGCCTGATGGAGAAAAAGGGCCTCGTCGTCAAGAACCAGCAGCCGCAAAACGCCGGCGACATCGTCTACTGGAAGTGGACGGACGCGCACGCCAAGGAATGGTCGAAGGACCACGGCTATTCGACGACGCAATACTACGGCCACACCGGCGTCTATGCGGGCAGCAGCCAAGCGTTCTCGGTCACCCGCTTCAAGGGCTATCCGCCCATCACCAAGCACCCGATGAGCCGCTTCAGCAGCAGCCCGGACTACGTCTACCTCGGCTACGTTCCGCTGCCGAACGACGGTTCTGAAGTTTATCAGGTCGACCCCAGCAGCGGCAGCCAGACGTCCAATCCGCCGCCGCCGAAGGATCCTGCCGAGCGCATCTTCGAGATCCGCGAGCGCGCCGGCGTCGATCCCTCGTCCATCTCGCCGATGCCGAGCTACAACGAAGTCATGCTCGCCATGACCAAGGAACGCTTCATGGACCCTGAATACTTCGTGCGCATGCAAGGCAACATGAGCGAGATCAAGCAGGAACAGACCTCGGTCAACGCCTTCATCACCGCGCAATATCAGGACATCTACGACCTGCAGGAGCAGATCAACGCCCTGCTCGCCGCGCGCGCCACGCTGAAGCTGGAAATGCAGAAGAAGGGCAATGCCGCGCAGGCCGCGCCGATCCAGTAAGTGCCGGTTTTTATCCCAGATACCGTCTTGGGTCTATCGTCTTCGCGCCGTTGCGGATCTCGAAGTGCAGCTGTGCGCCGCTCACCGCGCCGGTCGAGCCGACCGTGCCGATGGCCTGCCCCTTCTTCACCGCCATGCCGCGCTTGACGTGCAGGCTGCCGAGATGGGCATAGGCCGTCATCATGCCACTGCCGTGGCGGATCAGCACGAGGTTGCCGTAGCTCTTAAGGTCGTCGCCGACATAGGCCACGACGCCGTCGGCCGCTGCCGCCACCGGCGCGCCGCGCGGGGCGACGATATTGATGCCGTCATTGAACAGGCCGCCGTCCTTGGGGCCGTAAGGTGAAATGACCTTGCCCTGCACAGGCCAGATGAAGTCGGAACGCTTTGACGATGCAACCGTTGTCTGCGCCGGCGCTTTTGGCATCGGCTTGGGCTGCACCAACGGCTGCGCGGGCGGCAGGGATTTCGGCGCAGGCAACGACTCGGCCTCGACCGCTTCGGGACGCTCTTCCGGCATGATTTCTTCGGGCGGCGCGGCGGCGGCTTCGACAGCCTGCGCGTGGCGCGACGGGATGCGCAATACCTGCCCCACGTGCAGTTGGTACGGTGCCGGAAGCGCGTTCACCTGCACGAGGCGCGAGACGGAGGCGCCGAACATCGCCGCCACGCCGTGCACGCTGTCGCCAGCCTTGACCGTATAGTCGAGCGGCGCGGGCAGCTTGAGGCGCGTGCCGAGCGGCAGCGCATAGGGCGGCTTGAGGTCGTTGAGGTCGATGATGTCGCGGATCGGCAGGCGGTAGCGCTGCGAGATGTTCCAGAGCGTGTCGCCCTCTGAAACCATCGCGACACCCGCCGCGGATTCAGGCTGCAAGCCGAGGTTGACGACCGGTGCGGGTGGATCAATGCGGTCACAGGCAGAGAGCGAAAGTACCGCCACCAGCGCCGTAGAGACAAGGAACGTTCCGCGCCGCATGATATTCAGCCCTGAAACGCAAAGGCCGGGTTCATCAGGAACGGTTCGGCCAACTCGTCCTGGTCCTGCACCGGGTCCGGCTCGTTGCGCGCGACTTCGGGCAGCAGCGGCACGAACCGCACGGGCATCAGGCGCTCGCAATCGAAGCCCGTCTCGGTGCGCGTGATGCGGTAGACAAACTGGCTGGCCTTGTCGCGGCCCATCGGGATGATCATGATGCCGCCGACCGACATTTGATCCAGCAAGGCTTGTGGCGGCTCTTCAGCCGCAGCGGCGGTGACGATGATGCGGTCGAACGGCGCCTGTTCGATCCAGCCCTTCATGCCGTCGGCGGCCTTGCAGGTGATGTTGCGCACGCGCAGGTCGGTCATGCGGCGCTCGGCGGTTTCCAGCAGCGGGCGGTGGCGCTCGATGCTATAGACGCGGCGGCAGAGCTTGGCGAGGATCGCCGCTTGGTAGCCCGACCCGGTGCCGATCTCCAGCACCTTGTGGCGGTCGTTGACTTTCAGTTCCTGCGTCATGCGCGCGACGACCAGCGGCTGGCTGATCGTCTGCCCGCGCCCGATGGGGAGCGCGATATCTTCATAGGCCTGGTCGTGGAACATGAGCGGGATGAAATCCTCGCGCGGCACGCGCTCGATTGCGGCCAAAACCGCCGTGTCCGTGATGCCCGAGGTGCGGAGCTTCATGATCAGGCGGATTTTGCGCGCAAGCATCACGCTCATTTAAACAGTCCTTCCAAATCCTGCAGGGTCGGGTAGTGCGTGAGGTTGAGCGAGAGCGGCGTGATCGTCACATGACCCGCCTTCATCGAGCCGACGTCGGTCGTCGGATCGTTCTCGTCGCGCTTTGGCGGCGCGCCGACCCAGAAATACGGGCGGCCGCGCGGATCGACCGACTGCTGCATCGCCTGGTCCTTCATGTTGAAGTGGCCCTGCTTGCGCGCGCGGATTTCCGGCACCACGCCGGGCTTGGCGACGGGGAAGTTGACGCTCATCAGCACGTTGTCGGCCCACGAACGGCCTTCGAAGGCCTTGAGGATTTTCGGCACGTAGTCGCGCGCGACGGACCAGTCCGGCTTGCCGCCGAGCTCGTCGAAATCCTGGCTGAAAGCGATCGCCGGCACGCCCAGCAGCGTCGCCTCGATGGCCGCCGCGATGGTGCCCGAATAGGTCACGTCGTCCGCCGTGTTCTGGCCGTGGTTGATGCCGGAGACGACGAGGTGCGGCTCGAAGCCCTTCATGACTTTCTGGATGCCCATCAGCACGCTGTCGGTCGGCGTGCCGTAGACGGAGACGTGGTTCTCATCATATTCCTTGATGCGCAGCGGCATGTGGATGGTCAGCGAGTGGCCGGCGGCCGACTGCTGGTTCTCCGGCGCCACGACCCATACGTTGGGCGTGATCTTGCGGATCGCCTCTTCCAGAACCTTGATGCCGTCGGAATGGATGCCGTCGTCGTTGGCGATCAGCACGCGCGCCTTTGAAAGGTCGGTCGGGAACTTCAACATTACTTTAAGGGCTCCAGTTTGGTGACGCCGCCCATATAGGGCTTGAGCGCATCGGGCACCACGACGCTGCCGTCGGGCTGCTGGTAGTTTTCGAGCACGGCGATCAGCGCGCGTCCTACCGCCACGCCCGAGCCGTTGAGCGTGTGGACGTAGGTCGTGCTCTTGTCGCCGTCCTTCTTGTAGCGCGCCATCATGCGGCGCGCCTGGAAGTCGCCGCAGTTCGAGCAGCTCGAGATTTCGCGGTAGGTGTCCTGCCCCGGCAGCCAGACCTCGATGTCATAGGTCTTGCGCGAACCGAAGCCCATGTCGCCCGTGCAGAGCGTGATGGTGCGGAACGGCAGGTCGAGCTTCTTGAGCACGTTTTCAGCGCAGGACGTCATGCGCTCATGCTCTTCGTCCGACTTGTCGGCGGCGGTGATGCTGACGAGTTCCACCTTGTAGAACTGGTGCTGGCGGATCATGCCGCGCGTGTCCTTGCCCGCCGCGCCCGCTTCGGAGCGGAAGCACGGCGTCAGCGACGTCAGGCGCAGCGGCAGGTCGGCAGCGTTCAGGATGCTGTCGAGAACCGTATTGGTCAGCGACACTTCCGACGTCGGGATCAGCCAGTGGCCGGTATTGGTCTTGAAGAGGTCTTCGGCGAATTTCGGCAGCTGGTTGGTGCCGTAGAGCGCGGCATCGCGCACCAGCAAAGGCACGGACAATTCGGTGTAGCCGTGTTCGCGCGTGTGCAAGTCGAGCATGAACTGGCCGAGCGCACGCTCGAGCCTGGCGACCTGGCTCTTGAGCAGGACGAAGCGTGTGCCGGACATCTTTGCCGCCGTCTCGAAATCCATGCCGCCGAGGCCTTCGCCGAGGGCGACGTGATCGCGCGGTTTCTCGATCTTCTTGGGCGTGCCGACGCGGCGCACTTCGACGTTGTCCTTCTCGGACCCGCCGTTGGGCACGGTGGCGTCGGGGATGTTCGGCAGGCGGCTGAGGACGTCCTTGACCAGTTCGCCGGATGCGGCGGCCTTGCCCTCAAGGCTGGCGATTTCTTCCTTGAGCTTCGTGGCCTCGGCCATCTGGGCGTCGGCGTTCTCCTTCTTGGCCTTGAGCTGGCCGACGATCTTGGAGACTTCGTTGAGCTTGGCCTTGGCCTGCTCCATCTCGGTCAGCTGGGCGCGGTGCTCGGCGTCGAGCGCGAGGATGCCGGCGGTTTGCGGTTCCAGCCCGCGGCGGCGCCAGCCGGAATCAAAATTCTCGGGCATCTCCCGAATAAGTTTCAGATCGAACATCGTAACTCTCTCAAAATGTGGAAGGTTCCCCCGAACCCAACTTATTGAAGTCTACGCTTTTTCTCGGAGAACTTCACGAGAAAAACAGAGATTTCATAGAGTCCCATGAGCGGCACGGCGAGCATGATCTGGCTCATGATGTCAGGCGGGGTGAGGACGGCGGCGACGGTGAAGATCGCGACGATCGCATAGCGGCGCTTCTCCGCCAGCCCCTTCGCGGTGACGAGGCCGACGCGCGCGAGCAGCGTGAGCAGCACCGGCATCTGGAAGCAGAAGCCGAAAGCGAAGATCAAGGTCATGACGAGCGAGAGATACTCCCCTACCCGCGCTTCAAGCTGGATCGGAAGATCGCTGTTGAAGGTCTGGAAACTCGCGAAAAATTTCCACGCAACGGGGATGACGAAGCAATAGACGAAGGCCGCACCGATCAGGAACAAGACCGGCGTCGCGACGAGGAACGGCAGGAAGGCGCTTCTCTCGTTCTTGTAAAGCCCCGGCGCCACGAACATCCAGACCTGCGCCGCGATGATCGGGAACGACAGGAAGCCGCCCGCGAAGACCGCGAGCTTCATGTAAGTGAAGAAGGCCTCGGTCAGGCCGGTATAGATCAGGCGGCGGTTTTCGCCGTGAAGGACATCGGCCAGCGGCCTGACAAGGAAGGAATAAATGTCTTCCGCGTAATGATAGCAGATGAGGCTCGCGACCACGAAGGCGAGGATGGAATAAACCAGCCGGCGGCGCAGCTCGATCAGGTGCGCGATCAGCGGCATTTCAGGCGATTGAACGGCTTGATTTTCAGCCATTTGTGGAGCTTTTCTCAGATTGCTCTTTAGAAATCTGGCGATCGATCTCGAACTGCAGGTTCTCGCCACCCGGGGCATTGGCCTCGCGGGTGATTTCCTCAAGCTCGCCTTCGGCCATCACTTCTTCGATTGATTTCTGAACGTCGTAAGACAACTTCTTGACCTTACGCATCATTTTTCCGGCGTTATACAACACGCCCGGCAGGTCCTTCGGGCCGATGACTACGACCGCGACCGCGACAATCAACAGGAATTCGGGAAGGCCGATGCCAAACACCTTAGCCTGCCTTCGGCTTGTCGCCCTTGTCGTCTTCGCCCTTGAGGCCGTCCTTGAAGTTGCGGAGGCCCTTGCCGAGGTCGCCCATGACGTTGGGCAGCTTGCCCGCGCCGAACAGCACCAGCACCACGACCAGCAGCAGCAGAATATGCCCGAAGCTCAAACCCATATGAAAATTCCTTGTTTACTTGTCGTCTTCTTCGTCGGACGCATCGTCTTCGTCATCGAAGTCGTCGTCATCATCGTCGCCTTCGTCTTCGTCGAGCGCTTCCATGTCGGTCGTCTCTTCTTCGCCATCAGCTTCGACGTTTTCGTCGTCCTGGCGGCCGATGAGGTCTTCGTCGGTGACCTCGTTCGGGTCCGCGCCTTCTTCGTCGCCGAAGAGGTCGGAGGTGGAACCCGGCATCGCCTCGATCGCGGGGCGCTTGTCGAGCAGGCCGGAAGCCTTCAGCTCATCCATGCCCGGCAGGTCGCCGAGGCGCTCGAGGCCGAAGTGGTCGAGGAAGGCCTGCGTGGTCAGCCAGGTGACGGGACGGCCGGGGACTTCGCGGCGCTTGCCGGGCTTGATCCAGCCTGCTTCCATCAGCGCGTCGAGCGCGCCGGGGCTGGTGGCGACACCGCGGATGTTTTCGATTTCAGCGCGGGTGACGGGCTGGTGATAGGCGATGATCGCCATCGTCTCCATCGCGGCGCGGGTGAACTTGCGCGGCTGTTCTTTTTCAAGACGCAACTGTTCGCCGAGGTCGGTGGCCGTGCGCAGCGCCCACTTGCGGTCGCGCTGCACGAGGTTGACGCCGCGGCCCGCGTATTGCTCTTGCAGGTGCGCGAGAACGTCGGGGATCAGCGCGACGCGCTCGGCGGGGAAACGCTCGGCCATCACGCGCTCGTCGAGCGGGTTGCTGGAGGCGAACAGCATCGCCTCGATCAGGCGGATGTCGTCCTGCGTCATTTCCGGCTTCGGTTGCTCTTCTTCGGCAACAACTTCGTCTTCCGCGACGGTTTCTTCCTCGATCGCGGTTTCGGATTCAATCACGAGCGCCTCTTCTTCGGCGAGCTCATTTTTCTTCTTGGACTTGGCCATCTGCCACCTCTTCCTTCTTGTCGGTCGGGCGCCGGATGAAGATCGGCGCGTAGTTCTTGTCTTGCATGATCTGGATCAGGCCGCGTTTCGCCATCTCGAGCGCGCCGCCGAAGGTGGAGGCCACCGCCGAGCGCTTGACGATGCGTTCCTGCAGGCCGCCCGGCAGGAACATGAACAAGGAGACCCAGTCCTGCGGGATCTTGCCGAGCATCTGCCCCATGCGCTCGATCGCGTCTTCGAGCGAGAACAGCTTGACGGGATTCAGCTTGTAAACCGAATTCTTCTGGCGCTGCTGGATGTCGCCGTAGGCTTTCAGCATGTCGTACAGCGTCATCTCGTACTTCGAGATATACGAGGTCGGCAGGCCTTCCGCATCGCCGCGGCCGAAGACGTTGAAGCCGAGGCGCGGCAGGTGGAACAGGTCGTTGGCGACCTTGCGCATCGCCTCGAGGCGGCGCAGCTGGAACTGCAGCGCTTCAGCGAGGTCTTGCGCCGAGGGCTCCGTCTGCTTCTGCTCTTCCTTGGGGATCAGCAGGCGCGACTTCAGGTACGCGAGCCATGCGGCCATGACTAGGTAATCCGCCGCGAGTTCGAGGCGCAGCTCGCGCGCCTTCTCGACGAATTCAAGGTACTGGTTGGCGAGCGCGAGGATGGAGATCTTCGTCAGGTCAACCTTCTGGTCGCGCGCGAGCGTGAGCAGCATGTCGATCGGCCCGTCGAAATCGCCGAGCTGGAGCAGCAGCTGCTCGCCCTCGATCCGCTCCTTGGTCAGGAGGTCTTCTTCAAATTGTGCGCTCTCGTTGCTCATCCGATCTTCTTCATCGTCTTCAGTTTCGCTGCGCGTTGCGCTTCCGCCGCCTCGATGCGTGCCGCCGATACGGCCGTCACTTTCGGCGAGGCCTGCAGCGCGGTCACGCGGTCCTCGAAGCTGCCGTTGCACAACATCGTCAGGTCCATGCCCGCCGCCATCGTGTCCGTCACGCGGCTTTCCAGCGTGCCGCCGAGCGCCTTCATCGAGATATCGTCGGCGAGCAGCACACCCTCGAAGCCGATCTCGCCCCGCACCACCTCGTCGGTGATGCGCTTCGATACGGTCGCGGCAGAATCATGATCCAGCTGCGAGTATACAACATGCGCCGCCATCGCCCAAAGCGCCGTTTTCATATCCGTATGCGCGAGGTATTTGAAGGGCTTGAAGTCGATTTCGGAGAGAAGACTATGGGAAACATCGACAACCGGGAGCGCCAAATGGCTGTCCACCTTGGCGCGGCCATGGCCGGGAATGTGCTTGATGACGGGCGTCACGGCGCCGTCGAGCAGGCCGCGGCAGACCGCCTCGCCCAGCACGCCGACGCGTTCGGGGTCGTCGCTATAGGTGCGGCTGGCGGAGAGGAACGCGTGGCAATCCGGCGCGGGCACGTCGACGACGGGCGCGCAATTGACGGTGATGCCCATGTCGATGAGGTCGAGCGCCATGCGGTACGAATTGAGGCGCGTCGCCTTGACGCCCTCTTCCAGCGAGGTCGCGGCGAGGTCGCCGAAGCTCTTGGCCGTCGGGTATTCGATCCATTCCGGCATCTTGAGGCGCGAGACGGAACCGCCTTCCTGGTCGATCAGCACCGGCACATCGGCGCGTCCGACGCAGGCGCGCATCGCGGCAACCAGTTCGGTCACCTGCGCACGGCTGACGCAGTTGCGCTTGAAGAGGATGAAGCCCGCGGGCTTTTCGCTCTTGAAGAGCTGCTCTTCTTCGCGCGTCAGTTCGGTGCCGGTGGCGTCGACGATGATCGCCTTCATGGCGGTAAATTGAGTGCTCATCACTTTTGTCCCTTCACGAGGATGCATCCGCCCGGCACCGCCGTCTTGAGCATGGCGCAGATTTCACGCGCGCGGTCTTCGGTCACCTTGCCGGCCTGCAGGCGGTAGAACGTGCCCTTGGCGGGGAGGACGACTTTTTCGGTGTGCATGCTCAGGTTTTTCAGCAAGCCCGGGTACTTCTTGCGTGCCCAATCCCAATCCTTCTTCGCGCCCGCGACATCGCGGTAAGAGCCGAGCTGGATATAGGAAGCGGCGACAGCCTTGGTGTTGGCGGTATCCGCGGCAGGTACAGCCGCGGCGGCGGCGGACGCTGCCGGCGGCACAAGCTTTTCAGCTTCCGGCGCGGCAGGCGTGAGATCAAGCTTCGGCGCGGACGTATCCTGGGGCGGCACAGCGGCGACTGAAGCCACTTCCGCCGCCGACGCATCCGCTTTCGCCGCTGCGGCGTCATCAGGCGATTGAAGGGCAGCGGATTTATCCATCGGCGCTTCGGGGCTGGGGAGGATCTTTTCAGGGCCGTTGCCGGGATTTTTCTCGAGCGGTGCGAAGGCATCGCTGTCCTGATGCGGCACCGCCATCCCGCCCGGATCGACGGGAGCGACCTTGACCGGATCGGTGTCGGCCTTCACGACAGGCACGTCCATGTCGACATAACGGTCGCCGCCGCGCGGATAGGCGTACCAGACGATGCTGATGAAAGCGAGGACCGCCACCACCGCCAGCGTGCCTTGCGGCAGGCGGCGCTTCGGCGGCTCTTCCTGCGGCTGCTTCCTGTTGGGCGCAGCAGCGCCGCGGTTCATGTAATAAGAGCCGAGGTTTTCGTCTTCGGTATTGTTGTCGCTCATCCGTGCATCTCCTCCACCGGCGTTACACCCATCACGGCGAGGCCCGAGGCGATGACGGTCGCAACCGCCTTCACCAGCGCCAGCCGCGCGCGGCTCAGTTCCTTGTCGCTGTCGATCAGGAAACGCAGGGTCGCGTCCTCGCGCCCCTTGTTCCAGAAGGAATGGAATTCCGACGCGAGGTCGTGCAGGTAGATCGCGATGCGGTGCGGTTCCAGCGCTTCCGCCGCGCTCTCGACGAAGCGCGGCCAGCCGGCCATCAGGCGGACAAGCTTCAGTTCCTCCTCCGACGACAGGCGCGACATGTCGGCCGTGGCCAGCGCGGGTGCGGACAGGTCGATGTCATGCCACATATTCTTCGCGTTGCGGAACACGGAATAGCAGCGCGCATGCGCATACTGCACATAGAACACCGGGTTGTCCTTCGATTGCTCGACGACCTTGGCGTAGTCGAATTCCAGCTCGCTGTCGGGCGTGCGCGCCATCATGAAGAAGCGCACCGCGCCCGCACCCACCTCTTCCACCATCTCGCGCAGCGTGATGATGTTGCCGGAGCGCTTGGAGAACTTCACCGGCACGCCGTTCTTGAGCACCTTGACCATGCCGCAGAACATCACGTCGATCTTGGCCTTGCCTTCCGACAGCGCGGCGACGGCCGGGCGCATCTTGTCGAGGTAGTTGCCGTGGTCCTTGCCGAGCACGTTGATCATGTGGTTGAAGCCGCGCGTCATCTTGTCGTAGTGGTACGCGATGTCGGGCATGATGTAGGCCCAGTTGCCGTCACGCTTCTTCAGCGGCCGGTCGGAGCTGTCGCCGAATTTCGACGAGCGGAACAGCGTCAGCTCCGCCGGCTCCCAATCGTCCATTTCCTTGCCCTTAGGCGGCGGCAGCGTGCCTTGGTAGATCAGGTCCATATCGGACAGCGTCTTGAAGACCTTGTCCAGCGTGCCGTTCTCGATGACTTCACGCTCGTTGGCGAAATAGTCGTGGTGGATGCCGATGAGGTCGAGGTCCTTGCGGATTTCTTCCATCATGTACTGAACGGCGAAGGCGCGGATCGGCGCGATCCATTCGGCTTCGTCCTTGGCCAGCCAGCCTTGGCCATCGCGCTTGGCCAATGCGGCGCCCACGTCCTTGAGGTATTCGCCGGGGTACAACCCTTCGGGGATCGTGACGAGGTCGTCGCCGAGCGCTTCGCGATAGCGCAGGTACACGGTACGCGCCAGCACATCGACCTGCGTGCCGGCATCGTTGAAGTAATATTCGCGCGTGACGTCATAGCCCGCTTTCTGCAGCAGGCGCGCCAGCACGTCGCCGATCACCGCACCGCGCACGTGGCCCGCATGCATCGGGCCGGTCGGGTTGGCGGAGACGTATTCGACGTTGACCTTCTCGCCCTTGCCCAGCATGCTGTCGCCGAAGCGTTCGCCCTTGGCGAGAATCTCGCCGAGGATGTTCACCCACTCAACCGGATGCAGGCGGAAGTTGACAAAGCCCGGCCCTGCGACCGATGCATCCGCGACGCCCGGCAGTTCCTTGAGCTTCACAACCAGCGCTTCGCCGAGCGTACGCGGATTGGTGCCTGCGTTCTTCGCCAGCACCATCGCGGCATTGGTCGCCATGTCGCCATGCGACGCCTCGCGCGGCGGTTCCACCTTGGCGCGGGAAAGGTCGAGACCCGCCGGCAGCGCACCGGATGCGATCATGCTGTTGAGGATTTTAAGGACCTCATCCTGATAGCGATGGAATATGTTCATGACGGTGATTTTAGAGAAAAATTCCCACGAATAACAGGGTTTTAGACGGTTTCTTGTCAAAAAATAATTGACATAATTAAGGAAAAGCTGTAGCATCTAAAACAAGTCAATAAATGCCAAGAAAAAAAGGATATTCCTCATGACGATCAGCAGCTTCTTCAACCGTCTCCTCGGCACCGAAACCGCCACCGCGAGCGTCATGAACACCGTTACCTTCGTGACCACGCGCGCACGTGGCGCCGACGAACCGAACCCCGAGAGCACGACCAGCTACACCACCCCGCAAAAGGGCTACACCGTCGATCTCGACACCGCCACGGTTTATAAAAGCTGCGAAGCGCGCAAGGTCAAGGGCGGCGATTATGCCGTATCGGTCATCGAGACCGTCGTCGTCGCGTCGGAAAACCCGGGTTACAAGCGCAGCTACACCACCGCAACGCAAGTTCCCAACGCTGACGGCACGCTGGTATTCGACGCCGATGAAGCCGTCTCTGCCCTCAAGTCTTTCGAGAAGCACTTCGGTTCGCAGCCGGAATACAAGGTCTCCGGCGGCGCCGAACCCCGCCACTACAAGAAATACGAGCCGAAGCCGTAAGAACGGCCTCCACCAAACAAAAAGCCGGAACTTAGGGTTCCGGCTTTTTGTTTGCGCAATGATTTTCAGCGCCGGTACGGGTCGAACAGTTCCTTGTGTTCCAGCAGCGCCGAGCGGTCGGTAAGGCCGGCGATATAATCAGCGACGATGCGGGCGCGCGCAGTCTTGCTGACGCCTTCTGCTTGCGCCTTCCATTCAGGTGGCAGGCAGCGCGGGTTTTCGAGGAAGGCGGCGAAGAGGTCCTGCACCACCTTGAACGTGGTGAGGCGCGAGCGGCTGACGTGGTCCGACAGGTAGAAGTTGTTCCACAGAAAACCGCGCAGCTCGCTGTCGCGCTTCTGCATGGTGGGCGACATCGTCACGATCTGGCGGTCGGCGTGGCGCACGTCGTCGGGGCATTCGGGCGCGATCCTGGCGAGACGCGCCTTGGTCTCCGCCAGCACGTCGACAACATAGGTGCCCATCACGTCGCGGATGGTTTCCTGCACCAACCGACGGTCGTCGATGCCGGGGTAATCGCGGCGCTTCTGGTGGATGATTTTATCCACCCACTCCACCGCCTTGAGGTCGGCCAACGTGAAGATGCCGCCGCCGATGCCGTCGTCGATGTCGTGGCTGTTGTAGGCGATGTCGTCGGCTATCCCTGCGATCTGCGCCTCGAGCGAGGCGTAGGTGTTGAGCATCAAATCCATCTCGCCGCTCAGTTCCTTGAGCGTGATTTCCAGCTTCTTCTTCATCGGGCCATTGTGCTTGACGAGGCCCTCGAGGCTCTCCCACGTCAGGTTGAGGCCGTCGAAGTTGGGATACTTCTTCTCCAGCTTGGTCACCACGCGCAACGTCTGGTCGTTGTGGTCGAAGCCGCCGTAGGGCTTCATGCATTCCTTGAGCGCATCCTCGCCCACGTGGGCGAAGGGCGTGTGGCCGAGGTCGTGCGCGAGCGCGCAGGTCTCGGCGAGGTCCTCGTTCGCGCGCAGGTGCCGGGCGAGCGAGCGCGCCACTTGCGCGACCTCGATGCTGTGGCTGAGGCGCGTGCGGAACTGGTCGCCTTCGTGATAGACGAACACCTGCGTCTTGAACTTGAGGCGGCGGAAGGCGGTGGAGTGGATGACGCGGTCGCGGTCGCGCTCGAAGTCGCCGCGCGTCTTGCTCGGCAGTTCGGGATAGAGGCGGCCGCGGTTGTCGTTCTCGCGGCTCGCGTAAGCCGCGAAACCATCATCGTGAATTTTCGGCAGGGATTTCAGCTTCTTAGCTTTGGACATCGCAAAATCCTTTCAATGACAAGCTTTTAGAGCATATAATAAGGGTATAACAAAGGAAAATGTGCCATGACCGCCGAAACACTGTCAATGACCGACTCTTGCGCGCGTCGCATCCTCTCCCTGCGCGAAAAACAGGGCAACCCGAAACTCGCCCTGCGCGTGACGGTGCTGGGGGGCGGCTGTTCGGGTTTTAAATACACCCTCGAATTCGACGACCAGTCCCAGCCCGACGACGTGACCGTGGAGAAGAACGGCGCGACGCTGGTGACGGACGAAACCTCGCTCCCCTTCCTCGCCAACGCTGTCGTGGATTACGAACAGAGCCTGATGGGCTCCGCCTTCAAGATCAAGAACCCGAACGCGGCCTCGAGCTGCGGCTGCGGCAAGTCGTTCTCGACGATGTAATCAGGCCTTCGCTTTACGCAGGCCGAGATACACCACAAAAGCAATCGCGAAACCGATGAACCACGCATAGGCGTAAAGGCCTTGCAGCGGTGCGTCGTTCAGTAGCTTCACTTGCACGAGGAAGCCAGACAAGCTCGGCAGGACGCCGGCTACGAAAGCGATAAGGGCTGCGGGACTGATGCCGGCATAAGGCCCCTTCTCGCGATACAGTCCCGCAAGGTCGAGCTTGCAGCGGCGATACACGAAATAATCCGCGATCAGGATGCCGCCGATGGGGCCGAGCAGCGCGCTATAAGCGATCAGCCACGTGAAGATATAGCCGTTCGGGTCGGCGACCAGCTTCCACGGCATCATCAATACGCCGATCACGCCGGTGATATACCCGCCGGTGCGGAACGAGATCTTGCTGGGCGCGAGGTGCGCGAAATCGTTGGCAGGCGAGACCACATTGGCCGCGATGTTGGTCGCCAACGTCGCGACGCAGAGCGCGAGCATCGAGACGACCAGCACGACTGGGTTGGTGAAGCGCGTCAGCACGTCGACCGGGTTCCAGATCGGCGCGCCATAGATGACGGTGGTGGCCGAAGTGACCGCGACGCCGATGAAGGCATAGAGCGCCATCGTCAGCGGCAAGCCGATCGCCTGCCCGAGCGCCTGATCCTTCTGCGTCTTCGCATAGCGCGAGAAGTCGGGAATGTTGAGCGACAAGGTCGCCCAGAAGCCGACCATGCCCGTCAGCGCCGGGAAGAAATAGTGCCAGAACTGCCCCGCCTGCGGTTGGCCTGCGTCGAACTGCGACGGCTGCGACAGGATGGGGCCGAAGCCGCCTGCCGCCTTGTACGCCCACGCCAGCAGCGCGAGGCCGAGCGCGATCAGCAATGGCGCCTTGATGTTGAGCAGGAAGCGGATGGTGTCGATGCCGCGCCATATCACCCACATGTTGATGCCCCAGAACAGCAGGAAACACGCGAACTGCCCGGGCGTGATGCCGAACATGTTGTCAGCCGCCGCGGTCTGGATGTTGAAGACTACCGCGCAGATTTTATAAATCGCCTCGCCGCCGATCCACGTCTGGATGCCGAACCAGCCGCAGGCGACCAGCGCGCGCAGCACGGCGGGGATATTGGCGCCCTTGGTGCCAAAGGCCGCGCGGCAGTAAACCGGGAACGGGATGCCGTAGCGCGTGCCCGCATGCGCATTGAGGATCATCGGCAGCAGCACGATCAGGTTGCCGAGGAAGATGGTCAAGACCGCCTGCCACCAGTTCATCCCGCCGCCGATCAACGACGAAGCGAGCATATAAGTCGGGATGCAGGCCGACATCGACACCCACAGGGCGGCGAAGCTGAACATCCCCCACTTGCGCCCCGCCGCGCCCACCGGCGCGAGGTCGCCGTTGCATATCCCGCTGCCCTTAAGTTCGAGCTGCTCGGCTTTCGACAGTTCGGCGCAGAGTGTCGTCATGATCACTTCTCCTTTTGCGGCTTCCACGCGCTCGCGCGGGCTTGCGCGGTGGCGAGTGCGGCGGGCGTCAGGCGGCGCGCTACTGAATCGCGCGCCGTAGCCACGTTACGCGAGCGGCCACCGGCCGAGGCCAATGTGAACCAGAAATAGGCCTCGGCGTAATTCTGCGTCACGCCGTCGCCGCGCACGTAGAGAGACGCGAGGTTCGCCTGCGCCAGCGCATCCCCCTGACGCGCGGCCTTTTCGTACCACTTGAAGGCCAGCGCAGCATCGCGCGCGTCCATGCCGAGGCCTGCGTCATAGAAAAAGCCGAGATTGGTCTCGGCGAACATATGCCCCTTGTTCGCGGCGCGCGTGTACCATTGCAGCGCCTTCTTGTCGTCGCGCGGCACGCCCTGTCCGCGCGCGTAGAGCGAGCCGAGCACGTATTGCGACGCCGCATCGCCCTTCTCCGCGGTCGCGACCAGCTTGCGGTCGGGCGCAGCGGAGGCAGGAACGGCGAACAACGTGAGAGCCAGAACGATCAACACCAGAAGGCGGGTCATTGCGTGTGTACTTCCTTGAATTTAACAGCTTTTTGTCAGGGTAGCGGCGTGACGGCGACGAGGCAAGAGACAACCTTGACTCGCTGGGTTAAATTCTTCACATTGTGTAAAATAATACGCCGACAGAAACAGGAAAGCCTATGCACGCCAAAAACGCCCTGCTGATCTGCCTGACCACCCTCAGTTCCGTTTTCGGCGCCGCTGCCCTGCCGCCGAAATCGCCCGAGCGTGCGCTGGCTGTCACCGAAACTTATACGCCCCTGGTCACCAATGACGGCCGCCTGCCCTTCAAACCCGGCGTCGAGGACGAACTGCAAAGCACCGCAGTCAAGATGCTGTGGAAGCTCGGCACGCACGGGGAGTGGACGATGACCAAGCAGATCTGGGCGCTGCAGGATATCATCTACTATAAGACGCCGCTGCCCGTTTATAACCGCCTCGTCACGGCGCTCAACGACGATGCCGATCGCAAGAAGATCGTCGGCGCGCTGGTCGCGCTTGCCAACGGCGTGCTCAACGACGACAAGGTCGTATCGCAGAAATGCCGGGATTCGATCAAGTCCTGGTCGGCGGACCCGTTAAACTTCGCGCGCTACGTCAGCGGCGTGATCGGCAAGGACATCGTGTCCGAACCCAAACACGTCGCCGCGCCTGCGCCCGCGAAAAAATGATCGTCGCCAGCTGGAACGTCAATTCCATCAACGTCCGCCTGTCCATCGTGCTGGAGTGGCTGAAAGCCCACGCGCCCGACGTCCTGCTACTGCAGGAACTCAAGATGACGGAAGACAAATTCCCCGCGGCTGATTTCGAGGCGCTCGGCTACGAAAGCGCCGTCTTCGGCCAGAAGGCATGGAACGGCGTCGCCATCCTCTCCCGGCACAAGATCTTGGATATCCGGAAAGGCCTGCCCGGCGGCGACAATGATGAACAGGCGCGCTACATTGAAGCCAATGTCAACGGCCTGCGCGTCGCCTCGATCTACCTGCCGAACGGCAATCCCGTCGGCACTGAAAAATACCCTTACAAGCTGGCATGGATGGAACGCCTGCGCGCGCATGTGGCGATGCTGCTGAAAGCGGAGCAGCCGCTGGTGCTCGGCGGCGATTACAACGTGATTCCCGAAGCGCGCGACTGTTACGATCCACGCGCATGGGCGGAAGACGCGCTCTTCCGTCTCGAGACACGACAGAAATTCCGCGCGTTGCTCAACCTCGGCCTTACCGACGCCTTCCGCGTGCACAACGACAAGGACGACCAATATACATTCTGGGATTATCAGGCTGGCTCATGGCCGCGCAACGCGGGCATCCGCATCGACCACTTCCTGCTCTCGCCGCAGGCGGCCGACCTGCTGGAACGCTGCGTCATCGACACGCAGCCGCGCGGGCTCGAGAAAGCCTCGGACCACACGCCGATCCTCGTCAAGCTCTCACAGCCGACGATCCTGCATAACCTTTAAGGCTTAGGCCTTCGGGCGCGGCCAAAGGCGGTCGCCAGCCTTATTGATCAGCACTGTATCTTTTGCGGTGGATGGGAAGAACGCCCACAGCCTGCCTTGCGCGTCCTCATAGAACGTGCCGTCTTCCTGCTTGATGCGTTCCAGCGTGGAGGCCGGCATAAGCTTACGATTAGAGTCGTATTTGGCGGCTGTGTTGAAGTCAGCGAGGCTGACGACCTTCGAGGCGAAGCGATAGCGGGTCGTCGCATTCTCGCGGCGCATGAACTGGAGTTCGCTGCCGTCTTCCAGTTCCACCTTTGCCGTCACCGCCTTCGCAAAATGGAAGCCGAGGTGATAGGACTGGAAATCGAATTCCTTAAGCGCCGCATCGACCGTCGCCGATGACACAGGCACGGGCGTATTCTCGCCGTCGATCGCGATGGGGACGATCAGGTTATCGGTAGTGACGATAGCTTTGCCGGTTTGTTCGGTCATGAAAAATGTCCTGTTTCAAATGATGAATTTGAAGAACATAGGCGCGCGCAAAGGACATGTCCAGCCGGAAAAAGCCCGGAAAATCAGAAAATCGACCAAACCTGGAACTTGCTCTTGAGATCCGTCGTGCCGGGCTTGCTGCGCGGCAGCAGGACCTTCGGGTCGGCAAGGAAGTTGCGGTAGTAGCCGACGGTGTACGGATGATAGCGGCTGTCCAGCTCGACCGAGCTCATGATGGTCGAGAAGACCGGCGCATATTGCGCGTAAGTCTCCAGGCTCGAGGAGCAGGCGACGACATAGCGCGTGCCGCCGTAGATGCTGCCGATCATCGAGCCGTACATGTTACGCTTGCCCGCGCCGCTGTCGAAGACGAAGGAAGTCTTGATCGCGGTCGCATCACCCTTTCCGCCCAGACCGGCGGGAGCATAGTATTCGGTGACGACGGGATTTTCGTACTGGCCGACTTCGTTCTCCCAGAAATCGCGCGTCAGCGTCTCGTCCACCGCCTCGGTCATCAGCGGCTTGGGGTAGATTTTCAGGCGGCCGTCTTCCACCGCCTTGACGCGGCAGGTGGCGAAGTCTTCGCCGACCGGGCCGGCGATGCGCACGACCGTCGAAGGCTGGTCGGGGCTCTGCAGCGTCCAGCTGTCGGGGAAGGTGAACTTGAAGCCGTGCACCTTGTCTTCCCATACGTAATAGCTCGCCTGCGCCGACTGCGCGCAGGTCAGGGCGAAAATGAAAGCCGCCGCGGCGAAACCGAGCTTCATGCGCATGTGCTTAACTTTCCCTCTCGATACGTTGGACGACATCGACGATTTTGTCCTTTTTCCCGCGTTTTGGGAATAGGGCTTTTAGCGTGTTCAGCGTGAAAATGCCGAAAAAGTGCAGGCCGGCGAAGTACACGAGGCCGCCAGCCGTCACCAGCGAGCCAAGACCTGCCACGCGCGCCATCGTCCCGCCCGCGAGCATCCCGCCGACTGCATATTGCGTCATGCCCCACAGCACCGCGGCCATGATCAGGCCGCTGAGCAGGATCAGGCACGCGCGCTTGAGCGAATTGGCCGGAAGGTCGAGGTGGCGTTTCTTGTGCAATCCGTGCAGCAGCAGGCCGACGTTGACCCATGCCGTGATGCCCGTCGCCAGCGCGATGCCGACGTGGTGCAGCGGGTGGATCATGGCGAGCGCCAACCCGGTGTTGATCGCCGCGCAGACGATCGCGAACTTGACCGGCGTCACCGTATCCTCGCGCGCGAAGAAGGCGGTCGAGAACACGCGCGCGATGACATAGGCCGGAAGCCCCATCGAATAGGCCATCAGCGCATGCGCGGACTGGAGGCTGGAGGCATGGTCGAACTCGCCGCGCTCGAACAAGACGCTCATGATCGGCCCCGCAATGACGATCAACGCGATGGCGGCAGGCAGCGAGAGGATCAGGCCGGTCTCAAATCCGAGGCCGAAGAGCCGCGTCGACTCCCCCTTCTGCTCCGACTTGAGCGCGCGCGACAGCATGGGCAGCAGCGCGGTGCCGATGGCAGCGCCGATGACGCCGAGCGGCAGCTGATACAGACGATCCGCATAATACAGGAACGAGATCGAGCCGACCGGCAGCAGCGACGCCAGAATCATGTCGATAAAGAGGTTGATCTGCGCCGCACCGGAGCCGATGGCGCCCGGCAGCATCAAGCGGAACAGCTTGCGCACGCGCGGCGTCAATCGCGGCAGGCGCGGGCGCAGGAAATGCCCGATCTGCACGTAGTTAATCAGCACCCAGATGAACTGCACGATACCTGCAGCGGCAAGACCCCACGCCAGCGCATGGCCGCCCGTCTCGAACCAGTCCTTGCCGAACAGCAGCGAGCACATCATCATGCCGTTGAAGAAGATCGGCGCCGCCGCGAAAGGCCCGAAGCGGTCGAACGAGTTGAGCACGCCGCCGAGCAGCGACGTCAGCGACATCATCAGGATATAAGGGAACGTGATGCGCGAGAATTCGAGCGCGAGTTCATAGCGCTGCGGATCGCCGTGCACGCCGGGGGCAAGTACGTAGAGCACCCACGGCATCGCGATCATGCCGAGGATGGTGAAAGGGATCAGCACGGCGAGCATGACGGCCTGCGCTTCTTCGGCGAAACTGAGCGCTTCCTTCTTGCCCTCATCCGAGAGCAGCTTGGAGAACATCGGCACGAAGGCGACGCTGAATGAGCCTTCCGCGGTGATGCGGCGGAAGAAGTTCGGCAGTTTCAGCGCGATGAAGAACGCATCCGCCACCGGGCCGGCGCCCAGAAAGTTGGCGATCAGCACATCGCGCACGAACCCCAGCACGCGGCTGACCATCGTGAACCCGCCGACTGTTGCGACTGCTTTGAAAAACGACATTTGCCTTGCTCGCCCCTTGGTGTACAGTACAGGCAATCATAGCACCGCCCATGAAAAGCAAAAACAAAGAATCTGAATGGTTTGGCTACAAACGCGTCGACCCCCGCGCCAAGGCGCGGCTGGTGGAAAGCGTGTTTTCCTCCGTCGCCGACCGCTATGACCTGATGAACGACCTGATGTCGGGTGGCGTGCACCGTCTATGGAAAAACCGCCTGATCTCGATGCTGCATCCCACGCCGCGCAAGAAGCTGCTCGACGTCGCGGGCGGCACGGGCGACATCGCGTTCCGCTACCGCAAGCGCGCGGGCGACGGCGCCGAGATCACCGTCTGCGACATCAACCGCGAGATGCTGCGCGTCGGGCAAGACCGCGCGATCGACCGCGGCTACGTCAAGGGCTTCACGTGGGTCGAGGGCAATGCCGAGAAGCTGCCCTTCGCCGATAGCAGCTTCCACCTCTACACAATCTCCTTCGGCCTGCGCAACGTGCCGAAAATCGACGATGCGCTCGAAGAGGCCTATCGCGTGCTGAAACCCGGCGGACAGTTCTTCTGCCTCGAGTTCAGCCGCATGGTCAACCCGACACTGCGCAAGCTCTACGACGACTATTCCTTCCACGTCATCCCCAAGATCGGCGAGATCGTGGCGCAGGACCGCGAGAGCTACCAGTACCTCGTCGAAAGCATCCGCCAGTTCCCCGCGCAGGACGAACTGAAAAAGCGCATGGAACGCGCCGGGTTTGAAAAAGTCGGCGTCACCAACCTCACCGGAGGCATCGCCGCGATCCACTGCGGGATCAAGCTCTAGATTTCAGGAATTCTTGCGCCGCGCGGATGTCGACCTGCTGGTGGTCGCCGTCGAGCAATGACTTGTAGGCGATCAACCGCGCCGGCGCGATGACCGGGACAGTCAGGCCGAACAAATCCATCGGCCGCGCGTCCTCCACCCCGAACGGGATATCCACCCACGCTGTGCCGTCAAAAATCTTCGTGGCGTCGCCTGCGCCGATATCCACTTCCTGCCCGTGATGGTCGAGGGTGATGAGCGGCAGGTCCCATCTCTTGTCGACATAGCGCGCAGGACCGAAGACCGCATACGCCGCCACCTCGGGCGCAACACGCGCGAAAGCTGACGCCGGAATATCGAGGTCGATATCGTTGAGCGCACGCGGCGATCCGTAGGCCTTCGCCGCCAGACCGCCCGTCACCACGAATGGCACCTGATACCGCCGTAACAGAGAAATGATCCACTGAAATGTCTTGGCCGTATCCTTCATGAAATAAAATATATCATTATCAAATACTTATCGGCAACCCCGGCCTGCTTTTTCCACTTGCGTTATGGATAATATTTATATAAATTATAAAGGCTTAACGCATAGCCCGGATCACGCATGATGACGTTTGAACAACAACTGAAAAAGGTCGCCGCTTCGCTGACGGCAGGCAACCAAAAAATTGCGTTGGTGATCATCGACGTGCAGCGCGATTTTTGCGACCCCACGTCCTTTGGCTCGCGGCGCGGCAATGCGGAAACCAAGCAAGTCGCCACGCGCATCGCCGAGCTGGCGCCGGAATTCCGCAAGGCGGGCATTCCCGTCTACGCCGTCTATTTCGGCATCTTCGACAAGAAATCCGAAGACATCGACTTCTACCAGTTCAAGCCCGCACCTGAAGACAAGATCGTCCGCAAGAACGCCAATTCCGCCTTCAAGCACGGCGGCCTCAAGCCGGCGCTGGAACAGGACGGTCGCACCTTGCTGCTCACTTGCGGCTTCAACCTCAACGCCTGCGTATACAAGACCGTCCTCGATGCACGTGAACGCGGCTATGCGGTCACACTGCTGCGCGATCTCTGCGGCAACGACAACAACCACAAGCCCGAGGACGAAAATCCGCAAGTTTTCGTCGACGTCATGGCCCACAACGGCGTCGCCATCGAGCAATCCGCCGATGTGCTGAAACAGCTGACCGCAAAGAGGTCCGCGCCATGAGCGATTTCACCGCCCGCCTGAAACGCGTCCTCGACTTCTTCACGCCGGAAAATCTGAAGAAGCAGACCATCCGTTATGAAGGCGACACCGCGCTGCTGGTGATCGACGTGCAGAAGGAATTCTGCGCGGAACAAAACGTCATCGACCGGCTGCTCTTGCACGACCGCTCCGGCAATCGAGAAACCGAGGAAGTGGCGGAAAAAATCCAGTCAATCGTTCCCGAATTCCGCAAAGCCGGCATCCCCGTTTACGTCGTCTATTGCGACTTTGCCGCTTCCAGACGGCCGAACTTTCATAAGTTCAAGCCCGCATCCGGCGACATGATGATCCCAAAATCGACTAACTCGGCCTTCGCAGTACAGACCTTCAAAGACATCCTGCACCAAGAAGGCCATGAGAACTTGCTGGTCTGCGGCTTCAACCTCAACGCCTGCGTCATGGATACGGCGATAGACGGCGTCAGGCTCGGCTTCAATGTTTCCGTCCTGCGCGATCTCTGCGGCAACAATAGTCCCAACGATGACGAACCCGCTTATTGCGTCAATGAGATGCGCAACAGCGGCGTGACGATCGAGGAGGACGTTTTTGATATTCTCAAGAAGCTTCCCCGGAGGAAACTGCCATGAGCCGTAAAAGCGCCTTCAACAACGCCGCCCTCCTTGTCGTCGACGTGCAGCGCGAGTTCTGCGACCCCACGTACCATCCGCGCGGCAGCTTTGAGACGAACATGATCGCGCAAAACATCGCCAAGCTCGTGCCGCAATTCCGCAAGGCGGGCCTCCCCGTCTATGCCGTCCATTTCGGACTGCCCGTGAATAACATCTATGAAGCCCATTTCCACCACTTCAAGCCCGCGAAGGAAGACACGCTGATCTCCAAGCTGTCCAATTCCGCCTTCGGCCGGCGCGGCAACCAGACGGCGAAGACCCTGCACAAGGACGGACGCCAGACGCTGCTGGTCTGCGGCTTCAACCTCAGCGGCTGCATCAAGGACACGGTGCTGGACGCGCGCCGCGCCGGCTTCGATGTCTTCGTCATCACCGACCTGTGCGGCAACGGCAACACCAACCACGACTGCGACGCCGCGGCCGACCTTGCCGACATGGTAAAAAAAGGCGCCGTGGCCGACACCGCGCAGAACATCCTGAAACGCCTGACCCATTGACATGACGTTCCGGCAGGACATCAACGCGCTGCGCGCCATCGCCGTCGTGTCGGTGCTGCTCTACCATTTCGGCGTGCCGGGATTTGCGGGCGGCTTCGTCGGCGTCGACGTCTTCTTCGTGATTTCGGGATACCTGATGACCGGCATCATCCTCGGCGGGCTGGCCGAGGGGCATTTCTCGCTGCTGCGTTTCTACCTTGCCCGCGCGCGCCGCATCATGCCGGCGCTGGCGGTGCTGGTGACCGCCCTGCTCGCGCTCGGCTGGTTCTTCCTGCCGCCGTCGGATTATGCGGGGCTTGGATTGCATGGCGCGTCGTCGTCCTTGTTTTTCTCGAACTTCGTCTACAAGGGCGAGGACGGGTATTTCGACGTGCCTTCGCGCACGAAATGGCTGCTGCACACCTGGTCGCTCTCGGTCGAATGGCAGTTTTACCTGATCTATCCGCTGCTGCTGGTCTTCTTCCGCCGGCATGGGCGCACCATCGCGGCGCTCGGCGCCTTGTCGCTGCTCGTCTCCATCTGCACCTCGGCGTCGATCCCCAGCTTCGCCTTCTACCTTTTGCCGACGCGGCTGTGGGAAATGGCGCTCGGCGGGCTGATCGTCGCGCTACCCAAGGCAACAACGCGCGCGGGTCGCTGGCCGGGTTACGCGCTGATCGCGGCGGCGATCTTCTGTCTCAGCCACGACGACACATGGCCGGGATATCTCGCGCTGCTGCCGACGCTCGGCACCGCGCTGGTGATCTGGTCGAACGGCAGCGCGAAACTCGAGCAAATGCGACCGGTGCAGGCGATCGGCACGTGGTCTTATTCGCTCTACCTCTGGCACTGGCCTTTCGTCGTGGCGCTCGGCTATGCGGGGCTGTCGCAGGATCCCGCCGCCATCGCGAGCGCGATGACGCTCTGCCTGATCGCCGCCATTGCCTCTTATACCTTCGTCGAGGCGCCGTTGCGTGAACGAAAAATCGGCTGGCTGCCGCTCGGCCTGATGACGCTGCTGCCCGCCGCGCTCGGCCTCGCCCTCTGGCTGGCGCACGGCGTGCCGGCGCGCGTCAGCCCCGCCGCACTCGCTTTCGACCAAGCTGCGCAAGAACATTCCTCCAACGCGGACCGCTGCGCTTTCGACAAGAAGACCCACCGCCTCGGCGCCAAATGCAAACCGGCCGAAGCCGCTTTCGCCGTCTGGGGCGACAGCCATGCGGGCGCAGTCTACAGCGCCGTCAAGGCCGCCAGCGGCGGACGCCGCGGCGTGCTGGTCACCTATTCTTCCTGCCCGACGATTTTCGGCGCGTACGTCGTGACGAAGCGCGACAAGACGATCTGCCCCGGTTTCAACGACGCCGCGCTGGCGGCGCTCAAGACGCTGCCACCGCACGCACCGATCATGATCGTCAACCGCTACGGCTACTATCTCTCGGGCCGCGACACCTCGACCGACCGCCGCATGATGCTCGGCTTCGATGTGCCGCAGGCAGGCAAGGATGGCACCGCGCTGTTCTCCGACACGCTCACGCAGAGCCTGTGCCGCATCAAACATGAAACTGGCCGCTCCGTCTATGCGCTCAAGCCCGTGCCGGAAATGGGGATCGACATTCCACGCACGCTGGCGCGCCGTGTGATGATCCTGCCCGCGCAACCCTTGCCTGCGCTTGCGCACCCGCTGGCGGAATATGAAGTGCGGCAGAAAGTTGTGCTGGAGACACTCGCCCGCGCACATGCGGAATGCGGCATCGGCGTCATCGACACGCCCGCGGCGCTATGCGCGGACGGCACCTGCCAGAGCCACGACGGCGCGGAAGTCTTTTACTTCGACGACAACCATTTGAGCGAAGCCGGGAACAAGAAGCTCGTCCCGCTGCTCAAGGCCATCTTCAAGAAATAAGCGGAAACTTAGTCGAGATCCTCATAAGCGACCTTCTTGTCGCCCTTCTTGTCGGTCAGCTTCTGCGCAAGCGAAGCTTCGAGGAAGGGGTCGAGGTCGCCGTCGAGCACGCCCTGCGTGTCGGAGGTTTCGTGGCCGGTGCGCAGGTCCTTGATGAGCTGGTACGGATGCAGCACGTAGGAGCGGATCTGGTGGCCGAAGCCGATATCGGTTTTTTGAGCTTCCGCCTCGTCGCGCAGGGCTTCGCGTGCTTTCACTTCGCGCTCGTACAGTTTCGCCTTCAGCATCTTCATGGCGGCGGCGCGGTTTTGGTGCTGCGAGCGCTGGTTCTGGCAGGCGACGACGATGCCGGTCGGCAAGTGCGTCAGGCGGACGGCCGAATCCGTCTTGTTGACGTGCTGGCCGCCCGCGCCGCCGGAGCGGTAGGTGTCGACGCGCAAGTCCTTGTCCTCGACCTTGATGTCGATGTTTTCATCGACCACCGGCGTGACGGAGACGGAGCAGAAACTGGTATGGCGGCGCGCATTGCTGTCGAACGGCGAGATGCGCACGAGGCGGTGCACGCCGGATTCCGATTTCAGCCAGCCGTAGGCGTTCTCGCCAGGCACTTCAAGCGTCGCGCTCTTGATGCCGGCGACTTCGCCGTCCTGCTTGTCCATCAGGGAGACCTTGAAGCCGCGCTGGTCGCACCAGCGCAGGTACATGCGGAGCAGGATGCCCGCCCAGTCGCAGGCCTCGGTGCCGCCCGCGCCCGCGTTGATCTGCAGGTACGCGTCGTTGCCGTCCAGCTCGCCCGAGAGCAGGCTGGCGAGGCCGCGCTTGGCAACTTCGTCCTTGAGCGTGAAGAGGGATTTCTCGGCGTCGGCAACGATGGAATCGTCGTTCTCCGCCTCGCCCAGCTCGATCATGCCGACGTTGTCGTCGAGCGAAGATTGCAAACCCTTGATCGCACCGATCTGGCTATCCAGCCGGGTGCGTTCTTTCAGGAGCTTCTGCGCGCGCTCGGGATTTTCCCAGAGCGTCGGGTCTTCGGCGAGGGAATTCAGTTCGGAGAGGCGATGGAGGGCACGGTCCCAGTCAAAGATGCCTCCTCAGCAGCTCCAGCGAGGACTTGATGTCGCTCACCGCTGCTAGGATTTCTGCTTTCATGGGAGGCTTCCTTCCAGGCGCTTACGCGGCCAGCGCGACGGCCGGTTGGGCCGCGAAGTGCGCGACCATCTTTTGCACGAAGCCGAGGACGTCTTCCTTCGCCTCGCCCGACAGCAGGGGCACGTTGGCGCAGTCATGCCCGTTGAGCAGTTGCACAGCTTCGTCCATCACGCAAGCCGGCTTGCGCGCGGCAACGAAGCTGCCGACGATGCGCTCGGCATGCGGGTTGGCCGCCAGCTTGGCGATGCTGCGCGAGCCGCCGGGAATGACCAGGAGGTCGAAATCGGCGCCGAGCGCCTGGTTGATCTGGATGTCGACGGGGAAGTAGAGGCCCCAGGCATTGTTGTTCCAGCTGTTGACGAGGCCGGGTTCGGTGCCGACGGTCTTGATGACCGCGCCTTCCTTGAGCAGTTCGCGCTGGATCGTGGACATCGCCGCTTCCTCAACGCCGCTGGAAACGAGAATAAGGACCTTCTTACCGGTGAGCAGCTGAGCCATGCGACTGACGATCTCCATGTTATTATTGTTTGTTTCGCGTAGCGGACAGAATAAGCCATCGCGGTCGGGAGGCGGCAATATAAGTGACTTGCCGCCCGGAAGTCAACATAAAACAGCCGTCAGGGCTTGGAAGCCTGCCCCGGAATGGGCGACTTGGTGAAAGTCGTCTGGCCGGGGTTGACGACGCCGGCGACGTCGAGGGCGGCTTTGTTGATCAGGTCCTTCGCGTCCGTGTAGTCTTTGGGCGTCAGCGCGGGCAGCGCGGTCAGCTCGATCACGGTGCGGCGCAGTTGCAGGCGCTTCCAGAACTCGGTCAGCATGTTGCCCGCCGTCGGCATCGAATAGAGGTTGCGGACGTCGTCGTTGGCGGCGTCCTTGCCGTTGACCGACTTCACGCAAATGGCGATCGGCTGCACCACGACGTCTTCCGTCAGGGCGACTTCCTGGCCCTTCTTCCGGCCGTCCGCGAAGGCCCCCTTCTCGCCGAACAGCGGCGTGATAAGCGCGGCGCGGAACAGGTGGACTTCCTTGCCTTCGCTCGTCGTGCCTTCGGGGAACAGGATGGTGTTGTAGCCCTTGTTCATGTTGTCGATGATCTTGGCGCGGGAATCCGGGTTGAATTCCGACGAGCGGCGCAGGCCGATGAACTTGATGGCGCGCGCCATCGGCGCGATGACCGGCCAATCGAGGATGTCGCTCTTGCCCGCGAAGGTGCCCTTGAGCACGCTGCCGAGCACCACGAAATCCATCAGCGCGAGGTGGTTGGCGACGAAGAGCACGCGCTTGTCCTTGACCACCGGCGCCGACGCCTTGTTGAACACGACCTTGTAGCCGAACAGGCGGCGCATGCTGTTGTAGATCAGCTTGGGGATCGCCGTGTAATTGCGCGTCAGCGGGCCGACGATGAGGGCTTGGGTTGCCGTGAGGGCGGCAAAGCCGAGGAACATCGGGATACCGATGGCGAGACGCAAGGCGGCGCGGACGTACTTCATGCAGGAAGCCTCATGGTGTTGAGTGGTATATTATTCATAATAGAATCAGTCCCCCCAGTCAACGGAATTGATAAAACAGGGTATCTTTTGAAAGAAAAATACACAAGACGGGTAATAAAATTACTCGTCAGGGTTTCGGGTGATGCTCCGCGTCTGCCCGCGGGCCGTCGTAGCGGCGATAGCCGATCTGGATCGGCAGCCCGTAGAGATTGGCAAGGCTGGGCGCAACGGAGACATTGTCGACGCCCGCCTTATGCAGACGTGCCGCCGTTTCGGGATCGGCCGCCTGCGCGCCGCAAACGTCAACGCGCAACGACGGATTCGCGCCCCTGCCCTCGGCGATCGTGCGCTCGATCCGCTCCAGCAGCACGGGCGACAGCTTCTTGAAGGGATCGTAACCGTTCTTACGCGCGAAGTTCGCATGCGCCTTGAGGTCGCTGCGCGCGATGCCGAAATGCTGCTGCGTGAGGTCGTTGGTGCCAAAGCTGATGAAGTCGCAAAGCGGCGCGATGGCGCGGATGTTGGCGCAGGCCTCGAGCGTCTCAACCATGACGCCGAAACTGTATTGTTGCGGCTTCATGCCCATCTCGCGCGCGACGGTATCAACCAATTCCTTCACCGCCCTGACATCTGCCTCGGTGCGGACGGCAGGCATCATGATCTCGAGCGGTGTTTGTGCGCCCGGCGCCGCATCCTTGAGCGCCGCGAAGATCGCCCGCACTTGGCCCTCATACAGCTTCGGCCACGTCTCCAGCGCCTCGCCGCCGTGCATGTCGAGCTTCGGGTAAAGCTCGAGGAAGCGCTTCTGCTCATCGCGCGACAGGATTTCCTGATGCACGAAGTCGAACAGGCGTATCTTGACCGCCGTGCCCGCGTTCAGCTTCTTGCAGATATCGGCGTATTCGTATTTGGCAACCGAGAACAGTTCGTCATACGCCGCATCCTGATGGTGCAGGATCGCGGACTTCAGCGCGGCCAGTTGTTCCCGGCTCGCCGTCACCATCTGCTCGGTACGCACAAGGCCGATCGCGCCGACGGCATTGAGAATGGTGGGAGATGCGGATTCAATGTTCGCCTTGACGCCCGGCACCGAAAACTCATGCTCTTTGATATATGCGGCAAAGCAGTCGCGCAGCTCCGAGAGCGTGCCGAGGTCGCGGTCCAGTTGCGCGTTCTTGCCGACTGCGTCCAGCGTCAGCGTCGGCAGTTCCAGCGTTTCCGGCGGGTTCAGGCATATGCCGTTGTCGATACCGACCAGCACGGTCTGGCCCTTCTTCACCACCTGTCCGCCGATCTTGACTTCGTCACCGTCGAAGAACACGGGCAGGTTCGGCTTGGCCTCTTCGTTGAATTCGCCGCGCGGCGACTTGACGCCCGGCGGCACTTCGCCGAACAGGCCGGCGACCATATGCGTCTCGCACAGCAGCTTGAGGTGCGAGGCCATGTAGGTCGACGTCACCACGATGCCGCCCAGCTTGCCGCTCGCCAGCAAAGGCACCACCTCGGGATCGTAACTGCGCATGACCAGCACAGGGCGCTCGGTCGTCCAAGTCTCATTGACTTCCTTGATCGAGAAGACGACCTTGCCCTTCACGGGGAAACCAGCCGCGCCGTAGAACTTCGCGTCGGGCTTCAGTCCTGCTTCCTTGATCTCATCGCTATTATAAAGCCCCTGCCTGAGCGCCGCGATGATGTCGTCGGCGCGACTGCGCATTTCCTTGATTGCGAGATCCGGGGGCACCACGCCGCGCCGCCATGCGGGCAGCGCGTTGACGCCGTTGGCGACTCCGTAGGACGCAAGCATCCGCCGATACCTCGTGCTATTGTGGTTCGTCGGAAGGTCGGTGCCAAGTTTGGCGTTAATCGCATCCCGCATTGTCGAGGTGACCGGCGTGCGGCCATGCTGATCGCCGTCCATGAAATCGGAGAGCCAATCAACTTCCTCCGGGTCGACGAAACCCGCGACCGGGAAGCGTGGGTCGCCGCCGACCAGCCGCGCCGCATGCATGGCGGCCAGGTCGATGTCGAGCGACAGGAAGCTGATCTCGGGCAGCTTCATGCCCGGATAATTCTTTTCATACCAGTCGCCCACTTCCATCGCCGCCGGCGCACCGACGCCGAGCACATCGAGGAAGATGACGTTGGGCACCGGCTGGCCTGTTTCCTTCAGCTTGTTGAGGTACTGGAACAGTTCTTTCTTGTTATCGACCGCATGGATCGTGGCTTCATGTCCCTGCGCGCGCAGGCGGTCTTCGATGATGTCGGCGTAGATGGAAAAGCTGCCGCTGTCGTTGCAAAGGACAAGGTGCAGGCCTTTGGAAACGCCCTGCCCTTCGGTGGCCAGATGCACATGGCGCTTGCCGGAGGAAAAGAGGCGGTTGAAAATGCGGCGCAGGTTCATAGTCACACCTTAATTATATAAGGCATCATACTATGACAAGGTTTACAAATCCTTAATAACCTTCAACACCTGCTGCGCGCACATATATCCCGCAGTCCCGGCGATGGAGCCGGCCGGGTAAGCCCCTGCCCCGCAATAGAAAAACCGCTCATGCTTTCCAAGCCGGTAAAAGCCGCGCGCCGGGTCCTGCGCATAGGTGCGGTCGGCGAAGGTCTGGCCGTCGCACAGCTCGATGTGGTCGATGTTGCCTTGCGGGAAGTAGAACGTCTCGCGCAGGTCGCCGGGCGTGTAGAGGATGCTGGTGGCGAGATCCTGCGGGTTCTCGATCTTGTCGAGGATCAGGCGCTCCACCTGCTTGCGCACCGCCGTCAGCGCGCGCCCATTCTTCGCCAGCGTGAGGTTCTTGAAGAAGACGGAGACGATTTCATACTTGCGCTTGCCGCCCATTTTCCGGTCGGCCGCGCCTTCGCAGTAAATCTCGAAATAGCCGGGCGTATAGTCGCGGCCCTTGAGGTCACGGAAGGATTTCTCGAGCGCATTTAACGACGGCGCCGCCGCGATGAAGCGCATAGCGGTGTCGAAATCCTTAGCACCCGTGTCGCCCTTCCAGCGCACGCGCTTGTCGAACAGCAGCACCAGCTTGCCGCTGGTGCCGAGCATCTTCTTGCGCGCGACTTTCTTTTCCAGCGGCGCGTCGCCCGCCAGCTTCGATGCCAGCAAGGGATCGGTCGCGAAGATCACGACGTCCGCCTTCTGCCGCTGCACGCGCCCGCCCTTGCGCCATGTGACCTCGCCGGTCGCCGGATCTGCCTTCAGCACATCCGCCCCCGCCACCGTCTTCACGCCGAGCGCGCGGTTGAGCTTGTCGAGTTCCTCCGCGATGCGCCAGATGCCGCCCTTGACGAAACCCCACTCCCCGCCGAACACGCTGCCCGACGACATCAACGGGATGGAGAACGCCGAATACCGGCTATCCAGCGGCACCGGCCCGCTCTCCGTCGCCGAGACGCTGAAGAATAGCTGCGCCGCGTCGCTGGTGAAATAATGCTCGACCAGTGCGCGCGCGCTGCCGGTCACCCACAGTTTCGTCATCTCGCGCCCGAGCGCCTTTTCCGCTGCTTTCAACGAGGGTGCTTCGCCTTTGCGGTAGCCTTTCCGCAGGAAGGCGGACACCTTCGCCATGTCGCGCTCGAACCGCGCGAGGTCGCCGCGTTCGCCGTGCGCGCGGCGCAAGCCTTCCGCCGTGACAAAACATTCCTTGCCCCCCGACCACAGGATCGTCGGATGCGCGGGCGTCATCAGGCGCAGCTTTTTCGCCAGCCCCGTCTCTTGGAGGACGAAATCCTGCATGAAGCCCAGCACGCTCGCGCCGTTGGGGAAGGCATAGGTCTTGCCCTTGCGCGTGATCTCCGTCACCGCGCACGCGCCGCCCGCGCGCGGCTTCTTCTCCAGCACCGTGACGTCGTGCCCGCCGCGGCGCAGGTAATTCGCCGCGACAAGTCCGTTGATCCCCGCACCGATAATGACGATCTTTTTCATGCCCGCTAGGCTATCAGGACTGCGGACAAGAAAAAAGCCCGGGGCTTGCGCACCGGGCTTTTTCCACCTGTATCAGGATGGCTTACGCCGCCTTGAGGTTGGTAGCCGAATCGCGACCCTTTTCGCTCGCGATGTCGTAGCTGATCTTTTGACCTTCGTTCAGGCTACGCAGGCCTGCGCGTTCGACCGCGCTGATGTGAACGAATACGTCCGAACCGCCGTTGTCAGGCTGGATGAAACCGAAACCCTTTTGGGCGTTGAACCACTTAACAGTACCTTGAGCCATATTGGCCTCCTTGTAAAACGCACTTTCGTGCATGACGCCCCGCCGGCAACCATTGCCCGCTGAGCATTATCCGAAAATAGCGATGTCTTGAGAAAGGCCCGTAAGGCAGCAAACAAGTCAGAACTTAAAATCTCGAATAGCCACACTTTAGGCCTTTTCGCGGCAATAGCAAGAGATATTTTTCAGAAAACATAATAGGGTTGATATCGCTCACAATTCCAGCATCCGTAAAATAAAGACCCGCGCACCGCGCATCCATGGTATATTGAGATATTAGAGACATGAATTCCTGCGCTTTCTTAATTAAGCGACGGACTGTCCGACCTCTTTCGACACCATGCCGTATCCACGCGACACGCCCCACCGGGTGTGAACGAGCGCTATTTTTTTCAAAGGAATAAACCAATGACCAAAGATCAATTCCACGACAGCGCCAAGGACAAAACCGCCGCCGGAAAAAGCACCACCACGACAGCCGCCGCTCCTCCACGCCCACCCAGCCCACAACCGATGATGAGCATGCACTTGACCCCCAAACCACCCTTCGGCATGCCCGTGATGCCAGTGGCGACAAAGGTCAAACTGCTGCCGACGGCAGTGCAGGTGGTGAAGAGAGTGGAAGAGGATAATCAGGAATAAAGCTTGCCAAACATTCCTACATGAGAATTACGCTTGTGGACTTCGTAGAACTAAAGGCTGGCGGAAGGGGTGAGATTCGAACTCACGGTGAACTTACGCCCACGCTAGTTTTCAAGACTAGAGCCTTAAACCGCTCGGCCACCCTTCCGCGTTCGTCTTTCGTATCGGTTTTGCTATAGCGCGTCAACTGCCGCGAAGGGCTGTGGAACTTCCGCAGGCCGTCAGGCATTGGTCAGGTAAGCGGTTTAAAATTCAAGGAGCATCCCCATGAAAACCCATATTTTTATCCTTCCCCTCGTCTCCCTCCTTGCCCTTGCGCCTTATGTGGCGCAGGCAGCGAATAATGCCAGCAACTTCACGCCCGCGCGCGGCAGCGCCGAAAAGGCAATGGGCACAGGCGCCCCGAACTATGTCATGCCCAATACGGGTCCGAGCGGCCTGAGCTATAGCGCGAGCGCGCCGTCGACCGGCAATACGAGCAGCACCGGCACGACGACGAATACAGGCACAAAAACAACGGGCGGCGCGACGACCACAACGGGCTCGGGCCTCATGCCCAATACGGGTCCGAGCGGCCTCAGCTATAGCGCCAGCGCGCCGAACGGGGCGGCAAACGCCAATGCGAACGCGCAGCAATTCAGCAGCTATGTTTACAGCCGCTGGGATACCAACCAAGACGGCACGATCAGCCGCTCGGAATGGAACAACATCGACCCGAAATGGCAGGGACAGCGCACAACGGCCAACTTCAGGGCGCTGGATACCAACCACAACGGCGTGCTCGATTCAGCGGAAACACAGGCCTATTTCTCCAACAACAGCATGTATATGCTCTACGACACCAACCACGACGGGGTGATCGACAGCACGGAAGCGCAGAAATTCCCCAAGTAACGCAATTAAAGGAATGGGAAGATCCGTCTGACGACCGATCGGCTTCATTCTTTTGATAGAGAGGTGGCTCCGCGTGAGCCGCCTCTTTTTTGCGCGCACGCCAAGAATATATTACATAACATGAAAGTTGCGCTTTTTGGGCGGCGGGGTTATTGTGTGGGCATGACCGACAATACCGAGAACGACGACAAGAAACTGCGTCACCCCGAGAAGCAGCACAAGCCGGATAACCCGATCCCGCGCAAGCCGGAATGGATCCGCGTGAAGGCGCCGAACTCGCCCGAATATCACGAGACGCGCAAGCTGATGCGCGGCATGAACCTCGCGACCGTGTGCGAGGAAGCCGCCTGCCCCAACATCGGCGAATGCTGGAAGCAGAAGCACGCGACCTTCATGATCCTCGGCGCGACCTGCACGCGCGCCTGCGCGTTCTGCAACGTGGCGACGGGCATCCCCGACAAGCTCGACCCGTTCGAGCCCGCGCGCGTCGCGATTGCGGTGCAGAAGCTGGGCCTGCGCCATGTCGTCATCACCTCGGTCGACCGCGACGACCTGGACGACGGCGGCGCGGAACAGTTCGTCAAAGTCATCAACGAAATCCGCCGCCTCTCGCCCGCGACGACGATTGAAATTCTCACGCCCGACTTCAAGGACAAGCAAGGCGCGATCGAGGCCATCGTCAAGGCGCGTCCCGACGTGTTCAACCACAACCTCGAGACCGTGCCGAAGCTCTACCCGACCATCCGCCCCGGCGCGCGGTATTTCACGTCGCTGGAGCTGCTGAGCCGCGTCAAGAAGCTGGACCCGTCCATCTTCACCAAGTCCGGCCTGATGGTCGGCCTCGGCGAGGAGAAGACTGAGATCATGCAGGTCATGGACGACCTGCGCGCCGCCGACGTCGATTTCATCACTATCGGCCAGTACCTGCAGCCGACGCCGAAGCACGCGGCCATCGCCAAGTTCGTGACGCCGGACGAGTTCAAGTCTTACGAGACGATCGCGCGCGCCAAGGGCTTCCTGATGGTCGCGGCATCGCCGCTGACGCGCTCGTCGTATCACGCGGACGCCGACTTCGACAAGCTGCGCGCCGCGCGCGAAGCCAAGCTCGGCAATGCCTGATCATTCCGAAACGCGCATCCTGCCCTATAGCGCCGAACAGCTGTTCGACCTGGTAATGGATATCGGCAAGTATCCCGAATTCCTGCCCTGGTGCATCGGCGCGCGCGTCAACGACACCACCAAGAATACCATCGAGGCCGATGTCGTCATCGGCTACAAGATGTTCCGCGAAAAGTTTTCGTCGCGCGTACGCTTCACGCGGCCGACGGAAATCGAGGTCGAATACCTCCAAGGCCCCATGCGCCATTTGCACAACAAGTGGGCGTTCAAGAATATTGCGCGCGGACAGTGCCAGATAGATTTCTTTGTTGATTTCTCACTGCAATCGAAGCTGCTCGAAAGCTTTGTCGACCAATTCTTCCAAAAGGCGCTTGCGAAAATGATCGACGCCTTCGAGGCGCGTGCGTTCGAGCTGTACGGCTCTACGAAGAACTGATTTCCTGCAGAAGCGCCTTGAGCGCCGCTTCGACCGTTTGCAAGCGCACCGCCGTGCGGTCGCCGGGGAAGATATTTTTCACGGTACGCACGACGCCTGCCGAGGCAATGCCCATATAGACAAGGCCGACGGGTTTCTCCGCCGAGCCTCCGCCCGGGCCCGCGATGCCGGTGACAGCGACGGTGATGTCTGCGCTGGAATTGGCGAGCGCGCCATAGGCCATCTCGCCCGCCGTGTCCGCGCTGACGGCGCCGACGGCGGCCAGCGTCTTGTGCGAGACGTTGAGCATCTGCACTTTCGCCTCGTTGGAATAGACGATGAAGCCGCGGTCGACCACATCGGAAGAACCGGCGATTTCCGTGAGGCACCCGGCGATCAGGCCACCGGTGCAGGATTCAGCCGTGGCGAGGCGCAGCTTTTTCGCGCGCGCCACCGCGAGCACCTCTTCCGCCAGCGTCGTCAGGTGCGGCGGGAACAGCGTCATTGGTAGTAATACGGCAGGGCGATGATGCAGGTGCCGAGCAGCGCGTAGATGCCCGCCACGACGTCATCCATCATCACGTCGAAACCGTTGCGGGCGCGGTTGTCGAAGAAGCGCGCCGGCCACGGCTTCCAGATGTCGAAGAGTCGGAACAGCAGGAACGCCGTCAGCCACGGCCAGAGATGCAGCTTCGCGGGCAATGCCGCGATCCAGATGCCGACGACTTCGTCGACGACGATCGATTGGTCGTCCACCTCGCCCGACTTGCGACCGTAAGCATTCGCCGCGACGGTGCCGACGATGAGCAGCGCAAGCGCAGCCAGCGCGAGATACAGCGGCCCGCCCAGCCACACGATCGCAAGGCCGAAGGGGATCGCCGCGAGCGACCCTACCGTGCCCGGCGCGGGGCGCACGAGGCCGGAACCGAACCACGTAGAGATCAGCGCGACCGGATTGGCCAGCGGCAATCCCGCAGGCAACGGCTTGAAACGCAATTTCAACTTGTCTTTCATCATAGCTCCTTGAACGGCAGGCGCACGGTCACTGTCGATTGTGCGGCAATCCCCTCGCGGCGTCCAGTGAAACCGAGGGTTTCGCTGGTCGTCGCCTTGACGCTGACGCGGGCGGCAGGCAGACTGAGGATGTCCGCGATGCGCGCGCGCATCCGGTCACGGTGTGGGCCGATCTTGGGTTCTTCGCAGACGATGGTGAGGTCGACATGCGCGATCACGCCGCCCTGCGCCGCGACAAGCCCTGCCGCATGCGCGAGGAACTGCGCGCTGTCGGCGTTTTTCCAGCGCGCGTCCTTGGGGCTGAAATGCTGGCCGATGTCGCCGTCGGCGATCGTGCCGAGGATGGCATCGGTGACCGCGTGCAAACCGACGTCGGCGTCGGAGTGGCCTTCCAGCGCATGGGTGTGCGGCACGGCGATGCCGCAGATCATCAGCGGACGGTCCGGCGTCGCGGGCACCAGCTTGTGCACGTCATAGCCCGTACCGACGCGCAGGTCACCGAGACGGGAGAAGAGATATTGTTCGGCCAAGGGCAGGTCCTCCGTGGTCGTGATCTTGATGTTGTCGCGCGCGCCGGGGACGATGGTGACTGCCCTGCCCTCCGCTTCGCAGAGCGCGGCGTCGTCGGTGAAGGCCTCGCCTGCATGTTTCTTGTGCAGCGCGTCGATCAACGCGAAGTCGAAGGCCTGCGGCGTCTGCACGGCGACGAGGCCGTCGCGGCTTTCGGTCTTGCCGTGGCGCTTGACACTGTCGGTGATCGCGATGCCGGGGATGGCCGCGCCGTCGCGCACTGCTGCATCGCAGAGTGCGGTGATGAGCTGTTCGGTGACCAACGGCCGCGCGGCGTCGTGGATCAGGACAACGTCGGGCTTCTGCGCGCGCAAGGCCGCAAGGCCGAGCCGCACCGACTCCTGCCTGTCCTTGCCGCCCGCGACGGACGCGACTTCCGCAAAGCCCGGATGGTCGGGACTGACCACCACCAGCACGTCGGAAATCAGCGGATGATTCTTGAACGCCGCCACGCTCCACGCCAGAATCGGCTTGCCGAGCAGCGGCAGGTATTGTTTGGGCACCGACCCGCCAAAGCGCGCGCCGGCACCGGCGGCAACGATGAGGGCGGCTATTTTCTTGTTGTTTTTCACAGTCATGATAGATGCTACTTTAACAGTAGAAATCAGAAAGACAATGTGTTATATTCTGTAAAGTCAAAGGGATGAGCATGAATTACCTGATCCTTCTTCGTCACGGCGAAAGCCAGTGGAACAAAGAGAACCGCTTCACCGGTTTCACCGACGTCGACCTGAGCGAAGCCGGCGTCGCGGAAGCCAAGCGTGCGGGCGCGATTTTGAAGTCCATCAAGCTCGACAAGGTTTACACTTCCACGCTCAAGCGTGCCTACAACACGGCGGAAATCGCGCTGAAGGAAGCCAGCCAGTCCCTTCCCCTCATCAAGCACGACGACCTGCGCGAGCGCGACTACGGCGACCTCACTGGCCTCAACAAGGACGAGACGCGCGACAAGTTCGGCGAAGAGCAAGTGCACATCTGGCGCCGCAGCTACGACGTGCAGCCGCCCAATGGCGAGAGTCTCAAGGATGTCGTCGACCGCGTGACGCCTTATTATAACGCGCACATCAAGCCCGACGTCGACGCCGGCCAGAACGTGCTGGTCGCCGCGCACGGCAATACGCTGCGCGCGATGCTCATCATCCTCGGCCTCAATACGCCCGAAGACATCAACGGCGCGGAAATCGCCACCGGCGTCCCCATCATCCTCGAATACCAGGGCGGCGTCCTGAAAGGCAGGAAAACAGCATGACCATCCCCGCGAAACTCATCCTCCTGCGCCACGGCGAAACCCAGCACAATGCGGAGCGCCGGATCACCGGTCTGCATGATCCCGAGCTGAACGCCAAGGGCGAGGCGCAGGCCGATGCCGCAGGCGCGTTCCTCGTGGACATCTACATCGACAAGACATACAGCTCGCACCTCAAGCGCGCGTTCAACACGGCATCACGCGCGCTCAAGGCCTCCAACGCGCAGAACCACCTGCAGAACGCAGACGGCAGCTGGCAGATCGAGCAGCGCCCCGAGATCGCCGAGATCGACTGGGGCGCCTTTTCCGGCCTCTCCAAGGACTCCGTCGAGATCAAGAGCTTCCCCTGGAACTACGACTCCGTGCCGCCGGGCGGCGAAAGCCAGAAGCAAGCCTGCGCGCGCGTGAAGGCTTTCTTCGAGACCGTCGTCGTGCCCCATCTGGAACGCGGTGAGAACGTGCTGCTCGTCGCGCATTCAGGCGTGGTCAACGTGTTCAACATCATTCTCGGCCTCGTGCCGGTGCCGCCGCCGGGCAAGCCGATGCTCCGCGAAGCCATCGAAAACGCCATGCCCTCCGTCTTTGATTTCGAAGACGGTGTTTTTGTCGGCGAGGCATCCGTGAAAAAAGCCAACAACGAAAATAACAAAAACCCCGCCGCCCCGAAAAAAGACGGCACCGGCCCCAAGCCTTGAACAAGGAGATTTGAAAATGTCGATCGTAAAAGAATACTACCTGAACATTTCCGACATGCGCGCGATGGGCGTGAAGGACATCAAGACGACCCCCTTCTGCATCCTGCGCCACAGCGACGGCGCGGAACTGACCCTGCCGAGGCTCGCCGACCTCTTCCAGGCCGCCGCCGCGGATTATCCCGCGCTGAAGCCCGGCAACGTCACGGTCTGCAAGGACCATATCGAATTTGCGGCCGCACCCAAGTCCGGCTACAGGCAGCTGCCGGCGCAAAAAGTCGCGCTGCAAGGCTGATCTTTATTATTTCTGCGCTGGCGTGCCCATGCCCGGCGGACGGTCGAGCATGATGTCAGCTTTCACGTCGGCCGGCTGGCCGACGAGCACCACCGTCAGATTCTCCGGCTTCAGCAGGCGCGCAGCGACGCGCTTGACGTCGTCGGGAGTCACGGCCGAAATCTCGGCATTGCGGCGGTTGATGTAGTCGGGGTCGAGGCCGTCGCGCTGCATGCCGTTGAGCGCATCCGAAATGTCGTCAGTCGAGGTGAGGTCGAGCAGCTGCGAGCCGGTCAGGTACGCCTTGGCATCCGCCACTTCCTGCTCGGTCGGGCCCTCCTGCGCGAGGCGGCCCCATTCCTGGCGCAGTAATTGCAGCGCCTGCGGCACCTTCTCGTTGCTGGCCGACATGCTCGCCTGAATGAGCGCCGCGTGGTTCATGCTGTTGAGGCTGGTATAGACGCCATAGGTCAGTCCGCGCTTCTCGCGGATTTCCTTCATCAGGCGGGCATCAAAACCGCTGCCGCCGAGGATATAGTTCATGACGGTCGCCGGCTGCCAGTCGGGATCCTGCCGCTTCACGCCGGCCTCGCCCGCGATGATATAAGTCTGCGGCGCATTGAGCGGCAGCAGGATCGTCTTGCCGGCGTCGCGCAGGATCGCCTCGGGACTCTCGACCGGGTCGGCCTTTTCCGGCAGCGCGCCGAAGACGTCGTCGACGGCCTTGGCCGCCTCTTCCTGCGTCATATCGCCGGCGATGGCGACCTTGAGCACGTCGCGCGCGAATTGCGCATGGACGAAATCCTGTAAGTCCTTGCGTGTAATCTTGCCCATTGAATCGACATTGCCGAGACCGGGTTGTGCATACGGATGACCCTCAAAGACCGCGCCGTTGAACACGCGCGCGACCAGCCACTGCGGATCGCCCATATTGTCCTTGATCTCCGAGACATTGGCGTTGCGCATGCGGTCGATGGCGTCGCCGTCGAAGCGCGGCTTGGTCAGCGCCAGCTTGAGCAGGCTGAAAGCCAGCGGCTGGTTGTCCTTAAGCGTCTTGAGCTGGCCGTAGAACGCGTCGCGCCCGGCAGTGAAGCCCATCTTGATCGCGTTGTCGGAGAGCTGGGACTGGAATTCCTGGCTCTTCATCTTGTCCGCGCCCTCGTCGAGCAGGATGGAGACGAGACGCCCCACGCCCGGCTTGCCGTCGGGATCGTAGGCCAGCCCGCCTTCAAACGAGAAGGTCATCGAGATCACAGGCACCGTGGTATCGCGCACCAGCCAGACCTCGATGCCTGCGGGCGTCTTGAACGGCTGCACGTCGAGCACCTTGTCCGCCGCGCGGGCAGGCGCGCAAGCGAGGATCACGAGAACAAACGCGAGGAAAAGGCGCTGCATCATTTCTTCTTCTCCTGCGGCAACAGGATGCCGGTGACAGGAATGTTGTCGGCGGCGAATTGCGCGGCGGCAGCCTTGTTGATGTCGTCGGGCTGGAGCTTCTGCGCACGCTCGGCCAGCGTCTCGACATAGTTGACGTCGAAGCCGCTCGCGATCGCACGGCCGAACAGCATCGCCGGGCCCTGCAGGCCGTCAAGCGCATAGGTGAGGCTCGCCTTCTTGCGGTTCTTGGCGCCCTGCAGCTCGGTCGCCGTGACGCCATCCTTGAGCAATTTCTGCACTTCCGCCTGCAGCGCAGCTTCGAGCTTCTCCACCGACACGCCCGGCGCGGGCGTTGCGAAAAGGCTCAAGGTCGTGTCATTGAGGCTCACGGGATCGTAATCCGCACCCGCCGCCACCGCGATTTTCTGGTCGACGACGAGGTCTTTATAAAGGCGCGCGGTCGACGAGCCGCCGAAGACCTCGGCCAGCATCTCCAGCGCGTCGCTGCCGCGCGGCGCGCGGTAGATCTTGGTCACCACCGGCAGGCCGACGCGCGGGTCGGACATCGTCAGGCGGTGATCGGCGGTGATCGGCGCCGGCAGCGGACGTTCGCGCTTGGACAGCACGGAGGCCGGCAGCACGCCGTAATATTTCTCGGCCAGCGGCTTCAGCTCTTCCGCCGTCACGTCGCCGGAGACGACCAACACCGCGTTGTTGGGCGCGTACCAGCGGGTATATTCTTCCATCGCGTCGGCGCGGGTCAGCGTCTTCATCTCATGCAGCCAGCCGATGACGGGCGTGCCGTAAGGATGGTTGACGAAGAGCGCGCTCATCAGCTGTTCCTGAAACCGCGCCTCGGGCTGGTTATCGATGCGCTGATGGCGTTCCTCGATAATGACTTCGCGTTCCGAGCCGACCTGGTCCTCGCGCAGCTCGAGGTTCTTCATGCGGTCGGCTTCCATCTCCATCACGCGCGGCAGGTGCTCCTTCGCGATGTTCTGGTAGAAAGCCGTGTAGTCATGTGTGGTGAAAGCATTGTCGTTGCCGCCCAGCTTCTTGACGGTGATCGAGAACTGGCCGTCGGGCACGCGCGGGGTGCCCTTGAACATCAGGTGCTCGAGGAAGTGCGCGATGCCGGACTTGCCCGGACGCTCGTCCGCGCCGCCGAACTTGTACCAGATCATCTGCGTGACGACGGGCGCGCGGTGGTTGGGGATCACCACCACCTGCAGGCCGTTGTTGAGCGTGAAGGTCTCGGCATTGAACGCCGACGCCTCCGCCCGCACGGGCAGAAGGGTCCACAAAACAACAGCTAGGATTTTCAGGAAGCGCATGGTTAAATACCCGGGAAGATTGCCCAGACATTAACAGAGAAGCCCCATGAAAGAAAGCAGCAACCAGGACATCCGCAAGCGCCTCAAGCCCTATCGCATCAAGATCGACGCGTTGGACGAGCAAATCCTCAAGCTGCTCGGCGAGCGCTTCGGCGTCGTCAGAAAAGTCGCGCAAATCAAGGCGAAGCACGGCATTCCTTCCTTCCTCCACGACCGCGTGGAAGAAGTGCGCACGCGCTGCACCCGTATCGGCAAGAAATATGGAATTGATCCGATGTTCGTCCATACCCTTTATTCGGCGATCATCTACCAGTCCTGCGCGACCGAGGACGTCATCAAGACCAAACTGACACACAAGAAGAAAAAGTGACGTCTCCGCGCCAGATCGCCCTCCAGCTGCTCGACGACATCTTCATCCGCCGCCGCAATTTCGATGAGGCGATGACGGAGGCGCACGGCTTCGACGCGCTGGAGCCGCGCGACCGCGCCTTCGTGCGCGTGCTGGTGGCAACAGTCTTGAAGCGGACGGCGCAGATCGACGCCATTCTCGCGCCCTGCCTGAACGAGCCGATGGCGAAGCTGAAGCCGAACCTGCTCAACATCTTCCGCCTCGGCATCGCGCAGATCATCTTCCTCAAGACGCCGCCGCACGCCGCCGTCAGCAGCACCGTCGACCTCGCCGCGCACCAGAAGCCTCTGGTCAACGCCGTCATGCGCCGCCTGACGCGCGAGCCGGTGGAACTGCCCAATCTTCCCAACACGCCCGCGTGGCTGTGGGATGAATGGGTGAAGGATTACGGCACCGACACTGCGCGCGCCATCGTGGAAGCCAACCTCGGCGAAGCCCCGCTCGACATCAGCGTGAAGAACGATGCCGCCGGATGGGCAAAAAAACTCGACGCCGTGCTATTGCCGACCGGATCGCTGCGTAAGGAGAACGGCGGATTCATCCCTGACCTGCCCGGCTTCGACGACGGCGGATGGTGGGTGCAGAACGCCGCCGCCGCGCTGCCCGCGACATTGTTCGGCGACCTGCGCGGCAAGACCGTCATCGACCTCTGCGCCGCGCCCGGCGGCAAGACGGCGCAATTGGCGGCGCAAGGCGCCCTCGTCACCGCACTCGACCGTTCCGCCCCGCGCCTCGCGCGCCTGCATGAAAACATGGAGCGCCTGAAACTGAAAGTCGGAACCGTCAATGCGGATGCCGAAAAATGGATGCCGCCCGCGCCCGTCGACGCCGTGCTGCTCGACGCCCCCTGCACCGCCACCGGCACCATCCGCCACCAGCCCGACCTGCTGCATTTGAAGACGCCGGAAGACCAGCAAAAGCTCGCCTTCCTGCAACGCCGCCTGCTGAAACACGCCGCCACGATGCTGAAACCGGGCGGCACGCTGGTCTACTGCACCTGCTCGCTGCAAAAAGCCGAGGGCGAAGAACAGACGGACTGGATTTTGTCGCAAGGTGCAGGCCTCGAGCTCTCTCCCATCACCACCCCCGTCGACCTGCTGACCCCGCGCGGCGAAATCCGCGCGCTGCCCTGCCACTGGCAAGACAAAGGCGGCCTCGATGGCTTCTACGTTGCGCGGTTCAGGAAAGACGCTTCTTAATCAGAGCTTCGGAGGGCGGGTCTTGGGCAACACGGACGTGCGATCGCTCATGCGATCAAACCGTCCCGTCAAGGCGCGCAACTGGTTCGTCACCAGATCGGCACCGGACGCGCTGCCGCGCAACCCGACGTCATACCAAGCATCCCCGAACCAGCGGGAATATTCATCGCTTCTGGCGAGACGCGCGGCCGCTTCCGTCCGGGCAACGTTCGTCACCTGCCATGCCAGCGCTTCAACCGGATCTCTCGACGGTTGCGCCGCAGGAATTTCGACCATCATCACTTGCGTGTATACTTCGGCGAATTGGGGCAGGCTCAAAGCCTTCTCGCCGTTATGCCGCAGGTAATCTTTCAGCCATTGCGTGAACTCAGCGGGGGTCCTGCTCATGAAAACGATCTCCTTAAAAATAAAGATACCCGAAAAATATTACCCATAAAATATCCTATACCCAGCTCAATGTCAATAATTTTATGGAAAAACATTCCCTTGAAACAAAAGAGATAAGATCAGCTCCAAGGCAGCCTGAACGAGTTTTATGTGGCGAAGTTTGTGAAGCGCTAGACGCTCATGGCCGGCGCCGTCGCGGCACGCGGCGCGCTGGCAGGTTTTTGTTCTGTCCGGCGCGCATATTCGGCATCCAGCATCTTGTTGAAGCCTGCCAGTATCTCTTTCGCATCGGCGAAGAGGCCCTGGAAGCAGTGGCAGTCCTTGGTCGCCACATAGTTGGCGTAGCCGAAGTCGATGATGCCCATGAGCTTGTGCGTATCGGGGTCGATGAGGATGTTGCCGGGGTTGTAGTCGTTATGCCCCATGACCTTGCCGTCCACCTTGGGAAAAGCCTCGCTCATCCCGACGGCGAAAGCGATGATATCGTGCGCGAGCGCCTGTAATTCGCCCGGGCTGAACAGCGTCGTGAAATCGTTGGGGAGGATCACGCCCTCCATCCGCTTCATGCCATAGAAGAACGCCTTGTCGCCGACGCAGGTGACTTCGGGGATGGAATCAACGCCGCTCCTGTTGAGATACTGCAGGAGCTGGTACTCCACCTCAAAATCGTTGGACTGGCTTTCAAGACGCGGGCCCTTGAAGACTTCGTCACCGATGAAGGCCGTATAGCCGTTGTAGCCTTGCTTGGGGAAATAGGCAGGCAGCCCTTTCAGGTCCGGGCGCTCCTCCAAAATGGCATCGAGGAACTCGAGGCTCGTCACCCCGTCCTGCTTCGCGCCTGCCCTGAAAAAAGCCTCTCTTATCATGGCTCCATTTTAAGGGATCGCCGGTTAAGATATTATGTAGAGCGTTAAATTATGTAAAATCATTCCCCCTTTGACTTTTTGCCCATAAAATGGCATTCCTTACCGCGTAAAATAAGGTGAAAAAGTAAGTAGGTGCTCCCGGGCCGTCCTTATGTGGCAGGAGCGATGAAAGAAGAAAAAGGACTATAGATGTTTAATATCACTAAGAAAGAGACCAACTGGGCCGGCAAGAAGCTGACCCTCGAAACGGGCAAGGTTGCCCGCCAAGCCGACGGCGCCGTGATGGTGACCTACGGCGAAACCACCGTCCTCGTGTCCGCTGTCGGCGCGAAGACGATGAAGGAAGGCCAGGACTTCTTCCCCCTCTCCGTCCACTACCAGGAAAAATTCTACGCGGCCGGCAAGATCCCCGGCGGCTTCTTCAAGCGCGAAGGCCGCCCGACGGAGCGCGAGACGCTGATCTCCCGCCTGATCGACCGCCCGATCCGCCCGCTGTTCCCCAAGGCGTTCCTCAACGAAGTGCAAGTCATCGCGACCGTCATGTCGTATGACCAGCAAAACGAAAGCGACATCGCGGCGCTCATCGGCGCTTCTGCCGCCCTCACCATCTCGGGCATCCCCTTCATGGGTCCGGTCGGCGCGGCGCGCGTCGGTTTCATCGACGGCCAGCTTGTCCTCAACCCGACGCTCGACGAGATGAAGAAGTCGACCCTCGACCTCGTCGTCGCCGGCACCAAGGAAGGCGTGCTGATGGTTGAATCGGAAGCCTCCGAACTGCCCGAAGACAAGATGCTCGAAGCCGTCATGTTCGGCTGGAAGGGTTTCCAGCCGATCATCGACATGATCATCGACCTCGCCGAAAAGTCGGCGAAGGATCCGTGGACCCTGCCGCAACTCGGCTACGATGAAGTGGCGCTGCGCAAGCAGATCACCGACCTCATCCGCACCGACGTCGAAGCGGCTTACCAGCTCAAGGTCAAGCAAGAGCGCTACACCAAGCTCGACGCCGCCAAGAAGAAGGCCGTCGAAGCCCTCGCGCAAGCCGAAGGCCCGGTCAACAAGTCGCTGATCTCTTCCCTCGTCAAGGAAGTCCAGGCCGACATCGTCCGCAACACGGTCCTCGACAAGGGCCTGCGCATCGACGGCCGCGACACCAAGACGGTCCGCCCGATCCTCGCGGAAGCCGGCATCCTGCCGCGCGTCCACGGCTCCGCGCTGTTCACCCGCGGCGAGACGCAGGCGATCGCCGTCACCACCCTCGGCACCGGCGACGACGAGCAGTTGCTCGACACGCTGGAAGGCGAGCTGAAGGAAACCTTCATGCTGCACTACAACTTCCCCCCCTACTCGGTGGGCGAAGCGGGCCGCATGGGCGGCGCAGGCCGTCGCGAAATTGGCCACGGCAAGCTGGCATGGCGCGCCATCCACCCGATGCTGCCGACGGCGGAAAAGTTCCCCTACACCATCCGCGTCGTGGCTGAGATCACCGAATCCAACGGCTCGTCCTCGATGGCAACCGTTTGCTCCTCGACGCTCGCGTTGATGGATGCGGGCGAGCCGATCAAGGCGCCGGTCGTCGTGACGGACATCAAGAGCGCGGAGCTCATCAAGCACGCTTCGAACTCTTTCCTCGCCCTCAAGATTTCCTACATCAACGCCGTCTCTGACATCTGCGAGAAGGTCGGCGCGGACGTCAC
>CAYZCE010000005.1:0-78818 GCA_964476835.1 uncultured Rhodospirillaceae bacterium
CGCGCGTGCTGATGATGTCGACCAACAACATCCTCAGCCCCGCCAACGGCAAGCCGATCATCGTTCCGTCGCAGGATATCGTCCTCGGCCTTTACTACCTCTCGCTGGCCTTCGACGGCCTCAAGGGTGAAGGCTCGGTATTCAACGACGTGGCCGAAATCGAACTGGCCCTGCACACCAAGGCCGTGACGCTCCACACCAAGATCAGGGCGCGTTACAAGACGGTCGATGCGGACAACAAGCCGATCACCGTCGTGGTCGACACCACCCCGGGCCGCATGATCCTCTCCGAGGTCCTGCCGCGCAACCCGAAGGTGCCGTTCGACGTGCTGAACCGCGTCCTCACCAAGTCGGACGTTTCCACCCTGCTCGACGTGGTCTATCGCCACTGCGGCCAGAAGGAAACGGTCATTTTCTGCGACCGCATGATGGCGCTCGGCTTCGGCCACGCGTGCAAGGCGGGCATCTCCTTCGGCAAGGACGACCTGATCATCCCGGCTGAAAAGAAGACGTTCATCGCGCAAGCTTACGAGCGCGTGAAGGAATTCGAGCAGCAGTACCAGGACGGCCTCATCACCAAGGGCGAGAAGTACAACAAGGTCATCGACATCTGGTCTTCCTGCACCGACGACATCACCAAGAAGATGATGGAGGGCATTTCCAAGCCCACCGCCGCCGGTTACATGAACTCCGTCTGGATGATGGCGCACTCCGGTGCCCGTGGCTCCACGATGCAGATCCGCCAGCTCGCGTCCATGCGCGGGCTGATGGCGAAGCCGTCGGGCGAAATCATCGAGACGCCGATCATCTCGAACTTCAAGGAAGGCCTCTCGGTTCTTGAGTACTTCAACTCCACCCACGGCGCCCGTAAGGGTCTCGCGGATACGGCGCTGAAGACCGCGAACTCGGGTTACTTGACCCGCCGCCTCGTCGACGTCGCACAGGATGCGATCATCACAGAGGAAGATTGCAGCACCGACAACGGCTTCACCGTCCGTCCGGTTATCGAGGGCGGCGACGTCATCGTCAGCCTCTCCGAGCGCATTCTCGGCCGCACCACCGCCAAGGAAGTGAAGGACCCGCTCTCGGGCGCCAACATCATCCCGGCAGGCACGATCATCGACGAGTCGATGGCCGAACACATCGAGACCGCCGGCATCGACGCCGTCGAAGTCCGTTCCGTTCTGACCTGCAAGGCGAAGAACAACGGCATCTGCTCGAAGTGCTACGGTCGCGACCTCGCACGCGGCACCGCGGTCAACATCGGTGAAGCTGTCGGCGTCATCGCCGCGCAGTCCATCGGCGAACCCGGCACCCAGCTGACCATGCGTACGTTCCACGTGGGCGGCGCGGCACAGCGGGGCGCGGCGCAGTCGTCGGCAGAAGCTGCCTTCGACGCCACCGTCGAGATCCGCAACAAGGCCGTGGTCGCCAACTCCGAGGGCGTCCAGATCGTCATGGGCCGCAACACCGAAGTCGTCCTGCTCGACGGCCGCGGCCGCGAGAAGGCGACGCACCGCCTGCAATACGGCGCGAAGCTGCTCGTCAACGACGGCGACAAGGTCAAGCGTGGCCAGAAACTGGCCGAGTGGGATCCCTACACGATGCCTATCATCACTGAAAAGGACGGCACCGTCCTGTTCGGCGACCTCACCGAGGGCGTGTCCATCCGCGAGGAAATGGACGAAGCGACCGGCATCTCGTCGCGCGTTGTCATCGATTGGCGCCAGCAGCCGAAGGGTTCTTCCCTCAAGCCGCGCATCATGCTGACGGACGACAAGGGCAAGGTCATCAAGCTCGGCAACGGCCTCGAGGCGAACTACTACATGCCCGTCGGCGCGCTGCTGAACATCGACAACGGCACCCAGGTCAAGGCCGGCGACATCATCGCCCGCATCCCGAAGGAAACCTCGAAGACCCGCGACATTACGGGCGGTCTGCCCCGCGTCGCGGAACTCTTCGAAGCGCGCCGTCCGAAGGACTTCGCGATCATCTCGGAGATCGACGGCCAGGTCGAGTTCGGCAAGGACTACAAGTCCAAGCGCCGCATCCTCGTCAAGCCGACCGACGGCAAGGGCGAGCCTAAGGAATACCTCATTCCGAAGGGCAAGCACGTCGCCGTCAACGAAGGCGACTATGTCCGCAAGGGCGACCAGCTGCTCGACGGCAGCATGGTGCCGCACGACATCCTCTCCGTCATGGGCGTCGAGGCGCTGGCAGACTACCTGATCAACGAGATCCAGGACGTCTACCGCCTGCAAGGTGTGAAGATCAACGACAAGCACATTGAAGTGATCATCCGCCAGATGCTCCAAAAGGTCGAAATCGTCGACGCGGGTGAAACCACCTTCGTCACCGGCGAACAGTCGGACCGCGACGAGATCATGGAAGTCAACAACAAGGCGGTTGCCGCAGGCAAGCGTCCGGCCAAGGGCGTGCCCCTGCTGCAAGGTATCACCAAGGCCTCGCTGCAGACGCGCTCCTTCATCTCGGCCGCGTCCTTCCAGGAAACGACCCGCGTCCTGACCGACGCTGCCATCAACGGCAAGGTCGACAAGCTGGTCGGCCTCAAGGAAAACGTCATCGTCGGCCGCCTGATCCCGGCGGGTACCGGTGCGTTCGTCCACCGCCTGAAGCGCTTTGCCGCTGAACGCGACGAGGCGGCTTTGGCTGCCAACGCCGCCAAGGCGCCTATGGCCATCACGGAAGGCTCGGACGAGGGCGCAGCCCCGGTCGAAGCCCCCAAGAAGGGCCGCGCCGGCGCAGCTTGATCTCAAGCTGAACTAACGTAGAAAAACCCCTGCCGGCTTGGCCGCGCAGGGGTTTTTTCTGTCTGGCCAAGGGGGCGGAAAAGCCATATTATAGGCCATTCATTTTTTGAGCCGTTACGGGGAGATAAAGATGCGTCGTTCTTATCTGGCTGGTATTTCCTTCTTGTCCTTCATGGCCGTCCTGGGCGCTGCCGTCCCGGCACAGGCATTCTTCAATACGCTCTTTCACGAAGGCCCCGCGACAGCGGCTGTGCCGGTGACGGAAGTCGACGCCACGCCGCTGCCGCTGGCGGATGGGGTTGCGGTTGCGCCCGACACCACCGCCGCCGCACCGATCGTGAAGATGGACACGCAGGTCGAGCAAGACCGCAAGCTGGCCCTGACGCGCCAGAAGAAGCTGCAGCAGGCGATGAAGGACGCGGTGCCTACCGCTGTTGCGCCTGTCGTGGCCGCAGTTGCTGCACCTGTTGCCCCGAGCGCGCCGGTCGTGGCGTCTGTCGCCCCCCTCGCGCCGCAAGTGGAACCGATCAAGCAGATCGCCACCATCTCCGTCACCCAATCCGGCGATAACGGCGAGGTCGTGACCCCGCAACTGGTTCAGGAAAAGAAAATCGCAGACCTGAACCGCCGCCAGGCCGCCGCGCAACGCGCGCGCGCCGTGGCTCCTGCGCGTGTTGCGCAGCAGCAAGCCAAGGCCGTCAAGGCTCCGGTCGTGGCGGCAGTCCGCAAGCCCGCAGCGCCTGCGTTGATCCATGTCACCAAGACGGCGGAAGCGATGGCCGCCATCGCGCCTGCCGCGGGTACGCCTGCGCCGCAACAGACGCAGCCAGCCGCACCCGCTGCGCCCGCGCCTGAACAAGTCGCTCCGGCCGCTCCGGCCAACGGCGTTGATTCCTTCATCAACCGTATCATGTCGTATCACCGCGCGGATGGCACGACGACGGCAGCGGCTCCCGTTGATAAAGGCACCTTGACGCTCGAAACGCTGCTCGCCAGCGCCAGCATCAACGGCGACAGCCTGATGACGGTTCCGGGCGCGCCGACCGCGCTCAAGTGGAACGCAGGCCACGACGTCAGCGGCATGTACGAACAATTGCCTGCGCGCGACACGATGGAAAAGCAGGTCGACGCCTATCTCGACCGCTACCGCCGCGATTGCGCGTCGGGCCTCGTCTCCAAGGTCGGCAAGGCGGATACCGTCGCCGCCGGCACGCTGGTGACCGCCGAAGCGGGCTGCAAGGACAAGTCGAACGCCTATGTCACCACCTTCCTGTTCCTGCAGGATGGCAAGAACTTCAACGCGGTGATCCATTCCGCCTATCCGGCGGCGCGCGGCGAGGCTTTCACGGTGCGCGACAAGATGATCGCGGCGCTGCGCGGGGCGCAACGCTTCGCGGCCTCGTTCGTGCCGAAGGAAACGACGTCTATCCAGTAATCTTGCGGCGGCGGAGCGCTTCCGCCAGCCCGAAGACGCCCGCCAGCATCACGAAGAACGGCAGGTCGCCGAGCCGCGCGTAAAGCGTCGGCGGCAGCGGTTCGGGCAGGGGCGTGTCCAGCGTGCCCGTCTCGCCGAGGCGTTTGATGCCGATGATGCGGCCGACGGGGTCGATCATCGCGGAGATGCCGGTATTGGCCGCGCGCGCGAGCGGCAGGCCTTCCTCCACCGCGCGCATGCGGGCAATCTCGAAATGCTGGTGCGGGCCGGCGGTTTCGCCGTACCAGCCGTCGTTGGTGACGTTGACCAGCCAGTCGGGGCGCGTGTCGCCGGTGACGGCGCCGGGGAAGATGGCTTCATAGCAGATCAGCGGGCTGGGCTTGGGGAGGCCGGCCAGCGGCAACGTGGCCGCGCCGTCGCCGCGCGTGAAGTCGCCGATGGCGGCGACGCCGTTGGCGATCGGCGTCATGTTGACCCAGCGGCGGAAGGGGATGTATTCGCCGAACGGCACCAGATGGTGCTTGTCGTAGACGGCGACTTGTTGCGCGTTCTTGTTCAGCGCGACGACGCTGTTGTAATAGCGGCCGTCCGCCGTGGTACGCAGGTTGCCGAGCAGGCCGATGGCGCCCGCGGGCAGGCTGTCGGCGATGGCGCGCGCCTGTCCGCTCGCCGCGAGGTCGCCCATGGCTGCCGTTTCAGGCCAGACGACGAAGGCGATCTCGCCCGGCTCCGACGTCAGCGTCATGTATTGGTCCATGTTGCGGTTGTAGGCGTCGCGGTCCCACTTGAATTCCTGCGGGATGTTGGGTTGCACGATGCGGACGTTATAGGCGGTTTCAACCATCGGGTGCGAGGCCAGCCGCACCAGCCCGCCGCCGCCCGCGAGGACGAAGGAGAACATGACGAGCGGCAGCAGCTTCTTCTGCGCCGGCATCGCCGCCCAGAGTAGCGTGAGCAGCGTGAGGCCGTAAATGCCGAACATCGCGGCGCCTTGCATCATCGGCAAAAAAGTGTGCCAGGTGTAGCCGATCAGGTTCCACGGAAATCCCGTCAGTGCGTGCCCGCGCAACCACTCCACCAGCGCCCACGCGGCGACGAGGGCGAGGGCATAAGCCTCGTCATTATCGCGCCAGCGGCGGGCGAGGAGGGGGATGAGGCCGTAGCAGAGCGCATAAACAGCCGGGCCGACCACGAGCGACAGCGGCACCACCCACCAGAACTGCGCGATGTCGACGAACATCGCCGCGCTGATCCAATAGAGGCCGAGGATGAAGAAACCGGCGCCGAAGGCCCAGCCAGTCAGGAAGGCGTCGCGCTTCGTCACGGCGTTTTGCGTCAGCCAGACGAGGCCGGGCACGCAGAGGAGCAGCAGGTAGAAAGCGCCGACCGGCGGCATTGCCAGCGTCATGAGCGCGCCGAGCGCAGCTGCCGCCGCGTATTTCCGCCGCCCTTGGAGCGTGGAAAGCCACAGGCGCAGCTTATTCATGCGCGGCGGCCGCAGCCGTCTTTTCTCTTTTGGGCAGGTTGCGCACGCGCACGCGCATCACGCGGCGCGGGTCGGCATCGACGATCTCGAACTCGATGCCGGAGGAATGGCGGACGATCTCGCCGCGGCTCGGCACGTGGCCGGCCAGCGCGGTGACAAGGCCGCCGAGCGTGTCGACGTCCTCGTTGGCTTCGTCTTCCTGGAAGACATTGCCGTAGCGCGCCTCGAAGTTCTCGATCGGGTAGCGCGCGTCGGCGAGGGCGGAGCCGTCGGGACGCTCGATGAATTGCGGGTCGATCTCGAAGGCATATTCGTCGTCGATCTCGCCGACGATGGCCTCGATCAGGTCGTTGATGGTGATGAGGCCGTCGATGCCGCCGAACTCGTCGACGACGAAGGCGATATGCACCTTGGACTGGCGCAGTTGCAGTAGCAGGTCCATCACGCGCATCGCGGGCGAGACCACCAGCGCCTCGCGCATGATGTCCTTGATCTCGAAACGGTTGCCGGAGGCGAGGTTGGCGATCATGTCCTTGATGTGCACGACGCCGATAATGTTGTCGAGGTCGCCCTTATAGACCGGAAGGCGGCTGTGCGGCTTCTCGGCGAGCAGGCGGATGAGTTCTTCCTGCGGCGCGTCGAAAGGCACCGCCACGATGTCGGCGCGCGGCACCATCACGTCGACGACCGGCAGGTCGCGCAGCTCGAGGATGTTGGAGATCAGGTGGCGTTCATGCAGCGCGACGGCGGATTGCGGCGCGGCTTCCTCCTCGTCGATCAGTTCCTCGATCGCTTCGCGTAAGGAGTCGTCGTTGTTGGCCGGCTTCGTGCGCCAGAGGCCCGCGAGCTGCTCCAGCCATGAGGCGGATTTGCGTTCGTCCGGTTGTCTGTCTGAAGGGCTGTCTTCCATGGAAAATCAGGCCAGGCGGCGATAGGGGTCGGGATACCCCAGCGAGGCCAGGATATCGCACTCCAGGCTTTCCATCTTTTTTGCGTCTTTTGCTTCCATATGGTCATAGCCTAGCAGATGGAGGGTGCCGTGCACAACCAGATGAATAACGTGTTCTTCCAATGGCTTACCTTGCTCGCGCGCTTCGCGGCGGATGGTTTCGAAGCCGAGCACCACGTCGCCCAGGGGCACATGCTGGCGCAAGGGGAAGATGTCGAGGTCGCGTGCGCGCACGCCCTTGATCCTGAGCTGGGGGAAGGAGAGCACGTTGGTCGGCTTGTCCTTGCCACGATAGTCGCGGTTGAGCGCGCGGACGGATTTGTCGTCGCTGAGCAGCACCGCGATCTCGAAGCGGCGGTCCTTGAAGGCGGCGGGCTTCTTCGCATGGAGGAAGGCGCAGGCCGTGGCCTGCTCGATCTTGTCTTCCATGCGGGGGAAGGCGCGGTTCCAGCGTGCGCCGGCGCGGTCGATGGTGACGGCGAGGCGCATCATTTCTGCTTGTCCCGCTTGTCGTAGGCGGCGACGATGTTCTTGACGAGGCGGCTGCGGACGACATCGCTTTCACCGAAGTGGATGAAGGCGGCGTCCTTGACGCCCGAGAGCACCTCGACCGCGTCGCGTAAGCCCGATTTCACGCCGCCCGGCAGGTCGGTTTGCGAGAGGTCGCCGGTGATGACCATGTTGCTGCCTTCGCCGATGCGGGTGAGTGCCATCTTCATCTGCGTCGGCGTGGTGTTCTGCGCTTCGTCGAGGATGACCATCGCGTGCCCCAGCGTGCGGCCGCGCATGAAGGCGAGCGGCGCGATCTCGATGCTGCCGTCGGCGAGGCGTTTGGCGATCTGGTCGGGCGTGATCATGTCGTGCAGCGCGTCGTAGATGGGGCGCAGGTAGGGGTCGATCTTTTCCTGCATCGTGCCGGGCAGGAAGCCGAGGCTCTCGCCCGCCTCGACGGCGGGGCGCGTCAAGATGAGGCGGTCGATCTCGCCCGAGGTGAGCATCTCCACCGCCTTGGCAACGGCGAGGAAGGTCTTGCCGGTGCCGGCAGGGCCGAGGCCGAAGACGAGGTGATGGTCGCGGATGGCATCGAGGTATTCGGCCTGCTTGGGCGTGCGCGGCGTGATCGCGGTCTGGCGCACCTTGACCTTGAGCGGCTGTTCCTTCAGCGCGGCCTTGGCGAGGTTGCGCGTCGGCTGGTCCATCGGGCTGAGCGCGACCTGCAGCGCGGCAGTGACGTCTTCAGTTTCGACGGTCAGGCCGTTGCTGAGGCGGTCCCACAGGATGTCGAAAACGGTCTGCGCCATTTTCAGTTTCAACTTGGGTCCCGTGACCATGATCTCGTTGCCGCGCGCGGCGATTTCAACGTCGAGCTCTTCCTCGATCTGCGCGAGGTTGCGGTCATGGTCGCCGAAGAGGGAGGTGACGAGGGTGTTGTCGTCGAACGTCAGTCCGATGCGCCGAATGGCTTCTTTGCTCAAAAATAGCTCCTTGGTTCAAGGCGGGGATTTTGCCCCTTAGTCTTGAGTGTAACACTAAAAGTTGAAAAAATCCTAATAGCGCATGGACATAACGACACGGGCCGGAATCCATAATGGATCCCGGCCCGTGCAGGTGTTTCCCGTCAGGGGAGCTTAGGCTTGCGCGCCCGGCCCCTTGGGGGTGTTTGCGGCCTTCTTCTGCGCGACTTCATCCAGGCGTTCGAGGATGCGCTGGACGGTCGGGTGGCGCACGACGTTGTTGGCCGTGTAGTAGTGGAAGCCGACTCCTTCGACGCCATCAAGTTCCTCGACGAGCGGCTTGAGGCCGGAGAGTTCCTTCGGATCGAAGTCGCTCTGGTCGGGGTCGCCGGTGATGACCATCTTCGAGTTGGGGCCGAGACGGGTGATTGCCATCTTCAGTTGCTCGTATTGGCAGTTCTGCGCTTCGTCGACGACGATGAAGGCGTTCTCGAACGTGCGGCCGCGCATGAAGCCGATCGGAACGATTTCGAGCGTGCCGTTTTCCAGCATGTTCTGGTAGGCGCCTTCGCCGAGGGCCTTGTCCAACTCGTCGTAGAGGGGGCGCATGTAGGGCGCCATCTTGGCGTTCTGGTCGCCGGGCTGGTAGCCGAGTTTTTCGCCCGATTCAAGCGCGGGGCGCGCGATCAGGATCTTCTCGATCTTGCTCTGGGGATCTTGGAACGCTTCGACTGCTTTTGCCATCGCCACGTGCGTCTTGCCGGTGCCGGCGGGACCGACACAGAAAGCGAAATCGCTTTTGTCGATAATTGCGGCTTGTTCGCGCTGCTTGTCGTTGCGCGGCTCGAAGCCTTTGTAGGCGGCGGGCTGCTGCTTCGGCTTGCGGAAGTTGTCGTTCGCCTTGCCGTTGAACTGTCTTTTTGTGCCGTAGTCTTGGCCGGAATTTCTATTCTTGCTGTTCTTATGTTCGTAGGTCATGCGGCATCCTTTTCGGGGTTGGTGGTGAGGGTGGTCTCGGTAGTAACGATAGCGCCGGCGAGGCCGTTCTGGCCCGCGCGCGTGATCTGGATAGAGGCGGTCTCGCCCATCAGGCGGTCGCTGGCCTGCGCGTAGACGGAGTGCATGTAGGGCGTCTTGCCGACCAGCTGGCCGTCCTTGCTGCCCTTGCGGTCGAAGAGGACGGGCAGCGTCTTGCCGACGAAGCTGTCGTTATAGGCCAACTGCTGCTGGAACAGCAGCGCTTGCAGCTCCTGCAGGCGCGCGTCCTTGACATGCTCGGGCACAATGCCGCCCATCACCGCGCCGGGCGTGCCGGGGCGGGGGCTGTACTTGAAGGAATAGCACGACGCGTAATTCACCTTGCGCGCCAGTTCCATCGTTGCTGCGTGGTCGTCGTCCGTCTCTCCGGGGAAGCCGACGATGAAGTCGGAGCTGAAGGCGATGTCGGGGCGTTTGCTGCGCAGGCGTGCGATGATGTCGAGGTATTCCGCGGCGGTGTGCTTGCGGTTCATCAGCTCGAGGATGCGGTCGGAGCCGCTCTGCACCGGCAGGTGCAGGAAGGGCATCAGCTGCGGAACGGCGCCGTGCGCGGCGATCAGGTCATCGTTCATGTCGCGCGGGTGCGAGGTCATGTAGCGGATACGCGCGATACCGTTGATGTTCGCGATCTCGCTGATCAGGCGGGCAAGATCCCACGTCGCGCCCGAGGCGTCCGCGCCGTGATAGGCGTTGACGTTCTGGCCGAGCAGCATGACCTCGCGCGTGCCGGAGCCGGCGAGGCGGCGGATCTCTTCCAGCACCTGTTGCGGCGGGCGCGAATATTCCGCGCCGCGCGTATAGGGGACGACGCAGAAAGTGCAGAACTTGTCGCAGCCTTCCTGCACCGAGACGAAGGCGGAGGGGCCTTGCGCGGCGCCTTCGGGCAGGTGGTCGAATTTCGATTCAGGCGGAAACTCGGTATTGATCGCGCGCGTGCCGCCGGCCGCGCTCAGGATCATTTCGGGCAGGCGGTGATAGGCCTGCGGGCCGACGATCATGTCGACGTAATGCGCGCGCTGGCGGATGAGGTCGCCTTCGGCCTGCGCCACGCAGCCGGCGACGGCGATCAGCGCCTGCTTGCCCTTGCCGGCCTGCTCTTCCTTGATGTCGCGCAGGCGGCCGAGGTCGGAGAAGACCTTGTCGGTGGCCTTCTCGCGGATGTGGCAGGTGTTGAGGATCATGAGGTCGGCGTCGTCGGGAGCATCGGTCGGCGCGTAACCGAGCGGGGCCAGCACGTCAGCCATCTTCTGGCTATCGTACACGTTCATCTGGCAGCCCCAGGTCTTGATGAACAGTTTTTTCGTCATGGCTCCCCGGGCTTCTTGGGCGCGAGGGCCTTCTTGACTTCCTGATAGTCGTCCTTGCCGAGGTGGAGCTTCGCCTGGTTGCCGCTCATCAGTTCGACCGCGTTGCCGCTGCCGTCCGTGAGGTCTTCGAGGGTGAAGAAGCTGTTGTTGCCGCGCGCGACGATGCGCTTGACGGCTTCATACAGCGTGGCGTTGTTCTTGAGTTTTTCGGCAAATGCCATGGCTTCGGCATCCTTTGCCTTGAAGGCATCGGCCAGCGCTTCCGCGCTACGTTGGAAAGCGCCCTTGCGCACGCCGATGTTGAAGACGGTGCCGAGCGAGACGTCGCCCTTCTTGATATAGCCCTTGGCGATCTCAGCGATCTCGTACATGTCGGCGAGGGCGGCCTTGAGCGTGGCGGAGCCCTTGAACTTCGCGATCTCGGACTGGATTTCAGTGAGGGCGGTGGTGAGGTCTTGCGCGAACTGGGGTTCTTTCAGGAGCGGGGCAAGCTGGGTCAGAATCGCCTGCGCCTTGGGCGGCAAAAACTTTGCGGCAAGCTTGAGGATATCCATGGCCTCTTCTCCTGAACAGATTCTCGCTGGAGGAGTATCCTTGACATAAAAGAAAAACAGGGTCAAGGGGATTGATTTTCAAATAGAAATATGCGCCAATAAGGAAGGGGAATATCGTGACAAAATCAGTCGTTTTCGCTGCGTTGCTCATCCTTTTTCTGACCTCGCGGGCTGAGGCCTGCTACACCGCGCGCGAAGTGGAGGCCGAGCAGGGCATCCGTATCCACAGCGAGCTGATGGTGATCGGCCTGACCTGCGTCAACATGCCGCGCGGCCAAGAATTATTTAATAAATATCAATATTTTACATCGAAAAATGCAAGTTGGATCTCAAGTTATGAAGCTGACCTGATCCATCATTATGCCGATGAAGGCCTCGCCAATCCCGAACAGCAGTTCCACGCCCTGCGTTCCGAGCTGGCCAACGAGATTTCGCGCAAGGCCGTGACAATGAGCACGGCCAATTTTTGCCAGCAATTCGCCCCCCGCATCGACCAGGCGCTGGCCATGGACGACGCCACCCTGCGCCGCTGGGCGCGGCAGGTCTGGCCGGGGATGGCCATGCCGGAAGAAGCCTGCAATTAACGCCCTCTCCCTTCGGGAGAGGGGGAGAGGGCGGCAAGGAATTTAATGCTTCCTCTTTCCAAAAGCCTATGTTACAAGTGCGCAGTTGTTCATGATTAGAATATGAAAACTGGAAAGGGGTGATTACTCTATGGTACAGGTGATTGTACGTGACAACAACGTCGATCAGGCTTTGCGCGCTCTTAAGAAAAAGATGCAGCGCGAAGGTCTCTTCCGCGAAATGAAGATCCGCCGGCACTACGAAAAGCCGTCGGTGAAGAAGGCGCGCGAAGCATCCGAAGCCGTCCGTCGTTATCGTAAGCTCGAGCGCAAGCGCAAAGAGCGCGACGGCGAGTAATCCGATATCCGGATCAAAGAAAAAGCCCCCGCGCGAGAGCCGGGGGCTTTTTTTTATCTTAGAGGAATATCCCGTTGAGCTTTTTTGAAGGTGCAGGCGGGTTTTTCTGGATCGGGTCGGTCGCCTGCTTGAGGAAGGCTGCGGCGGCGGGGTCAGTGTTCTCCAGCAGCGGCAGCAGCTGTTTGCGTACCTCGGCGTGATAGTCGTTGAGCCACTTCAGTTCATCGTCGGTGAGCAGCGATGCCTCGATCAGGTTGCGGTCGAAGGGCGCCAGCGTCAGCGTCTTGAAGCCGAGCAGCGCATGGCCGTCGGCGTCTTTCTTGCCGGTGTCGATGACGGTGACAAGATTCTCCATGCGGATGCCGTAAGCGCCTTCCTTGTAGTATCCCGGCTCGTTCGAGATGATCATGCCCGGCTGCAGCGGCACGGTCGATGACCGCGGCGAGATGCCGCAGGGGCCTTCGTGCACGGAAAGATAGCTGCCGACGCCGTGGCCGGTGCCGTGCGCGTAATCGAGGCCGACATCCTTGAGCGCAGCGCGCGCCTTGACGTCCAGCTTGTCGCCCGTGGTGCCGGCAGGGAAGGTCGCCATGGCCACCTGGATATGCCCCTTGAGCACGCGCGTGACATGTTCCTTCATCTCCGGCGTGACGGGGCCGACGCAGAGTGTGCGGGTGACGTCGGTGGTGCCGTCGAGGTATTGCGCGCCGCTGTCGACGAGATAGATGGGCCCGGCGGTGATCGGCTTGTTCGTTTCCGGGCTGGAACGGTAGTGCACGATGGCGCCGTTGCCGCCCGCTCCCGAGATCGTGTCGAAGCTGAGACCCTTGAAGTACTGGCCGGTCTTGCGGATGTCTTCAAGGCGCGCAGCGGCGGTCAGTTCATCGAATTTTTCGGGATGCGCCGAGACTTTGGCGATAAAGCGCGTCAACGCCGCGCCGTCGCGGATATGGGCGTTGATGGTGCCCTGAATTTCGGTCGCGTTCTTGACGGCTTTCATGAGCTGCACGGGGTTGGCATCGGCGATGGGCGCCGCGCCATTGTCCTTCAGCACCTGCTCGGTCTTGGCGGGGGCGGAATTGGGATCGATCCAGACCTTCTTGCCTTGCTGGGCGAGCGCCGCCAGCGCAGGCGCGAAGTCGTTCAGGTCGTGCAGGCGCACGTTCGCGCCCATCCAGTCGCGGGTTTCCTGCGGCACCTTGCGCGCGTCGATGAACAGGTCGACCGAGCCGTCCTGATGCGCGACGGCGTAAGACAGCGTCACCGGCGTGCAGGGCACGTCCGCACCGCGGATGTTGAGCAGCCAGCACACTTCTTCCGGCAGCGCGAGCACGATGGCGTCCGCGCCCTTGGCCGCGAGCTTGGCGGAGAGTTGCTTGCGCTTGTCGTCCGACGACACGCCGGAGAATTGCAGCGGCTGCGGCACGGCGGGCGTCAGCGGCGCGGCGGGCTGGTCGTTCCATGCGGCATCCAGCGGGTTGCTGTCGACGAAGACCAGCGTGCCGCCAGCCTTCTTGACGGCGGCCTCGATGCGCTTGACGTCATTGGGCGTGTGCACCCACGGATCGATGCCGAATTTCTTGCCTTGGCCTAAGTTCTTCTCGATCCATTCGGTCGGCAGCATGGTCGGCGTCGGCGCTTGATCGGCGGCGGTGCTGTAGACGCCGAAGTCCTGTGCGTTGACCTGTTCGCGCGCCTGCAACGTATAACGGCCGTCCGTAAAGAAAGCAGCCTTGCCGGCCAGCACGACAGCGAAACCGGCGGAGCCGGTGAAGCCGGTGATCCACGCAAGACGGTCGGCGCGTTCAGGGACATATTCGCCCTGGAATTCATCGGCGCGGGGCACGAAGAAGCCGTCGATGCCGCGTTTCTTCATTTCGGCGCGGAGGTTGTCGAGTTTCTCGCTCATGGTTTTACCCTTCCAGATTGACCCATGTCACTTCATGCTTGTTATTGTAGAGATGATATATCGAAGAACCCTCGATTTCCATGAACTTTTGGAGGATATCGCGGTCGGTCGCGCCCTGGAACTTGATGGTCGAGACCATGTTGCGGGCGAGGCCGGATTTCTTCCACGTCTCGACCAGCCGCAACGCGCGCTCGGGATAGCAGATGATGTCGGAGAACAACCAATCCACCGCGCCCACGCTCTCGGGCTTGAGGCCGAAAGCGCTCTCGCCGATATAGCGCACGTTCGGCAGCGCCGCGATATGCGGGGCAAGCGGCGCTTTATCCACGCTGATGACGTTCGCGCCCAGCGTCTGCAACACCCACGTCCACCCGCCCGGGCACGCGCCGAGGTCGATGCAGTTCTCGCCTGGCTTGGGGAATTTCTGCAGGCGCTGGAGTATCTCCCACAGCTTCAAATAGGCGCGGTTAGGCGCTTCGGTCTTGTTTTCCTCGAAGATATAAGCGCCGTGCGCGTAAGGGCTGCTGCACGCGGGCGAAGCGATCATGCGGTTGTTGTCGATCAGCGTCCACGACCCGAGTGGCGCGGTCGGCAGCGCGGAGGGGAACTTGATCGGCTTGGCCGAGACATGCGGCAGCTTCTCCACGATCAGCTTGCTGCGGCGGTGGAAGTCGAAAGCGTAGTTTGCCCAGTTGCGCTGGATCGCCTTCAGCTTCGTCGCGGCGTCGCCGATGGACTCGATCTCGATGATGCGCGGGTTGAGCCACACATTGTCCGCCCAGAGGACGGGACGCGGCGGTCCTTCCGCCAGCACGAGGCGGTCATAGACCTCGGTCACGGAATCCTCCAACTCGTCGAGGAGATCCTGCAGGAAATTTTCATGGGCGAGATAGGCGGTAAAAGGCTTTTGGGTCATATCTTGAAATAGCCTATAAAACTTTATAATTCAATATGTTGTAGACAAATTGAAAAAACGATTGACATATTATGAAAATAATATATTATTTACATATCTAAAAAAAATAAAAAGCAGTAGGAGGGGGTTATTATGACCGACGTGGCTGACAGCATTCAAAGCGCAAACAATTTTAACAGCCTGAGCGCCGAAGAAAAAAACCTTCTGAGAGAAGCTGGCACCACGGCCTCCAGGCTCGGCGCGGTGGCCTTTGTCTATAAAGCCGGCATGCACCAGCACGAAATTAAATCCGACTTGCTGACGGATCCCTTGTATACGCTGAAAAACGCTTTTGAGCCTGTGCGTCTGAAGTTCGAAGCGAAGCGTGAAATCGCCAAGCTTGACCGCAATGCGCCGGTGTCCCTGGCCTTCCGCAAGGCAGTCTATGCGGATGTGGGGATGAAGCTGCATGATACGCACGAAACGCCCGCTTATGAGACGGCGCTGAAAATCGCCCGCAAGGCTGGCGTCAGCCTGTAAGCGGCCTTTCCGTCACTGAACAAAAGAGCGCAGGTTTCACGGCCTGCGCTCTTTCGCTTGGCAATTTTTTTGCTGTTGTGACACCCGTGCCATTTGGCTATAAATGGCTGGCATGGCAATGAAAACACACACATTTGATCCGAGCATCCTGCGCGAATACGATATCCGCGGCACGGTCGGCAATACCCTCAAGGATACCGACTGCTATTTCGTCGGTCGCGCCTACGGCACCATCTTGCGCCGCAAGGGCTTTAAGACAGTGGCCGCAGGTTTCGACGGGCGTGAAAGCTCGCCGCGCTTCGCCGCGGAAGTCATGCGCGGCCTCACCGATTGCGGGATCGACGTCACCAACGTCGGCCTCGGCCCCACGCCGATGGTTTATTTCACGATGAAGAGCCGCGGCTTGGATGCGGCAGTTATCATCACCGGCTCGCACAGCCCGCTCGCCTACAACGGCATCAAGATGGCGCTCAAGACCGGGCCTTTCTACGGCGCGGCGGTGCAGGAGATCGGCAAGGTCGCGGCCAGCGGCGATTTCGAGAGCGGGCAGGGCAGCGTCTCCGAACTCGACATCCGCGACATCTATGTTGATCGCCTCGCGCAGGACTACACCGGCCCGCGCGACATGAAGATCGCCTGGGATTGCGGCAACGGCGCGAGCGGCGACATCATCCGCCGCCTGGTCAAGAAGCTGCCGGGCACGCATATCCTGCTGTTCGACAAGATCGACGGCACCTTCCCGAACCACCACCCCGACCCGACGGTCGCCAAGAACCTTGTCGATTTGCAAAAGGTCGTGCTGGAGCAGAAATGCGACGCGGGTTTCGCCTTCGACGGCGACGCCGACCGTTTCGGCGCGATCGACGAACAGGCGGGCATCCACTGGGCCGACGTCATCATGGCGGTTTACGCGGCGGAAGTGTTGAAGAACTACCCCGGCACGCCGATCATCGCCGACGTCAAATCGAGCCGCGTGCTGTTCGATGAAATCAAGCGCCTCGGCGGCCAGCCCGTGATGTGGAACACCGGCCACTCTGTCATCAAGGCCAAGATGATCGAGACGGGTGCGAAGCTCGGCGGCGAACTCGCCGGCCATATCTGCTTCGCCGACCATTACTACGGCTTCGACGACGGCCCTTATTGCGCTGTGCGCCTGCTCAATATCCTGAGCCACGCAGGCAAGCCGCTCTCGGCTTTGGTCGCGCACCTGCCGAAGATGCAGAACACGCCGGAAGTGCGCTTCCACGTGCCCGCCGACCGTAAATTCGCCATTCCCGGAGAGATCAAGGCGCGCCTTGGTGCCGAGAAGGGCGTTGAGGTCAACGATACCGACGGCGTGCGTGTCATCACGCCTGACGGCTGGTGGCTGATCCGCGCTTCCAATACCGAAGATGTGCTGACGATCCGCGCCGAAGGCTTCGACGCTGGCGGCCTCGAGCGCCTCAAGGCGCAAGTCATCTCCCAACTGAAGGCGAGCGGCATCGCTTCGCCGTTTGAAGGACAATCCCATGGCCACTGATTTGCATCCGCGCATCCTCGAGCTGATGGCGTCGCGCATCTGCCACGACCTCGTCAGCCCCGTTGGCGCCATCAACAACGGCGTCGAGCTGATCCGCGACATGGGCGAGGACGCGATGGAAGACGCCATGCAGCTGATCTCCGCCAGCGCGTCGCAGGCGGCTACGCGGCTGAAGTGCTTCCGCCTCGCTTACGGCGCGGCCGGCACCGACCGCAACATCGGCATCACTGAAATTCAGGACGCCTTCAACGGCTGGGTCAACGCGAGCCATATCCAGCTGGAATACGAGCCGAACCTCGGCCTCAAATTCTCCATGCCGCCGCGCGGCTTCATGAAGTGCCTGCTCAACGCCCTGATCCTCGCCGAGGAATGCGGCCGCGGCGAAGGCAAGATCGTGGTCGCGGCGATGGACGGCAACAAGGGCATCAAGGTCGTGCTGACCGGCCCGCGCATCGCCTTCCGCGACGGCGCCGAGGCTGCGCTCAAGGGCACGACCGCGCCTGACGACCTCGACCCGCGCGCCGTGCATGCCTATCTCGTCGGTGCCTTCCCGCGCATCTTCGAACTCAAGCTGGAATTCTCGGCCAGCGCCGAGCAGATCGAGTTTCGTCTCTTCACCTGATGACGACGCGCGCCGAACAACTCGCCAAGAAGCTGAAAACGCCGCGGCAAGTGCAGAAATACCTGCGCACGCTGCCCTATAACCGCGAGGAAGCGGGCGAGACGCTCCGTTCCGCCGAACAGGCGCTGCAACGGGGACGGCTGCATTGCTTCGAGGCCGCCATCGCCGCCGCGGCGATCCTTGAACATCACGGCTATCCGCCGCTGGTCATGAGCCTTTCCAGCAAGGACCTGCTCGACCATGTGATCTATGTGTTCAAGGAGAACGGCAAGTGGGGATCCATCGCCCGCTCGCGCGACGAAGGCCTGCACGGTCGCCCGCCGCGCTACCGGAGCTTGCGCGACCTCGTCTGGAGCTATTACGAGCCGTATATCGACAAGACCGGCATGATCCGCGGCTACCAGGTCGCCTACCTCGACGACTGCGCGCCCGACTGGCGCGACAGCCGCAAGAACATGTGGAAGGCGGAAGCCCACCTCAACAAGATAAAGCACATCCCGCTGAAATCGTCGAAGGCGCGCTACAAGAAGATCCACCGCGCCTATCTCGAACGCGGTCCAATGCCGAAACAGCCGCATTGGTGGTAACGGCCCTCTCCCGAAGGGAGAGGGGGCTTCGCACTAGGGATGATACCAGATAGAAAAACGGCCCCTGTATTTCTACAGGGGCCGTTTTTGTGCGTTGAAAACTTAATTCGCCGCTTCTTTGGCCTGCGCGTCGGGATCGCGCAGCACGTAGCCGCGGCCCCAGACGGTTTCGATGCAGCCGCCGCCGGCTTCCGACATCTTCTCGATCTTCTTGCGGAGCTTGCAGATGAAGACGTCGATGATCTTGACTTCCGGTTCGTCCATGCCGCCGTAGAGGTGGTTGAGGAACATTTCCTTGGTCAGCGTCGAGCCCTTGCGGAGCGAGAGCAGTTCGATGATGCCGTATTCCTTCGAGGTGAGGTGCAGTTGCTTGCCCTCGATCTCGACCGTGCGCGCGCCGAGGTTGACGGTGATCGGGCCGGTCTGGATGACGCTTTGAGAATGCCCCTTGCTGCGACGGACGATGGCCTGGATGCGTGCCATCAGTTCGCGCTTGTCGAAGGGCTTGGTGAGGTAGTCGTCGGCACCGAAGCCGAGGCCCTTGAGCTTGCTGTCGAGCTCGGTGAGGCCGGAGAGGATCAGGATGGGCGTTTCCACCTTCGCCGCGCGCAGGCGCTTCAGGACTTCGTAGCCGTCGAGGTCGGGCAGCATCAGGTCGAGGAGGATGATGTCGTATTCGTAGAGCTTGCCGATTTCAAGGCCGTCTTCGCCCATGTCGGTCGTGTCGACGACGTAGCCTTCGGATTTCAGCATCAACTCGATGCTCTTGGCGGTCGACTGATCGTCTTCGATTAAAAGAACCCGCATGATCTTCATCCCCTCTGGTGTGGTGTGCAGCGGCAGTGTTGATTCTATTGTACCAAGGTTATTAATCTTCGTTAACATGAATCGGCGCAACATTTTGCGTAAACACGAAAAAAGTTAAGCGTGTGAAGAACTTAGGAATATGTGATAATAAATGAAGGCGTTAACGAGGGGCCGGGATGCCATCCAACGATCTGGTTGATAATGTTCAAAAAACGCTCGACGACCTGCCGGAGCACCGGCTGTTCGGCCGGGTGACCAAGATCCTCGGCCTGCTGGTCGAGGTGGGCGGGATCGAGCGCGAACTGTCCATCGGCGACCGCTGCATCCTGATGCCGCGCGGGGCGGAGCATGTGCCCTGCGAAGTGATCGGCTTCCGCGAAGGCCGCGCGCTGCTCATGCCCTTCAAGGCGCTCGACCGCATCGGCCTCGGCTGTCGCGCGGAAGTGGCGCCGTCGCAAAGCGCGGTATTCCCCGCCGCCGGCTGGCTTGGCCGCGTTATCAATTCGATGGGCGAGCCGATCGACGGCAAGGGCCCGCTGCCGCAGGGCACGGTGCCGATCTCGCTGCGCAACAAGCCGCCCTCGGCGCACAGCCGCAAGCGCCTCGGTGACAAGCTCGATCTCGGCGTGCGCGCGATCAACAGTTTCCTCAGCACCTGCCGCGGGCAGCGCATGGGCATCTTCGCGGGCTCGGGCGTCGGCAAATCGGTTTTGATGTCGATGCTGGCGCGCTATACCGCCGCCGACGTCAGCGTCATCGGCCTGATCGGCGAGCGCGGGCGCGAGGTGCAGGAATTCCTGCAGGACGAACTCGGCCCCGAGGGCCTCAAGAAAAGCGTGGTCATCGTCGCCACTTCCGATGAAACGCCGCTGATGCGCCGCCAGGGCGCGTATATGACGCTCGCCGTCGCCGAATATTTCCGCGACCAAGGCAAGCAGGTCTTGTGCATGATGGACAGCGTCACGCGCTTCGCCATGGCGCAGCGCGAGATCGGCCTTTCCGCCGGCGAGCCGCCGACCAGCAAGGGTTATCCGCCCACGACCTTTTCTGAACTTGCGCGCCTGCTGGAACGCGCGGGGCCGGGTAGCGAAGGCTCGGGCGACATCACCGGTTTCTTCTCCGTCCTCGTCGAAGGGGACGACCACAACGAACCCATCGCAGACGCCGTGCGCGGGATCATCGACGGCCACATCGTGCTGGAACGCGCCATCGCCGACCGCGGGCGCTATCCGGCGATCAACATCCTGCGCAGCGTTTCGCGCTCGATGCCGAAATGCTTGACGCAGCAGCAGGCCGATCTTGTCCGCCGCGGACGCGAAATCTTGTCGACGTATGAGAACATGGAAGAATTGATCCGCCTCGGCGCCTACCGCCGCGGCACCGACCCCAAGGTCGACGAGGCCATCGGCATCTATCCGCAGCTCGACCAGTTCCTCGCCCAGAAGCCGGCGGAGAAGATGAACCTCAACGACGGCTATGCCCAGCTCGCGCAGGTGCTTGCCGCACCCGCCGCGCCGAAGAAATAGGCCTAGGGCATGGGCTCCGACCTTTCCGTCCTGATCCGCCTGCACAAGCACCAGCTCGACGAAAAGCGCGTGGCCTTGGGACAGGTGCAGATGCAACTGGCCGTCCTGATCCGCGAGATGGAAGCGCTCGAGGCCGCTTTCCTCGCCGAGAAGAAAGCGGCTGATAACAGCAGCGAAGTTTCCTTTACCTTCCCCAAATACGCCGACGAGGTGAAGAAGAAGCGCGCCCAGCTCGATAGCCGCCGCGCCGGGCTGGAGCAGCAGATTGAGGCCGCCAAGGACAGCATGATGGAGACCTTCAGCGAGTTGAAGAAGTACGAGATGACCCAGGCCGAACGCGACCGCCTCGAACAGGAAGAACAGCGCGTGCGCGAAGGCAAGATGATGGACGACATCGGCCTCGAAAGCTTCCGCCGCAAGAGCGAAGACCTGTGAACATCATCGAGCAGTTCACCTGCGGCAAGAAAGACGACCCCGCGCTCAACGAAGACCGCATCGTCGTGACGGAGCATTTCGTCGCGGTGATCGACGGCGTCACGGCCAAGGCTTGCCCGCCGATCGACGGAAAATCCGGCGGGCGTTTCGCGGCTGAGGCGGGCGAAGCCATCCTGCACGGCCTCGATCCCGGCATTGACGCGCAAGAGGCCGTATCGGCGCTGTCGAACGGCCTGCGGGAGCGCACGCGTGCGCTGTCCGCCGGTATCGACAAGCCAGCCTTCGGCATCATCGTTTATTCAGTCGCGCGGCGCGAGGTGTGGCGCGTGGCCGACCTCGGCCTCATGATCGACGGCATCGCGCATAAGACCGACCTGCCGCTCGACCGCGTCGCGTCCGGCGCGCGTTCGGCGGTGATCGCCGCGGCGCTGGCCGGCGGTGCGACGGTGGAAGACCTCCGGCGCGACGATCCGGGCCGCACGTTCATCGCGCCGATGCTGGGCGACCAGCACCGCTTCGCCAACCGCGAAGGCCCGTATGGCTACGGTGTCATCAACGGCACGCGGGTGCCGGATGCGTTCATCGCGGTCTTCAACGCGGCGCGCGCGCAGGAAATCGTGATGGCATCCGACGGATATCCGAAGCTGTTCATGACATTGCAACAGAGCGAGGCATATCTCGCCGATCTGTTGCGCGAAGACCCGCTGCTGTATTTAAAGCACCCTTCGACCAAGGGGCTGATGGCCGGGCAGGTGTCGTTTGACGACCGCGCGTATATTCGTTTTTCTTTATAGTGTCATTCCGGGCGCAGCGAGGAATCTTAAAGGGTTGCCATACGACCAGCATTTAAGATTCCTCGCTGCGCCCGGAATGACACGAAAAGGGATGATTAAACCGTCGCGCCTTTTTGCGGCGCTTGCTCGACGGTGATCCAGCTCTGCGCGCGGGTCTGGAAGCCGAGGCTGCCTTGCATATGCGCTTGTTCCAATCCGTTGGCGAAGGCCTGCATCAGTCCCTGCCGCATCTCGAAGGACAGCTTGTCTTGCGTGCGCAGGATCATGTCGAAATTGTGCTTGCGCAGGAGGCCGTCGAGCTGAAGCTCGCCCATGCGGCTCAGGCGCAGGTTGACGATGAAGCGCGTCACCGGGCGCAGGCCGGGCGCGTCTTCTCCCTGCGCGTCGCGGTCGTATTGCTGGCGCACGTAGAATTGCAAAAGGCTCGCCTGTTCGTCGTGCAGCAGCGGCAGGGATACGGCGCGCCACGCGTCGGGCAGCGGGTCGCGCGCTTGCGCGGACATCTTGCCGAAATCGTCGCCGAGGCGGTCGACGAGGTCGCGCCGGCCGGCATCCTGCAGCGCGCGGATGGTATTCTCGCCCAGCCAGTTCCCCACCACGCCCGCCTTCAGGGCGGAGAGGAAGAAGAGCGCCGTCGGCGTCAGGCGCGCCGTCGGCGTCGGCAGGGATTGGCCGAAGACATGCGCCGTCACCGGGTCGGCCTGCTGCAGCGCGCGCAAGGCTTCGTGCAGCGCAGGCCAGAGGCCGGGCGTCGCGGCGCTTGATTTGTCCATGCCGATCGGCGCGATGCTGCCCTGCAGCGCGGCAAGCGTTTCTTCCGGCGTCAGGGCCACGGCGCGGAAGATCACCATGCTGCCGGCGGCCACGCGCACAGGCGCGGCGATGGCGAAAGAGGCAGTGGGCGTCTTCAGGATCGGCTGGCCTTCGGTCGTCTCCATATGCACTTGCGCGGCCTGCGGCGGGTCCGTGTCGGGCACAGCAGCCGCCTCGTAAAGGGCGGCCTGCACCTGGCGCGGCGGCGTGTTCGGCGGCAGGATCGTGACGATCTGCAGGCGGTACATGTTGCGCGGCAGGTCGGGCGGCAGCGCGCTGTTGCGCGCGTCGCTGCGGCCGAGCGCGGCAAAGGCGGGCTGTTCCTGTTCCCACATCTGCGCGAGGGCGGCGGTGCCGGACGCAGGCGATTGCTTGATGCCCGGTGCCTGCAGCGGCAATGTTTGCGGCGCCGCTGCCTTTTGCGGCAGGGCGGCCTGGGGGCGTGCCTGCAATTGCGCGCGGATGACCTGCAGCAGGCCGTCGTCGTCGGCGCGCGTGGGAGTGGGGGCCGGTGCCGTCGTTGCGCGCGCTATCGGTGCTTCCGCTTCCGGTTGGTAGGCAGATACGAGTTTCTGCACCATTTCCGGCGCTGCGGCTTCCTCCTGGGGCGCTGCTGGCGGGGTTGTGAAGATGCGGATGAGCGCGCGCACCTGCTGTTCCGGCAGGCGCTCCACAAGCGCCTTGAGGTCGGGCGTCATAAGAATCTTCTCGAGCAGCTCCGGCGGGGCGAGGCGTTGCAGCTTTGCAGGGTCGGTACGGCGCAGGCTTTCGAGTGCCTGCGCGACTTGTTCAACCGTCGCGGGCGGCGTCTGCGGCAGCAGCAGCGCGTTGACGGTTTGCCCGGCCACCAGCGGCGGGCGCTCGGGCGGCGGCGCGGCGACGACATCCTGCGTCGGCAGGATGTCGGGTGGCGGCAAATTGGCTTGCTGCAGTGCGGCGCGCGGGACTTGCAGCGTCGCCAGCGTCCTGCCGCCGCTCTTGTAAAGCTCGACGGTGACGTCGGTGCCGGGCGGGATGGGCGTCTGCACCTTGATGGCGATGCTGCCCGCTTGCGTCAGGATGGTGAGGAGCTGCGTCTGCGGATCGAACGACGTCACGCGGCCCTGCAGCACGACGGGCGTTGGCGGCTGTTGTAATTGCGCTGGCGCCTGCTCGACGTCGAGGCCGGTCATCTGTGCCTGGCCGGGCGGGGCGTTATGCGCGGAAATGGGCGATGACGCGCTGCCGGAGACGCCCGATGCCGACGAGGACGGAGGAATGGAAGAGGTGCTGTCGGCCACGGTTCCCCTTACGTCAGGATTTCCTCGCTGACGGCTTTTGCGATGTTTTCGACGTCGGCTGCGGCGTCGGCATTGGGCGAGCGCGTCAGGAACGGCGTCTGGGCGCGGATCGCTTCCTTGACGCGCTTGTCCTGGCGGATCACGCCGATCAGCGGCGGCTTGAGCTGGAGGAATTTCGTGCAGGCCTTGAGTAGCGTGCCGTAGGTGCCTTCGCCTTCCTTCTTGTCGGCGGCGACGTTGATGACGACGCGGATGTTGTCGGCGTGGCCTGCGGCATGGCTCAGCTTGATGAAGGCGTAGGCGTCGGTCAGCGCCGTCGGTTCGTCGTTGGTGACGACCAGCGCGACGTCGGCGGCGGCGGCGACGAAGCGCACGGTGCGGTCGACGCCCGCGCCGAGGTCGACGATGAGGACGTCATAGGACGCCGCCAGCGTCTTGACCTGCTGCACCAGTTCGGCGAGGCGTTGCGCGGGCAGGGTGGAAAGCGATCCTGCGCCGGAGCGGCCCGCGAGCACGTCGAAGCCGCCGGCTTCGTAGCGCTCGACCGCGCGCTCGAGGCCCAGATTGCCTTCGACGACGTCGTTGAGGTCGCGCTTGGCCATCATGCCGAGCTGTACGTCGACGTTGGCGAGGCCGAGGTCGCCGTCGAACAGCAGCACCTTCTTGCCCGCCTTGGCGAGCGCGTGGCTGAGCGTGATCGAGAACCACGTCTTGCCGACGCCGCCCTTGCCGGAAGCGACCGCGATCAGCTTGCCGGCGGGGCCGGCGGCTTTGGTGCCTGATTTCGTCTTCGTCGTATTGGTCATGGCGTCACTTCTTCTTTTTCGGGCTGGCGGCGGGCAGCAGCAGGGCCGCCATCGTTTCAGGCGTGAGGTGCAGGATGCCGTCGGCCACCTGCGGCGTGTGGCTGCCTTCGCCGAAGGACATGCGCGCACGGTCGGCGGCGGAAAGGATGCCGCCGATATGGCGCGAGAAGTCGAGGCGCGTCGGGATCAGGCGGCGCACGCCGAGCACGGCGAAGGTCATGGCGATCTCGGCGGATTCCTCGGCATCGGTGCCGGCGGGCAGCACGAGGGCGGCGTCCATCTCCTCGGTGTTGAGCAGGCGGGCGAGCGTCTTCATCTCGTGCGGGTCGAAGGGGTTGAGGCCGCCGGTGTCGATGATCGTCTGCGTCGCGCCCTTGATCTTTCCGAGCGCGGTCTTGAGGCTCTTGGCGTCTTCCGCGCAGTGCAGCGGCAGGGAGAGGATATTGAGGAAGGCGGAGAGCTGTTCGATGCCGCCCGCGCGTGCGATGTCGGTCGTGATGACGGCGGGCTTGTGGCCGCCCAGCACGGCGCGTGCGGCCAGCTTGGCGGTCATCAGCGTCTTGCCCGCGCCCGGCGGGCCGACCAGTACGATGGGGCGGTGTTTCTTGACCGGCGTCGGCTCGGCGTCGAACGGGAATACCTTCTTGAGCGCGGCGGCCAGCATCTTGCGTGCGTCGCGGCCGGGCTGGCTGGCGGCGGCGGAGATGATCTTCTCGCCGGTGGCGGCGGGCACGCGATGGCGCAGCATGGCCTCGGTGACGGCGTCGAGCGCTTCCTCAGCGCTCTCGGCTTCCTTGCGCGCGGCGGGGGTGATGGGGGCTTCGGCCGGGCTGCGGCTCTCCTGCTCGGCCGCGGCGGTGATCTTCACCCAGCCGCCGGCCTCCTCGCGCGTGTTGACGATGATCGCGTCGTCGCCGAGCGTGTCGCGCACCTGGCGCATCGCCTCGGACATGGATTTCGCGTGAAACGATTTAAGCCGCATGGTTCCTTATTTTCTTCAAGAGATCTGGGCGATGGTGCGGATCTTCGCGCGCGGGTGGATCTCGTTTTGCGAGATGACCACCGTTTGCGGGCGGAAGCGTTCGATGATCGAGCGCACGTAGGGGCGGATCGTCGGGCTGGTGAGCAGCGCCGGGGACTCGCCCTTCATGGCGAGGTCCTCGTACGTCGCGCGGATGGCCTGCAGGAACTGCTGCAGGCGCGACGGCGGCATGGCGAGGTGCTTTTCCTCGCCCGCGCCGGTGAGGCTTTCGGCGAAGGCCTGTTCCCAATCCGCCGATAGGGTGACGAGCGGCATGATGCCTGCCTTGGTCGTGTGCTGGTCGCAGATCTGGCGGGCGAGGCGGGCGCGCACGTGCTCGGTGATCGTGGTGATGTTGTTGCTGTAGCCGGTCGCCTCCGCGATGCCTTCGAGGATGGTGGGCAGGTCGCGGATGGAGACGCGCTCGCCGACCAAGTTCTGCAGCACGCGCTGCAGGCCGGTGACGGAGATCTTGGCCGGGATGAGGTCGGCGACCAGCTTCTGGTGCGTCTTCGGCAGTTCATCGAGCAGCTTCTGCGTCTCGGAATAGGAGAGCAGGTCGGACATGTTGTCCTTGATGATTTCCGTCAGGTGCGTGGTGATGACGGTCGAGGGATCGACGACGGTGTAGCCCTTGAACTGCGCTTCCTCGCGATAATCCTGGTTGATCCACATCGCGGGCAGGCCGAAGGTCGGCTCGCGCGTCGCTTCGCCGGGCAGGTCGATCTTGTCGCCGCTCGGGTTCATGCAGAGCAGCATGTCGGGGCGCAGCTCGCCCTTGCCGGCCTCGATCTCCTTGATGCGCACGACGTAAGAAGTCGCGGGGAGCTGCAGGTTGTCCTGAATGCGGACGGAGGGGAGGATGAAGCCCATGTCTTCGGCCAGCTGCTTGCGCAGGCCCTTGATCTGCTCGGTCAGCTTGCCCTTGTCGGGGTTGTTGACCAGCGGCAGCAGGCCGTAGCCGAGCTCGACGCGCAGGGTGTCGATGGCAAGCGACTTCGAGATCGGCTCTTCCGCGACCGGCACCTTGGCCTTTTCGGCCTTGACGGCTTCGGTGGCGCGCGTGGCTTCCTTCTTGCGCGTCTCGAGCGCGTTGTAGGCGAAGAGGCCGGCGGTGCCTGCCATGATCAGGAACGGGAAGGCCGGCACGCCCGGCAGCACCGCGAGGACGCCCATCAGGCTGGCGCTGAGGATGAGGGCCTGCGGATAGTTGCTCAACTGCGCGAACAGCGCCTTGTCGGTGGAGCCCTTGACGCCCGCCTTGGAGACCAGCATACCCGCCGCGACCGAGACGATCAGCGCGGGCACCTGCGTGACGAGGCCGTCGCCGATGGTCAGATAAGTGTAGGTCTGCGCGGCGGCGCCGAAATCCATGTTCTTTTGCGCGGTGCCGATGATGATGCCGCCGATCGCGTTGATGAAGACGATCAAAAGGCCCGCGACCGCGTCCCCGCGCACGAATTTCGACGCACCGTCCATGGCCCCGAAGAAGCTGCTTTCCTGCTCGAGCTGCGAGCGGCGCACCTTGGCTTCGTTTTCATTGATGATGCCGGCGGAGAGGTCGGCGTCGATCGCCATCTGCTTGCCGGGCATGGCGTCCAGGCTGAAGCGCGCGCCGACTTCGGCGATGCGGCCCGCACCCTTGGTGATGACGACGAAGTTGACGATGATCAGGATACAGAAGACGATCGCCCCGATCACGAAGTTGTCCTGCATCACGAAACTGCCGAAGGCCTCGATGACGTGGCCGGCGGCTTCCTTGCCTTCATGCCCGTGGCCGAGGATCAGGCGCGTAGACGCGAGGTTGAGCGATAGCCGGATCATCGTCGAGATCAGCAGGATGGTCGGAAACGCCGTCAGGTCCAGCGGCTTCTCGACGAACAGCACGGTCATCAGGATCAGGACGGAGAACGACAGCGATAGCGCGAGCGAGATGTCGAGCAGCCAGGTGGGCAGCGGCAGGATAAGGACGGTCAGGATCGCGACGACGCCAAGCGCCAGCGCGACGTCGCCCTTGATCCGGAAGCCTTTGCCGCCGATAGCGGACAACGCCGCGTCAGCCATGCGCAGCCTCCTGCTCGCCGTATTCCTTCAGCTTGTTGCGCAGCGTGCGGATCGAGATGCCGAGGATGTTGGCCGCATGCGTGCGGTTGCCGAGGCAGTTTTGCAGCGTGTTCAGGATCAGTTCGCGCTCGACGTCGGCGACGGTGCGGCCGACCAGCGGCGCGGCATTGTCGGGGGCGGGCGCGGCGCGTTCGGTCATGGAGTGCACGACGGCGGCGACCTTGGCGACGGCGGCGTGGCCGGGCAGGCCGACGGCGGCGGTCTCGATCTCGTCTTCCATCGACATCAGCACGGCGCGGTGCATGGTGTTTTCAAGCTCGCGCACGTTGCCGGGCCAAGGGTGGCTTTGCAGCGCGCTGGCGGCGTCGGCGGAGATTCTCTTCTTCGGCAGGCCGTTCTGTTCGCTGTACTTGTCGGCGAACATCTGCGCGAGCGGCACGATGTCGGCGGGGCGCTCCTTCAGGGACGGCAGGTGCAGGTTGACGACGTTGAGGCGGAAATACAGGTCTTCGCGGAAGTTGCCGGACTTCACGTAGGATTGCAGGTCGCGGTTGCTGGTCGCGATCAGGCGGATGTCGATTTTGACGGGCGCATTGCCGCCGACGCGGTCGATCACGCGTTCCTGGATGGCGCGCAGCAGCTTGGCTTGCAGCGACGGCTGCATCTCGCTGATCTCGTCGAGCAGCAGGGTGCCGCCGTTCGCTTCCTCGAACTTGCCGAGGCGGCGGGCGACCGCGCCGGTGAAGGCGCCTTTTTCATGGCCGAAGAGTTCGGATTCCAGCAGGTTCTCCGGGATCGCCGCGCAGTTGATCGAGATGAACGGGCCGTTGGCGCGCTTGCTCTTCTGGTGGATATAGCGCGACATGACTTCCTTGCCGGTGCCGCTCTCGCCCGTGATGAGGACGGAGGCGTCCGACGGCGCGATACGGTCGGCCATGGTCAGGATCGGCTTCATCGCGGGATCGTTTGCGATCATCGTGCCGCCTTCTTCGGTGACGGCTTGCAGCACGGCGGCGATCAGTTCGGCGTTGGGGGGCAGGGGGATGTATTCTTTCGCGCCCGCCTTGATGGCCTTGACGGCGGTGGCCGCGTCGGTGCCGATGCCGCAGGCGACGACGGGCACGGCGAAGCGCTCTTCCTTCAGCGCCGCGATGAGGCCGGCGATGTCGAGCTTGACGTCGATCATGATCAGGTCGGCGCCGCGGCCGGAGCGCAGGGCGCCCAGGGCCTGTTCGGCGTCTTCGGTGTGCGTCACCTTGGCGCCGCGGGCGATGGCGATCTTGCCCGCCGTGCTGATCTGCCCGCTGAGGCTGCCGACAATCATCAAGCGCATGTCTGAAGTTCCCTTATCTTGTCGTGCTTTTACTGGGTGCGGTCGGATTTGACGATTTCCGTCATCGTGACGCCGAGGCGGTCTTCGATGACGATGACTTCACCGCGCGCGACAAGGCGGTTGTTGACGTAGATGTCGATGGATTCGCCGACCTTGCGGTCCAGTTCCACGACCGCGCCGCGGCCCAGCTTGAGCAGCTGGCTAACCTGCATGGTCGACTTGCCGAGCACGGCCGAGATCTGCACGGGAATGTCGTAGATCGCGTCGATGTCCTTCTTGCGGGTCTCGACGGTGTCGGCTTTCTTGATTTCCTCGAAAGCGACGTTCTGGTTGGGATCGTTGGGTGCCATTGTTTCCTGTCTCTCCTGGTTAAAGAATTAAAGCGTTGTCTTGATGGTGGTGGCCGCGGCCTTGAGTTTTTCCTCGATCAGCGCGAAAAGCTGCTCATAGAGGCGGTCCATGCCGCCGTCGGCCCATTCCACGCGGCAATCGGTCTCGGGCAGGTTGTCGTCGGCGATCAGGATGACGCGGCCGGTATAGCCCTTGTCCTGCGCCAGCTTGTCCATGCGGTCCTTCAGCGCGTCGAGGTGCACGACGGGCACCATCACGGCGATGCGCGGTTCGTCCTTGCGCGTCTCGACGGCCTGGAGGATGGTCGCCTCGATCTCGGCGAGGGAGAACTGGCTGGCGAACTGTGGCATCAGCTTGCGCGCGATGCGCAAGGAGAGGGAGATCGCCTCGGCGGATTGCTCGGCGGCACGGCGGTCCTCGCGCGCGGCCATCTCGGCGGCCTGCTGCAGCGTCTTGTCGAGCATCTCGGCGATGCGCTCTTCCTGGTTCTTGCGCGCGGTGGCGAGGCCGTCGGCCTTGCCTTGCGCCTGTCCCTGCTCGCGCGCGAGCGTGAGCTGTTCTTCCGTATAGATCAGCGGCGCGACCTTCGGCTTGTCGTCGCTGAAGTCGTGGGTGTCGAAGAGGAATTTTTTCGCGTCGACCATCGGTGCCTGACCTGGTTAGTAAATGAGCTCGCCTTCCTCTTGCGAGGTGACGATGGTGATTTCGCCGCGGTCCGCCAGGCTCTTGGCGACCGAGACGATGCCTTGTTGCGCTTCTTCGACGTCCTTGAGGCGCACGGGGCCCATGGCCTCCATGCCTTCCTTCATCATCTTGGCGGCGCGTTCCGACATGTTGGCGAAGAAGAGGTCCTTCATCGAATCCGACGCGCCCTTCAGCGCCATCGGCAGCTTGTCCTTGTCGACGTTGCGGATGATGGTCTGCAGCGCGCTCGGGTCGAGCTTCGCGAGATCGTCGAAGGTGAACATCAGGCTGCGGATCTTCTCGGCCGCTTCCGGGTTGCGCTCCTCGAGGGAGGTCATGAACTTGCCCTCGACCGTGCGTTCGAGGTTGTTGAAGATTTCGGCCATGATCTCGTGGCTGTCGCGGCGGCTGGTGCGCGAGAGGTTGGACATGAACTCGGTCTTGAGCGTGCGCTCGACGTCGTCGAGGATGTCCTTCTGCACCGCTTCCATCTTGAGCATGCGCATGACGACTTCCATTGCAAAGCCTTCGGGCAGCATGGCCAGCACGCGCGCGGCGTGCTCCGGCGTGATCTTGGAGATGACGACGGCGACGGTCTGCGGATATTCCTTCTGCAGGTAGGTGGCGAGCACTTCCTCGCTGACGTTGGAGAGCTTCTCCCACATGGTGCGGCCGGCGGGGCCGCGGATTTCCTCCATGATCGAGGTGACCTTGTCCTTGCCGAGCACGCGGGTGAGCAGGCGCTCGGTGCTGTCGAGCGAGCCGACGAGGGAGTTGGTCGAGCTCATGTTCTCGGCGAACTCGATGAACAGGCGCTCGGTGACGGCGGCGCTGACCTTGCCGAGGTTCGACATGGTCTGCGAGATGTGCATGATCTCGTCTTCATCCAGCTGCTCGAAGATCTTGGCGGAGAACGCGTCGCCGATCGAGAGCAGGAGGATCGCCGATTTCTCGGCGCCGGTCAGGGTGCGGTAGTCTTCGCGAACGCGCATATCTTAGCTCTCCTGTGACATCCAAGAACGAATGACGGCGACGGTTTCGGCGGGGTGGTTGGTCACCAGCTCGCTGATCTTCTGGACGGAGGAGGCCTTCACCTTGCCCTCCACGTTCGACATGTCGATCATCGCCTCAAGCTCGCTCGGTCCCATGTCGGAAGGCGGCGCCAGTTGTGCCTGCATGCCGCCCGACGCGCCCGCGGAGGAGAGCAGGGCGGTCTCTTCGGCGAGCGACGAGCCGCCGCCGTGCGCCTTCATCGCCGAGGACATCGCGATATGCGCGGCCAGCGGCTTCAGGACGACCATGATGACGAGGATGGCGACGACGCTGAGCGTGAGGGTCTCGGCGATGCCCAGCAGGTCGGCCTTCTGGAAGCCGAACAGCATGGTGTCGTCGTGCGGCAGGGCGTCGGCGACCTGTTCGTCGACGAACTGCATGTTGACGACCTGCACCGTGTCGCCGCGGCTTTCATCGTAGCCGACGGCGGACTTGACGAGCGCGGTGATCTTGTCGAGTTCGGCCTGGTCGCGCGGCACGTACTTCTTGGGCGCCTGCCAGTCCTTGGGCGCGTCCTTCGGCGGGGTGGCCTTGTCGTCGGCCTGGTAGCGGCCGTCGACCAGCACGGCGATGGAGAGCTTCTGCACCTGGCCGCCGGCGCGGACGGTGCTCTCGATCGTCTTGCTGATTTCGTAGTTGGTCACTTCCTCGGAACGGTTGTTCTTGGCGGTGGGCTGCGCCTCGGCGGCCTTGCCGTTGGCGTTGCCGCCGGGCAGGCCGGGGAGGTTGTTCTCGACCGACACGCTGTTGGCGGCGCCGTTCGAGTTGTCGACGTTCTCCTCGCTGGTGGTCTGCGTCGAGCGGATGACCTGGCCTTCGGGATTGTAGGATTCAGAATTGCGGTTGACGACGTCGAAGTTCATGTCGGCGCTGACGGTTGCGCGCACCTTGCCGTAGCCGACGATGCGGCCGACCATGTCCTCGATCGAGCGGCCGACGCGGGTTTCGTACTTCTGGCGCAGCTCTTCGTCGGAGCGGGCGGAAGCGGAGGTGCTGTCGCTGCCGTCTTCGCCGCTCGCGAGCATGTTGCCGCTCTGGTCGATGATGGCGACGGCGGCGGGCTTGAGGCGCGGCACGGCGGCGGCGACGAGGTGCTGGATCGCCTGCACCTGTTCGGAGCCGAGCGATGCCGAGTTGCGCAGGTTCAGGAACACGGACGCGGAAGCGGGCGCGCTGTCCTTCGCGAAGAGTTCATGCTGCGGCAGCACGAGGTGCACGCGCGCGCCGCGCACGCTGTCGATGGTGCCGATAGTACGCGACAGTTCGCCTTCCAGCGCGCGGACCTGGTTGATGTTCTGCACGAAGCTGGTGGTGCCGAAGGTTTGCTTCTGGTCGAAGATCTCGTAGCCGACGGAGCCTTGGTGCGGCAGGCCTTCCTGTGCCAGCAGCATGCGCGCCTTGCCGACTTCCTTCTGCGGCACCGTCAGTTTCGTGCCGTCGTCGCTGAGCTGGTAGGGAATTTTCGCCATGTCGAGCTTGGCCGCGATCTCGGTCGAATCCGACGTCGAGAGTTCGGCGTAGAGCAGGGTCATGCCCGGCGCGTTGGAACGAAAAGCGATGAAGATGAAGAAGATGATCATGCCGAAGAACGTCAGCAACATGATCGCAAGGCGTCCGGCGCCCAGGTTTTTTAATGCCTCAAAAATAGAATCCACGATTGCCCCACCTCGTTACGTCACGCCGCAAAAACAGTCAGCCGAATATGGCGCGGCGGCCCCTATGCCCTATGATAATACTTGTTTTTTATGTGCTAGGCAAATTTTGCCTGCATTTACCGCGCGCAATTTCCCATACTACAGAAGTTTCCTTTACAATCCGTAAACTCGACGCCATTTGAGAGGCGAAGACGGTCGTTGAGGAAAATCGCTTAGCCATAAGATTTTTACGAGACTTTAACCATTCTCGCGTAGGATGGGAGTAGTGGAAGAAGAATTGGTCTTAGGAGAAGATCGATTCTATCTCGGGAGTGGGAGTATGGTGGATTCAGTCGGCACAGTATCGGTGCAGATTTCCCAGACGAATACCGGGGCGCGTAGCGCGCCTGCGACGACCGTTGCAACGACGGACGCCGCGTCTGTGATCGCATCCGAAAGCAGCCAAAATTTTGTCAGTTCGGCTATCCGCGTCGATAACCTGCAGAACGTGGCGATCCTCGAATTCCGCCGCGCGGATGGGGAGATCGTGCAGCAATATCCGACCCAGACGCAAATCGATGCCTTCACGAAAGCGCGCTCGCTCGAACGCCATGCGTTGATGAGCGGTTCGCCGCCGGCGCAGCAGCCGCACGAGACCCCGGCGCCTGTCACCCATGACGCAGAGCCGCAGGAGGCCAGCCCGCCTGCCGCCGATGCGCCGTCGCCGCATGGGGGAGCCTCGGTCGAAGCCTGAGATGATTTAAATGTCGTTGAAGCAAACCCTGCCGCGGCAGGGTTTTTTATTGCCTGAAAATGGCGTTAGGCCATGCTGTCGGTTGTCGCGAGGGGGCGTGCTTCGGCCGCCGCCGGCGCCGTTGCCGCCGCGGGCGCTGCAGGGCGCTTCAGGAGGCCTGCGGCGATGTTGCGGTTGATGTTGACGAGCACCGTGAACTTCGCCGGCTGGGTGTCGATCATGATGTCCTGCGTCCGCTTGAAGACGAAGACGGCGAGGGAGGCGATGTTGTTGCGCAGCTCGAGCGGCATTGCGTTGTCGGTGCTCATCGCGGTGTCGAGGAAGATCTGCCAGATCTTGCGGTTGTTGGTGAGCACGTCGTCGATTTCCTCGAGCGACGGCTTCTCGCCGCCTTCGATGCGGCGGGCGAGGGCCTCGAGGTTGGTCGCCGCCTTGAGGAGGATCGTGCCTTCCAGTGCGCGCTGGTCTGTGGGGAGGGCCGAGCCGTAGGCGCCGGTCGCTTTGCTGTAGGGGTTGTTGTTAGGCATGGGCGAGCAGCTCCTTCTCGTATTTCACCAGGTTCCGCGCTTCCTTGAGCGCCTTGTAGTATTCGTCGTTCAGCAGGAGCGCGTTGATCTTGCCGAAGAACGGGGTCATCGACGGCGCGGCCTGGAGGATGTCGCGCACCTGGTCGAAATAGGTCTGGTGCAGGGCCTCGGGCGTGTCCGCGAGGTACATGAGCTGGATGGTGAGGTACACGCGCTTGCACGGCGTATCCGCGTCGCTTTCGCGCATGATGTCCTTTTCGCGCAGGATCGGGGCATCGCCCTCGATCCGCAGGCGCGACGAATGGCCGGAATCGTTCGTGATCAGCGTGGTGCCGATGATGATGCGTTCAGTGGGTTTGAGGTCTATGACGAGCGCCACGAGATTCTCTCCGGTCCATACAGGTGAAATCCTTTCACCCTCTACATTACCAGTATCGCATGGAACGATTAAAAAAGTCCTAAAAAAAGAGCCGGCGGGATTGCTCCCGCCGGTCTTTTTTAGAGGGTCGTCCGTGTCTCTTACGAGAACAGGCGGAGGACCGACTGGTTGGCTTGCGAAGACAGCGACAGAGCCTGAATACCAAGCTGCTGCGAGGTCTGGAGGGCCAGGAGGTTCGCGCCTTCCTCGTTCTTGTCGGCGAGGGTCAGTGCGGATGCACCGTCCTTCAGGACGTTGACGAGGTTGGTGGTGTAGTCCTGGCGGTTCTGGATGATGGTCAGTGCGTTACCGAACTTCGACGCTTCGTCCTTCATCGTGGTGATCGCAGTGTCGATCGACGCGATAGAGGCGTCGATGCCTGCCGTACCGGTCCAAGCCGCTGCGCTAACGCCGAGGCCGCTCATCGAGAAGTCCTGAGCCGAACTGACGTCAGAAGAAGACGTGTTCGTTTCGTTGAACTGCGTGACGAGGTGGTTGCCGTTCAGCAGGTTGATACCGCGGTAGCCGGCGTCGTTGACCAGTGCGTCGAACTGCGTGCGCAGGTCGTTGAACTGGGAGATCGCCGCGCTGTAGTCAGTCGTCGAACCCACTTGGCTGGTGCTCAGGCCGAGGTCAGCGGTCACGTCGTTGGTGCCGCCGCCGAGGGTCAGGGCAGAACCGTCCGTGGTGCTGATCTTCAGGAAGAACTCACCAGCGTGGCCGGCTGCGGTGTTTGCAACCAGTTCAGCCTTGACGCGGCCGTCGAGGGTAGCGTCGCCGTTGATGTTGTTGATCAGGTCCGCGATGGTGTCACCGGTGGTGATGGCGATGTCAACGCGGGTTTCAGCGTTCAGCGTGATGCCGAGTTCGTCACCGGTCGCGATACCCGCACCGATGCCGGCCGAGCCGACGAGGTCAGCGCTGTCGGCAGGCGTCAGGCTATGGGTACCCGTGACAGAAGCGGCGCCGGCAGCCTGGGTCTTCGCGGTCTGTGCGACGGCCTTTGCGCTCTGGAGCATAGTCGTCATGCTCGTGATCGCCTGGTCAGCGGCCTTCAGGGTCTGAATGGACTGGCCCATACCGTCCAGAAGGGCGGACAGGTCAGAAGCACGGTCGTTCAAGCCTTGAGCGGCGAAGTACGAAGACGGGTTGTCGAGGGCGGAGTTGACCTTGTTACCAGTCGCCAGGCGGAACTGGGTGGTGCCAAGGAGGTTTGCGGTTTGCTGCAGGGAGAGCAGGTTGGCTCGCATTGCAGAGGTAAGGGTAACGCCAGTCATGTCATGTTCCTTTTTCTAAGGTTAAAAGAATCGAGAGCTACTCTCCCGATACATTCTCAGGATGCCACGAAGGTGGTTAACGAATGGTGTATGGGTTGGCATAATGCGCAAGAAAAGCGCTATAAAGCGTTATAAATCGCCACTTTGAATCCTTGACTCCGTCCCGCCGATTTGGTCATCTAGGGGCTTGAAAAATAATACGAAACAGGAATCACTCCATGACCGATGTTTTTGACGAGATTGCCGAAGACCTGCGCCGGGAAAAACTCCACCAGTTTTGGAAAGAAAATGGGTCGTGGATCATCGGGGGGATTCTCCTGGCGGTCGTCATGACCGGTGCTTTGTCCTTCTGGCGCCAGTGGGAATCGAATCGTAATGCCGCCGCGACGGCGGAACTGACGCGCGTCGTCGGCAAGAACGACCCGGCGGCTCTCGCGGCTTACGCGCAGGGCGCGCCCGGCGACCAGGCGATGCTCGCGCGCTTCATGGCCGCCGCCGCTTATACGCAGCACGGCGATAAGGACAAGGCCGTCGCGATGTACGATGCCATCGCGTCCGCGATGGGACCGGATAAGGCATACCGCCAGCTTGCGAAGCTCTACAGCGTCAGCCTGCGCGCCGATGGCGGCGATGCGGCCGCGCTGCGCGCTGAACTGAAGCCGCTGCTCTCCGAGAAGGCCGTGTGGCGCTATACCGCGCTTGAACTCGATGCGCTGCTGGCCTCGCGCGCGGGCGACCGCGGCGCGGCGGTTGAAGACCTCACCAAGATCAGCGCCGACCCGCTGGCGCCTGCCGATGCGCGCGCGCGCGCCTTTACGCTGCGCAGCCTTTACGTGGCCGGCAAGGAGAAGGAGGGCGCGAAGTGACGATCAAACGCACCCTCGCGCTGGGCCTTTGCCTCTTCGCGCTCACCGCCTGCTCGAGCTTCGAGGGCATGTTCCGCGACAAGGACCAGATCCCGTTGCCCGGCCAGCGCATCTCCGTGCTGCAGCTGCAGCAGGACCTCGTGCCCGACGCCACCCTGCAAAACCAGCCGCTCGCGCTGCCCGCGGCGTGGAGCGACGATTTCTGGCCGCAAAGCGGCGGCTATCCCAATCACGCGATGGGCCATCTCGCGCTGGGCGACGGCCTCAAGAAGGTCTGGAGTTCCGATATCGGCTCCGGCGGCGACCGCCGCGATCCGCTGATCGTGCAGCCCATCGTCGCGGACGGCGTCGTCTATACGCTGGATACCGAAGCGGAGGTTTCCGCATTCAAGCTTTCCGACGGCGAACGCAAGTGGCGCGTCAACGCCGCAGTCGATCATGAAGACGATGGCGGCTATATCGGCGGCGGCCTCGCATTCTCGGCTGGCAAGCTCTATGTGACCAACGGCTACAAGCAACTCATCTGCCTCAACCCGGCGGACGGCAAGCAATTGTGGAGCGCGGATGTGCCTGCGCCCGTGCGCGCTGCGCCGACAGTGGCAGGCGGCAAGGTCTACCTCATCACGCTCGATAACCGCCTGATGGTTTATTCCGCCGAAGACGGCAAGCCGCTGTGGAGCTATGCGGGCGTCGCTGAAACCACCAACCTGCTCGGCTCCGTCTCGCCGGCGGTCAATGCCTCGCTCGTCGTCATGCCGATGTCGTCGGGCGAAGTGATCGGCCTGCGCAGCGAAAACGGGCAGGCGGTGTGGCAGGACAACCTCTCCACCGTGCGCCGCTCGGGCGCGTCGTCGGTCATCGCCGACATCCGCGGCCAGCCGGTCATCGACCAGGGCCTCGTCTATGCTGTCAGCTACAGCGGCCGCATGGTCGCGATCGACGAGATCAGCGGCCAGCGCGTCTGGCAGCGCGAGATCGGCAGCGCCGAGATGCCATGGTCGGCGGGCGACACTGTCTTCGTCCTTTCCACCGACCAGCAGGTGCTGGCGCTCACGCGCATTAGCGGCGCGATCCGCTGGGTCGGCGCGCTGCCGCGCTATGAAGATGAAAAGAGCAAGGAAGACCCGATCGTCTGGACCGGTCCCGTGCTGGCTGGCGACCGCCTGATCCTTGCGAGCAACCGCGGCCAGATGGTCGAGATGGATCCGCAGAACGGCCACACGATCAAGACCACCAAGCTGCCCGGCAACGTGCTGGTGCCGCCCGTCGTGGCTGGCGGCACGCTGCTGATCCTCACGGACGATGGCGATATCGTCGCTTACCGCTAATCCTACTAACCAAGGGCAACCATGACTTTCACTATCGCCATCATCGGCCGCCCCAACGTCGGCAAGTCGACGCTCTTCAACCGGCTTGTCGGCAAGAAGCTCGCGCTGGTGCATGACACGCCCGGCCTCACCCGCGACTGGCGCGAGGCCGACGGCCACCTGATGGGCCTCGACTTCCGCGTCATCGACACGGCGGGGCTGGAAGAGAGCTTCGACAGCTCCATCCCCGGCCGCATGCGCAAGCAGACCGAACGCGCGCTGGGCAAGGCCGACATCGCTTTCGTCGTCATCGACGCTAGAGTCGGCATCACGCCGATGGACCGTCACTTCGCCGACTGGGTCCGCAAGCAGAAAATTCCCGCCGTGCTGGTCGCCAACAAGTGCGAGAGCAAGGTCGGCATGTCGGGCCTGTATGAGGCTTATGAACTCGGCCTCGGCGAGCCGATCGCGGTTTCCGCCGAGCACGGCCAGGGCCTGGACGAACTCTACGCGCTGCTGCGCCCCAAGGTCGAAAAGGCAGAGGCGGACGCCGCCGCTGCTGCGGCTGCCGAGCCGGAGGAAGAATCCGACGATATCGAACGCTACTTCCAGATTTACCAGGAAGGTTCCGAAACCGGTTTCGGTGACGAACCGGCGGCCCCTGAAGAATTGACGCTGCCGATCAAGGTCGCGATCGTCGGCCGTCCCAACGTCGGCAAGTCGACGCTGCTCAACGCGCTGGTCGGCGAGGAACGCTCGATGACCGGCCCCGAGGCTGGCATCACGCGCGACGCGGTTCACGTAGACTGGGAATTCGGCGGGCGCAAGCTCAAGCTGGTCGATACCGCCGGCCTGCGCCGCAAGTCGCGCGTCTTCCAGGACATCGAGCGCATGTCGGTCGAAGATACGCTGCGCGCCATCCGGCTTGCGCAGGTCGTCGTGCTGGTCATCGACGGCGAGATGCTGTTCGAGAAGCAGGACCTCACCATCGCCCAGCACGTTATCGAGGAAGGCCGCGCGCTGGTCATCGCCGTCAACAAGTGGGACCTCATCACCGACCGCGACAAGCGCCTCGACGAGATCCGCCATCAGCTCGACCGCAGCCTCGCGCAGGCGGCGGATATCCGCTTCGTCACCATCTCGGCGCAGAACGGCGTGCGCCTCGACCAGCTGATGCAGAGCGTGCTCGACACCTACGACCTCTGGAACTACCGCATCTCGACCGGCAAGATGAACCGCTGGCTGCGCGCGATGGAGGCGCAGAACCCCGCGCCGCTCGTGCACGGCAAGCAGAACCGCCTGCGCTACATGACGCAGATCAAGGCGCGCCCGCCGACCTTCGCCCTCTGGGTCAGCCGTCCCGACGACTATCCCGAGACGCACAAGCGCTTCCTCATCAATTCGTTGCGCCGCGATTTCAAGATCCCGGCCACGCCGATCCGCTTCATCATCAAGGCGAGCAAGAACCCGTATGTGGATTAAGCCCGGCATGACAGCCGTGCTTGCCGCGCTGCTGTGCGCCGCGCCTGCCCATGCCGCCGACCTCGCATCGCACCGGGCGCTGTACAGTTTCCGCCTTGCATCGTCCGACCCGTCATCCGGCCCGGACGCTGCGCGCGGGCAGATGTATTACGCGCAGGACGACGCCTGCGACGCCTGGACGGTCGACCGCCGCTTCGCCATGTCCTACAGCTATCCCGAAGCCGCCGACAACGACGCCGAGAGCAGCAAGTACACGGCCTATGAAGGAAAGGACGGCAAGCGCTTCGACTTCAGCGCCGTGCACCAGCAGGCCGGCGAAGAGGCGGACGAATGGCGCGGCACGGTCGTCCAGCAAAAAGACGGCGCGGCGAAGGCCAGGTATTCCATTCCCGAGAACCTGTCCTTCGACTTGCCGCGCGGCTATTACCTGTCGACGGCCTTCACAGCGGCCTTGATCGAGAAGGCGCGCGCGGGCGAGCATTCCTTCAGCGGCGTCGTCTTCGACGGTACCGACATCAACGGCCCCGTGCTGATGAGCGCCTTCATCGGCAAGCGCGTGCCGCCAGCGGAATTCGCGAAAGGCGCGCATATCGACGCCAGCCTGCTCGCGCCTGAGGCCTGGCATGTGCGCCTCGCGCTGCTGCCGGTCGATGAAGACGACGACATCACGCCCTTTTACGAGATCGACATGGTGCTGCACGCCAACGGCGTCGTCAGCCATGCGTTCGACGTGTATAAGGGGTTTACGATCGAGGAGAGCCTGACGGCGCTGGAAAAGCTGCCGCCGCGACCCTGTCGATGACCTTTAATGTTTTGTTAACTTTTCACAGCTTAAAGTATATATAGAGAGATGGTATCCCATATGAAAAACAAGATTTTGATCGTCGAAGACAACGAATTGAACATGAAGCTGTTCGACGACTTGCTGACGGCGCATGGCTATCAGGTGTTCAAGACGCGCGACGGGCGGCAAGTGCTCGAACTGGCGCGCGTGCATGCGCCCGACCTGATCCTCATGGACATCCAGCTGCCCGAGGTCTCCGGCCTCGACGTCACCAAGTGGCTCAAGGCCGATGCGGCCCTCAAGCACATTCCCGTCATCGCCGTGACCGCCTTCGCCATGAAGGGCGACGAGGAAAAGATCCGCGAAGGCGGCTGCGAGGATTACATCTCCAAGCCGATTTCCATCACCGAGTTCATCCGCACGATCCAGAAATATGTTGGACCGGGCCAGATGGCCGGATAAAGGAGGGAACCATGACCGCCCGCGTACTCGTCATCGACGATATTTTGCCTAACGTGAAGCTGCTTGAAGCGCGGCTGAGCAGCGAGTATTTCGACGTCATCACCGCCACCAGCGGCCCCGAGGGGCTGGAAAAGGCGGAGACGCAATCGCCCGACGTCATCCTGCTCGACGTCATGATGCCCGGCATGGACGGCTTTGAGGTCTGCCAGCGCCTGAAGAGCAACCCGGCCACCGCCAACATTCCCGTCGTGATGGTGACGGCGCTGACCGACGCCACCGACCGCGTGCGCGGGCTCGAGGTCGGCGCCGACGACTTCCTGACCAAGCCGGTCAACGACATCGCGCTGATGGCGCGCGTGCGCTCGCTCGTGCGCCTCAAGATGATGGTGGACGAATGGAAGGCGCGCGAGAAGACGTCGAGCCAGTTCGGCTTCAACAAGGGCGAGAAGAGCGCGATCATCGAGGAACTCTACGACAAAGCGCAAGTGCTGATCGTCGAGGACAAGGATTTCGAGAGCGAGAAGTTCGTCGAGACGCTCAAGCGCGACGACGACGTCATCATCGCCGTGCGCACCGGCGAGCAGGGCCTGCAGCAGGCGATGCAGAACAATTTCGACGTCATCATCCTCAGCATCAACCTCGCCGGCGAAGACGGCCTGCGCCTGTGCCAGCATTTCCGCTCCAACGAGCATACGCGCGCGGTGCCTATCCTCGTCGTCTGCGAGGAGACGGACACCAAGCGCATCGCCATGGCGCTCGAGATCGGCGCGCACGACTACATCATGCGTCCCATCGACCGCAACGAGCTGCTGGCCCGCGTGCACACGCAGATCCGCCGCAAGCGCTTCCAGGACCGCCTGCGCGCCAACTACGAAAAGAGCCTTGCGCTCGCGCTGACCGACACGCTGACCGGCCTCTATAACCGCCGCTACATGACGGCGCACCTTGAGAGCCTGCTCAAGAAGAACGCCGAGACGCGCAAGACGCTGGCGATCATGATGCTCGACATCGACAAGTTCAAGTCGGTCAACGACACCTACGGCCACGCCGCCGGCGACGAAGTGCTCAAGGTCTTCGCCGAGCGCGTCTCCAACGCGCTGCGCCCGTTCGACCTGGTCGTGCGTTTGGGCGGCGAGGAATTCGTCGTCGTGCTGCCGGACGTCAATACCACCATCGCCAAGCAGGTGGCCGAGCGCATCCGCCGCAAGGTCGCCTCCGCGCCGTTCCCCATCAGCGTCGCGCCGAACGAAATTCCCGTCACCGTCAGCATCGGCATGGCGCTGATCCCCGACGGCAACGCCACGATGGACGAAGCCCTGCACCGCGCCGACGCCGAGGTCTATAAGGCGAAGGAAAACGGCCGCAACCGCGTTTATCTCGAAGGCGAGGGGATGGTGTCGCAAGACCTGCCGCCGCCGCCCGATGACAACACGGCCAAGACGATCGCCGGCGCGATCTGATCAAAGAAAAAGGGCGGGATGTAAATCCCGCCCTTTTCAATTCCAGTAGATGCGAAAGCTTATTTCATCTTGCCTTCGACGAATTCAACGTGCTGGCGCAGGACGTTGTCGTACTTCATCAGCTTGAGCTTTTCGGTCGTGTTGCGCGAGTTCTTCGACGTGAAGTAAACAACGCCGGTACCCTTGGAGCTTTCCAGCTTAACCGTATTGCGGGGGCCTTTTTTTGCCATGATCGTATTTCCTTAACCGTAAGAATCTTAATCCGAGGAAGTGAAAATAGCCTGTAGCTCCATAAAGTCAAGGGAAATGAGGCTCCTTGCATCTTTTCGGCTCTAAGATATTATAAAACCTCAATATTCGACGGGAGGACAGTTCATGAAAAAGATGGTTTTTGCAAGCGCAGTGCTGGGCGCCTGCCTGTGGGCGCAAGCGGCTGTGGCGGCCGGCCCGACGGCGGCCTCGACGCTGATCGGCGCGTTCGGCGACTGGAAGGCCTATTCCTTCATGGACGGCAAGGACAAGGTCTGCTTCATCTCCGGCCACCCGCGCAAGCAGGAAGGCAAGTACAAGAAGCGCAACGAGGTGCAGTTCTTCGTCACCCGCTGGACGGGCAATGCGGAGAGCAATGTGGTCAGCGTCTCGATCGGCTACGGCTTCAAGCTCGACAGTTCGGCAGCCGTGACACTCGACGGCCAATCGTTCCAGCTCTCCACGCAAGGCGAGATGGCATGGTCGAAAGGCCAGGCGATGGATGACGCCATCGTCGCGGCGCTGCAAAAAGGCGGCAGCATGAAGGTTGAAGGCACGTCGGCGCGCGGCAACAAATCGGTCGACACTTACGACCTTACCGGCGCTGCCGATGCCTACAAGGCCTTCGACGGTGCTTGCGCGAAGAAGTGACATTGCACGCATGAAAAAAGGGCCAGCCGTGCGGCTGGCCCTTTTTCGTTCGCGACGCAATCAGTTCGCGAGGGTCCAGCTGCCGTCGGCGTTCTGGCAGGCGCGGCCGGTGGCTGCTTCGCTCTTGCCGTCGATGACGATGACTTGCTTGTATTCGCGGCAGAGGCCGCCGGTCGAGGCGAGGTGGCCTTCGCGCACCGGCGTAACGGAGCCGCTGTGGCCGCTTTGCGGGTTGTTCCAGTTGATGGTCTGGTTCAGGGGCGCGGTATAGGCCTTGTCGACGGCTTGCGAGTAGTACATGCGGTCGGCCTGGTCGAGCGACTTGCCGATTTCGCTGCCGGCGAAGGCGCCGAGGAGGGCGCCGGCGCCGGTCGCCCAGAGCTGGCCCTTGCCGCCGCCGATGTTGGAGCCGAGCACGCCGCCGATGACGCCGCCGCCGAGGGTGCCGACGGTCTGCTTGTTGCCCATGCCCCAGGTGTTTTGCTCGCCGTTCTGCGCGCAGGCGCCGAGCGCCAGCGTCGAAATGAGGGCGAGAGTCAGAATAGTGGTCTTCATAGTTGTTTTGCCTTTCATTTGAAGAGGGATACTGTTCATTATATCATATCTGCCGAAAGCTTTGCCAATGACTATACAAGCCCCGGATAAATCATGGAAATAGATTTTGCACAGGACCCCATCACCTTGTTTCACGCATGGCTGGCGGATTCCCTGCGCACGGAAATGAACGATGCGGAGGCAATGTCGCTGGCGACCGTCAGTGCGGACGGCCGCCCGTCGGTGCGCATGGTGCTGCTCAAGGGCGTAGATGCACAGGGCTTTTGCTTTTATACAAATATGGAAAGCAGAAAGGGCCGCGAGCTGGCTACGAACCCTTATGCGGCACTGTGCTTCCATTGGAAGTCGCTGCTGCGGCAGGTGCGCGTCGAAGGCAAGGTCGAGCGCGTGACCGATGAAATGTCCGATGCCTATTTCAACAGCCGCCATCCGGTCAGCCGTCTCGGCGCCTGGGCGAGCCGCCAGTCGCAGCCGCTGGAAAGCCGCGCGGTGTTGGAGACACGCATGAAAGAATACGCGGAGAAGTTCGGCGACACCATTCCGCGTCCGCCCTATTGGGGCGGCTATCGCGTGGTGCCCGACCGCATCGAGTTCTGGCAGCAGGGCGACAACCGTTTGCATGACCGTTTCCTCTTCACGCACATGGGCGCGGGGTGGAACGTGTCGCGCCTCAATCCTTAAGGAGAAACAACCATGTCAGAACAACGCGAGTTTCAAGCCGAAGTCAGCCGCCTTCTCGATATCGTCGCCAACGCGCTCTATAGCGAAAAAGAGATTTTCCTGCGCGAACTGATCTCAAATGCTTCCGACGCCTGCGACCGCCTGCGCTATGCGGCGATCGCCAATCCTGCGCTGACGGTAGGCGATACGGAGTTCAAGATCGAGATTTCCTTCGACGCCGCCGCGCGCACGCTGAAGATCAGCGACAACGGCATCGGCATGGACAAGGAGGAACTGGTCAAGAACCTCGGCACCATCGCCCATTCCGGTACGCGCGAAGTGCTGAAAGCCATGGACGGCCAGCGGAAGGACATGAACTTGATCGGCCAGTTCGGCGTCGGTTTCTATTCCGCCTTCATGGTCGCCGACAAAGTCACGGTACTCAGCCGCAAGGCGGGCGATGTTGTGGCGTGGAGCTGGGTCTCCGACGGTCGCGGCAGCTACACGGTAGACGAGACGTTGAAAGACGCGCGCGGCACCGAGATCACCCTGCACCTGAAGGACACGGCGAGCGACTTCCTGCTCGAGGAAAAGCTCAAGCAGGTCATCAAGAAATATTCCGACCACATCGCCTTCCCGATCCTGCTGCAAGGCCGGCAGGTAAACAAGGGCTCGGCACTGTGGATGCGCGCGAAGGCCGACGTCACGCCCGAACAATATACCGAGTTCTATCACCATGTTTCCGGCGCAATGACGCTGGATCAGCCGTGGCTCACCATGCACTGGCGCGCGGAGGGCATGTTTGAATACACCAACCTGCTGTTCGTGCCGGGCATGAAGCCGTTCGACCTTTACGATCCGCGCCGCCATCACGGCGTGAAGCTCTATGTCCGCCGCGTCTTCATCACCGACGGCGTCGAAGGGCTGATCCCGCCGTTCCTGCGCTTCCTCAAGGGCGTGGTCGACAGCGAAGACCTGCCGCTCAACATCAGCCGCGAGATGCTGCAGGACAACCCGATGATTGCCAAGATGAGCGCGGCGATCACGCGCAAGGTTTTGTCTGAATTGCAGGAGAAGGCCGAGAAAGACCCTGCGGCGTTCGAGCAGTTCTGGTCGCTGTTCGGCCCCGTGCTCAAGGAAGGTCTCTACGACGCGCATGCCTACCGCGAAGCGCTGTGCAAGGTGGTGCGCTTCCGCTCGACGAAGTCACAAGGGCTTGTCTCGCTGGATGAATACGTCGCGCGCATGAAGGAGGGCCAAGAGAACATCTATTACCTTGCCGCCGGCGACGTCGATACCGCGCGCAACAGTCCGCAGCTCGAGGCTTTCCGCGCCAAGGACATCGAAGTCCTCTTCATGACCGACACCATCGACGAATTTTGGGTGCCGATGCAGAACGACTATCAGGGCAAGAAGTTCAAGTCGGTGACCCGCGGCGCGACCGAGCTATCCAAAGTCGCCGACGGAAAGAAGCCCGCGCCCGCCAACAACAACGAAGGCGCGACCGCGCCGCTGCTGGTGCGTCTGCGCGAGCTTTTGGCGGGTGAGGTGAGGGATGTGACGCTCTCCGAACGCCTCGTCGACAGTCCCGTCTGCCTCGTCGCGCCGGAGAACGACGTCGACATCCACATGCAGCGTATGCTCAAGAAGTCACAAGGCTACGAAGGCGTGCACCAGCACATCCTCGAGATCAACGCGCAGCACCCGGTGATCGTGAAACTGGCGGCGCTGGTCGCGGCGAACGCGCAGCCGCAGCTGGTGGCGGACACCGCGCTCCTGCTGCTCGACCAGGCGCGCATCCTCGAGGGCGAGCCGCTCAAGAACCCGTCCGAATTCGTCCGCCGCATGAGCGCGGCGATCGAGCATGGGCTGGCATAAAACTCTCCCTCTCCCTCCGGGAGAGGGAAGGGGCCCGCTGATAGGCGGGAAGGGTGAGGGATGTCACAAGCGTCGACACCTGTGACATCCCTCACCCCAACCCTCTCCCGGAGGGAGAGGGAGTTTAATTAAACGACCGCGAGATCGAGAACACCGCGCGCGCGTCGCAGACGTCGCGGCAGTCGTTCTTGCTCACGTTGGTGTCGGTGTACTTGACCGCGAAGTCGAAGCCCTTCCACGCATAGCCGAGCTTGGCCGACCAGTCGCCGTAGTCGGGCAGGCCGAAGGTGGCGTTCTTCTCGACCCACTGGTAGCCGCCCGTGGCGCCGAGGCTGAAGCCGCTGTCGGCGAGCGGCGCTTCAAGCGCGAGGCTCGCATAGGTCGCGTTGCCGCTGTCGCGGATGAAGCTGGGCGAATAGTTCGCGGACGCCGTCATCGTGATGGTATGCCAAGTCTCACTGGTAGCGAGCTTGCCTTCAAAATAGTTGTAATGGTCGCGGCCCTGGTTGGAACCGGGGTACACATGCCCGATCGCGCCGACATCCCACGTAAAGCCGAAGTTGTCGAACTTGTAGCCGACGTAAGGGTCGGCCTCGAGCGACGTCTTGCCGCCGTCGTTGAAGTCGACGTTCGAGCCCCAGAGGCCGAGGTAGAATCCGTTCGGCGCGGCGTAATCGAAGTGGCCCTGCAGCGCGGGCTTTTCGTCCGTCTGGCTGATGCCGCGGAAGATGTAGTCGCTCGTCATCGCAAGCCCGCCCGAGAGCGCGCCGTTGGAAAAGCCGGGCTGCGGCTCGTCGGCAAGCGCGGCGCCGGCAGCGGCGACCATCAGCGCGGCCAGCGCGGCCATTGTTTTCATTTTCTTCATGTGTCTCGTCTCCGTTTAAATTGAAAGTAAAAAGGGCTGCTCCCCCCGGAACAGCCCTTTTTCGCAAGAGGAATGAAGGGCGTCCAGAAACCCCTAACTGACGCCCATGCCCGAAGCCGTCGCCCCGAACATATCCTCTTCGTACATGGCAATCTCGTCGGCGGTGAAGCCGAAGTGGTTGCCGATCTCTTGAATCATGACGCGGTTGATGATGTGCGCGATATCTTCGCCGGTCTCCGCCCACATGTCGAGCAGCGGACGGCGGTAGAGATACAGCGTGTCCTGCTTCGCCGTCTTGCCTGCGATGCCGGCGGTGCTTTGGTAGCAGCCGATCAGGTCGAACGGTGTCTCGAGTTCCATCTCCGCCTCGATGAAGGCGTCGGGGAAGTCTTCGACTTGGATTTTGAGCTTGCCGGTGTGCTTCTGGAGGCCGTCGGGCAGGTCGTCGAGGATTGAGTCCGCGATGCCGCCGATGTCTTCCAGAGACGGCGGAACCGTGAATCCGACAAAGATGTCCTTAACTTCCATGAAACCCGCCCCCGCGAATGTGCTAAACTAAAATCACTATAACGAATCGGAGAGTCCTCGACAATGGCAAAGTTAAAGAAGAGTCAATACATCGAATCGTTTTTGAAAAAAAATAGCGGATGGAAGCGCGCGAAGCGGCGCTCTGCTTTACAGAAGGCGTTTTCGTTTTCCAATTTCAATGAAGCTTTCGGTTTCATGACGCGCGTCGCGCTGGTCGCGGAACAGATGAACCACCATCCCGAATGGTTCAACGTCTACAACCGCGTCGAGGTCACGCTCGCCACGCACGATGCGGGCGGCATCACCGATCTGGATTTCAAGCTGGCGATGTTTATGGATCTGGCCAGCGGTCAGAAATAAGACGGCGCGGCGACGGGCGGCGTCTTCGATAGCGCCATGCAGATCGAGGGCTGATACCGCTGTAAACTGTCGGGCAGCGCACGGAAGCCGATTTTCTCATACAACTCCGGCGCGGCGTCGGCATACAGGAACAGGCAGTCACTCCCGTCCCGCAGCAGCTGCTCCACGACCGCGGCCAGCAATCGGGCGGCGTAACCTTGCCGACGATGTTCGGGTGCTGTCGCCACAGAGCCGATGCCAATGCAGCCGCTCTCGAGCCCGAAGGCATCTTTGTAGCAGATGAGAGAGCTGACAACCGCGCCGTCGGCATCCGCCAGCACATGCCAGACGCCCAGTTTATATTTTCCGCTATTCGCGCAGTCGCGCAGATATGCGTCTTCCGCCGCACCGTCGCCCCAGACGTCGTATCCCATTCGGTATATAGCGGTCAGGTCGTGCGCGGTTGCGGCGCGGACGTGCATTATTTCGGCGCCAGGCGCACCGCGCCGTCGAGGCGGATGGTCTCGCCGTTGATCAGCGCGTTTTCGCAGATGTGCAGCGCCAGCTTGGCGAATTCTTCCGGCAGGCCGAGACGCTTGGGGAAGATGGTCGTGGCGATCAGGCTCTCTTGCACTTCCTTGGGCATGCCGAGCAGCATCGGCGTGCCGATCAGGCCGGGCGCGATGGTGACAACGCGGATTCCGAAGCGGGCGAGTTCCCGCGCGGCGGGCAACGTCATGCCGACGATGCCGCCCTTGGACGCGGCGTAGGCTGCTTGCCCGATCTGGCCGTCATAAGCGGCGACGGAAGCGGTGTTGATGATGACCCCGCGCTCGCCTGTTTCATTGAGCGCGCCGAGCGTCGACATTTCCGCCGCGGCGAGGCGCAGCATGTTGAAACTGCCGACGAGGTTGACGTTGAGCGTCTTGGCGAAGTAGGCGAGGTCGTGCGGGCCTTCCTTGCCGACGATGCGCGAGGCGGTGGCGATGCCGGCGCAGTTCATCAGGATGCGTACGGGGCCGTGCGCCTTGTGCGCGACTTCGAAGGCGGCCTTGCCCGAGGTGTCGCTCGAGACGTCGCATTCGACGGCCACGCCGCCGATTTCCTTCGCGACGGCCTGCGCGTTGCCCATGTTGATATCAAAGACCGCGACCTTCGCGCCCGCGTGCGCCAATTGCCGCGCTGCTTCCGCCCCCATGCCCGAACCGCCGCCCGTCACAATTGCCGCGAGACCTTTGATATCCATGTGAATTCTCCTTTGATGAGGTTCCTTTATAACGGGAAAGCCTTGGAAGGACAATCGTTTTGGCGTAAACTGAAAACGGGTCCCCGTAGCTCAGCTGGATAGAGCAAGCGTTTCCTAATCCGATGCTCTATCAGAATAGCCTTGATTTTACTGGTTGTTTTTCACGCGATTCGTCACATTTATGCTGAAAGTAGCACACGAGTACCTCACAAATCGCCTCACAGAATTACACGTTTTAGAACACGCAAATTTGCGTGTTTCAGAGCGTAGACAGCGCGATAATGCAGAAAGAATGTGTTCCTAATCGCTTTGTATAGCGGAATATTTCTTTTCAATCTTCTCAAGAGCATCTGTGCAGCCCAGATCATACATTTCGTTCATATAAGTAATAATCTGCGCGAGACTCAGATGCGAGAGGATTAATGCAGCGTTGTTCCTGCGCTTTGTTTGTTCATCAACATCCATTATGCCTTGATGAAAAAAATACTCCGCGAAATCATTCGCATGAACATTTCTTGAGAAGTTGCGGTACATTATATTATAAAATTCTTTTTTGTCTTCTAATTTTGCCAGTTCTTCAACTGACTGCATGGAGAAACCATTCTTTTGAATCTTCTTAATTTCCCCTTCAGAGTATTTTTCTTTAATTGTAGCCGCCAATTCCTGAAAGCTTATATTATCTGCATCTAAAGCATCCTGCTGCACCGCATCCCGATGCTTCATGATAATCAAGCTATCCATTACAAGTTGGCTTGCATACTCATGTCCCTTTTCTTCCACAAGCCTCACAAAGTAGCCAAACTTTAAGTTGGTCTCGAATAAACATCTAATTAAAGCTTGGGCGGGCTCCATTAGTTGAAGCTTTTGTAATTGCAGAATACTATCGAATAAATCTGTAGCTTTGTGGGTTAGAGCAACATGAATTCGTGTCACAACTCCCGTATCAGGAGGAAGTGATAAAAGCATTCTTGAGACCAAAACCCGTGCAAGAGTCTTCAGCTCCATATTAAGAATAAATCGCTTCTGGAGAATGCTTTGGGACTTAGACATGAGTATCCCTTTCAGCCATTTTTTTATAGCATTTATAATGAACATTTGTTGCAGGAAAGTCCTCTAGTTGCTAGTGAATTGATTTCTTTGCTTGTCATTTTTTCGCGCCCTGAATATCTGCTTTATCAATTTCAGATTGCATTTTTTCTAGTACCCTTCTAAAGGGAACTCTTACTAATTTCTTATTTTGAACACATATAAAATGACCCAGAACATGTTCACCTGTAACAGGAAAGTTAGAAGTGTCCGCAGAGACACGGATTAGACCAATATAGTGTCCAAGAATACCTGCAAAGCAAGTTAACCCATCTTTATCTGGAACTAAGGCTATGCATGAAGCGTCGCCAACAGACTGACAAATAGCCCTGCACATTTTAATGAACCCAGATGGGTCTTCCTGAAAAATATAATGTGCGTCTACAGAAGACAGCTCATTCAAGTAATTAGTCCTAAGCTCGTCATGGCTATGGTTCACAATTAGCCTAAGCGGCTTTGTGTCTACTTTTTCACGAAAAATATTACCATATGTGTAATAGCCAGCACTTAAAAAGGTTTTCGCAACATACTTGAGCCAAATATCAATATAGCTTTTTCCCGAAACACTAACAGTTTCGCCCGTAGGGGGTGCCTTACCATCTGGAACATATGGAGCGAATATTTTTACTCCGTCTGTTTTTGTGAAGGTAACTTGTATAGGCAAGTCAGTTTTGACGTCCTTCGCATTTTTGAAATGCAGATTAGCTTTCTTTCCGCTTTGAGATTTTGTTTCTGACTTTGCACGGGCAGATAAAATTATAATCTCATTGCCTATTTTGCCATCTATTTTACTACCGAGATATGAATTAGCGTTTTTGCAAACTGGTATCTCCAAGCCATTCATTCCCCCCAGAGATAGAGGGATAATATGCTCGGGATTCATATCATTCTCATTCAAATCTTTATCAGTGTACGGACAATATGCCACCGCTACCTCATGAAAATTTATAAACCAATGGAGAAAAGAGCTGGTGTCCCCGAGATGATTTGAACATCCGACCTAGTGTTTAGGAAACACTTGCTCTATCCAGCTGAGCTACGGGGACAGCTTCGTTTTTAATAACATCTATTGGGGCTTGCGGTCAAGAGATGCTCGAAAAAGCCTTTTGGCATAAGGGTTACTGACGCTTAACTGTAGTATTAAATAGCGAGCTGTCTTGGTTTTCTAAAAGGAATACGAACAAATTATTTAAGACATCACGCCCATGTTTGACATGTTGATGGATCGGATTTTTGTCATCGTGCTTCACTAACGCTCCATGAACTTTATTTCCCGTGAAGGGCAGAAGAACCCCGATCTTCATAAACTCAGTAAGTGAAAAAATCGTATAGCGAATAGTCCGGATTGCCGTCTCGCTCTTAATTCCCAAGAAAGCATTTCCATGTAGTTGAGAATTTACAGGTCCAATGAGGCTCATGAAACATGCGATAAAAGAAGGGTGAACGCTCTCCGAGAGAATGGAATCCTCTTCCTTTCTTAATTTTTTCCACTCATCGAGTGCATCTTGCTCTTTAAATAGGAGCTGCTTCAATGCTTGATCAATCACAGCTCGCGCCTTACCCTTAGAAATATTCTTGTGCCAAAAATCATTATTTTTGCCGTAGTTTTTCTCTTTAACAAATTCTGCTATTAGATTTGGCTTAAAATGAAGAACCAATATTAAGTCCACGTACTCTCCCAATGATCGAAGCACCTGCTTTGCGGGGAGATCATGCCCCGTAGAAACCAAATGCCGTATTGAAATAAGGTGTGAAGTTATTGCTGCGAACAAAACACTGAACGCTTTCAATTCAGGAGTGGGGTTTGAAGTTGTTTTTTGTTCAGTGAGACATGTAGCAGAAAGACTTATGAACCAAGATGTATATTCATCAAGAACTGTAATCCAAGCATCAAAGGTGGGAACACCATGCTCTTTATTAATTTTCTTGGTTTCACGTGCCGTCAAAGAAAGAGAACTGCGTTGCCATGACTTTTCCGTTAAGGGATAATCAGAGTTGCGCCAGAGTTGGTTAATTATCTTTTTTACTTTTTTCTTTTCAGAGACCATTCAAGACTTCAAGATTTCCTTTAATTCGTGGGCGGCGAGTTCTCGCGTTGCATCTGTTATACGTTTCTGTATTTCCATGCCCTGCAATAGAAACGCTTGTCTATGCTCTTCGTTAAGCACATCTGTTTTTCTCCAAGCATAACAGTGAGCAACCAATGACTTTAGCTCACGATCCAGTTTGACATGGGCTTCATTTTTCTCGTCCAGAAAAATGGCTAATTTCTGATTCAGCTTAAACAACTCATGTCTGTATAATTTATAGTCTTCAGATAATTTCTTTTCCTCTTGTATCTGCTCCGCTGTTGCCTTGCCCGCCTCAATAACTCTTTGAAGTGCATCGCCCATTTCTAGAGTATCGTTAATAATTGCCGAATATGTTATTATCGATGCCACGTTGTCCTTTAATTCACTAACCAGTTTTTCCTTAAGAGAAACCTTTGTTTGAAAACCTAATAAATGTTTTTGATAGCGTAGGCTAAAGAAAGAGAAAACAAGTGCCATGAAGCCTGTTGCAGCCCCGATCCACGTTGGATCTTGCCAGAAAATGACGCTACCGCTTGCCATTTAAGGAACCAACACACAAAGTCTTGCATATAGCTGTTTTAAATGTCCGTTCGCCAAATCCAAAATTGGTTCATACATGAACGAGTTCAAGTGAATATTCTCTGGTGTCATCAAGTTGACTTGTTTCATTAAGCTGATGTTTTCATCTTCAGTCGGAAATTTCTCTTTAAACTTTTCAATTAGAGCGATTGTTTGATTTAAAGGGATCCCTGAAACGAAAGCAGCGTCATTAATTCTTGCTATTAAAAACTCTTCTGCTTTCAATCTAATCGCTATAGAGAGAACTATCTTTTTCTCCAGATCCATAACTTCCGCAGTCTCGTTCTTTATAGAATTAGCCAAGTCGTATGTCAGTGTCTTTACACTACGAGTCGGATTATTGAGCGTCAAAGCTGTCTTATCAATTAAGACCTTCTTAATCAGCGCCTCTAAATCCTTTACCGTTATAGAATTCGTATCTGTCTTAATGTGCAGCAAAGAAGTTAGTTTTTTCTCACAATCATCGTAACCGCAATATTCAGAAAGATTCCGTACAAAGGGAATTGAAGCAACCAACATTTCGTCGTTAATCAAATTATCTTTCCAGTAGATAAAGGGATTCTTTTGATATTTTTCTTCCGTCAGTTTCACTGCATCATTTGTCTTGATAGTGTGCAGCTTATTCTTTCTTTCAAGATTTAAACGACCACTTATCGTTCTATAAAAATCGAAGTTGTGCGTTAAGATTATTTGATAAAATTCCTTAATATCGGAAATGTCTTTCAAATACTCTACGATTGCATATTTGTTCTTGTAGTCAAAAGAGTCGGCAATATCGTCGACAACAAACAGCGTCTTTTGCTTCGCTTCTTTTCTAGCCTCGACTTCAAAGATGATGTTCAAGATATACAGCGCTCTTCTCTCGCCATTGCTCAAGACTCGCACAAGATCCGCTTCATCGACACTAATAGTCCTACCGTTTTCTCCATCTTTAAATTCAAAGATGATGTTCGGCGCTTCGCTCTTCAAGATAACATCATCTTGATTTGCCATTTTTACAATAAACGGAACCGAAAAACGCTCATTGAAAATACCGATTACGTTGAGCCATTTTGTTTGTTCCATCTTTGCCGTAGCGATGATTTTTTCAATCTCACCCTTGCCTACGTCATAAGCATCAATCAGGCTCTTAAAAGATGCGATGCTTTGAGCAAGATAACCCACCCAAAGTTTCTGCTTGAATCTTGTTAAGTTATCCAGCTCATTGAGTATTAGCTTATTCTTTTCAACGTAATCTCTGAAGTCTCTCAAATCCTTATTCTTGATTAGCTTTTTGTCGATTTCTTCAAATGATTTTGTCAGCGCTGGATTTGAAAGAATTTCTTCTTTCTCTTTTTGAATTACTCCCTGTAATTCATCTTCGGTCTTTATTTCTTTTCTCGCATTTTCTGAGCTGATATAGACCGAGTGATTTGCCTTGAAGAACCCATTCTCTTTCAGATTTTTAGCTATGTCAGCCGCATTGTTGTGATTAAAAATACCCTTCTTAAAGAAAGTAGATGAGCTGACAATTTTGTCATAGGTCTTGATATATTCGGCTAAACTCTCTTTAAAGTCCTTTGTCTCTAAGAGTTCGATTACTTTATCGTTGAAAACTTTCTGATATTGTATCTCATCCAAAGGATTTTTCTTGTGCTCATAGACTTCAGCTTTAATTCTGCCTAAAGCGAGAAAGAACTCCCTTGAATCGCCCGTAAATATCTTAGCGATTTCTTCATCAATACCACCCTTTAAGCCCGATGCAGCTTTAAGCTCCTTAAGAAGAACTTCTTTCTTGTCGTTGATGTCTGCATAAATCTTATCGTATTGCGCTTTCAAATCTTTATTAACCAGCAGAGTAGAAATCTTTGCCGACCTATATTGCTGGTTATAGGGTTCAATGACAAACACACACTCTTTCTGTATGTCTGCATTTGTTCCGTCAGTGATTACTCTTGTTGTCTGCTTATCTTTAAAGATTCTATCCGAAGATTTCACATCGTTGCTTAAGTCCTGAAAGACCTGAGCAAGCGAAGACTTCATTACACCGTTTGGAGCGTAAATAACGAAAGCATTTTTATTAGAGAAGTCAAAAGTAAACTCCAGCTTTTTAATGCCGTAACAGTTTTCTAAATTGACTTTAACTTTGTTGTCTTTCATGACGCAATTCCACTCGGTTTTGAATTGCATCACGATAACAACACGGATTAGAAAAGACCAGTCTTTTCTATAATTACAAGCGTTTATATGCTCTTTTTACAGTCTGAGCATGCCACTTTATTCCAGTGAATGACAGAATCTTTTTCTCGTTCATTTCGTCTGCCATCTCTCTGTATGTCAGCCCCGAATCTCTAAGTTTTAACAGTGTCTCTTTCAGACCACGAGCAAAGCCAATAGCTGTCTTTTTATTCTTCTGTGCAAGCGCTTTTCCGTTCTCGCCCAGTACAACCCCGCGACGTTTCGCTGCCGCTAGTGCTGCCTTCGTCCGTTCACTGATAAGACGGCGTTCTTCTTGTGCCAGGGCGGCATAAATGTGTATTTGAAACTCCGTTGCACTGGGCATTTCAGCAACGGCGAATTTTATGCCACTCTCCATCAGCCCCGCAACGAACGACACCCGACGAGAAATCCTGTCCAACTTTGCAATGACAAGCAATGCGCCCGTCTTTTTGGCATAATTAATGGCATTGCTTAACTCAATCCGCGCGTCCTTAGAGCCACTTTCGACCTCTACGAACTCCGCGCTAAGTTCCGCGCCCTTGTCATCCAGAAGCTTCCTAATCGCTTCTCGTTGTGCTTCTAGACCTAGCCCAGAAGTACCCTGTCTTTTCGTAGAAACTCTCAAATAGGCGACTGCTTTATTCATAACATTTATATCCTGTAACAAGTTAACCGTCGTTTACTTGTTACAGTGGGACATATTTCCAGCACCCCGCCAAGGATATTCCCATATTTCCGTGTCAATATTGAGCCCATTTTGCGCCCAAAACGCCGAAAACGACTTTCCAATTCCATGCATTTTTTTCGTCTGTTTTTCGGATTTTAGAGTGCATATAAACCATTGATTTAACTAACTAAAATGCCATTTTTTATACTGGACTTTCCACATCAATTATGCTACTATTAACAATGAAAAGTGTCGAGAAATACGCTTTTCGATAAATACTCTGTATTGACGCTACTTAAATTTTCAAAGTTTTCGATTTTTAGAAGTTCATCTGTCGAGACGGCAGTGATTCCCAAGAGAACGCGAAGAAGAGAGCGAGAAACGTGCTGAATGTAGTTTTCAGCGCGATTTCTTACTGCGTCCAAAACACAGTGTTTCTTAATTTAATCATTAACAATGAAAGTAAAACAAAATGTCTACAAAAATTAATCATGAAAAGCATAAACACAGAAGCAAGAGAAAAATTAAATGCTTCGACAAAGAAGAAAACGACAAATTTGAAAAATATATCTCTTACTTAGAAAGAGCAAACGAAGCGATGAAAGTGAGATTGTTCTAATGAAAAATCCAATCCACAGCAATATTATTAAAGTGAATTTTAAAACGAAAGATAAATCCAACATGAACACAAAGACAACAGCCGACGATAAAGAACTTCAAACTGTCTCATACCGAATAGAGCATCAAGTGATGTATCCAGAGTTCAATGACGAGAACGATGTAAAAGACTTCTTCATAGCCTTGTTTTCCGAACATCTATCCAGCGAAGAAGTCACTCAGATGAAAACAGAAGATGTCGATGCAGTCACATATCGTTCCTCAGATTGTGAAAATCATACTGCTTTCTGCTCTGCCACCATTCAAGCGCCATTATTTATAGTCCGAAAACTCGTTGAAGCCATCGCCAGATCATACGATAAAGAGTTTACCGCTGAAGATGAGATTTTGTTTCGCGCCAAAGCATCTGCTTTAACTGAGACAGAAGAGTTCTTGTATAATGAAGTGAAACGCGCACACCAAGAACTCGAAACCGTTGAGAGTCATCTAGAAATGCTGTTTGACCAATTAGACACCAGATATAGACGAGAAAAATGGAAATCAAGCTTAATCTAAAAATAAAAAAGTCAGTCATCAAGTCTTTGACAGTGCCGCCGCCGCTGTCAAAGACTGACTGTCTTAAGATACGAGAATCCATTCGTATGCAGAAAGTGCGAAAGAGATATAACAATCCAAGTCTCAAAAAAATGTATGATCTCTCCAATCTTCCACAAAAAGACAAAGAGCGTCTACGTCCGTCTCATAACAAATTTCAAGCTGCGAACTCAATTCCCTCCGAGATACAAAAGCGATCTAAAACCCATATCGTCTATGACTTCAATATTACTTTCATCAAGAATCATCGCCCAAAGTTCTACACTAAATTCTTCTACTATCTCTGCCGCATCATAGACCGACAACTGAACATTGATTATAAAGACGACGCAAGAAGAACCGAATTTGTGCTGATAAAAGAAAGAAAGCCGATGATCCACTATCATGGTTTTCTGCTAATTCACAAAAGCAAAGAAGAAAAGTTTCACAAAGCCTGCGTCCTCAGTGTTGTCACTGAGCATGACAAAAAGAAAAAAGTCACGAGAGAGACGATTTATCTAAAAAGAACTCTTTTAACACCTCCATCCCAGTTGATGAAAGAGATGAACTTGCTCAAAAATCGTGCTGAAAAAGAGATAAAAGAATCGAGACCCCGCCTTTCAAAGAAGCTGCCCTTTCAGAAGCTCACAAAAGAAGAGCGTGCTATTCAGATCAAGTATCTTAAAGCGCGACACGAAAAAGACATTGCTGAAGATACAAAACATGACATTCGTGAATACGAAGATGTGAAGTCACTAGTCCTGTCCCATGAGCTGTATAAACTTACAGATGTTGCCGATTTCTTTAAAAAGAACGCCTACAACGTCAAGCATTTCGTCTCTGACAAAAGCCTCTCGACCGACGACATAGTTTTTGAAGCAAAGCCAACGTACAAGCCGAAGCCCAAGAAGTGATAAATAGAAATACATTAGACAGTAAAAAGAGTGAAATAAGATGCCCTCAACCGACCCACGAAGAATCTCAAAAACATATAGATTCAACCCTGCTACTATTGATGTCATTAACTACGCCACCAAGAACCCGCCATTTCCGACCGCGACAAGTTTTGTTGAAGTAGCAATACACGAATTAGCTCAACGTATTTCAGAGAAAAAACAATGACTGATACCGTACCGAAGAAACGTCTTAAGACATTCAGAGAGTTCTGCAAAGAGAACTATAGAAATCCGAACTACATGAAGAAACTACAAGAAACCCTTAAATTGCAAGACGCAGAAGAGAAGAACAAGAAATGAGCAACTATTCTAAATCAGATGCCACAAAAGCACTGTCAAACGCCAAATTAGTCGTTGATATTTTACAGCTGAACAAGCTAACCAATTCGTCACTCGCTGCGAAATACATCGCTGAAGCAATGAAGAATCAGCAGACAATCATCATTGTAAAATAATTTGAGTTTATCACTCTCCTTAAAAGACGCGCCTCAACAGCGCGTTTTTTTATGCCTCATTCAAAGTCATTCAACGATATAAGTGCTTTTTTTGCTTCTCAGCCAATGAAAGATACCGAGAACAAGCAAGAAGAAGAAACACGACATGATCGCCTGAGCAACTGTATAGAAGATGCCGAAGACCACGCTTGTCCGCTTCACATTAATCAAAGTAGAAATTAAGAATGCACCGCCTGCCGCCCATTCCAGTGTCGTCATGTCACTGTCTGACATAGACATCTGACTGCCATTACCCATGCTACTGATGAACATAACAGACGCATACAAACAAACGCTCACTAGTAAGAGAAATGAAAAACTCATATAGAAAGAAACATTATACTTTTCTATTCCTACCGTTCTCATGTGCGCGATGAAGTAGCCAATAGCAAGAACAGCAGCGCATATAATCAGCAGCCCTTGTCCTCCAGTCAGTTCTCCGTTCATTGTCGTTTCCTTTCTTACGTCTGTTCCGTTTGTAAATCTGCCGTCTCTTTATAGACGCTAAGAATATTCCGTATTCCTGAAAATTTCAATCAAATTCCGTAGTTATACTTCATTATTATGCGTAAAATATGAAGTCATACTACCAATATGAGCAAGAAAAATTCAAAAATCCGTATCGGTAGTCGAATCCAGAAACTCCGTAAAGATAAAAAACTGTCGCAAGAAGCCCTTGCCGAGAAGATCGACAAGAGCGTTGAAAGCATCAGCCACATAGAGCGTTCTATCTTTCTGCCCCGACTTGAAACAGCACAAGAAATCGCTGACGCACTTGACGTTCCGCTCTATGAACTATTCACCTACGACGTTGCTGAAACCGACAAGACGCGCATAAAACTGACGAATGAAATTTTGAGACTGCTCAAAAGCCAGCCGACTGACCTGCTGAGAACGACACTTGAGCAAGTGAAGAGTTTTATTGCTCTAAAAGATTCTTTTTCCACAAGGTTAAAGAAATAATCAGACCAGCAGAATTTTCTCCACTTTCATGCCTCCAATGAAGCGTCCAAAAGACACGCAAATTTGCGTGTTGTTTTATGGGTTGCCCCATCCTAACCCATTGAAAATAGCCGATAAACCTTGTCTTTCCACTCTCCTTATGCTAATATGGGAATAATAGAGATGGATGACTTTTAAGACTGTCTGCGACGACCTCGCCAATTTTTAAAACCTCTTCTCTCATTGAAATCAAAAAAACTACAGCACGCCTGAAACCGCATGTTTCAGACGCCCTGAGTGCCATTGTCTTTTTACAAAGAAGAAACTGAAAAATTATGAATCAAATCGAAAATATACAAGAAATCCTAGATGATCTTGGCTGTCTGAAAATCCAGACCGTCGCTGAACGTCTTACTGTCTCGCCTGATACTGTCCGAAGACTTATCAAGCGCGGCAAGCTTAAAGCAATCAAAGTCGGCAAGAACGTCCGCATTCTCGGATGGTCTCTTAATGAATATGTAAGAAATCACAGCATTGAAGCCCAATCCGCTGTTGAAGAAGCCACACCACGTCGCAAGACCTCCAATGGCGCTGGTTATCGTGCCGCTTTGAGAAAAGCTGAAGAACTGGGGTTCAGCCTATGACAGTTTGGTTTGACAAGAAGCGTGAAGAATGGCGCTACAAGTTCTGGATTACGGGCAAGGCTTATATGGGTTACTGCATCCACCCCGACACGAATAAGCACGCAAAGACGAAACGTGAGGCGCAGACTATCGACACCTTGATACGCGAGAGAACAAAAACTCTTCCCTCAAAGCCTCCAGTCGCAGGGTATTCCTTACTGGAAGCCGCAACGTACTACTATGAAACTCATGCCAAGTATCTCGGAGAACGCTCTGGCATCAAGGCACGGATAGAAGAGCTACTGAAACACTTCGGCGCGAATACCGATATACGAGCGATAACGGAAGAAGAGATTGAGCAGTACACGAACTGGTCAAAGAAGCAGACGATAAAAAGATACGTTGGCGGCGCGAACAAGAAAGCCATCAGAAAATATAGAGACACGGGAAAGCGTCGTTCTGTTGCGAGCGTCAACGATTATCTATCTGCTCTCTCGCAGATACTTTCAGTTACGCCCGCACGTCGTCACTTGCCCGCGCCTCCGAAAATCAAGATGCTGAAAGTGCCGAAGCGCATACCGACACCTATCACGCCAGATGTCGTTAAGAAGATTTTAGAGAATAGCCCGTCGCACCTCAAAAAAGTCGTTATTCTTTGTATTCATACAGGCATGAGAGAACGCGAAGCATTGACGGCGAGAACAAGACAGTTCAATCCAGATCAGGGCGTTATTTACTTAGATGAGACAACAAAAGCCAGAAAAGGCAGAGCAGTCTATATCAACGACGTTGCCCTTGAAGTCATCAATCTTTGCATGAAAGACGGCGACAAACTGTGGGCGATACTACAAGCAGACCCAAAACTTGCGAAGCAGTATGCTTCTAAGTGGGGCATCAAAGACAGAAACGATATTCCGCTAATCCTTTATAAGTCTCGCGGTCCAGACGCCATTTTCAGACCCATTCGCAAGGTTGACGGCGCATGGAAAAGAGCGCGTTATAAAGCTGGCGCAGAAGGCAAGATACGCTTTCACGACACCCGCGCTACGTTTTGCAGTTATCTCGCGTCTCTCGGCGTTGACCCTATCAAGATTCAACGTCTTGCAGGGCATGAAGACATCACAACGACAATGAGATATATCAAAGCCTCTGATGAAAACCTAAGAGATGCGGTCAATCTGCTTGCAGAGAAGAAGCCTCTACAGGTCGAAAACGACAAAGTACCTCACAAAAGTACCTCACCAGAGCTTGACAAGAAGTAGGAAGTGACTAAGTAATTGATACCATGAGTGTTCCCGAGACGATGATATTTTCAGAGTCCTCTTCCTAAACGCTAGGTCGGATGTTCGAATCATCTCGGGGACGCCAACCCCCTTATTTTCTTAGCCGCGTTTTAGAAGTGAACGCCAAGGCCCGCGGTCAGCAGGTTATAAGACGTGCCATCGGAGCTCACCGTCCACGGGGAGGTGGGAGCGTGGGTGGGGTACATGGCGGCGCCGAGCGTTTGATCGTGGGCGGCGACGTACAGGTAGCGGTACTCGCCGAACAGGAAGGTGTTATCGCTCACGGCCATGCGGACGCCGGTCTTCAGCTGCGCCGCAGCGGTCAGGACGGAGGAGTCGCGGTCGGAGTTGAAGTGGTTGACGCCAGGTTCCGCGGGGCTGAGCTGGGAAGAGGAGGCGCCGTGGACTGTGATGTAGGCCGCCCCGATCCCGCCGCCGACATACGGCGTAATGGTTTCATAGGGCGTCCGGAAGCCGACAACCGCGTTCGCCAGGAGAACGGAGGTATCCGTCGGGAGGCTATCGCTAAACACATGTTCCGTCAGCCGCATGGTGTCCTGATTCACTAGAGTCCCATTTTGTTTCGTGCGCGTCAGGTGGAGCGCCTCTACCTCGACGGCGGGCAGCAGGTTCGAGTCATACGACCATTCATAACCGGCCTGAGCGCCGAGGACGCCCATGTTGCCGCTCTTGATCCGTCCCGTGGCGTTGATGCTTTGCGGGCCGCCCTCGGCCTCCGTAAAGTAAGCGGTTCCGAGTTGGCGGGCCGTACCGTTGCCGCCGCGGCCCCAGCCGCCGAAAACGCTGAAGTAGGCACCGCCGTCATGGCCGGCTGGTTCGGCCTTTGCCAGTTTCACGACTTGCGTCGTCTGCACGGCCTGCTGCTTCTGAATTTCACTGACTTTAGCGGCTTGCGCGGAACTCTGCTTCTGAATGTCGCTGACCTTGCTGGCCTGCGCGGAGTTCTGCCTCTGCAGTTTATCGACCTGGGCCGCAAGATTTTCGATCACGGCAGCGGCCTTCTTTTGCTGCGCCGCCATTTCGGTGAGCTGGGCTTTAAGTGCCGTGATTTCCGCGTCTGAACTTGCATCTGCATAAGCCTTCGGGGACGCCGCGATCAATGCGAACGTGGACACAGACAGCAAATAACCCAACTTTTTCATCTTATTCTCCTAATAGGGATGCGAAAGTCCCTTATAGAGAAAATGGCCACTCACGTAAAGTGGCTACCTTCATACGTCATTTCGAAAGCGTTTATTTATCGTTAACCTTTTCCATGCGATAATAGGCTTGACCCTTTATGCACGGAAAGGAGGGGAAAATGTCGGTTATTTTCGGTATGCCCTCCGGTTGGTCTTTCAGCGGCACGACAGCCAATTCTTCTTCCTCGTCTTCTTCATCTTCCAGCACCTCGGCTTTCACCGATCCCGTCCTGCTTCAGGGCAAGGCGGTGCTGGCGAGCAAGCTTTTCAAGAACGACGATTTCCTCACGCAACTTGCCAAGTCGAGCTTCAAGGAATTGCCGCCGAGCGCCGACGCGGTCCAGGAACTGCTGTGGGGCATGCTCAATACACGCGGCGACAGCAGCATCAACGAACAGGACGTCCGCGCCGCAGTGACGAATGCGGGCGGCAGCTCTGCCGACGGCACGGCGCTGTGGAGTTCGCTCGACCCTAACTTCAAGGGCAGCATGACGGCGCAGGAGTTCGTCAACAACCTCTTCGTGACGACGGCGATCAAGGAGCTGATGCCGAATATCCGCAGCGACGTGGACGACAGGCGCGCGGAAGTCGACCTCCAGAAAGTCCAGGACGGCAGCCAGACGCTGCTCGGCCAAATGATGAACTCCGACAGCCCTATCGGCGGGCCTGACGGCTACATCAATATGTTCGTCTGACGGATGAACCTCTTTTTCCGGCTGATTGCCCTTTTGCTGAAGCGTATCTTCGTCTTCAGGCGGGTCGACGCGTTTGATCCATGCGCGACGGCATTCATCGTCAATCCCTTCGACCTCGACACCAATTTCCACATGAACAACGGCCGCTACCTCTCGATCATGGATCTCGGGCGCATCGACCTGTTATTGCGCAGCGGCGTGCTGGGCAAGCTGCTGAAGGCGGGGTATTACCCCGTCGTCGCCTCCGAAAGCATCCGCTTCAAGAAGTCGCTGGAGCTGTTCCAGGCCTTTAAAATCGTCACCGAGATCGAGTCATGGGACGAGAAGGATTTCTTCCTGCTGCAAACGTTCCGCCACAAGGGCGACGTGGTTGCGCAAGGCTACATCAAGGGCCGCTTCAAGCAACGCGGCCGCAAAGGCTCGGTGCCGACGGAGGAGATCTTCGCGCTCCTCGGCAGGACATTCGAGGGCGCGCAGCTTTCCGACCGCGCGCGGGCGCAGGCCGCTGTCGAGAGCCATCTGGCCTTATAGGGGTTTCAGTCCCAGTTTCGCGCGGCGTGCGTTCAGGTTCTCAGGATCCGCGATCGGGAAGCCGTCGCCCTGCGTGCCGTAGAGCTGCGGCTTGCGCTGGCTTTCGTCGTAGTAGCTGACGGCGACGCGGTCGAAAAGGTATGCGTAGTCGTTCGCATTGACTGCGCCCGTCGGGTGCAGATGTTCAAGCAATGCGAGCACCTCCTTCTGGAAGGCGGGATCGGCGTCGGCGTGCTGGGCGATCAGCCAGGCACTCTGGCTGGCGGCTGCGCCGAATTCGGGGATGGTGAACCAGTCGTGCGTCTTCATCAGTTCCTTCAGCTCCGACACGCAGGCATGGTCGAGTTTCTCCCAGAACGGGAAGAGCTTTTCGATGAAAGCGCGTTCCTGCGCGTCGCCGGCGAAATCGGTGGGCAGCTTGTAGGCGTGCGTCTGCTGGTCGAGTTCTTTGCCGGTGAAGTTCGGGCTGTTCTCGGAGGCATAGCGGCGCACGTATTGGTCCAGCTCGCGCAGGTGGCGGAGGATGACTTTCACGCGCTCCGTCTCGTCCGCGGGGAGAGCGCAGGCGTTGAAGGCGGCTTGCAGGGAGCGGATATGTGCGCGGCAGGCGCGGAGTTTTTCAGCGGGTGACGTCATGCGCAATTTTTAACATAACGCACGGCGTGTCGGCAAGTGGCTTTATAAGGCGGCGGCTATTCCGCGCCGCACTTCTGCTCTTGCTCGGAAAGGGCGTCGCGCAGGCGGGTGAGGAGCTTGAGGAAGCCCTTTTGCTCCTCACGCGAGAAATCCTCGAAGATGCCGGAGACGCTGTTCTTGAACGGCGTGCATTGCGCCTCGAGCTGGCGCTCGGCGGCGGCGGTCAGCTTGATGATGGTGACGCGGCGGTCGGTCTTGTGCGCGTTGCGCGTGACCATGCCTTCCTTTTCAAGGGAGTCGGTGAGGGCGGTGATGCTGGTGGCGGTGACGCCCATCTCGGTGCGCAGGTCGCCCATCTTCATCGGGCCATTTTCGTAGAGGCAGGCCATCAGGCGCATGCGCTGCGGGCTCTTGCCCAGGCGGCAGACGCGCGATTCGGTCCAGCGCGCGAAGGCGGGGCCGACCGTCCACAGCATCTCGCACAGCTTGTGCGGCACCGGGGCATCCGGGCCGAGGCTGGCAGCGCACTGTTTTTTCTGCTTCTTTTCCGCCATAATCGGGTTTCTACCGCGTGTCGTCGTGAAAATAGTTCATATATGTACTATTTATATATTGACTATTTATACATGCGCGGCCTATATATAGCCAGTAAAATCTTTTTCCGCAAGTTGTCCCATGCCCGATCTTCAAAAGCTCCTGATTTCCGTTGGCGCGGCGGCCCTTCTGGCCGGTTGCGCCGTTGGCCCTGATTTCCAACAACCTGCGGCGCCTGCGGTGCCGGGCTATACGGCCTCTCCGCTGGCCGCGAAGACAACGGCAGTGCCGGGCGTGACGGGTGGCGCGGCGCAATCGTTCCGCGCGGATCAGGATGTGCCCGCGCAGTGGTGGACGTTGTTCCAATCCCAACCCTTGAACGACCTTATGGCGCGCGCACTTGCCGCCAGCCCTACCTTGCAGGCGGCGCAGGCCAATTTGCGCGCCGCTGAAGAGACCTATCGCGCCGCGGGCGGCAGCTACTTGCCGCGCGTTGACGCCAACCTGTCCGCCGTGCGGCAGAAGACGACGCTGGCCACCGGCGGAACGACGTCGCCGTTCACCTTATATAACGCGAACGTCAGCGTTTCCTATACGCCCGACCTCTTCGGCAATACCGCGCGCACGGTCGAGGCTGCTGCCGCCGAAGCCGACCGCCAGCGCGCGCTGGTCAAGGCCGCCTACCTGTCGCTGCAGGCGAACATCGTCACCGCCGCGATTCAAGAAGCCGCGCTGAACGCGCAGATCGACGCGACGCGCGAAGTCCTCGACATCCGCGAACGCCAGCTCGGCGTGCTGCGCAATCAGCTGACCCTCGGCGGCATCGCCAAGACGGCGGTGCTGCAGCAGGAAGCCGTGCTCGCGCAGACGCAGGCCACGCTGCCGCCACTGCAGAAGCGTCTCGCGCAGACGCAGAACCTGCTCAAGACCCTCGCGGGCGGCTATCCGCACGAAAAGGACGCGGCGCGTTTCGACCTCGCGACGCTCAAGCTGCCGGAAGTGCTGCCCGTCACGCTGCCGTCGAACCTCGTGCGCCAGCGTCCCGACATCCTCGCGGCGGAATCTGCGCTGCATGTCGCCTCCGCCAACGTCGGCCTTGCACAATCGAACCGCCTGCCGCAGGTCAGTCTCAGCGCCGCTTACGGCCGCGCGGCGACCACGCCTGCCAATCTCTTCGGCCCTTCCGCGATCGTCTGGAGTGCGGGCGGCAGCGTCATGCAGTCGATCTTCGACGCCGGCACGCTGAAGCACCGCCAACGCGCGGCGGAAGCCACCTATGCGGCGACCGAGGCGCAGTACCGCAGCACCGTGCTCTCTGCCTTCCAAGAGGTTTCCGACGCGCTCAACGCGCTTGAATTCGACGCGGCATCGCTCAAGGCCGCCGCGGCCGCGCTCAAGGCGGCGGACGACAGCCTGCATCTTTCGCAGCAGCAGTTCCTCGCCGGCTCGATCAACTATCTCGCGCTGCTCGACGCGCAGAACACTTACCAGCAGACCCGCATCGACATCGTGACCGCGCAGGCGGACCGCTATGCGGACACCGTCGCGCTCTTCGCGGCGCTCGGTGGCGGCTGGTGGAACGACAACACGCATAAGGACGCCCGCAAATGATTCTCCGCATGATCGGCATGTTGGTTCTCGTCGCCCTCATCTTCGGCGGCATCTTCGCTTTCAAGGCCTACCAGGGCAAGATGATGGCGCAGTACATGGCCTCGATGGGCGCGCCCGCGCAGACCGTGTCGACCGCCAAGGCTGAATCGCAGGAATGGCAGCAGACGTTTGAAGCCGTCGGCTCGCTGCGCGCGGTCAAGGGCGTCGATATCTCCCCCGAAGTCTCGGGCATCGTCGAGGCGATCAATTTCGATTCCGGCGACGACGTCAAGGCCGGCACCGTGATGGTGCAGCTGCGCGCCGAAGACGACATTGCCAAGCTGGGCGCCCTGCAGGCGGCGGCCAACCTCGCCAAGACCAACTACGACCGCGACGTCAAGCAGCTCAAGGTGCAGGCCGTCAGCCGCGAAGTGGTCGACACCGACCGCGCCGCGCTGCAAAGCGCCGAAGCGCAGGTGAAGGAACAGCAGGCCGTCATCGATAAGAAGACCATCAAGGCGCCCTTCGACGGACATCTCGGCATCCGCCAGGTTGACCTCGGCCAGTACGTCAATCCCGGCGCGCCCGTGGTGACGCTGCAGGCGCTCGACCCGATGTATGTCGATTTCTACCTGCCGCAGCAGGCGCTATCGCGCATCAAGATCGGCCAGAAAGTGGTGCTCAAGAACGACACCTGGCCCGGCCGCACGTTCGAGGGCGAGATCGCGGTCATCAACCCCAAGGTCGATTCCGACACGCGCAACGTGCAGCTGCGCGCGACGGTTTCCAACACCGACCGCGCACTGCTGCCCGGCATGTACGCGACCGTCGACATCGTGACTGGCGCGCCTGCGATGCACATCACCCTGCCGCAGACGGCCATCACCTATAACCCTTACGGCAACGTCGTTTATCTCGTCGTCGCCGACGGCATGGACGCCAAGGGCCAGCCGAAGCTGACCGCCAAGCAGACCTTCGTCACCACCGGCGAGGCGCGCGGCGACCAAGTGCAGATCCTGACCGGCGTGAACGAGGGCGACGAGGTCGTGACCTCCGGCCAGATCAAGCTGCGCAACGGCGCGCCCATCACCGTCAACAACGCGGTCGTGCCCACCAACGACGCCAACCCGGCTCCCGCCGAAAAGTGACGATGACAATAATCAATGATGACGTCATCGTCATCCTGAGCGCAGCGAAGGATCTCTTGCCATGAGCAGCTTTACCGACGTCTATATCCGCCGCCCGGTCCTTGCTACCGTCATCAGCCTGATGATCCTGGTGCTCGGCCTGCGCGCCGTGTTCTCGCTGCCGGTTTTGCAGTATCCGCGCACGGAAAACGCGGTCGTCACCGTCTCGACCGCCTATTACGGCGCGGACGCCGATGTGGTGGCGGGCTTCATCACCACGCCGCTTGAAAACGCCATCGCGCAGGCGAACGGCATCGACTACATGACCTCGACGAGCACCAGCGGCATGTCGACCATCACCGTCAACTTGCGCCTCAACTACGACCCCGACAAGGCGTTGACGGAAATCCAGACCAAGATCAGCGCCGTCAAGAACCAGCTGCCGCCGGAATCGCAGCAGCCGACGCTCAGCGTCGCCATCGGCCAGACGATCGACGCGATGTACATCGGCTTCGGCTCCGATGTGCTGCCCTCCAACAACATCACCGACTACCTGACGCGCGTCGTGCAGCCCAAGCTGCAGGCGGTCGAGGGCGTGCAGAACGCCGAGATGCTCGGCGCCAAGAACTTCGCGCTGCGCGCGTGGCTCGACCCCAAGAAGCTGGCGGCCTACGGCCTCACCGCCACCGACGTCAGCAAGGCGCTGTCGGCCAACGACTACATCTCCGGCCTCGGCAACACCAAGGGGCAGATGGTGCAGGTCAACCTGACGGCCTCCACCAACCTCCATTCGCTCGAGGAATTCCGCAACCTGATCGTCAAGCAATCGTCCGGGGCCGTCGTGCGCCTCTCCGACGTCGCCGAAGTGTCGCTCGGCGCCGACGATTACGAGAGCCAGGTGTCCTTCGACGGCAACAAGGCCGTCTACATCGGCATCCAGGTCGCGCCTTCGGCCAACCTGCTCGACGTTATCAAGCGCATCCGCGAGATCTTCCCCGGCATGCAGGCGCAGCTGCCGCAGGGCCTGCACGGCGAGATCGTCTATGACTCGACCAAGTTCGTCCGCAGCTCCATCGACGAAGTCGTGAAGACGCTGGGCGAGGCGCTGGCGATCGTGACGCTGGTCGTCTTCGCCTTCCTCGGCTCGCCGCGTTCCGTCCTGGTACCGGTCGTCGCCATCCCGCTGTCGCTGATCGGCGCCTTCGTCGTCATGCTGGCCTGCGGATTTTCGATCAACCTGCTCACGTTGCTGGCGCTCGTGCTCGCGATCGGCCTTGTGGTCGACGACGCCATTATTGTCGTGGAGAACGTCAACCGACATCTCAGCGAGGGAAAATCGCCCATCGACGCCGCCATTCTTGCGGCGCGAGAACTGGCGTCGCCCATCATCGTCATGGGTATCGTTCTGGTCGCGGTTTACGTGCCGATCGGCTTCCAGGCCGGCCTGACGGGCGCGCTGTTCACCGAGTTCGCCTTCACGCTGGTGGGCGCCGTGACCATTTCGGCCATCGTCGCGCTGACTCTGTCGCCGATGATGTCGTCGCGCCTCCTGCGCGCGCATAAGCACGAGGGCGGCAACTGGGAAGACCACGTCGTTGCCTTCATCGACGACCGTTTCGAGAGTTTGCGCGGCTTTTACGAGCGCCGCCTGCACGGCAGCCTCAACTTCATCCCCGTCACCGTCGTCTTCGCGTTCTGCGTGCTGGGCAGCATTTACTTCCTCTACACCGGCTCCAAGAGCGAGCTGGCGCCGCAGGAAGACCAGGGCGTCGTCATCTCGATGTCGACCAGCGCGCCCAACGCGACGCTGGAGCAGCGCCAGCTGTTCTCGCGCCAGGTGTTCGAGCTATTCAAGGCTTTCCCCGAGACCGACCATATCTTCCAGCTCGACGTGCCCGGCCAGTCCATCGCCGGCATGGTGCTGAAACCGTGGAACGAGCGCGTGCTCACCTCCAACGACCTGCAGCCGATCGTGCAGCAGCAGCTCAACGGCATCGCCGGCTACCAGCCCGCGGTGTTCCAGCCGCCGTCGCTGCCGGGCAGCCGCGGCCTGCCGGTGCAGTTCGTCATCCAGACGACCGAGCCTTTCGAGCGCCTGAACGAAGTGACCACCGACTTTCTCGCCGCGGCGCAGAAGAGCGGCATGTTTATCTTCCTCAACACCGACCTGCGCATCGACAAGCCGCAGGCGACGCTGGAGATCGACCGCAACAAGGCCGCGCAGCTCGGCCTGACCATGAGCGACGTCGGTTCCGCGCTGTCGTCGATGCTCGGCGGCGGTTACGTCAACTATTTCAGCCTCGACGGACGTTCTTACAAGGTCATCCCGCAGGTGCAGCAGAAATACCGCCAGAACACCGACCAGCTCGGCGACTACTACATCCGCGCCGCCGACGGCACGCCGATCGCGCTGTCGACCATCGCGCATGTCACCAACCAGACGGTGCCGGAATCGCTCAACCACTTCCAGCAGATCAACTCGGCGACGGTGCAGGGCATGGCGTTCCCGGGCATCGCGATGGGCAACGTGCTGGGCTACCTCGACAACCTTGCCGCCAGGACGCTGCCGCAGGGCTATGCCGTCGATTACGGCGGGCAGTCGCGCCAGTACGTGCAGGAGTCGAGCGGTTTCGCGCTGACCTTCGCCTTCGCGCTCATCATCATCTTCCTGAGCCTCGCGGCGCAGTTCGAGAGCTTCAGCGACCCCTTCATCATCCTGATTTCGGTCCCGATGTCGATCGCGGGCGCGATGGCCTTCATCAGCCTCGGCATCGGCGGCGCCAGCGTGAACATCTACACGCAGGTCGGCCTCGTGACGCTCATGGGCCTCATCAGCAAGCACGGGATCCTGATCGTGGAATTCGCCAACCACCTGCAGATGCAGGGCAAGTCGAAGCGCGAGGCGGTCGAGGCCGCGGCGGGCATCCGCCTGCGTCCCATCCTCATGACGACGGCGGCGATGGTGCTGGGCGTCCTGCCGCTCATCACCGCAAGCGGCGCGGGCGCGATCTCGCGCTATAACATGGGTCTCGTGATTGCCTCTGGCTTGTCCATCGGCACGCTCTTCACGCTGTTTGTGGTGCCGGCGTTCTATATGCTGCTGGCCAAGGACTATGCGAAAATCCGCGCCAAGACTGAAGCAGCGGCAGGCTCAGCGCCGGGTCATTGAGGGCGGACCGGGCGTCCAGTGCGTTTCGGGCTTCGCAGGCCTCTTGATTTTCGGCAGCATCAGGGACGGCGCGGCGATGACGCGCGAAAACGCGTTGACCTGGTTGCGGATGATGTCGCGGTCGAGGTTGTAGGGCTGCTCCGCCGGGCTGAGATCCAGGGCTGCCGCCGCGTTCAGCACGCGGTCGAGCATTTTGCCGAAAGCCCCCAGGCGCTGAGGGAGTTGCGTGACTTTCCAGGGTGCGATCGGTTTTGCCGATATCATGGCGGCGTCGAGATTGAGCAATGTGCGCCGCAGCGCCTTCAGCATCGCCTTTTCATACGCGACATCGATGCCTTTGGCGGCTAGGCCGTCGCGCGCGCTGTCCATGAAGTCAGCCATGCGGTCGAGGGTGCCGTAAGGCCGCAACGAGTCGGAAGAGACGAGCGGTTCATACCGCAGCCCCAGCAATTCGTTGATCGCCTGCTTGATGACCAGCCGCGTGCGCGCATTTGAAAATTCGGCGATGATCTCGACCGGCGTCTTTTCCGCGACGGTGGCGCCGGTTTCGTCGAGGATCTGCACGGTTTTCAGCTCGTGGATCTGCCCCGTCCAGTCCTGCCGCTGGAGATCGAGCAGGCTTTGCACCGTCATCTGCATTTCGGGCGCCGTGTCATCGTAATGGCCGTAGGCGCCGGGATGGCGCACGGGGAAGCGAAAATCGGGATGCGCGCGCGTAAAGGCATCGACCGCGACCTGGATCACGTCGGGCGGGATCACCCACATGGATTGGTAGACGAACTCGCGCAGGTCGTTGCCCGCCATGCGGTAGGCATCGGCGGCGCGCGCCGGGTCGCTGTCGGCCAGCGCGCGGGTGCGGTCGTGCACGAAGGTCAGGTAATCGGCCATCTCGCCGGTATATTCGGCAAGCTTTTCGCCGACGAGTTTTTGCTCGGCCATCGGTTTGCCGCGCTGGTAGCCGAGCTCGCGGTGGAACATCTCGGTACGCACCATCATCGACCACAATTCCAGTCCCGCCATGCCGAAGAAGGCGGCCTTGTCGCGGAAAAGGACGAGGTGGTCCTTCGGGTTGTCGCCGACATCCGCCTGCAGGCCGTTGCGGCCGAAAAAGCGCGTGTTGAGGCGCATGCTCCATTCATCGTTATAGGCGACGAGGCCGCGGCCGAGTACGGCGCGTACGACCGGCGTGTCGATGGCCGACTGCAGGAAGGCGGGATCCCCAAGCCGCGCGGTGATATCGGCCAGTTTGGCGGCTTTCGGCAGATCGAGCTGCTTTTTCAGGAGGGGCACGTCGATGCTGCCGCCGGCGAATTCGGCGATGAGGCGGCCGCGGTAGGCCTCTTCGTTCCCCGTGACCAGCCACGCGACATTGGGCACGAACTTGATCGGCTGCATCGAGACGTGCATGAAATCGTGGTTGGAATAAGTGCCGTATTTGAAATAGAGGTGCTCCATCGCCGCGATGCGCGCGGGGGTATAGGCGGGGTCTTTGCGCATGAGGGCGCTGGCGCCGCGCCGCTGCAGATCGACCAGCGTGCGGTCTTGCGTATAGATGCCGAGGCCCAGCAGCGTCACGCGCCCGGCCTCGATCTGCGGCAAGAGGGCCGAAGAAAAGTCATAGCCGAAGCCGTTGGTCGTGCTGTCGCCGAAGCCGTAGGTCAGCGACATGTCGCCGAGCTGCATCATCTCGAGCCGCGCCTTGTGCGCGCTGTGCGGCGGCGTGGGGAAGTCGATGACGTTGCGCACGATAGGCGTGTGATAGTAAAGGTTGTTCACGCCGATGCCGTCGAGGTAGTTGTCGATCATGCTGGGCGCGTGACGCAAGGCCAGTTCGCGGTTGATGCCCCGCATGGCGCGGTTGAAGTCGCGCAGCAAGGATATCTCCTGCGCGATGGCCGCGTTGCGGCCCGGGTATTTGTGATGCTTGAGCTGCGCGGCGATGTCGTTGAGCTGCCCCATCGCCCGCAGGCTTTCGGCGAAGAAGCGTTGCTGTTCGGGGTCGTCCGATGCCGTGTCGCCGAGATGAGGGATGAACAGCTTGAGCGTCTCGGTCGCGATCTGGGCGGCTTCGGATTTCTTCGGCAGGCGGAAAGCGTCGCGGACGTCGCGCGTCAGCAGGGCATGCGCGCGGACAAGCGGTTCGTCGTCTTCCATGCGGTTGAGATCGGAATAAATGCCCTGCGCGCCGTGTTCCTGATATGTCGCGGCCAGTGGGCGCAGTTGTTGGAGGGTGCTTTCAAGGGACGTGTAGATGCGCCGGCCTTCGGCCAGGGTCTTGTCGGGGTCGAGGCTTGGTTCGAACGACGCCTGGAAAGACGGTGCATGATGCGGCAGCCGTTGGAACGGCGCGCGCAAGGCTTCGGCGAAGGCGGTATTGAATTCACGGCCGAAGCGGCGGAAGGCCCTAAAGGTATCCGCCGGCAGGTTGTGGCGCTTCGCCCGGTGCAGCACCCACGACATGACGGGGAAGGGTGCCATGATGCGCTTGGCTGTGGATTGCGCGTCGTCGGGGGAAAGGCCGACCTGTTCCAGTTCCTGCCGCAGGCGGCGCGATAGGTCGTTTTCACCGTCCTTGAGCAGGACGAGGAGCTTCGCCGTCTCCATGCCGAAGCGCCGTTCCGGCTCGACGATCCGGCGGAAGAACGGGAACTTCATCGCGACATTGTTGATGAAGCGGACGTATCTTTCGAGCGTTTTGGAGCTAATCAACATATGTGTCTGTTTCTTCAATCCATAAGCAGATCAAGTCCGGCATGCCGGACTTGATCTTACCATATTCAATATTGACAGATTCTTAAAGGTTTATTTCGTCTTCATGGCTCGGATTTCGGCCTTCATGTCGGCGACGGTCTTCTCGAGCGCCTCGATGCGGGCCTGCTGGTCCTCAACCGTCTTCTTGAGCGGGTTCAGCTGGGCGAGGACGTCGGCGACGTCATGCGCCAGCTTTTCCACCTTGGCGGCCAGCTCCTGCACCGCCTTGACCACCGGGGCGATCAGGTCGGAGTAGTTGATGCCGTAGGTGCGGTCCTTGTCGTTGTCGCGGGTCACGATGCCGGTGCCTGCGCCGACCAGTTGCTCGACTTCCTGCGCGATGAAGCCGTAGTGCAGCCAGTCGTTCGGGTCCTTGATGTACTTGAAGGAGACGGGGCGCAGCTTCTCGACGAGGTCGAGGCCTGGGCCGAGGTCGGCGATGTCCTTCTTCAGGCGGCGGTCGGAGACGGGCACCACGTTCGCATGCACTGTCGTGCCGAAACCGTTGCCGAACCAGACGTTGGTGATGCCCGGGCCGCCGATCTGCGCCTGTCCGGCGGCGGTGGCGTTGGTGTTGTTGCCGATGACCACCGTGTCGTTCGCCAGTGCGTAGGAATTCGCGCCGATGACGACGGAGTTGCTTTGGCCTGCGACCGCGCCCGCGCCGACTGCGACCGAGTTGCCGCCGCCCGCCTGGCGCAGCGTCGCGCAACGCCCGACGAGGACGTTGTTGCCGCTGCCGTAGATGCCGCCTGCGGCTGCCGTGGTGACGCTGGCCGGGCACTCGCCCGCAGTGACCTGCGATGCCGGCACGCCGGTGTGGTAGCCGATCAGCGCGTTGTAGCTGGCGTTTGCGTTATCGACATAAGCGCCGGATTCATAGCCCACTGCCGTGTTGAAGTTGGTGGCCGTGCCGAGGTGCAGCGAGTTGAGGCCGAGACCGACGTTGCCTTGACCGGTCTGGTTGAGCCCCAGCGCATTGGTGCCCATCGCGACGTTGTTCATGCCGCTGCTGTTGGCGTTCAGCGCGTTGACGCCGATGCCGACGTTGTCGGAGCTGGAGTAAGAATTCGCCAGCGCCACGCTGCCGATCGCGATGTTGCGCGAGCCGGAGTTGTTGCCGAAAAGCGCCATGTGCCCGACCGCCACGTTGTCCCAGCCGGTCTGGTTACCTTGCAAGGTGCTGGTGCCCATGGCGGCATTCTGGTTGCCGCTCGTGTTGTTGGCGAGGGCGGCAAAGCCGAAGGCGTTGTTGTTGTGGCCGCCCGACGGGCCGCCCATGCCGTTGCCGGCGAGGGCCATCATGCCGACCGCGTTGTTCTGGCTGCCGGTCGTGATGTGATAACCCGCCTGCAGGCCGACCGCAGTGTTGCTGTTGCCTGTCGTCGTGTCGCCGAGGGCGACGAAGCCGAGGCCGATGTTGTAGTTGCCGGCGTTCTTGTTCAGCGCGGAGGTGCCGATGGCGATGATTTGGGCGCCGCCGGTGCCGGAGCCGAGCGCGCCAAGGCCGATGCCGATGCTCTGCGATGTGCCGGTCGACGATCCCATCGCGCCGGCGCCGAGCGCCGTGTTGTTCTGGCTCGAGGTGTCGGCGGAAAGCGCGCTGAAACCCACCGCAGTGTTCGACATGCCGTTGGTGCTTTTGGCAAGCGCGCTGGTGCCGACGGCGACGTTTTGTCCACCCGTCGCGTTGTTGGCGAGAGAGAGGGCGCCGAGCGCGGAGTTCTGCGCGCCCGTGGTGTTGTCGGTTCCCGCGAGGTAGCCGACGGCGGTGTTGTTGGTGCCCATGTTGCTCGACGTCACGCCGAGCAGCGCCTGGAAGCCGACGGCGGTATTGGCCGTCAGCGGGAGGCCCGCCATGCTGTTGGCGGAGGAGACGGTGATCGCGTTGCCCATCGCGCCATAGCCGATCGCGGTGCTGCCGCTGCCGGTGGTGTTGCGGCTGAGCGCCATGCGGCCGAGCACGGTGTTGAAGCTGCCGGCCGTGTTGTTGCTCATCGCGTAGGTGCCGCCGGCGGTGTTCTCGAAGCCGGTGGTCGTCGACGCCATGCTCTGGGCGCCCACGGCGACGTTGTCGTAGCCGGAGACGCTGTCGCTCCAGTCCTCATCGGAAACGCCGTCGTTGCCGTTGAGGGAGAACAGCGACTTGTAGCCGAGCGCCGTGTTGCGGCTGCCGCCCGTGTTGTTGAGGAGGGATTGCGAGCCGATGGCGATGTTGTAGTGGCCGATCTCGTTGGCGCGCGCGGCTTGCGCGCCAACCGCCGTGTTGCTGGCGCCGAAGTTACCGAAGCCGTCGTCGCCCATGTAGGAGCCGCCAGTGCTGCCTGCGTTCATCAGCAGCGCTTCCATGCCGATGGCGGTGTTGTTGCCGCCCTGCGTGTTGTTCTTGAGCGCGGTGATGCCGACGCCGGTGTTCTTGTTGCCCGCCGTGGTGTTGAGGCCTGCGTCATTGCCGAGGAAGACGTCGGTGGGGTTGGTGCTGTTGGCCGGCCAGTCCGAGATGCCGTCGCCGAGGTCGTCGATGTTCTTGGCGCCGCCCGAGGCGCTGCCGTAGGTGAAGGCGATATAGTCGTCGAACTGCGTCGAGGCCGCGCCGGATTCAGAGTAAGTCGCCTGGCGGAAGGTGGTGTCGTTGGTGCCGCTGTTGCAGTTCTCAGCCTGCAGCGCGGAGGTGGCCGGGCAGCCGGTGATATATTGCTTGCCGTCGTAGGTGATGGCGCCGCGGCCGTCTTTACCCATGCTCACGACGACAAAGGGGATGCTGTTGGCGGGCGCGATCGCGGTGCCCGACTGGTCGATGACGGTGATGGTGCCGTTGTTCGAGTTATAAGGGTTGGCGCTGTCGGCCAGCTTTTCGGAGACCGCATAGCGGAAGCGGCGGCCCCAGGCGTCGAAGGCGTAATCGTTGGGCAGGCCGAGCGTCTTGACCGGCACGGCGCCAATGCGCACCGTGTTGGTGAGCGCGGTCGGCGTGTGCAGCGTGCTGATCGCACGGGTGGTGCCGTTGAGCGCGCCGGTCGTGGTCGTCGGGCAGGTCATGCCCGAGGGGACGTCCTCGACGCCGAATGCCGCCGTGTTGGGCGCGGCGTACATGGAAGCGGCGCAGGGGATGCGGCTGTTCTGCGATTTGTAAGTCGCCAGCGTGTCCTGAATCTTCTGGATGCGGGCGATGGTGGTGTCGCGGTATTGCTTGGCGACCTGCACCTTGTAAGCGCCGAGCGCGCTGGCGACCAGCACGGAGACGATCGCCATGACGATGGCCATTTCGATCAGCGTAAAGCCGCGTGCAGCGGATCGGCGAGAATGCAATGACATAATAAGGTCCCCGGTATGAATGCGCTTCGTCTCGTTTGTTTTATGTGTTTTCTCTTGGTTTTTCAATCACGCTTATTTTTGCGCGCTTATTCTTTTCTGTAGGCGCCGATCTGCTGCTTGCGGGTGAGAGCGGAGCCGGCATGTTTTTGCTTTTGCATCTTCACGTCCCCCGCGGCCCAACAGCCGCTTTAATAATATTATAAGTATATCAAAGAACGCGTTAAAGATGGATTAATTTGTCTTGTATTTTATATAAAGGTGCGTCTTATTGATTTTCATATTAAATTTCGAGCGCAAGATTCGAGGTTGAACCTGTGTTCGATTGTTCCTATAGTGCCGCTGACAAAAACCGGGCGGGAAGGGCGGCTTACCCCTTGTCCTGCCGGAACAATTCAACGGAGGCTGGCATGAAATCCAAGGTGTCTTTTGCGATCGTGGTTGTGGTGTTGTGCCTGATCGGCGCTTACCTGTTCCTGAAACCCGCACACCAGACGCCGTCACCGATAGCCTCTGTTCCCGTGACGTCCGCCCCGGTCGCGCCGACGGCTGTGCCGGCGCCTGATCTTGCAGGCGTCCCGCCGATGCCGGAAACGGCAAATGCGGCTGTGCCCCAAGTCGCTGGCGTGCAACCGGGCGGCGCCTTCTCGCTGATTGACGAAACCGGCAAGCCCGTCACCGAAAAATCGTGGCCGGGCAAGTACAAGCTGGTGTTTTTCGGCTTCACGCATTGCCCCGACATCTGCCCGGCGGGCCTCTCCAAGCTGGCGGCCCTGATGCAGTCTTACGACCCCAAGGGCGACAAGCTGGTGCCCCTGTTCATCACCGTCGATCCCACCCGCGACACCCCGGCGGCGATGGCCGACTATACGTCGAAATTCAGCCCGGTAATCGTCGGCCTGACCGGCTCTGAAGAGCAGATCAAGGCTGTTGAAAACGCCTATAAAGTCTATGCCGCCAAGCGCCCCGATCCGGCTCCGGCGCATGCAGGCCACGAAGGCATGGACATGGGTGCGGATTACGGCGTCGACCACTCGGCTTACATCTACCTGATGACGCCGGACGACCAGCTTTTGGAGGTCTTCGCCGCGGATGAGACGGCCGACGGAATTCTGGCCAAAATCAAGTTGCATCTGCAATAACGGGTATGCTAAATCGAGTGCCATGCAAATAGGACAACAGGACATCGCCCGCCGCTACGCTCAGGCCTTCTTCTCCCTCGCGGAAGAACAAGGCCAGATCGATCGCGTCGCCACGGACTTCCAGGCCCTCTCCGGCATGCTTGCCGCGTCGGAGGATTTCACCAAATTCATCGCGAACGTGACCATGCAGCGCGCCGACCAGGCCGCGGCCGTCACCGCGCTCGCCGGCAAGGCGTCGCTCAGCGCCCTCACGCAAAAGCTGCTCGGCACGCTCGCCATGAAGCGCCGCCTGGGCGTGCTGCCGGGCGTGATCGCCGCCGTGCAGTCGCGCATCGCCGCGCACAAGGGCGAAGTCACCGCGCATGTCACCGCTGCGCATGAACTCGACGCCGCGCAAGTCACCGCGCTCGCCGCCGCGCTCAAGAAATCGCTCGGCGTCACCGTCAAGGTCGAGCTGTCGCTCGACCCCGCCATCATGGGCGGTCTGGTCGTGCAGATCGGCTCGCAACAAATCGACAGCTCGGTTCAGGCAAAACTTTCCCGCCTGAAACGCGCACTCAAAAATTCCAACGCAAAAGAGGTAGCTTAATCATGGAAATCCGCGCCGCTGAAATTTCCTCCATCCTGAAAGACCAGATCGCCAGCTTCGGCACCGAAGCCGATGTGGCTGAAGTCGGACAGGTTGTCTCCGTCGGTGACGGCGTCGCCCGCATCTACGGCCTCGACAAGGTCAAGGCCGGCGAAATGGTCGAGTTCTCGGGCGGCGTAAAGGGCATGGCCCTCAACCTCGAAACCGACAACGTCGGCGTGGTCATCTTCGGCGATGACCGCGACATCAAGGAAGGCGACGTCGTGCGCCAGACCGGCGAGATCGTTTCCGTCCCCGTCGGCAAGGGCCTGCTGGGCCGCGTCATTGACGCGCTGGGCAACCCGATCGACGGCAAGGGCCCCATCAAGGCCACCGAGATCAAGCGCGTCGACGTCAAGGCACCCGGCATCATCGCCCGCAAATCCGTGCATGAACCGATGCAGACCGGCATCAAGGCGCTCGACGCCCTCGTGCCGATCGGCCGCGGCCAGCGCGAACTGATCATCGGCGACCGCCAGACCGGCAAGACCGCGCTGGCCATCGACGCGATCA
>CAYZCE010000006.1:0-12764 GCA_964476835.1 uncultured Rhodospirillaceae bacterium
ATGCGGTTGCCCGTCCAGTTGTGGAAGTATTCGTGCGCGACGACGCCTTCGATCGCGAGGTAGTCGGCATCGGTCGCCGTTTCCGGCTTGGCCAGCACGAGGCGGGAGTTGAAGATGTTGAGCGACTTGTTCTCCATCGCGCCGAAGTTGAAGTCGTTGACGGCGACGATCATGAAGATGTCGAGGTCGTATTCGCGGCCGTAGGTCTGTTCGTCCCATTTCATCGCGTTTTTCAGCGATTCCATGGCATGGCCGCATTTGTCCGCGTTGCCGTGGTTGACGTAGATATAAAGGTCGACCTTGCGGCCCGACAGTGTTGTGAAGGTGTCGTGGATATGCGCGAGGTCGCCCGCGACCAGCGCGAAGAGGTAGGAGGGCTTGACAAACGGGTCTTCCCACACCGCGAAGTGGCGGCCGCCGGGCAACTCGCCCTTCGACGTGCAGTTGCCGTTGCCGAGCAGGATGGGGCAGGCCTTTTTATCCGCCTCGATGCGCGTGGTGAAAGTGGTCATCACGTCTGGATGGTCGAGGTAGTAGGTGATCTTGCGGAAACCTTCCGGCTCGCACTGCGTGCAGTAATTGCCGCCCGAGCTGTAGAGGCCTTCGAGCGCGGTGTTCTGCTCGGGATGGATGTCGGTGACGACTTCGAGGGTGAATGTATCCGGCACGTTGGCGACGGTCAGCGTGTCGTCATCCGCCACATAAGCGTTCGCCGAGAGTTTCTCGCCGTTGATCGCGACGGACTTGAGCTTAAGGTTCTGCCCGTCGAGCACCAGGTTCTTCGCCGCCGGATTGACGCGCGTGAACTGGGTCTTCGCGGTGACCGTCGTGGTGCCCGCGTGGATATCGAACGTCAGGTCGATATGCGCGATCTTGAAATCGGGCGCTTTGTAGTCTTTGCGGAACTTGGTTTGCGGCGCGGTATCGGTGCGGGCCATGATCGTCTCCCTTGTGATGAGAGACGATCATACGCCAGCCTCTTGGCACTTGTCATCCCCGCTTAGGGTTTCGGCGTTTGCTGGCTTTCGAGGTGCTTCTTGCAGACGTCGGCGACGCCTTTACCGGCGTATTGCACGCCCATCATGATGAAGAAGTACCCGATAAAGCCGCCGACGCCGCTGGCTACGCCCAACAGCAATGCCGCACCTGTGAGGACTGCCGATGTGCTCGCTGCCTTAGCGGGCGAAGTCTCGTCGCCGAAAGCCCAGACAACCGCTTTTTCAACGGGATTTGCGAGGGTATTGAATACTTTTTTGAGGCTCATTGGGAAATCTCCAGAAGTAATAATGTTTACATATGACGCAACCTTAGTTGCCCCTAGGCTGTGCGTCAAATGGTTTTCTATAAGATTTTTCGTCACATATATTTCTAGCCGTAACGCAAATGGACACGGAGGCCATCCGTGTCCATTTGTCGTTCTGAAGAACTGTTTTGGATTTACGCGGTCGGCGTCTGTTGCTTTTTCTTCGCGGCGTCGATGCTGATCTTGACGACACTGGCGCTGGCGAGGCCGAGGCCTACTTCAGCAACGATCGGCAGAAGGGCAGGGCAGAGAACAACCGCAGCCGTTGCGCCGAGCAGGAAGGCGCCGGTCGCGATCTGCGAGGTTACAACATCGAGCGCGCGATCGGCGAACTTGGCGACGGTATTAAAGACGTTTTTCATGGGTATCTCCTGTAATATCGGTTTTTAAGTTATGAAAATAACCTACAGTAAAGACATCGGCGCGTCAACTATTTTCTATAATATTGAAAAAAATGAGATAAATAGCCGGGGGGGGGGGCTGGGCAAACCGCCTTAGCCGTGCCGGTCTTCCTTCTTTGGCTTCTTGCTGCCGCCCGAGACGCGGTCCATCAGGGCGAGCATGACGCCCGAGACGACGAAGGTAAGGTGGATGCAGATGAGCAAGGCCACCTGCGCCTGCGGCAGCTGCCCGATATCCATGAAGACCTTGAGCAGGTGGATCGCCGAGATCGCGACGATGGAGGCGATGAGCTTGAGCTTCAGCTTGGAGAAATCGACCGAGCCTTTCCAGTCCGGCCAGTCCTTCGCGTCGCCCGCGTCGAGCTTGGAGACGAAGTTCTCGTACCCCGAATAAATCACGATCAGCACCAGGTTGCCCGCCAGCGACAAGTCGATCAGCGACAAAATCGCCAGCACCACGTCATGCTGCGTCAGCGTGTTGAGCGACGAGAAGGTGTGCACGATCTCCAGCCCGAACGTGTAGACCAGCGCCAGCAGGCAAGCCGCCAGCCCGAGATACACCGGCACCATCAGCCAGCGGCTTGCGAAGAGGATGCTCTCGATGGCGTGTTCGATGCGTTTCATGGCGGGATCACTCCTCGTCAAAAACAGTGTCGGCGTAAGCAGCGGCGGGGGCGTCGGCCTTTTCTTTCGCGCGCTTTTTCTCGATATGCTTCCAGAGTTCGCCGAGCACTTTCTCGACGCCGTCGCCGCTGATCGCGGAGATGACGTGGACTTTCTTGCGGATGGCCTTGGAGAGGGTGTTCCGCTGGTCTTCTGCCAGCTCGGGGCCGAGGGCGTCGGCCTTGGTGATGACGATGACTTCGGGCTTCTTGGCGAGGCCGCCGCCGTACTTTTTCAATTCGTTGCGGATGGTCTTGTAGGCGCCGACGACGTCGTCCTGCGTGCCGTCGACGAGGTGGAGCAGGGCGCCGCTGCGCTCGACGTGGCCGAGGAAGCGCGTGCCGAGGCCGTGGCCGAGGTGCGCGCCCTCGATGAGGCCGGGGATGTCGGCCAATACGAATTCCTGCTGGTGCACATAGACGACGCCGAGGTTGGGCTGCAGCGTGGTAAAGGGATAATCCGCGACCTTCGGGCGCGCGCGGCTGACGACCGAGAGGAACGTCGACTTGCCCGCGTTGGGCAGGCCGATGACGCCCGCGTCGGCGATGAGCTTGAGGCGCAGCCAGATCGCGCGTTCTTCGCCCGGCCAGCCCGGCAGCGACTTGCGCGGCGCGCGGTTGGTGGAGGACTTGAAGTGCGCGTTGCCGAAACCGCCGTCGCCGCCCTTGAGGAACATCATGCGCTCGCCCGCCTGCGTCATGTCGGCCAGCACGGTTTCCTTGTCTTCCGAGAGGATGACGGTGCCGACGGGCACCTTGATGATGAGGTCCTTGCCGTCCGCGCCGGTGCGGTTGGCGCCGGAGCCGTGGTTGCCGCTCTCGGCGCGGAAGTGCTGGGCGTAGCGGAAGTCGATCAGCGTGTTGAGGTTCTCGACGCATTCGAAGATGATGTGGCCGCCGCGGCCGCCGTTGCCGCCGTCGGGGCCGCCTTGGTCGACGTATTTCTCGCGGCGGAACGCGACGGCGCCGGGGCCGCCTTTTCCGCTTTCGAGATAGATCTTCGCTTCGTCGAGGAACTTCATTTTTTCACCAAACAAAAAGGCGGAGAGTGTTTCCCCGCCTTTTGTATTCTTATCAGGAGAGCGTTACGCAGCCGCTTCTTCCGTCTCGGGAAGGATCGACACGTACTGGCGGCCCTTGAGGCCGCTGTGGAACTTGACGGTGCCGTTCACCTTCGCGAAGAGGGTGTGGTCCTTGCCGATGCCGATGAACTTGCCGGGGTGGAATTCGGTGCCGCGCTGGCGAACGATGATGTTGCCTGCGAGGACGAATTCGCCGCCGTAGCGCTTCACGCCGAGGCGCTGGCTGTGAGAGTCGCGACCGTTACGCGATGAGCCGCCGCTTTTATGGTGAGCCATTGTATATTCTCCTAGATCCTAGATTAACCCTTGATGTCCGTGATCTTCAGAACGGTGAGGTTCTGACGATGGCCGTTCTTGCGGCGGTAGTTCTGGCGGCGCTTCTTCTTGAAGACGATGATCTTGTCATCCTTCTTCTGGTTCAGCACTTCAGCCTTGACGCTGGCGCCTGCAACGGTGGGGGAGCCGATCTTGGCGGAACCCGCTTCGCCGACGAGGAGGACTTCATCCAGCGTGACCGAGCCGCCGATAGCGACGTCCAGCTTTTCGACTTCGATGATATCGTTCTTCGCGACGCGATACTGCTTACCACCGGTTTTAATGACTGCGTACATAGTTATTACCGTTCGTTTTCAAGTGTTTCGTGCAACGCGCCCGCGCAGATGATTCCGCCGCAGACCACGTCGAGAAAGGGCAATATAGACATTCAGCCCACTATGTCAAGAAATTTATCGGTTTTTGTCGGTTGCTGGCGGGGCAGTTGCTTAAGTCAGCGTTAACCATATTGTTAGGTAATTGAGGCAGATCAATTTAAGGGGAAAACATGCTGGATTTTGATGCTTCCCGCGGTCTTTCAGGAACCTTCAATGCCTATGCCGCATCACTGAGAAGCCCGGCCAAGCCCTGATCAAGAAAAACCCCCGTCCGGGGGAGGACGGGGGTTGTATTCGGGTAACCAAGTGGGGTTTGGGGGGTTCAGGGGAGTTTAGCTTCCTGCTTGATTACCCTGGCGGGATCCGAAGACCCGGCCAATCTCGAATTCTGTTTTAACCGATACTCGATACTACAAGCCTACTTGATTCAAAAATCAAGAGAAAAGCACCGTGATTCGGAAAGTACCCACAGGATTGCATAACCGCCGCGAGTCTGCAAGTTGAATCTTTACCTGAGGAATTTACTTTTATCGTTATGTTTTATAATGATTTTATAGCCGCGAGTACTTCCTCGGCGTGCCCATCAACCTTCACTTTGCTCCAGATCTCGCGGATGATGCCGGCCTGATCAATCAGGTACGTTGTGCGCTCTATCCCCATGTATTTTTTGCCGTACATGGATTTTTCGACCCAGACACCGAACGATTCGCAGATGCTGCCGTCGACATCCGAAATGAGGGTGAAGGGCAGTTCGTATTTCTCCGCGAACTTCGCGTGCGATTTGAGATCGTCCTTCGATACACCGAAAATCTGCGCCCCGGCGCGTTTGAAGCGCGGCAGGTTGTCGCGGAAGGAACAGGCTTCCTTGGTGCAGCCGGGCGTGTCGTCTTTCGGATAGAAGTAGAGCACGAAGGGCGCGCCCTTGAGGTCGGCGAGCTTGATCGGGCCGTCGGCGGTCTCTCCTTTGAAGGCAGGTGCCTTGTCTCCAACCTTGAGCGTCATGGATATCTCCCTGTCAGAATGCCGGCCAGAGGCCGATGTGGTGTTCCTGCCGTACGGGTGGCGCGGCAGGGTCAATGGTGACGTAGCCGCCGAGGTAGAGGCGATCCTTGCGCAGCGCGCGGCCGTCGATGGCGGCTTCCTCCGTGCCGGGCGGCAGGATCAGCATGAAGGGGCGGTGTGCGCGCGCGATCTTGTCCATGAAGCCGCCGGGCAGCGCCGCAGTGTCGAGCCTGTAAGCGACGGCGGACGCGGTTTCGATATTGCCTGCTGCCGGCGCGACGGGGATCACCGTATGCGGGTCTTGCTCGAAATGGCGGCGCAGGGCGGCGATAAAGCCGGTCAGTGCCTCGCCTGCGGGCGCCTCGAGGAACAGGATGGCGACGGAGGAGCCTTTATCCCCCCAGCCCTTGAGGGTCTTGTCCATTTGCGCCAGCACGGGGGCGGGCGCGTGCAGACTCGCGGCATCAAGGCGGAAGAGCAGGTTGACTTGCCGCTGCGCGAGGGTGAAAGGCTCCAGTCCCTGGTGGGTGAAACGCCCGCCCGCGAAGCTGCCCTGCAGGATGATCACCGGCTGGCTGTCGTCGGGGATCGAGACGGGGGTCGCGTCTGTGGCAGCGTAATAGCCGGAAACGACGCTAGTGTCCTCCACCGTCTCGCGATGCAGGTCGTGCCAGCTCATGCCGGCGACGGCCAGGACAAGCGCGAGGAGGGCGGCCTTGGCGAAGCGCCGTTCGCTCACGGCTGGCGCTCCCGCGTGGCGCTCCACTCGATGATCAGGCTGAAGGCGACGGCGAGGATGGTGGGGCCGAGGAAGATGCCGATGAAGCCGAACGCCATCACCCCGCCCAAGATGCCGAGCAGGACGAGCAGCAGCGGCAGGTCGCTGCCCAGGCTGATGAAGTAGGGCTTAAGGAAGTTGTCGACCGAGGAGATGACGAGGATGCCCCACGCCGCAAGGAACAGCGCCCAGCTGGTGTCGCCCTGCGTATAGAGCCAGAAGACCGCCGGCACCCAGAGCAGCGGCGGGCCCATCGGGATGAAGGAGAGGAAGAAGGTCATGAGGCCGAGGAAGGTCGCGCCCGGCACATGCGCCGCCCAGAAACCGATGGCGGCCAGCGCGCCTTGCGCGACGGCGGTGCCGAGGATGCCGTAGACCACGCCGATCAGCGTGTTCTTGCCGACTTCCAGTAAGTGGCGGCCGCGCGCGCCGCCGAAATTCTCGATCAGGTTGCGCACGCGCACCGCCGCGTGGGTGCCGTAGCGGAAGAAGAAGTACGAGATCAGCACGCCGAGCGTGATATCCAAAAGGCCGCGCCCGACGCCGGTGCCGAGGCTGATGAGCTTCTGCGACGTCGGCCCGACGTATTCCTGCAGCATGCGGCTGAGGTGTTCCTTGTCGGCGGCAAGCAGCGCCCAGTAGTGTTCAAGGTACGGGCCGGCGTAGGGAATGCTGAGCAGCATCTTCGAGGCGGCGTCGGTGTTGTTCTGCAGGCTGCCCTGCAGCGCATCGTAAACCTTGCTGAAGTTGTCGGTGATGCTGGTGCCGATGAAGACGAGCGGGACGATGAAGCAGGCCGCCAGCAGGCAGGTCATCAGGGTCGCCGCCAGCGCGGTGCGGCCCTGAAGGCGCTTGTTGAGCCAGCTGAACGCCGGCCATGTCGCCAGCGACAGGATCGTCGCGAGCAGGATGGCGGGGAAGAACGGCGCCATCACGATGACGCAGCCGATGAAGATGACGGTGAACCCGGAGATACCGGCGATCGTCTGGTAGAACTGGGTCTTGTCCTTGAAATCGAAGTCGATCATGGCTTGAATCCTGTTTGCATCGGGCGTCGGCTACACTATAATAAGAAGTATAGGCTTTTTTGCAACCGCAGAGACGGGATTTCCGCCATGAGTTTCATCGACCAGCTGATCCGCAAGAAAAACGTCACTTTCTGCGAGCCGACCCACGGCCTCAAAAAGTGCCTGAACGCGTGGGACCTCACCTTCATGGGCGTGGGCGCGATCATCGGCACCGGCATCTTCGTCCTCACCGGCGTCGCCGCGGCGACCCAGGCGGGGCCGGCGGTCGTGCTTTCCTTCATCATTGCCGGACTGGCCTGCGCCTTTGCGGCGTTGTCCTACGCCGAGCTTTCAGCCGCCATCGGCGGCTGCGGCAGCGCCTACGGCTATTCCTATGCGGCTTTCGGCGAACTGGTGGCGTGGATCATCGGCTGGGACCTTGTGCTCGAATACGGCGTCAGTGTCGCGGCCGTCGCCAACGGCTGGTCGGGCTATTTCAACAACGCGCTGACCGCTATCGGCCTCGGCCTGCCGGACGCCCTGACCAAGGGGCCGGAGGCGGGCGGGCTGTTCAACGTGCCGGCGGCGGCCATCGTGCTCGTCCTTACCGCGCTTTTGGTGCGCGGCGTCAAGCAGAGCGCGCGCCTGAATGAAGTCATGGTCTTCATCAAGCTGCTCGCCATCGCGGTTTTCGTGGCCGTCGCGGCGTTCAACATCCATCCCGCCAACTGGTCGCCGTTCGTCCCGTTCGGCTGGTTCTCGACCCTGCCTGACGGCCATACGGTCGGCGTGCTGGCGGGGGCGTCGCTGGTGTTCTTCGCCTATGTCGGCTTCGACGCCGTTTCCACCGCGGTGGAAGAGGCCGAGCGCCCGCAGCACGACGTGCCCTTCGGCATCCTCGTGGCGCTGGTGTTCTGCACGCTCATCTACATCCTCGTTTCCGGCCTGCTGACCGGCATCGTGCCGTATACGCAGCTCAACGTCTCGTCGCCTGTCGCCCATGCGCTGCAGCTGGTCGGCGTCAACTGGGCGTCGGCGCTGGTGGCGACCGGCGTGATCGCGGGCCTGACGACGGTCATGCTGGTGCTCTACTATGGCCTCACGCGCATCCTGATGGCGATGTCGATCGACGGCCTGCTGCCGTCTTTCTTCTCCGACGTCAATGCGGAGACGCATACGCCCGTCAAGAACACCGTCGCCTGCGGCGTTGCGATCGCGATCGCGGCGGGATGCCTGCCGCTTGGCGTGCTGGCGGAACTCGTCAACATCGGCACGCTGGTCGCCTTCGTACTGGTCTGCGGCGGAGTCATCGTGCTGCGCAAGACCCAGCCTGACCTGCCGCGCCCGTTCAAGGCGCCTTTCGGCATCCTGCTGCCGGTGCTCGGCGTATTGTCGTGCGGCGCGTTGGTCTGGTTCCTGCCGTTCATCACGCACCTGCGCTTCGTCCTGTGGCTGGCGGCGGGGCTGGTCATTTATTTCGCCTATTCGCGCAAGAGCAGCGCATTGGCGGCAGCGGCGGCGGTGTGAACATGAAGCGTTTTTCCTTCCTTTTCCTCATCCTGTTCTTCCTCGCCTGCCTGGCGCCTGCCGTGCATGCAGAGGAAGAGGGCGGCGAGTCTCCCGCGGCCTCGACTTCCGAAGGCAGCAGCGAAGGCAAGCACCCGATGTACGCCTACATCGACATGCAGAGCGTGACCTTGCCGATCATCACCGAAAAAGGCCTGACGCAGCAGTTGAGCGTGGCGATGACGCTGGAAGTGCCGTATGAGCAGAAGCGCGATTTCGAGGCCTTCCAGCCCCGCCTGATCGACGCTTATATCCAAGACCTCTATGGTGCGCTCGGCTCGGGTTTCGGCCTTACGAAGAATGGCGTTGCCGACATCGCGGCGATCAAGCAGCGCGTCGTGCGGGTGACCAACGACGTCCTCGCGCCCGCCAACCTCAAGCCGCATGACGTGCTGTTGCAGGTCGTGCAGCAGCAGACGCGCTGATTTATTAGCCCGATCTCAGGTACTTGATCGCCGTATCCCGCTCGAACAGGTACAGCAGCGTCCGCAGCGCCGTGCCGCGCGGCGACAGCAATTGCGGGTCTTTCTCCAATATCAGCCGCGCATCGTCGTGCGCCATCTTGATGAGGTCGCCATGCGCCGCGGCATTGGCAAGGCGGAACTCCGGCAGGCCGCTCTGGCGCGTGCCGAGCATTTCGCCGGCGCCGCGCAGCTTCAGGTCTTCTTCCGCGATGATGAAGCCGTCTTCGGTGTCGCGGATGGTGGAGAGGCGCTTGCGCGCAATCTCACCCGACTGCGGGTTATAGAGCAACAGGCAGGTCGACTTGCCGCTCCCGCGCCCAATGCGCCCGCGCAACTGGTGCAGCTGGGCGAGGCCGAAGCGTTCGGCATGTTCGATGACCATCACCGTCGCCTCGGGCACATCCATGCCGACTTCGACGATGGTCGTCGCCACCAGAATATCATAAGCGCCGCTCGCAAAAGCGGCCATGACCGCGTCTTTCTCGGTTGGCTTCATGCGCCCGTGCAGCAGGCCGACGCGGTCGCCGAACAGCATGTGCAGTTGGCGGTGGCGTTCCTCGGCGGCCGCGAGGTCGAGTTTTTCCGACTCCTCCACCAGCGGGCAGACCCAATAGACGCGCGCATTTTCGGCGATCTTGCGGTGCAGCGCTTCCATCACCTCGTCCGCGCGCTCGTTGGAGATCAGGCGCGTGTCGATGGGTTGCCGTCCGGCGGGTTTTTCATCAAGACGGCTCACGTCCATGTCGCCGTAGACCGTCAGCGTCAGCGTGCGCGGGATCGGCGTCGCCGTCATGACCAGCACATCGCAGAGCTTGCCCTTGTTTGACAGCTGCATCCGCTGGTGCACGCCGAAGCGGTGCTGCTCGTCGATAACCACGAAGGCGAGGTCGTGGAACGCCACGTCCTCCTGGAACAGCGCGTGGGTGCCGATGACGATATGCGCGCGGCCTTCGGCGATCTCGGCCAGCAGCTTCTCGCGCGCCTTGCCTTTGTCGCGGCCGGTCAGTGTCACCACGTTCAGCCCCGCGGCCTTGGCGAAGCGGGCGATGTTGGCTTCGTGCTGGCGGGCGAGGATCTCGGTCGGCGCCATCATCGCCGCCTGTCCGCCGCTGCCGATCGCGTGCACCATGGCCATGAAGGCCACAGCCGTCTTTCCGCTGCCGACGTCGCCCTGCAGCAGGCGCAGCATGCGCGTGGGGCTCTTCATGTCGTTGCGGATGTCGTCGATGGCGCGCGATTGCGAACCTGTCAGCGTGAAGGGCAGCGCCGCGAGCGCCTTCTGGAACAAGGCATCGTCGCCCGCCAGCGCGCGGCCCTTGAGCGACTGCTGCTGCTGGCGCACCAGCGCGATGGTCAGCTGATTGGAGAGAAGCTCATCATAGGCCAGCCGCATCCGCGCCGGCGTTTCGGGCGAGAGGTCGGCCTCCGATTGCGGCGTATGTACGGTCTTCACGGCATCCACCCACGCAGGCCAGTGTTGCTGCTGCACCAGCGGCGTACCATGCCATTCCTCAAGTGCGGGCGCCTTGGCGACGGCGGTGCGGATGAACTTCTGCACCATTTTCTGCGTCAGGCCGGCGGTGAGGGGGTAGACAGGCTCGACCGTCTCGACCAGCGCGCGTTCGTGCACCGGCGCAATGAGGTCGGGGTGGGTCATTTGCAGCGTGGTGTTGTACATCTCCAGCTTGCCGCTGACGACGCGGTCGTCGCCCGGCGGCAGCTGTGCCGCCAGCCAGTCGGCTTTCGCGTTGAAGAACACGAGATCGACCGCGCCCGTCTCATCATGGCAGCGCACGCGGTAGGGCAGGCCGGGGCGGCGCGGCGGGCTGTGTTCGTCAATGGTGACTGTCAGCGTCGCGACTTGTCCGGCCAGCGCCTCGGCGATCTTGGGCGCATAGCGGCGGTCGATGATGCCGGCGGGCAGGTGCCAGAGCAGGTCGACGACCTTCTCGCCCGCCACGGTCTTGAGCAACGTCAGCATGCGCGGCCCCACGCCGGGCAGCGATTTCGTTGATTGGAACAGCGGGTCGAGGACGAAGGGGCGCGTCACAGATTTCCCTTGATGAATTTGTTGTGTGTCCTATGCTACCCGCTATGCAGACCGAAGACAATATCACGATCCGCCGCAAGCAGCTCATCTTCCGCAGCTGGCATCGCGGCACGCGCGAGATCGACCTGCTGCTCGGCCGTTTTGCCGACACGGTATTGCCCGGCTTCGACGGCGCGCAGCTGGAAATTTACGCACGCTTCCTGAACAACAGCGACCCGGACATTTATAACTGGATCACGGGACAGGAACCGCTGCCCCCGTCGGAAGACAACGCGGTCACGCGCATCCTGCTCGATTTCTTCAAAACGGCATCATGACCTTGTCGGCGTTGCCCATCGCCCAGAGCAGGGCGAGGCCTGCCGCGTTCAGCCCGAGATAGCCTTTCAGCAGCGTGTGCTTCTCGCGGAACGTCGCCGTATAGACCAGCAGCATCACGACCATCACGGGGCCGGTGAAATAGGCATAGCCGAGGTGCTCGAAATACCGGTTGAGCGACGAGGCGATCACGTAAAGCAGGATCACGAAGATCGTCGCCAGCAGGGCAGGGATGGTCAGGCGGCTCAGCCGCGTGCGGTATTGCTCGATGAAGATGACGGTGGCGAAGTCGAAGGCCGCCAGCGACAGCACAAGGCACGCGACGAAATACGCGTAAGGCACCGGCGCATGGTTGTCGACCATCGTCAATACCAGCAGCGCCGAAGGCAGGAGGACCAGCACGCTGAGGAGAATGGGTTTCAACCAGGCGGGCATGCGTCTTTCTCCTTGTCCTTATTTCTTGGCCCTTACGATCTCATAAAGCGCGACGGCTGCCGCGTTCGAGACGTTGAGGCTGCCGATCGCGCCCTGCGTGGGCAGCTTGGCCAGTTCGTCGCAGTTCTCGGCCACGAGGCGGCGCAGGCCGTCGCCCTCGGCGCCCAGCACCAGCGCGGTCTTGCCGCCGGCGAGCTTCATGCTGGCGAGCGTCGACTTGCCTTCTTCGGCGAGGCCGATGCAGAAGAAGCCGGCCTTCTTGAGGTTTTCGAGCGCGCGGCTCAGGTTGACTTCGCGCACGAGCGGCACATGCTCGACCGCGCCGGAGGCCGTCTTGGCCAGCACGCCGGTGATGTCGGGCGCGTGCAGTGTCTGCACCACGACCGCGATTGCGCCGAACGCCGCCGCCGAGCGCATGATCGCGCCGATGTTATGCGGGTCGGTGACCTGGTCGAGCACCACGATGGTCGAGCCTTCCGGCGCGTGCAGCGTGATGTCGGCGAGGTAGGTTTCCTCGAGCGGCAGGGTGTCGAGCAGCAGGTCCTGGTGCACCGCGTCGCGCGGCAGCAGGCGGTCGATATCTTCCTTCTCGACGAGCGTCTTGACGGGGAGCGTGCGGCCTTCGGCCTCGGCGTCTTCCCATGCTTCCTGCACGGACTCAAAGCCCTTCTCGGTGCACAGGAGGCGCTTGTTGCGGCGATCCGGGTTCAGCAGCGCCTGCGATACCGCATGCACGCCGTAAAGATAAGCCGCCGACGGCGCGCCGTAGGAGGGGCGCTCGGATTTCAGCTTCTGGCGGATGTCGTCGCGCGGCGCCGCATCGTCAAAGGTGCGGGCAGGGCGGTCGTCGAAGCGCTGTTCCTTGCGGAAGGCCGGCTTGTCGCCGAACGAGCGCTTCTTGTCGTAGGAGGGCTTGTCGCCGAAGCTCTTGCGCGGGCGGTCGCTCTTGAAACCGCCGTCGCGGCGGGGTGGACGGGAATCGCGGTCCCCGAAGCTCTTGCGGGGACGGTCGCTCTTGAAACCCTCGCCGTCGCGGCGGGGCGGGCGGC